>JBLNDE010000027.1:0-35711 GCA_050261335.1 Bacillota bacterium
ATAGGGCGGCAGTGATGATGCACGTCACGGATCAGGCGCGAATGCGTGACGTATGGAACTCTTCATGAGGAACCTGTGAAGGAGGGAACGGATAAGGCGGGAACGATGACGCACGTCACCGGTTGACTGCTTATGCGTGACGTGCGGAATGGCAAGAGCCCGACGAGTGACGCACGTCACGCGCCCCCTGGCACATGTGACGTCGGGAACGCGTATGGCTGTGACGGGTGAGGTGCGTCACCTGATAGCTGTCAACGATGACGCGGGGAACGCTTAGCGAAACACGCGTGACCTACGTCAACCGTCAACTGAAGCGACTGAATAGTCAAGCAGCGGCAATACCGCGAGATCCACACGTAACACAGTAGTGCTAAGCGCCGATGACGTGCTTGATGAGGCGTGGCGGCGACATGGCCGTCTGCGAAAGAGTATACGCAGACGCCACGAGGTGCGAGGCTTCGTCGATGTTTGACCGGTTATTCGTGTGTAGCGTGGCCAGGGGTTCGCCCTCCACCACCGGGTCGCCGATCTTCTTCGCCACGACAAGCCCGGCAGCCGGGTCCACCGGCTCGTCCTTGACCCGGCGGCCCGCGCCCAGCATCATCGCGGCAACCCCGACCTGCTCCGCATTGATGGCCGTCACGTAACCTGTCCCAGGGCTCGGCACGAGGGCGGTGTACCTTGCGTGCGGGAGGATCTCAGGGCTCTCGGCGACGCCTGCATCCCCGCCCTGAGCTGCTACGAACTGGGCGAACTTGGCGAGGGCCGCTCCCCTCTCGAGCAGACCCATGAGGGTCTCCCTGGCCCGGCCCGTATCCGGGGCCGTCCCTCCGAGCACCAGCATAAGAGACCCCAAGGTGAGACAAAGCTCGACAAGGTCGGGCGGGCCCGACCCGCGCAGAGTGTCGATGGCCTCCCTGACCTCCAGCGCGTTGCCGACCGCGCGCCCGAGCGGCTGGTTCATGTCGCTCACGACGGCCGCCGCCCTGCGCCCGGCGCCCTCCACTATTTCCACCATGAGCCGCGCAAGGGCCAGCGCCTCGTCCTCGGACTTCATGAACGCCCCGGTGCCCACCTTGACATCGAACACGATGGCGTCGGCGCCGCACGCCAGCTTCTTGCTGCATACGCTGCTCGCTATGAGCGGCATGCTGTCGACGGTGGCCGTCACGTCGCGCAAGGCGTACAGCTTCTTATCGGCCGGCGCCACGGCCGCAGTCTGCCCGACGACCGCAACTCCGATGGAGTTCACGTTCCGAACGAAGGCTTCGCGGGCAAGGTCCACGCCAAATCCCGGGATCGACTCGAGCTTGTCGAGGGTGCCGCCGGTGTGACCCAGGCCGCGCCCTGACATCTTTGCCACCGGCACCCCGGCCGCGGCCACGAGTGGTGCCAGCACGAGGGTGGTCTTGTCCCCGACCCCGCCTGTGCTGTGCTTATCCACCTTGATGCCACGGATCGGGGAGAGATCCACGGTTTCCCCCGACCTCGCCATGGCGGTGGTGAGGTCGCGTGTCTCACGCGCGCCCATCCCCTGAAAGAATACTGCCATACACCAGGCCGCCATCTGGTAGTCGGGGATGTCCCCGCGGGTGAACCCGTTTACAAGAAAGGTTATCTCGTCCCGTGACAGCTCCTCGCCGCGCCTTTTCTTGAGGATGATGTCGTACGCTCTCACTTCGCGCCCCTCTTTCCTGCGCCCGCGCCCCTTGCCCGCGGGTGGGCGGCATCGTATATCTCTTTGAGTTTTCCCCTGGCGAGGTGGGTGTAGACCTGGGTGGTCGCTATGTCCACGTGACCCAGCATCTCCTGGACCGACCGGAGGTCGGCGCCGTTCTCGAGGAGATGCGTCGCAAAGCAGTGGCGCAGCGTATGAGGGGTTACGTGCTTCTGGATGCCCGCCTTCGCCGCATACGCCTTGATTATCTTCCAGAAGCCCTGTCTTGTCATCCTCCTGCCACGCGCGTTGACGAACAGGGCGCTCTCGGCGCGGCTTCTCACCAGCTTCGGCCTGGCGGAGCGAAGGTAGGCCTCCACCCATCCCGACGCTACGCGGCCCACTGGGATGATCCTCTCCTTGGACCCCTTCCCCAGGCACCTCACGTAGCCCATCTCCACGTTCAGGTCGCCGATGTCGAGCGACACAAGTTCCGACACGCGCATGCCGGTGGCGTACAGCACCTCCAGCATTCCCCTGTCGCGCACTCCCGCCGGGGTGTGCGTGCCGGGCATCTCGAGAAGCCGCCCGACCTCCTCCAGGCTGAGCACCCCCGGCAAGCGCCGCTCCTGCTTCGGAGAGCCCAGGTTCACCGTGGGGTCGTGCTGGATCTTTCCCTCGCGGTCGAGGAACCTGTAAAGGCCCCTGATGGCCGCAAGCTGCCTGCATATGCTCGACGTGGCCTTTCCTTGCCGCCTGAGGTGCGCAAGGTATGCCATGATGGTGTCCTGGGTGACCTCGTCGAGGCCGCTGCCGTCAGACCCCTCCACAAACGCCGCGAACTGATTGAGGTCCCTGGCGTACGATTCCAGGCTGTTCTGCGCAAGCCCCCGCTCCACCCCGAGATACGCGAGGAACTCATCCAGAAGGACCACGCCGCCCCGCCTCCGCCGCCGGACGAATCCAGAGCTACCATGCTGTCCCGCTGTTTCCAGTATAGCACGCTGGGGCGGCATCCGCAATTTCCCATGACTTGTGGGCGAAATTCCGTCAAAGCGCGCCGCGCTCGGGGCACCATCCCCAGATCCGTCGTCGGACAGAGCCCGGCGCCTTCGACCTGAAGCCCACTGGAAGACCCGCGCGGGTTTCTCATCCGACAGCTTACGTTGCGCGGAACAGGTACGCGGATGCTCAGAGCAGGTACCTCGATGCCAGTTTGATGAACACGGGAGCCACGTAGGTCTCCACGGCGCTCCCGAGGACGAGGAGGAGTGCGGCGCCGGCTGACACGATGACCGTCAACAGGAACTGCGGGTAAATGGGGACGCGCTTGTGGCTCAGCCTGTCCTGGGCGAGGGTCACAGCGAATGCCAGCGACACCTCGCATCCGGCGAGTATCGCGGGAATGATGAAGATGTTCTGGGGAAGCACCGACACGGCGGCGAGCACGATGCCCTTTGCCGCCATCTCATCAACGAGAAAGCCCACCGTGAACCCGATGATGAACCCCCGGAGAAACAGGAGCACGAGGATGCCGGGAGCGCCTATGACAGAAAGGCCCAGCACCAGAGCGAGGATGACTGTCTTGAGGTTGTTGTAGAGCGCCTGCCGCGACGCCGCAGCAGCACCGCCTGTTTGCCCTGGGCCGCCGAAGCCGCGGAAGAACACCATGAGGTCCTCGGCAAGCTCGGCCTTCTGGCTCCCAGGAAGCACCTTCACCGAAAGCGAACCGAAGATGACGCCCATCAGAAAGATGAGCATGACCAGGACAACGACGAGTAGATGCCGCCTCAGGGAATCGCCGGCAGGCACCAGGGAGCGCGAATCATCCGGCATCGCAGGATCCTCCTTCGGACCACCTCCCTAGATATGTATGTCCACCATGCTTCCATTATTCTCCGCCCACAACAACCTCTTACCCAGCGAGCGGCCGCGGGGTTGAACGTCCCCGCGGTCGCCGCGGTCGCCATACGGGCCCGCACACGCCTCCACAGCGTCCCCGGAGCCGTCCCCGCTGTCATGGGATGCAGCGCCAGCCGTGCAAGAGCGGGTCTGTCGAGAGGCACCAGTCCGGGGAAGACCGTCGAGGCATCCGGTGAGAACCAAGTATGGCGCTATGGCGCCATGAGTTTGCGCCATACTCAGATAAGCCCCCTCGACATCGCCACGAATAGCCCGAGGAGGGTCTTGCCATCGCGGATCTCTCCCCTCGCTATCATCTCATCCAGCCCGACGCGGGACACCCGCCTGGTTTCGATGATCTCGTCCTCCTCCGGCCGGTCCTCCCCCGCGGTAAGATCCCTCGCGAAGAAGAGGTGCAGCACCTCGTCGCAGAACCCAGGGGATGTGTAGAACGGCACAACTTCCTCGAGGACCGCCGCCCGATAGCCGGTTTCCTCCTCAAGCTCGCGCGCGGCACACTCACGCGGGTCCTCGCCCGGGTCGAGCTTTCCGGCGGGGATCTCCCAGATGGCTGACCGGACGGGGTATCTATATTGCCGGACGAGGATCAGCGAACCGTCGCGGTCCACCGCCACCACCGCGACCCCGCCCGGGTGCTCCACAACTTCGCGCCGCGAGCGCTTACCCGAGGGAAGCTCGACGTCGTCAACGCGCAAGGTGAGGACGTTCCCCCGATACACCACCGTTGAACCCACCTGTCTCTCCACAAGGTGCGACTCGTCCAATGTCAATCCCTCCGAATCATGAGCCGATGGCATCAAACGGCCCGAAGGTGCGTATCCTGTTATCGGGCTCGGTACGGGTTCCCAAGTTCGCCAAGGCCTGCCGGCGGATCCCGGGTTCCTGGTACTAGCGGTTCACCAGGAGGGCTCGCTGGGAGGGCCGCCCCCGCAGTGCGGTGCCGTGGAACACGGCAAGTCCGTGGGAAAGGCGCGGGAGTCTCCGAATTCACATCCGGGGGGCATATCCAGGTATGACCATAGTTGTGCAGGAGCGCGTCATCTGGATCGTGGGGAAGCCCCGCGAGATCCTCCAGGCTCTCGCCCTTCTCTCCAGGGGCCACACCACCCTCGGCGACCTGCTCTCGTCGCTCCGGAACCGCTGAGATCCTCCTCATCAGGTAGCGGACGCGATCTTGCCCGCCAGCACGCCCGCCGCACCTGCCGCCAGGAAGAAGGCGGGGTCATCATCCAGCCCCCGCCCCATGGTGCTGACGCGAATGCCGTCGCGCCTCAGCCGCTCGACAGCCGGGCGTCCGTCGTCGACAAGGACGACGTGGCGCCGGTCTATCCCGTCCCCGGCGAGCTGCGCCCTGAGATGGCGCCACTCATGGCGCCGCTCCAGCTCCGGCATGACAACGAGGCACCTTGCCAGGGCCACCTTCGACAACACCGTGAGCGTGTGATGGCTCACCCCGTAATGCCTCTCCCGTCCGTCGGAGAAGCTCACCCGCGGCGCGACGATCGGCGTTCCTCCCAGAGAATACGCCGCGTTGGCCGCCTCCCCCTGCTGGATCCCGGAAAACCCGTATTTCGTGCCTGTCCCGGCCTGCCCAGGGCCCATCGCGACGATGATGGCGTCGCCCTCCGCGCATGCCCGCGCCGCGGCGAGGGCCGAATAGAGGCTCACCGCCTCGAGGTCCCCGCCGAACGCGTGGCCGCACGTGATGACGCAGTCGAGAAGGCCTTTTTCGCGCAACTCTGGCACGAGCCTGCTGTACGCAAGAGGAAGGGCCCCGCCGTCTGTCATCACGTACACCACCCGCACCCTGTCGCCGGCGGTGTCCTTTATCCCCGCGGCGACCGGTGCGATCATGCTGTGGATCTCGCAGGCCACCACGGGCGCGCCCTCCAGCGACGAAAAGGACTCCACCGCCTGACGGTGGGGGCTTGCCTCCTCCTCCACGGCGAGGCACCGGACCTGCATCGGCGTGTAGCGGACCTTCATTATGTGGCCCGCTCCCGGCGCCATGTCGAGGCCGTCCCTCCCGGCTACCCATATCACGAAATGATGGCCTCCGGTGCCAAGGCCGAGCTCGACCGCGGTGGTGTTCAGGACGACCTCGTCGCCGGGCGCGCACGGACCGGTGAGCGCCTCGTAGCACATGGCCTCGGCGGCCCTGCCTTCACACACGACGTCGGCCTTCAGCACCCCTCGGCCGAGCGACGTCACCGATTTCACCACGCCCGTCCTCGCCCTTATCATCACCGTTCCACCAGCGAGCCTCCTTGCAGGGATACGCCGCTTTCTGTCGTATCTCGCATTAGAATATGTTCCCCGCATCGGGGGCAGCATACTCCGTAGTAACCAGGGGGAGTCAGTGTGAGCAGGTGGCAGTTCTGGATCGCTATCTTTATCGCCCTCGCGCTCGCAGGGTGGTCGGTGGGGGTGTCCACGAGGCTAACCCGCGACCTTGCGCGCGTGGAGAAGGACCTCGACCGCGCCTTTACGGATCTCGCGGCGCTGTCGAAGCGCGTCTCCGAGATGAAGGCAGCCGTTCAGCCCCGCCCCGCCGCCGAGGTGACCGTGTACTACGCGCGGACTACACAGACCGATTCCTATCTCGTCCCCGTCAGGGCGACTGTTCCTGCGGGGACCGACGCCATGCGGGGGGCGCTCGAGCTTCTCGCGAAAGGACCAGCGCCTGAGACGGGCCTCGAGAGGCTCATTCCAGAGGGGACCCGGGTGCTCGGCGTCACCACAAGCGGAGACCTCGCCACCGCCGACTTCTCAAGCGAGATACGCACGCGCTTCCCCGGCGGCAGCCGCACCGAGGAGCTTCTGGTCTGGTCCATCGTCAACACCCTGACGGAGTTCCCGGGGATCGCGAGGGTGCAGATCCTCGTAGACGGCAAGAGAGAGGAGAGCATCGGCGGCCACGTGGGCATCGATGCCCCCCTCGAGAGAAACCCCGGTCTCATAAGGCCTCAATAGCCCCAAGTCTCACCCCGCCTTGAGCGCTGCGGCCGCGATATCCATCCCCCGTGCGATGGCCTTCTGGTTGAGCGGGATGAGCCCGTGGCGGCGCTCCGGCAACACCTTCTTCATCGCCTCCAGCACCGTGTCCACGCCAACCACCCCGGTTACGCCGAGGTACGCCCCGAGTGCGACCATGTTCGCGACCCTGACGTCCCCGATCTCGTCGGCTATCTGGTTGGCCGGCACAGGGACCACCCTGACATCGTTCCTCGCCAGCTTCACGTCCACGAGAGAGCTATTGTAGATGATGAGCCCGCCCGGCCTTACCATCCCCTGGAACTTCTCCAGGGACGGCCTGTTCATCGCTACCACGCTCGTGGGCTCGCTCACGAGGGGTGAGGCGATCTCCTTCTCCGACACGACCACGCCGCAGTTGGCTGTGCCGCCGCGCATCTCAGGGCCGTACGAAGGCATCCATGTCACGTTACGGCCCTCCATCATCCCGGCGTATGTAACGAGCTGCCCCATGAGGAGCACGCCCTGCCCGCCGAACCCCGCGAAGATGACCTCCTCGTGCACGGCTAGCCCACCTCCGGAACCCTGGTGTATTCCCCGAGCGGGTAGTACACGGCCATCTTGTCGTCAACCCACTTCAGGGCCTCGACCGGGGTCATCCCCCAGTTCGTGGGGCAAGTGGACAGGAACTCCACCAGGCTGAAGCCCTTCCCCTCGACCTGCGTCTCGAACGCCTTCTTGACAGCACGCCTCGCCTTGGCGACGTTGGCAGGGCTCGTCACGGACACCCGGGCAATGTACGCAGCCCCTGACAGTGACGATAGAAGCTCGCAGACCCTTATGGGGTGGCCGGCCACCTCAGTGTCGCGTCCCCTCGGAGAGGTGGTGGTCTTCTGGCCGGGCAGCGTCGTGGGGGCCATCTGGCCGCCGGTCATGCCGTATATGGCGTTGTTCACGAAGATGACCGTGATCTTCTCACCCCTCGATGCCGCGTGCACTATCTCGCCCGCTCCGATGGAGGCGAGATCTCCATCCCCCTGATAGGTGAAGACCACCGAGTTCGGCAGGGCGCGCTTGATCCCCGTCGCCACCGCCGGCGCCCTCCCGTGTGAAGCCTCGACGAAATCGCAATCGAAGTAGTCGTAAGCCAGCACCGCGCAGCCCACCGGCGAGATGCCCACGGTGCGTTCACGCACGCCGAGCTCGTCGATGACCTCGGCGATGAGCCGGTGAATGATGCCGTGGGTACACCCCGGGCAGTAGTGAGTCGGCACCTCGGCGAGCGCCTCGGGCCGCCCGAACACCTTCTGCATCCCTCATGCCCCCCTCTCCACGATCTTGACGATCTCGTCCAGTATCTCCCTGGGCGAGGGGCTCATGCCGCCGGTCCGCCCGTAGAAGTGCACAGGCTTCGTATCGCCGAGGGCAAGCCTCACGTCTTCCACCATCTGGCCAAGGCTCATCTCCACCACCAGCACATGCGACGCGCCCGCGGTTGCAGCGGACAGGGCCTCGTACGGGAACGGCCACAGGCTTATCGGCCTGAAGAGCCCGACCCGCAGGTCCCGCTCCCTGGCCCTGTCGAGCGCCGCCCGGGCGATGCGCGCCGTGGTGCCGTAAGCCACCAGCACCACGTCGGCGTCCTCTGTCATGTGCGTGGCGTAACGCACCTGCTCCGCGGCCATGCGTGCATGCTTCTCAGCCAGGCGCAGGTTATGCTTCTCCAGCTTCGCGGGGTCAAGGTAGAGAGATGTTATGATGTTCTTCGGCCGCCTCGCCGCGCCGGTGGTGGCCCAGGCTTTCGGCGGAAGATCCGCCCTTGGCGGCCGCTTCCCCATCTCCACGGGCTCCATCATCTGGCCGAGGATAGCGTCGCCGAGGATCATGACGGGGTTGCGATACATGTCGGCAAGGTCGAACGCTTCCATGGTAAGGTCCACGAGTTCCTGCACCGTGGACGGGCCGAACACCAGAAGGTGGTAATCCCCGTGGCCGCCCCCCTTCGTTGCCTGGAAATAGTCTGATTGCGCTCCCTGTATGCCTCCAAGGCCCGGGCCGCCGCGGACGATATTCACGACCACGCACGGAAGCTCGGCCCCGGCCATGTACGAGATGGCCTCCTGCATGAGGCTTATCCCCGGGCTCGATGAGGTGGTCATGACCCGAGCTCCGGCGCACGCGGCGCCGTACACCATGTTGCTCCCGGCGACCTCGCTCTCGGCCTGCAGGAACACCCCTCCCACCTCTGGCATACGCCTTGACATGTACTCGGGAATCTCGTTCTGGGGGGTTATCGGGTACCCGAAGAAGCACCTGCACCCGGCCATTATGGCCGCCTCGGCCACCGCCTCGTTCCCCTTCATCAGGACCTTCTCAGCCATGCGCGCCCTCCCTCCCTATCTGTAGACTTCGATGGCCACCTCAGGGCACATCCGGGCGCAAGCGGTACAGGAGTTGCACCGCTCCTCGTCTATTATGGTGGCCGGATGAAACCCCTTGCTGTTGAAGTGCCCAGCCATGGTCAGGATCTTCCTCGGACAGAAGGTCACGCACAGCTCGCACCCCTTGCACCTCTCCTCGTTGAACACGACCTTCGGCATCTCGCAAACCTCCTACCTGTACGCCCTGGCCTCCTCCTCGCCCCGCAGGACCCGGAGGCAGGCCTCGGCAAGCGCCTGCATCTCGTTCTCGCCCGGGTACACCATCACCGGTGCTATGAAGCTTACCCTGTCTCGTATCCACTCCACCAGGCGGCGCGAGTGTGCGAGCCCCCCCGTGAGGATTATAGCATCGACGTCCCCCGAGAGCACTGCCGCGTATGCCCCTATCTCCTTGGCCACCTGGTAGGCCATGGCTTCGTAGATCAGCTTCGCGTGTTCGTCGCCCGCATCGATACGCCTCTCGACCTCGACCGCGTCGCTCGTCCCGAGGTGCGCCATAAGGCCCCCTCCGCCGACCAGCTTCTTCATCATGTCGTCCTCGCTGTATTTGCAGGAGAAACACAGGTCCACCACGCCGAGGACGGGAAGCGCCCCGGCCCGCTCCGGGGTGAACGGGCCCTCGCCGTCGAGCCCGTTGCTCACGTCAACGACCCGCCCCTCGAGGTGGGCGCCGACGGTTATCCCGCCGCCCAGGTGCGCCACCACCAGGTTGACGTCCTCGTAGCGCGTCCCCATGTCCTTCGCGGCCCGCCTCGCCACGGCCTTCTGGTTCAGTGCGTGGAAGATGGTTCTCCTGGGGATCTCTGGTAGACCCGAGAGCCTCGCCAGCGGCCACAGCTCGTCAACGACAATGGGATCGGCGATATATGCCCGCACCCCGGCCTGTGTCGCGATCTCCCTCGCCAGAGGCGCGCCGAGGTTCGACGCGTGAGGCACCGAGCCGCCCTCGATGAGGTCGTGGATCATGGCATCGTTGACCTCGTAAACCCCGCCCTCCACCGGTTTCATGAGGCCTCCCCGCCCGATGACCGCGTCGAGCCCGCCCACCGGCTCGCCGTGCCGTTCGAGAGCCCGGAGGATGGAGTCAAGCCTCAACTGGTACTGCCCGAGGACGCCGCCCAGCTTCGCAAGTTCGCCGCTATCGTGCGATATGCTTTCCTGGAAGACCACGTCGGCGTCGGCGTGTACCGAGATCTTGGTCGAGGTGGACCCGGGATTGATGACGAGAATCCGGAAGCCGTTGCGGCGGTCAAGCCCGGCTTCAGGCGTGCCGTCTTCCCTGCAAGCCATAAGCTACGTCTCCTCTTCGCGCTGTGTTCGTCACCTGGGACCTCTGCGCGCCAGGGGGCGTTCACGGCCCTCCCTTCGGTTGCGGGCGGTCGCGGCGCCGCGCCCCGCGCCGCGCCACCGCCTCGGCCCAGGAATGAGTTCAGAGATCGCCTCCGTCTTGCCCAGCGCAGGATCGGGATGGGTTCGCAAACTGCCGGCACACGCACTGCCCGGCCTACGCGGGCACGTAGACCTTGTGGATCCTCCCGAGCCTCGCGATCCTTTCCTCGGCGAGACGAGCCGCCGCCTTGTACGTGGGGATTCCATCCCTCTTCGCTATCTCAATGACCTTGAGCACGTTGTCGTAGATGCCCGCAGCCTTGCGCAGCGCCCTCTCCCTGTTGTAACCGTAGAATTCGTCGGCGACGTTTATGACTCCTCCCGCGTTGATGATGTAATCCGGAGCATACAGTATTCCCATGTCTTCGAGGGCATCACCGTGCCGCTCCTCTTTGAGCTGATTGTTCGCTGCTCCGGCCACGACCTTGCACCTTAGCTTCGGCAATGTCTCGTCGTTTATGACTGCACCCAGGGCGCAGGGACAGAACACGTCACAAGCGATGTCGAACAGCCTGTCGGCTGTCACCGGCTTCGCTCCGAAGTCGTCGGCCGCCTTCTTGACCCGGTCCTCATAGATGTCGGTGACGTAGACCTTCGCGCCTTCTTCAGTGAGGTGCCTCACCACGTTGTATCCCACGTGGCCCACGCCCTGCACCACCACGGTCCTGTCCTTGAGGGAGTCGCTCCCGAAGGCTTCCAGCGCGCACGCTTTCATTCCGCGCACGACTCCGAACGCGGTCACCGGGGAGGGGTCGCCGCTGGATCCGGCGGCTGCCGAGAGCCCGAGCACGTGCTCTGTCTCGCTATGCACGATCTCCATGTCCTCCACGCTGACGCCGACATCCTCCGCGGTGAGGTACCGGCCGCCGAGCGTGTCCACGAACCTCCCGAACGCCCGGAAGAGCGCCTCAGACTTGTCTTTACGCGGGTCGCCGATGATGACGGACTTGCCCCCGCCGAAATCGAGGCCGGCGGCGGCGTTCTTGTACGTCATCCCACGCGCGAGCCGTAGCGCATCGACTATGGCGTCCTCCTCCGACGCGTAAGGCCACATCCTGCACCCGCCGAGCGAAGGGCCAAGGGTCGTGTCGTGGATGGCTATGATGGCCCGCAGTCCCGACGCCTCGTCGCTTGCGAAAACCACCTGCTCGAACCCGTACCGCCCCATTTCCTCAAACACCTTCATCTTTGGACCTCCTTCTTCACCAAGCCCGTATTCTCCCAGGACTTCACCTCGATAGAAGCACCCCGAGGGCAAGGGAATACACCTTGGCCATGTGAGAGTCAGACCTCGACGTAACCACGACCGGCGCCCTCGCGCCCACCACCACGCTCGCCGCACACCCCCCTGCCAGGTACACCAGGGTTTTGTAGAACACGTTCCCCGCCTCGATGTCAGGAACGATCAGTATGTCGGCGCGACCGGCCACGGGGCTCGTGATCCCCTTGTGGCTCGCAGCCTCGGGAGATATGGCGTTGTCCAGCGCGAGCGGCCCGTCCACGATGCCGCCCCTGATCTGTCCACGCTCGGACATCTTCGCAAGGCACGCGGCATCGATCGTGGCGGGCATATCAGGATTGACCGTCTCCACGGCCGCGAGCGCCGCCACTCGCGGCTGGGCGATCCCCAGCGAGCGGGCCACGTCTATGGAGTTTTGGGTAATCTGCGCCTTTTCAGCCAGTGCAGGTGCGATGTTCATCGCCCCATCGCTGAAGATGATGAGGCGGTCGAGGCGTGGCGCCTCGAATACCGACAGGTGAGAGAGAAGTCGCCCTGTGCGAAGGCCGATCTCCTTGTCGAGCACCGCCCGAAGCACGTCTGCCGTGCTCACGAGGCCTTTCATGAGGAGGTCCGCCTTACCGGAACTCACCATTGCAGCACCCGTGCGGGCGGCGGCCGCGGGATCGCTCTCTTCCACGACGTCATGCCCCGAGAGGTCGATGCCCGCCTCCGAGGCGGCCTTACCGATCCCAGCAGGATCGCCGATAAGCACGCACCGCGCGATGCCCCGATGCGCCGCCTCGTCCACGGCCAGGAGAGCCTCGGGGTCCGCCGCAGCCACCACGGCGCACGTCCTCGGCCCCGTGTCCTGCGCCATCTTTACGATGTCATCCAGGCTCCTCACCATCCGGATCCTCGTCCTCCCCTCGCTCGGTCATTCATAGATTCTCGCCTCTTCCTCACCTTGAAGGACTCTGAAGGCCCCCATCGCGAGGGCCTCCATCTCTTCCTCTCCCGGATAAACCCTGACTTCGGCGATGAACTCCACTCGATCCCGAATCATGTCCACGAGGCGCGCAGCGTGGGCAAGGCCGCCCGTCATAAGGACGGCCTGCACGTCGCCTCCGAGCACGGCAGCCATCGCGCCGATCTCCTTTGCGACCTGGTAGGCCATTGCCTCGTACACCAGGCGAGCGTGCTCGTCCCCTTCGGCTATACGCCTCTCCACCTCAATCGCGTCGGCTGTCCCCAGGTAAGCCATGAGGCCGCCTCGACCTGCCAGCTTCCTTGTGAGACCCTCTTTCGTGTGTTCGCCGGAGAAGGCGAGGCGCACAAGCGCAGCTGCAGGCACCCCGCCCGCCCGCTCCGGGCTAAAAGGCCCCTGCTCGTTGGCGTTGTTCACGTCGATGATGCGCCCTGCCTGGCACGCTGCCACCGATATGCCACCACCCAGGTGGGCAACGACGTACCTTGCCGATCCCATATCGAGTCCGAACTCACGCGAGGCCCTCCTCACCGCGGCCTTGATGTTCAGCGCGTGGCTGAGACTGCGCCTGGGCAGCTCGGGAAGGCCGGATATCCTGGCAAGCGGCCCGAACTCGTCGCACGACACCGGGTCCACCACGTAAGCCGGCACGCCCCACCTGTCGGCGATGGCACGGGCGATGATGCCCCCGAGGTTCGAGGCATGAGGACCCTGCACCTGATTGCGCAGGTCCTCGAGCATCCGGTCGTTCACGAGATACGTGCCGCCGGCGACGGGCCGCAGCAGGCCTCCGCGCGCCACCGCAGCCGAAATGCAGCCGAGATCTGCGTGGGCCTCGTCGAGAGCCCTCTCGATCTCCGCGAGCCTGTATTCGAGCTGGTCTATGATGCTGGGGAACGACGTGATGACCGTATGATCGTGGGCGAGCTTCATCTCGAAGAGCGGGCAGGAAGGGGTATATATCGCAAGCCTGGTGGAAGTAGAGCCGGGGTTTATCACGAGCACGCGCAACGTTTCCACCTGAGATCCCCTCCCACCACAGGCTCTGGCGGGCCTGCCAGGTTTTCAGTGTGCCGTCGTGCCGTCGATACATGCTCAGCGTCCTTACGCACCTCCTTAACTATAGCAAATGTCGTGCCATCTACCCGCCCGAACCGCCGCTCCAAAGGCGCAGCCACCACCGGCGTCCCCACGCGGCGGAGTCGCCATGCGTGCAAACTTCTGCATTACACGAGCAAGGCATAGTGCAATATCATGCACGACCCGTGCGCCTCCCCGCCCGGGGAAGGAGCGGCGCCGCGCCCGGTGCTGTTCGCGTCTGAAGGGATCTCGTCTCGCGTGAAGAAAGATTCAACTGCCGCATGAGGATTCCATCAGAGTGGATGGGCGCGTGGGCTTCAGCCATACCGAAGAGCAGGAAGCCGTAAGGCGGGTGGCGGCCGATCGAAACGAAGGAGGGCATGTTCGTGGACGTTTCCAGGATCACGGTCATCGGCGCAGGGCAGATGGGGTCGGGGATAGCGCAGGTAGCGGCAACCGCGGGGCTGGACGTGACGCTCCTCGATGTCTCTCGAGACTTCGCGAAGAAGGGTCTCGCCGCCGTCGAGAAGGGGCTTTCCCGTGCCATCGACAAGGGCAAGCTGGATCCGGCCGAGAAGGACGCCGTTCTCGCGAGGATCCGGGCCGGAGCGGACCTGTCCCTGGCATCCGGTTCCGACGTGGTGATAGAGGCCGTCGTCGAGAACGCTGACGTCAAGAAAGACGTGTTCCGGAAGATGGACGCGATCCTCGCTTCGAACGCAATCATTGCGTCCAACACGTCGTCAATCTCCATCACACGGCTGGCCGCCGCCACTGGACGGCCTGACAGGATCATAGGCATGCACTTCATGAACCCGGTCCCAGCCATGAAGCTCGTGGAGATCATATCCGGCCAGGCGACCTCCGACGAGACGCGAACGACCACCTGGGCGCTCGCGGAGAAGATGGGCAAGACACCGGTCGCGGTCTCCGACTACCCGGGGTTCGTCTCGAACAGGCTGCTCATGCCCATGATCAACGAGGCGGCGTACTGCCTCATGGAGGGCGTCGCCTCGCGCGAAGACATCGACACCGTAATGAGGCTGGGCATGAACCACCCGATGGGCCCGCTGGCCCTCGCGGATCTCATCGGGCTTGACACGTGCCTGTACATCATGGAGGTGCTCTACGAGGGTTTCAAGGACTCGAAGTACAGGCCCTGTCCCATGCTCCGTCGCATGGTAGACGCCGGTTATCTGGGCAAAAAGGTCGGAAGAGGGTTCTACACGTACTAGTATCTAGAGGAAGGGATTCGATGGCGCGATCTGAGAAGCTCCGCCTGACCAACAGAGAACTCGAAGTCATTCTCAACTCCACGCACGACGGCATGATCGCCGTCGACCGCGACGGGGTCATCACGATCTTCAACGCTGCCGCAGCCCGAATCACGGGGCTCGATCCCGGTGATATGGTGGGCAAGCGGGCGCAGGACGTGATCCCCAACACCAGGCTGCATGTGGTGCTTGAAACCGGTCAGGCCGAGCTCAACCAGCAACAGGTGCTCGGAGGCGTGAAGATCATCACCAACCGCGTGCCGGTGCGCGACGGCGACGGAAACGTGATGGGAGCTGTCGCGGTCTTCAGGGACATCAGCGAGGTCATCTCACTCGCCGAGGAGATCACCAACCTTCGCCAGATACAGAGCCTGCTTGAGGCGATCATCAATTCGACCCAGGACGCCATCTCTGTCGTGGATGAGAACGGCATGGGTCTCCTCATCAATCCCGCCTACACCAGGCTGACCGGGCTCACCGAAGAGGACATCATCGGCAAGCCCGCGACCACCGATATCGCCGAGGGCGAGAGCATGCACATGAGGGTGCTCCGCACTCGACTGCCCGTGCGGGGCGCCCGCATGAAGGTGGGTCCCAGAAAGAAGGAGGTGATAGTCCACGCCGCGCCAATCATCGTCGACGACGAACTCAAGGGCAGCGTAGCCGTGATCCACGATACGTCAGAGATCCGGCGCCTCACTGAGGAGCTGGACAGGGCGAGGAGGCTCATCAGGCGGCTCGAAGCCAAGTACACCTTCGACGATATAGTCGGGGCAAGCCCGAAGATGGCGCGGGCGGTCGAGCAGGCCCGGCGGGTTGCAGCGACGCCCGTGACCGTGCTCCTGAGAGGGGAGAGCGGGACCGGAAAGGAGCTTTTCGCCCACGCCATCCACAATGCGAGTGACCGGGCGCGCGCGCAGTTCATCAGGGTGAACTGCACCGCCATCGTGGACACGCTTCTCGAATCCGAGCTTTTCGGGTATGAGGAAGGCGCGTTCACGGGGGCGAAGCGCGGCGGAAAGCGGGGTCTCTTCGAGGACGCGAACGGCGGGACCATCTTCCTCGACGAGGTGGGCGCGACCAACCTCGCGTTGCAGGCCAAACTCCTTCGTGTCCTGCAAGAGAAGGAGATCGTGCGGGTGGGCAACACGCGCCCCATACCTGTGGACGTGCGCGTGATCGCCGCGACCAACACCGACCTCGAGAAAGCGGTTCGCGAGGGGCGCATGCGCGAGGACCTCTACTACCGGCTCAACGTGGTACCCATCTTCATCCCGCCGCTGCGAGAGCGAGTCGAGGACATACCGCTTCTATGCCACAGCCTGATACGCCGGTTCAACCAGGCATACGGGCGAAACGTCAGCCGCATCTCCGAGGAGGCGCTCGCCATCCTGACCGAGTACGATTGGCCCGGCAACGTGAGGGAGCTGGAGAACGTCCTGAGCCGGGCCATAATCAACATGCACTACAGCGAGGTGGAGATCCTCCCGGGCCACCTGCCCGCCCTCGGCAGGTTCCAGCAAGTCCTCCAGGCAGCGCGGGCGAACGCCCACGCCCAGGCCCGCGGCGCGGAACAGCAGCCTGCGTCGGGGGTTTCCATGCTGCAGGACGCGGTGGAACGCGCCGAGAGGCGAGCCATCCTGCGCGCCCTCGAGGCCACGGGAGGCAACAAGACTGCGGCAGCAAAGCTACTTGGCGTCGGCCTGCGCAACCTCTACTACAAGATCAAGCGCTACGGTATCTCCTGAGCTTCACCTTACGGAGCATCCGCCTCAGCCGGTTCAGCTGTTCGCACTCGTCTCATTCTGCGAGCAGGCGATCCAGGGCCGCGAGCCTGCCGCCCCGCTTCATTGCGGCACAGACAACCACCTGCTGCAAACCACGGAACGCATCCCCGGCGACGCGCGCCCCCGCGACCGGACGGTGGGAGGGAGGAGCGCATCCGTACACGAAAAAGCCCGCTGCAGGGGACCGAAACCCCTCCACCGGGCACGGCCGGGGCCAGGCCCCGCGGCCGTCTTTCTTCAGTTGACCCTCGTGGCTGCGACTCAAGCCTTGCCACGCGGCCAAGGCACCCCGTAAGGGCACCGTCCGTGGCGCGCGAGCACCGCGAGCCCCTGGAAAAGTGCCTCCGGTCCTGGATTTCCGCCCCGATGCTACCTCCGGCGCCTGTTGTAACCGCCTTGCTGTTGGTCCGGGCGCCTGGGCCCTCCCTGGCGTCGGCCGACCTCCACCGCGTGATCCCGTGGGAGCAGATCCTTGCGCGACAGGTTGATCCTGCCCTGCCTGTCTATCTCCGTGACCTTCACCTCGATGGTGTCGCCCACGTTGACGACATCCTCCACCCGTGGAACGCGGGTATGGGCAAGCTCGGAGATGTGCACAAGGCCTTCCTTGCCCGGGAGGATCTCCACGAAAGCCCCGAAATTCATTATGCGGGTAACCGTGCCGGTGTAGACCTTGCCCACTTCCACGTCGGCGGTGAGGTCCTCGATCATCTTCCTTGCCTTCGCCCCGGCACTCTCGTCAACCGCCGCGATGAACACCCTTCCGTCGTCCTCGATGTCGATCTTCGCGCCCGTCTCATCGATGATATGCCTTATCATCTTGCCGCCCGGGCCGATGACATCCCGGATCTTGTCTGGTTCGATGGTCATCCTTATGATCCTCGGAGCGTACGGCGAAAGCTCGGCACGCGGCCCGGGTATGACCGCCAGCATCTTGCCCAGGATGAACAGCCGCCCCTCCCTGGCCTGCGTAAGAGCCCGCTCCAGGATCTTCCTGGTGATGCCGGGGATCTTGATATCCATCTGGATGGCCGTGATCCCGCGCTCCGTGCCTGCGACCTTGAAGTCCATGTCACCGAGGGCGTCCTCGATGCCCTGTATGTCTGACAAGATGGCGACCCTGTCCCCTTCCTTGACGAGCCCCATGGCGATCCCGGCGACGGGTCGCTTGATCGGAACCCCCGCGTCCATGAGTGCCAGAGTGGATCCACACACGCTCGCCTGGGACGTGGAGCCGTTCGACTCGAGCACCTCCGATACCAGCCGGATGGTGTAGGGGAACGCCTCCTCGTCGGGGATCATGGCCGCGAGCGCCCTCTCTGCGAGCGCGCCGTGGCCTATCTCGCGCCGGCCGGGCCCCCTGATGGGCCGCACCTCGCCGACACTGTACGGCGGGAAGTTGTAATGGTGCATGTAGCGCTTGGATTCCTCATCACCAAGCCCATCGAGGAGCTGCTCCTCCCCGGTGGCTCCGAGCGTCACGCTGGTAAGCACCTGTGTCTGGCCACGGGTAAAGAGACCGGAGCCATGGACCCTCGGAAGGACGCCCACCTCGCAGGATATCGGCCGGATCTCATCGACCTTCCGCCCGTCGGGCCGATATCCCTCCCCGAGGATCATCTTCCTGACCTCTTCCTTGACGATCTTGTCAAGGACCATGGTGATGTCCTTCTCATAGAGAGCGAAGTCATCGCCGAGGCTCGTCCTCATCTCCTCGACGACCGTCACCTTGACGGCATCGGTATGCTCCTCGCGGGCGAGTTTGTCGCTGCTCTTGAGAGCGTCGCGAAGGTCCGCCGTCGCCCGCTCCCTCACCTTCGCCTCGATGTCCGGGTCAGGCCTGTACAGCGTCACCTCCCGCTTGGGCTTGCCGCACACGGCCACGAGCCCCTCGATGAACTCGACGATCCCCCGGATAGCCTCGTGGCCAAAGGTTATCGCCTCGAGAACGACATCCTCGGGCACCTCGCTCGCCCCCGCCTCGACCATGAGGATGGCGTCTTTCGTTCCTGCAACCACAAGCGAGAGATCGCTCTTGAGGGACTGTTCGAGGGTGGGGTTGATGACGAGCTGCCCATCGACCCGGCCAACGCGCACTCCGCCGATGGGGCCGCGAAATGGAATGTCGGAAATGCTGAGAGCAGCGGACGCTCCGATCATCGCCGTTATGTCCGGCTCGCAGTCCTGCTCGACCGACATCACAGTGCAGACTACCTGCACGTCGTGCCTGAACCCTTCCGGGAATAGCGGCCTTATGGGCCTATCGATCATGCGGGCCGAGAGGGTGGCGACCTCGGAGGGCCGTCCTTCTCGCTTTATCCATCCGCCGGGGATCTTCCCCACGGCATAGAGCCTTTCCTCGTAGTCCACGAGAAGCGGGAAGAAGTCGATCCCCTCCCGCGGCTCTTTCGACATGCACGCCGTAACCAGGACCACCGTGTCTCCGTAACGGACCAGAACCGACCCGCCGGCCTGCTTTGCGACCTTGCCGACCTCAAGCGAAAGTCTCCTCCCGCCCAGAATCATATCCAGGCAGTGGTGTTCCATGCCAAATCGTTCCTCCTCAATGCTCGCCGTTACTTCCTCAGGCCGAGCCTGTCGATGATGGCCCGGTACCTCTCAACATCCTTCTCTTTCAGGTAGTTGAGGAGATTACGCCTCTGGCCGACCATCTTCAGCAGACCTCGCCGCGAGTGATGATCTTTTCTGTGCTCCCTGAGGTGCTCCGTCAAGCTGTTGATCCTTTCCGTAAGGATCGCGATCTGCACCTCCGGGGAGCCCGTGTCGTTTTCGTGAAGCCTGTACTTCTCGATGATTGCCTGTTTCTCTTCGGCGGGTAAAGCCACGCCGTTCCACCTCCTTGCTCGCTATCGGCCCATCGCCAAGAAACCCGTCGGAGGATCGAGAATCCTAGCGCTGGGTTCATCTTGCTTCGTGACGCCACCCGGGGTCTTCCGCCACGCACCGATTCCGTCACACAACCGATCCGTTTTGACGTCCTCCTCGGACCAAAGCCCGAGGATCAACGTGCGGGCGGCCACAAGCCACGGCTAAATTATACATGGCGCTAGGGGAATATGCAACCGACTTCATCCCCGGAATGAACTGCGGGGCCTTCGCACCGGGGCGCTATGGGCCCGCTGCCCTTAGTATGTCCTGAGCACCAGGACACGAGAACCCTCCTGGCGCACCTCACGTCTTCGGCGATCTGAGATGCGAGCGCCACCGAGGAGCTGAACTTCCTCTCGTCGCGCAGCCTCTCGACAAAGAAAACCCTGATTGCTTCCCCGTAGACGTCGCCCGTGAAATCGATGGCGAACACCTCGAGCCCGAGAGACCTTCCCTCAAACGTAGGCCGCACCCCCACATTGGCCACGGCACGGAGCTCCATGCCCCGGACCCGGGCGACCGCCGCGTAGACTCCTCTCCCCGGGACGGCCATCCCCGGGCCGACCTCGACGTTGGCGGTCGGGTATCCGATGGTCCGACCCCGCCCGTGCCCTGGGACGACAGTGCCCTTGACTGAGAAAGGCCGCCCCAGCATGGCGCGAGCGCCCGCCACGTCCCCCCTGGAGAGGCGGGCCCGGATCTCGGTGCTCCCCACGGGAACCCCTCCGACGGTGACGGGCTCGACCACGTCCACATCGAAGCCACACTTCTTCCCGAGGTCCATCAGCACATCGGCGGTCCCCCGCGCCCGCCATCCGAAGGTGTAGTTGAACCCCGCGACGGCCCTCGTCGCCCGCAGGCCGTCCACGAGCACCTCACGGACGAACTCCTCAGGGGTCGCGCGGGCGAATGCCTCGTCGAAATGAGCTACGACCGCGATGTCGATTCCTGCCGCCTCTATTAGAGCGAGCCTGTCCTCGATGTCAGTAAGCTGCGGCGGCGCAAGGTGCGGGCGGACGACATGAAGCGGGTGCCGGTCGAAAGTGAACGCCACGGCGCGCGCGCCCGTGCCCCGTGCATGCGCCACGCACCTTCCGAGGATCTCCTGGTGTCCGAGATGCACCCCGTCGAACGTCCCGAGCGCAACTACGGACGCAGGCATTTCACTTGCATCGACCGTTCCAGGATCTCTGACGACCTTCACGGGAACCCTCCTATCGTGGCGGACGCGCTATATCACGGTGCGGATCTCGCGAACACCCTGACCGGTCGAAGACAGGTGCCTTCCACGGTCCTCTCGATGCGTGCGATGCCGATGAGCTCGCCCGTATCCAGGTGCACGCGCACAAGGCCGGGGCCGGACTCGTCCCGGTTCCCCTCCCCGTCTTGGTCGCCGTCTTTGTGCTCATCTTCGGCGATGGTGACCCGTTCCCGGCCGCCCGGTCCACGCCCGAGCACTCCAACCGGCGCCCCGGCCGACAATCTCCACGCATCGTCGCTGCTCAGCGTGACCGCGGGAATGTGGGAGAGCCCCGCTGCGACGGGGAGCACCAGCTCCCCCAGGCGCCCGTCGCTTGCATGTGCCTTGATTTCATCCAGAGCGTGCGCATCTGACAGGCGGAACGGACCCACCCGAGTGCGCACCAGAGAGCCGAGATGTGCCCCGCACCCCAGGGACTCGCCGATATCCGCCGCAAGCTGCCGAATGTATGTCCCCGAGGAGCAGACCACGCTCACGGCGACCCGGCTCCCGACGACCAGCGGTTCGTCCGGCCACGACTCGACGTTGATCTCGAATATCGTCACGCGCCGGGGCGCACGCTCGACCTCGATCCCCTTGCGCGCAAGCTCGTACAGCCTGCGCCCCTCGTGATGGACGGCTGAAACCATGGGAGGCACCTGGAGTATCTCTCCGGTGTACTCGGAGAGGACCTTGCCGAACCTGTCTCTCGACACCCTGACCTCGTCCGGCTGCGCCACCCGGGACACCGTCCCTGATGCGTCTTGGGTGTCTGTGACGATCCCGAGGACGATCTCTGCGGTATAAGCTTTCGGCAGCCCCAGCATGAACTGCATGGCCCTGGTGGCCCTGCCGAGCAGGACCACGAGGACGCCGGTGGCATCGGGATCGAGGGTTCCGGCGTGTCCGACCCTCCTTATCCCTGTCGCTCTTCTGATGTGCGCCACCACGTCATGGGATGTCATTCCGCCAGCCTTTGCAACAACCAGGATACCGTCCATAGCCCCGGGCCTACCTTGCCCTCGCCATCATCTCGTAGACCTTCTGAAGCACTGCAAGCCTTGCGTCTTCCAGGGAGAGCGCGTCCACGCTGCAGCCGGCGGCGCGCGAGTGCCCGCCGCCGTTGAACGCCTCGGCAAGCGCGCTTACATCGAAGTCGCCCCTGGACCTCATGCCCACACGCACCTTGCCCTCGGCGCTCTCTCTAAAGAGGAGAGCCACCTCCACGCCTTTCACCATCCGGGGGTAGTTCACGAAACCCTCTGTCTGACCTTCGTCCACTCCGAACTCCGACAGCCACTCGCGCCGGACCTCGAGCCATGCCACCTTTCCCGATTCGTCCACGTGCAGCGTATCGAGTACGCGACCGAGTAGCTTGAGACTGCCGAGGGTCTTGGTCTCGTATACCTGCTCGGACACTCTGAACGGCTCCGCGCCCTTCTCCACGAGCCTTGCGGCGATGCGGAGGGTGGTCGGGCTCGTGTTGGAGAACCTGAAGAACCCGGAGTCGGTGCCAACGGCCGTGAAGAGGCACGTCGCCATATCCCTGTCGACGGGAACCCGCATGGCCACGAGGATCCTGTACACCTGCTCTCCAACGGCGGCAGCGCCCGGGTCAACGTAGTTGTAGGTGCCGAACATCCTGTTCGTCACATGGTGGTCTATATTGATCACCGGGGTCCCGGGAGGGATCTTCCCGGCGATCCCCTCGATACGGTCGAGGTCGCTCGAATCAAGAATGGCGACCGCGTCGAATTCGCCGGGGATGTGCTCGGGCGCGACTATCCTGTTCGACCCAGGCAGAAAGGCGAGGCTGTCGGGTACGCCCCCCGGGCACGACATGATGACGCGCTTCCCCATCTTCTGGAGGCCGAGACCGAGGCCCAGCGTGGAACCTACAGCGTCACCGTCAGGCAGCACGTGAGTTGCTATGAGAAACGCACGATACCGCAGAACGATGCGGGCAATGTCCTGGTGGCTCTCCACTACTCCCGGCCTCCCTTTTCGCTTTCCGTGCACTTTTCGCTCCGGATCTCCCTCAGGAGCTCGAACACGCGCGCGCCGCGCCTTATCGACGTGTCGTAGCGGAAGACGATCTCGGGGGTGTGACGCAGCCTGATACGCCTGCCTATCTCGCCACGTACGAATCCCGTGGCGCTCTCGAGGGCAGCCATGGTCTCGTCCACCTGGGTCTTGTCTCCCATCACGCTGACAAAGATCTTCACGTGCCGGAGGTCTTCCGATACCTCCACGTCGGTGATGGTGGCGAACCCCAGCCGAGGATCCTTGATCCCGCGGGCCAGGATGTCCGCCGCCTCGGAACGAATCGCCTCCGCAACCCTCTCAACCCTGAGTCGAGCCATCTCCCATCACCTTCCGACACTAAACGATGGTCCTCTCGCAACTTGTCACCTCGAGCTCAGCCTCGCTCTCGATGTCGCGCAGCACACGAGACAACACGCTGTCCACGAGGCGCGCCTCGTTCGAGACGCATGCGACTCCGAGAGTGGAGCGCTGCCAGAGGTCACAGTCGGCGACCTCCGCAATGGCCACGTGGTGCCTGGCCCTCACCCTGTCGCAGACTCTCCTGACAACGCGCCGCTTATCCTTGAGGGATGCGGCCCCGCCTATGAAGACCTCGAGCCTGAGAACGCCGACTATCATCGCCGTGCGCCTTCTCCGTGTACCTCTACATGCCTTTCATATACCTTCATAGCTCTCGACGGGTTTCCTCTATCTTGAACGCCTCGATGACATCGCCCTCCTTGATGTCGTGGAAGTTCTCGAGGCCGATGCCACACTCGTATCCAGTTGTCACCTCGGAGACATCATCCTTGAACCTTCTCAGAGACTCGATCTTGCCCTCATGAACGACCACGTTGTCACGGAGGACGCGCGCCAGCGAGTCGCGGGTGATCTTGCCGTCGCTCACCTTGCATCCGGCCACGAGTCCGACCTTCGGCACATGGAAGGTCGCCATCACGTCGGCCCTGCCGACGGTCACCTCATGCTTCTCCGGCTCGAGCAGGCCCTCCATCGCCGCCTTCACGTCGGCAGTGGCATCGTAGATGATCCTGTAGAGCCGTATGTCTACCCGATCCCGCTCGGCCATCTTCTTCGCGTTGACGTCCGGCCGCACCTGGAACCCGATGATGATGGCCCCGGACGCCGATGCCAGCATGACGTCGCTCTCTGTGATGGCGCCCACGCCTGCATGGATCACGTTCACCTTCACCTCGTCGGTGGAAAGGTTCTCCAGCGACTGTCTGAGCGCCTCCACAGACCCCTGCACGTCCGCCTTGATGATGAGGTTGAGTTCCTTGACCTCTCCTTCCTGGATCTTGCCGAACAGGGCGTCCAGGCTGACCGTACGCGCCCCTTGAACCTCCTCGGCCCGCTTCCGCTCGGAGCGCCTCGCGGCGAGCTGCTTCGCCAGCTTATCCTCGGACACGACGTGGAGCACGTCTCCGGCTTGAGGTACTTCGGAGAACCCGAGCACCTCGACAGGCCTCGACGGGCCCGCGGCCTCCACAGGCCTGCCCTGGTCGTCGGCCATGGCCCGCACCTTGCCGAATACCTCGCCGGCAACTATGGAGTCGCCGACGCGCAGCGTGCCCTTCTCCACGAGCACCGTGGCCACCGGCCCCCTGCCTCTGTCGAGCCGGGCTTCTATCACGGTGCCCTTCGCCGGCCGATCCGGGTTGGCCTTGAGCTCCCTCATATCAGCAACCAGCAGAATCATCTCCAGAAGATCCTCGATGCCCTGTTTGCGGAGGGCAGAGACCTCAACGGTCACGGTGTCTCCGCCCCACTCCTCGGGCACGAGCGCCTGCTGGGCAAGCTCCTGCTTGACCCTGTCCGGCTGGGCGTTCGCCTTGTCTATCTTGTTGATCGCGACGACGATCGGCACCTTCGCAGCGCGGGCGTGGTTGATGGCCTCGACGGTCTGCGGCATCACGCCGTCATCGGCTGCAACCACCAGCACGGCTATATCGGTCACCTGGGCTCCACGCGCCCGCATGGCCGTGAACGCCTCGTGGCCCGGCGTATCAATGAAGGTGATCTTCCTCCCGCCAAGCTCAACCTGGTAGGCTCCGATGTGCTGGGTAATGCCTCCCGCCTCCTGTGCAGTGACGTTGGTCTGGCGTATGGCATCCAGGAGCGACGTCTTGCCGTGGTCGACGTGCCCAAGCACCGTCACCACGGGTGGCCTCGGCTTGAGGGCCTCCGGCGCGTCGGGGACGTCCTCGATTCCGAACTCCCGCGCCTCTTTCTGCTCGAAGGGTTCCACGTCGAACCCATGTTCGTCGGCCACCAGGCTCGCAGCATCGAAGTCGATCTCCTGGTTGATGGTGGCGAGAACCCCCATGCCCATCAGAGACTTTATGACGTCGGCCGAAGCTATGCCCAGCTTCTCAGCGAGTTCCCCCACGGTGATGCTGGCAGGCAGCGCGATCTTCCTCTCTCTCTTGGGATGCTCGCGCCTCCTTGCGGCGGCTGCCGCTCCCGCCTGCGCACCAGCCGAGCGCCTCGGCATCCTCGCGCGGATGATGGCCTCGGCTCGCGCTTCACGCAGCTTCTCGGCACCCTTGCCGCCCTTGATCAGCTCGAGCCTGCGCTCGGTACGGCGATCCTTCTGTTCTCTGCTCTCTCCTTTGTACTCGCGTCTCGCCTCAGGTCTCGGCGGCCGCCCCGCTGAGGGCCGCTTTGACTCCGCCGGGCCTTGAGCAGGAGCCTGGGCAGGACCGCGAGCCCGACCAGGTCGCTGTGGCGCCCCGGCCGCGGCACCCGCTGCAGGCTGATGTGCGGCAGGCTGCCTCGCGGCAGGGGGTCTTGAGACGGGTTGCCCTGGAGTGGGCTGGGGCTGCCCCGCACGAGTGGGCTGCCCGCCGCCCACATGCCTGGCAGCGCGAGCCTCGCGTGGCTGCTGGGCCTCCGGTCGGGACGCCGGCCCACGCTCGGGCCGCCCGGCAGGCCGCGCGCCGCGCGCTAAAGGTGCGGCTCCCTTGTCCTCGGGTCGCCGTGGAGCCTCTGGTGTCGGCTCGGCAGACGGCGCCGGTCCACTGGCTGTGGCCCCCGCACCGACAGGCGCCGCCCCGGCGACGGGCTGCTCCTGGCCCGATTCCAGAGCCTCCTGCGGCTCTCTCACGACGACGTCCGGAGCCTCCGGTCTTGCCATTCCCCGCTGTGCTGCCTGCGTCCCGGTCTTCTCACTCTCCGGCGGACGGACGACGGGAGCAGCCTCAGGCTGCGGCGCACGGGAAGTCTCCTGAGCCTCCTGCATCGCTCTCCCCGGCTCAGCCGACGGCGGAGCCGGGCGGACCGAAGGACGAATCTGCCTGGGCCTCTCGAAGGGTCTGCCCCTGCCCCCCGCTGCGCCCGGGGACGTCCTCCCTACGGCACCCGCCGGCGCCGTGGTCGGACCGGGACGACCTGGTCGTCCTGGACTCCTCGACTGCGCAGCCGGTATGGTAGGGGCGACCTGGGTCGGCCAGTGCCTCTTCGCCACCGGTCGCTGCCCAGCGCCGGACGGCAAGCCCGCAGGCGTCCACCTGCGCTCCTGTCTGTCAGGAGATGGCGGGTGATGGGCGGTCTCCGGCCTCCCGCTGGTGGTCTGGGGCCTCCTCGCCGGTCCGCGCCTGTGCCCGGCGTCGGACGGAGCGACGGAATGTGGCCGTCCAGCCCCAGGGCCCGGTCTGCCACCTCGCGCCTGGACGGGCCTCGGCAGCGGAAGAGGTCGTGGCTTTGGCTTCGGCCGCTCACGAGGCGGCGTCTCCCTCACCGCGGGTCTTTCCTTTTCCGGAGCAGGCTGGGCGGGTCCGACGGACCGACCCTCGGGCTCCTTGCGCCCGTCCTTCTCGGCAAACCTGTTCTTTATGAACCTTACAACATTGTCTTCCAGGGCGCTCATGTGGTTCTTGTCGCGCACGCCGGACTCGGCGAGGAGGTCAAGGATCTCCTTGCTATTCCTGCCGAGCTCGCGTGCGAGCTCGTATACCCTGGTCTTCTTCCCCATATACCCACCACCTTTAAGACTTCGCGGTCTCGGGCGGGAGACCCTGCTCTTCGGCACACAGCGAGATCTGACGCATGAGACCATCAACTACATCTTCGGGCACGGCCGCTCCGAGGGCCGCATCCAGCCTTTTCCCCTTCATCGCGAGAACGAGGCACCGGGTGTCAGGACAGATGTACGCTCCCCTCCCGGAGCGCTTCCCCGTGGGATCCACCTCCACGAGGCCTTCCGGCGTGCGCACGATTCGGACGAGCTCCTTCTTCGGCCTGACCTGCCTGCAGCCCACGCACGTGCGCTGCGGGATCTTCCTCACTTTCTGACGGGGCTTGCCTCTCGCCATCTTCCAGAATCACCCGCCTCTAATCGCCCGACTTGCAGCCGCTGACTTAGGAATCCACATCGATGTCAAGCTCATCTTCGAGGTCGTGGTCGAGCCTGACTTTCTTTGCGACGCGCCCTTTCCTCGGGATCGCCTCATCGTGCTCTTCGCCCTTCCTGACCTTATCCTTTTTCTTGCGCCGGCTCTGGGCCTCACCGGAACCCTCCCGCTCCGCCTCTTGGTTCGGCGCAGGCGTCACCTCGGCGGTCCCGGGAACGATATCCGCTTCACGTGCGGGGCCCGCCTCCGCAGGGGTCTCCGCGGCCGCCGCGCCCCCGACCTCACCCACACCCTCAGTCGCATCCTCCGTCTCTACCAGCGCCCCGGCCTCAGTCTCAGTCTGGGTATCAGCATCAGTCTCGGCCCCGGTCTCGGTCTCGATCTCGGCCTCCGCCTCCGCCTCCGCCTCCGCCTCAGCCTGCTCGACCGGACCCTCGTGCACCGCCGCCTCCGGCACATCCTCGTCTGCGGCGGGCTCTGCCGGAGCCTCAGGCGTGGACTCTTCCCCCGGCGCCTTCTCCAACTCAGGCTCACCCGGCTGTGATTCCTGCTCCTGAGCGGCCCTCTCCGCAGCCAATCGCTCTTCTTCCTCCTCGAGCGCCCGCGCCTGGGTGTCGCTCTTTATGTCGATCTTCCAGCCTGTCAGCTTGGCGGCTAGTCGTGCGTTCTGGCCTTCCTTCCCGATGGCCAGCGACAACTGGTTGTCAGGCACTATAGCCCTCGCCACACGGGTTGTCTCGTCCACACGCGTCAGGATGACGCGCGCGGGGCTCAGAGCGTTCGACACGTATATGCCGGGGTCGTCGTGCCACTGGATGATATCTATCTTCTCGCCCCGGAGTTCCGCAACGATCTTCTGCACCCGCATTCCGCGGGGGCCCACGCACGCCCCGACGGCGTCCACGTTGGGGTCGTAGGACAACACCGCCACCTTGGACCTGCTGCCCGCCTCCCTGGCGATGCCCTTGATCTCGACTGTCCCATCGTATATCTCGGGGACCTCCAGCTCCAGGAGCCTTTTGAGGAGACCCGGGTGGCTGCGGGAGACGACCACCTGCGGTCCCTTGGGCGTCTTGCGTGCCTCCACGATGTAGACCTTTATCCTGTCGCCGAACGAGTAGGTCTCGCGCTGCACCTGTTCGGACTGGGGTATCACGGCTTCGACCCGCCCGAGGTCCACGATGACGTTGCGCATCTCGCGCCGCTGGACGATTCCCGTCACAACGTCGCCCTCTCTGTTGCTGTACTCCTCGAATATCACGCCCCGTTCGGCCTCGCGGATCTTCTGGACCACCACCTGCTTGGCGGTCTGCGCAGCTATTCGCCCGAATTCGCGGGGCGTAACCTCCACCTCGAAGACGTCGCCAACCTGGTGAGTGGGGTCCACCGCCCGGGCCTCGTCCAGCGATATCTCCTGCCTGGGGTCCCGCGCCGCCTCTACGACGTTCTTGTGGGCATAGACGTTGATGTCCCCTGTATCAGGGTCTATCTTGACCCTGACGTTCTGGGAAGAGCCGTAATTGCGCTTGAAGGCTGAGACCAGCGCCGTCTCTATGGCTTCGAGCAACGCGCCGCGCGGTATTCCCCTCTCCTTCTCAAGCTGTGTAAGCGCCTGAATGACCTCGGAATTCATCGTAACCCTCCTCGCCCTCCGGCGGATTATCCCGTTATGCCGCATAATGGCCTGCAAAATGCGGGCATTTCGCCCGCCTTCCGAAAACCAGGAGACGCCCGGACGCCTCGCGGACCTAGATCTCCACGACCAGCCTCGCATGGCTTATCTTCTCGCGAGGCACCTCGACGATGCGTCCGTCGAGATCAAGCCTGACCCTGCCGTCGACCATGCCCAGGAGCCTGCCCTGGAAAGACTTCTCGCCGTCAATCGGGGAATACGTGTTCACCAGCACCATGCGCCCGCGAAACCGCTCGTAGTCGCTTTCACGCCTGAGAGGCTTCTCCCCCGAGGATGATACCTCGAGCACGTAGCTCTGAGGGATCGGATCGAGGTCATCGAGCTTGCGACCGAGTTCATTGTTGACCCACTCACAATCATCCATGGAAACTCCCTCAGGACGGTCGATGTACACCCTGAGGTACCACTGGCCGCCTTCCCTCACGTATTCCACGTCTACGAGTTCGATCCCTTTTTCGTCCATCATCGGTTGTACGAGGCCCGTGACCAGGTTCTCGATGTCCTGAGACTTCACCCGTACCTTCCTCCTCTGTTCGAGCGCGCGATGCCATCTTCATCACCAGCGCGCCGGTCCGACCGGCGCGCCGCGATGGACCGAAAACCACCTCACAACATGAGAGAGTGGGTTCCCCCACTCTCCACAGTTGCTGCAGCGTTGCCTGCTCGAAGGCTCTACGCTGAGAGTATAACATAACGTTGGCCATCATGCAATAATGCGATAGTGCGACCCGTGAAGCGACAAGAACGCATCACGACAAGACGAGCTGCCCCCACCGGAAAGAAACCCCCCGACGTGACATACGATCATGTTGATGAAGCGTGGGAGGCTGTGTGAACTGATGGGAGAACAGAGGGTCGTGGCAGCGATGGCTTGCTTGAGGGCGGTCGGCGCGGTGGTGGAGATTCTCGCAGCAGCCCTTATGCTGAGGTGCAGCCGTGTTGCTGTTGCGCTCAAGATCAACGCGGTGCTGGGAATCCTCGGACCCGTCGTCCTCGTGCTCGTGTGCGCGCTCGGGATCTCCGGCCTTGTCGGCCGCGTGTCGTGGGTGAAGCTATTCATCATCCTCTGTGGAACGATGCTGATTATGGTGGGTTCGAGATGACCTGGCGCGCGGGGACATCGCAGGTGTCATTCTCTTGAAATCGGACAGGTGCAAGTGTAGAATAGTGAAGGCAACACAAGATTGGACGAGCGTTTCTTAAGGAGGAGATGTTTTTGAAGAGATACCGGACCGAGGATCTCCGAAACGTGGCCCTCATCGCTCATGGCGGGGCGGGAAAGACCAGCCTCGCCGAGGCGGTTTTGTATGACGCCCGCGCCATCGACAGGCTGGGCAGGGTGGACGAGGGAACCAGCACAATGGACTACGACCCCGATGAGATCAGGCGCAAGATCTCCATCTCCACTGCGGTTGCCCCCTTCGAGTGGGGAGGCGTGAAGGTCAACCTCATCGACACCCCCGGGTACGCGGATTTCGTCGGCGAAGTGAAGAGCGGCCTGCGAGTCGCGGACTCGGCCCTCGTCGTCGTCTGCGCGGTCTCCGGGGTCGAGGTGGGAACGGAGAACGTATGGCGGTTCGCCGACGAGCGCAAGCTTCCCAGGGCGATCGTCGTGACCAAGCTCGACCGCGAGAACGCCGACTTCTTCAAGACGGTCGAGGCCGTGCGGGCCGCCTTCGGAAACCGTTGCGTCCCTGTGCAGATCCCCGTTGGCTCGCAGGACACCTTCCGGGGCGTGGTCGACCTCATCAAGATGAAGGCCATCGTGTTCGAGAACGGAGGGGCCGGCAAGTTCAGGGAGGAAGACATCCCCGCAGACCTTCTCGGCCGGGCTCAGGAGTACCGGGACGCGCTCGTGGAGATCGCCGCGGAGAGCGACGACGAGCTCATCGAGAAATACCTCGATGGCAACGAGCTGACACAGGACGAGGTCGCGAAAGGCCTTCGGGCCGGGGTCGTCCAGGGGAAGGCTTACCCCATCCTGTGCGCGTCGGCGCTCCGAAACGTTGCCGTGCAACCGCTGATGGACGCCATCGTGTCGCTCCTGCCTTCGCCGGTGGACGCAGGCACGGTGGAAGGCACGGTCCCCGGATCCGGAGAGAAGGCCGAGAGGGTTCCCGAAGATGGGGCACCGCTCGCGGCTCTCGTGTTCAAGACCACGGCGGACCCCTTCGTCGGCAAGATAAGCATGTTTCGGGTATACTCTGGCACGCTCCGGTCCGACTCGCAGGTCTACAATGTGACCCGCGAGGCTCAAGAGCGTATCGGCCAGGTCTTTTTCATGAAAGGTAAACAGCAGGAGCCGGCAGGTGAGGTCGGCGCCGGCGACATCGCCGCTGTGGCGAAGCTGTCGGTGACAGGGACCGGCGACACGTTCGCTGACAGGGCCAACGCCGTGGTGCTGCCTGGCATAGACTTCCCCCACCCCACCCTGGCGATGGCCATGAAGCCAAAGAGCAAGGGTGACGAGGAGAAGATCGGCAGCGGCCTCGCGAGGCTCGCTGAGGAGGACCCCACGGTCATCGTGAGGCGCGACGCAGAAACGTCGGAGACCATAGTCGAAGGCATGGGCGAGGTCCACATCGAGGTCATCGCGGACAAGCTAAAACGCAAGTTCGGCACCGACGTCGTCCTCGAGACCCCCAAGGTGCCGTATCGCGAGACCATCCGTGGCACTACCAAGGTCGAGGGGAAACACAAGAAGCAAACCGGTGGCCGAGGCCAGTATGGCCACGTGTTCCTCGAGATCGAGCCGCTGCCGCCGGGAGGAGAGTTCGAGTTCGTCGACAAGATATTCGGCGGTGCCGTTCCGCGACAGTACATCCCGGCAGTGGAAAAGGGCGTAAGAGAGGCGCTCACCGAGGGTGTGCTTGCAGGCTATCCGGTGGTCGACGTGCGTGTCACGCTTTACGATGGCTCATATCATCCCGTGGACTCGTCGGAAATGGCCTTCAAGATCGCCGCGTCGATGGCGTTCAAGAAGGGGGTCATGGACGCCCATCCAGTGCTGCTGGAGCCCATAATGAACGTGCAGGTAGTGGTGCCCGAGAACCAGATGGGCGATGTCATGGGGGATTTGAACAAGCGGCGCGGCCGGATCATGGGCATGGAGCCTCACGGCAGGTACCAGATCATCAAGGCCCAGGTGCCCATGGCGGAGATGTTCAAGTACGCCATAGACCTCCGGTCCATTACGGGCGGGCGCGGCTCGTACTCGATGGAATTCGCCCACTACGAGGAGGTTCCGGCCCAGACCAGTCAGCAGATAATCGAAAAGGCGAAGAAAGAAAGGGAACAGCAGGGTTAACAGGGCTGTGAGCGATCCCGCCCGGACCCGGCTTTCGCACGACCCGGGGTCGCCACTGTTGCGTGAGGGAGCCTGCATGGTGCAAGCTCCCTTTTTGCATAATAGGCAACAGCGCAGGGAATACGAAGACCGGGTGTGAATTCACGGTCAACCCTCATCCGTGCCCAGGAGGTCAGGACACATGCCGCTTTTCACCGTTGACTCCCCCAACACCACGAGGGTCTTCGGCAGGGGGCCGTACCAGACCAACGTCGCAGCGTCGCAACTCGTCTTCGGGCGTCGTTCGAACGCGGTCATTCTTGCAAGCTCCGAACAGCCGCTGGACGCCCTGGCCGCACTCTCCCTCGTGCACCAGCCCATCGACGGGCCCGTGCTCCTTTCCTCGCCCGACGGCCTCGACCCCGTCATCCAGGATGAAGTGCGCAGGCTGGCGCCCATGGGAGCAGAGGGTCTCGCCCAGGCGATCATCGTGGGCGCCCTCGGCGACATCGTGGAGCAGCAGATAGCCTCGCTGGGCCTATCGGTGATGAGGCTCGCCGGGATGAACGCCTACCACACCGCAGCGGAGATCGCGCGATTCCTGGGCTATCCGCGCGACTTCATGTTACTGTCGGGCGAACACCCGCTGTCGGGACTCTGTGCGGGAGCCATGGCCGTACACGCGGGGGTTCCGATCCTCTTTACCTTGAAGGACAGTCTTCCGCAGGAAACGGCCGCGGCCATCCGCGCGTCGGGAACCGCCGCGAACCTGTTCATCGTGGGAAACCGCAACCTCGTTTCCGACGCCGTGGAGACGGCCGTGCGCAGTCTCACATCCGGCACGGTGGGAAGGATCTCCGCCGATGACCCGTTCGAACTGGCCGTCAAGTTCGCGAAGTACCGCTCAGCTGATGGCACGTTCGGGTTCAGCAAGACAGAGAAACAGGGCCATGCGTTCACGTTCGTAAACCCGGGCAGATGGCAGGACGCGATATCCGGCGCTCTTCTCGCGCACACCGGCAAGCATACGCCTATCCTCTTTTGCAGGCGAGATGATCTTCCGACGATCGTTCGCGACTTCCTGCTTCGCCTCAACCCGGCACAAGGAAAGCCCCAGCCTCCTTTCATGCATGCGTTCATCGTCGGTGACTTCGATGCCGTATCCGCCTCTGTGCAGCTGGACATCGACGACACGATATCGGTGGACAGGAAGGCCGACCATGAGGTCGTCCACACCGTGGCGCCCGGCGACAGCCTCCTTCAGATCGCAAGGCGTTACGGCGTGCCCATACGCGACATCGCAGGTGCAAACCAGTTGTCGACCGGGACAGGCCTTACCCCGGGGTCGAGGCTCCTCATTCCCTACACCGTCACAAGTGTGCCCCCGGCCCCGCCGACGCAGGAACTCCACTGATCCCCCGACATCAGCGGTCCCGGCCGCGAGCACCAAGTGGATCGCCATAAACTCGCGCTACTTTTCAACGCGTGAATCCCGCCCACCAGGGTTGCCGGTACTGCACTCCGGGGACGGCGCGCGCGGTGAGACGTGTTCGAATTTGGCGCTTAAGGCCAGCCAAATTCCAGGCGCCCCGCCCTGGCAAGCACCCGCAACTCCAACACCCTCAGGAGAAGTGGCGCAAACTTATGGCGCCATGCTTAGGCGCCCGACATCTCAAAACCTGTATACCACACTGACCCCGGACTTGAACCTGTGGGTGTTCTCTGTCTCCTTGAGCGGGTACTCCCGGCGCCTGACCGCGGCCTCATATGTGACGTCAAGGTCCTGCAAGAGATCGTAAGCCAACTTCCACGTAACCTCCGCCTGGCGGTAGTCTCCCGCCCTCGCCATGGGGTCCACGTAGAGCCTGCGGGACAACGCGCAGCCTGCAGAGAGGGAGAGCCTCTCACCCGGCGACAACTCCACCTCCGCCCCCACGCTGCAGGCTCTGTACTCCCTTTCCGGCGATGCGGGCACCCTTCGCTCGAACACCGTCGCCTCCAGCGTCAGAGTTCCCGCAGCGGTCCCTTCAATGGACGCCGACGCGGCCAGCTCCCTGTCGCGAAGGTTCTTGTAGGAAGCTGACGGAAACCCCTTGTCCACCTGGGAAATGACCAGGGCCAGCGCGGTACCTGACCCGCGGTCCCACGACAGCGCGACTTCCCGCGTGTCCTGGCTGTACGTCTTCGTACTGGACCATGGATAGGTAGCGTGTTTCCGCTCGAGCCTGAACTCCCCCTCCAGGGCCTTCCCCCGCTTGAGGCCCACCTCAATGGAGGAAACCCTCACGACGGACGTGTTGTGAGGGGCAAGGCGGTACTGCTTGTCGATGAGGTCAAGACCGACCAGGGCGGATACCCATGGTACAGGGGTCACCCTCAGCTCGCCCGAGGTCTCCCATCGCTCGTGATCGCTCATCGGCCTGTTCGGATGGGCCGCATCCTCCTTCTCCCAGGTACCTTTTGCTGCGAGCCGCCCCGAAGGCGTTCTCCAGGCCAGCGCGGCCCTGAGGGTGGACGAGACGCGATCCGTTCGCGGTCCGTCCGGATCGTTCGCCTCGGACGTCCTGCTCCTGCGCGCGTCGAAGTCGAGTCTGAAACCTCTCCCCGGCTTTGCCGCAATCCCGATCGCGGCATACCCCAGCATGCCGCGCCCAGCAGGATGGGGCCTCGCTCCGGCCGTGACATCACATGATGTTCCCCCGCCGGTCGGCAGGTGTAGCCTGCCGTCGAACGCCATGCCGATCGTCATCCCATCACCTCCGGCGTCTTCCCAGGATGACGAGAACTCCAGCGTGAGCTTACCGCTCATGCACGCTGTCGCGAGTCCCGAGCCATCCTCGGCGTCTTCAGAGGCTGCCGCAAGCCCCCCAGGAAGGAACACCCATGATGCCGCCAGCACACACGCGCACATTCCGACCAGCCTGGCGAACGCCGTCTTCCCACCACTCATGAGCACGTCTCCCCCCAAGAGCCGGAAGATTCGCCCAGCTGTGCGCCGCCATCGCACGCTCAGGCATGAGTCTGACCGCAAGTTCCAAGTAGCTCGCCACAGATTCGCGCTACCTCTCGGCGCGCAGGTCCTCGCCGGTGTTGTCGGTATTGCACTCCGGGGCCGAGCGCGCGGTCGGGGGCGCTCGGATCCGCCGCTTGAGGCCGGCCAGATTCCAGGCGCCCCGCCCCGGCAAGCACCAGCGACCCCAACACCGTCAGGGAAGGTGGCGCAGACTTATGGCGCCATACTTGGACACCCGTCGCGTTGCACGGAACCCACAGGCAAAGACCGTCGTCACGTGTGCAGCGCAGGGCACATATATGATACCATGCCCTGCCATGGGGGACAATCCCACTTTCGGGTGAGTCCGTGTCAAGAGTTAGTAGGTAAGCTCCCCTTGTTCGTGTCGGATTTATCCCTAGGCTACCTCTTGGATTGATGTGATTGCGCGGAGGACATGCTTTATCCACTCACGGCTGGCGAAC
>JBLNDE010000028.1:0-13272 GCA_050261335.1 Bacillota bacterium
CCCCATGACGGGGGCCGCACGATCCTCATGAAGAGAGCCCCACGGTTCCACGTCGCAAGAGCGGGTCACCGCGACCGGTCTCGCATCGGGCGACAAGTAACCACCAACAGCGAGGCACCTAACGATGAAAGCACACACCGGAGACCTCATTCTGCTATCAATCCCATAGACCATCCCGCTAAGGTAGGGCAATCTCCTTCTTCAAGCGTGAGACTGCATGTCGATTGACCCTAGCGGTATGGGTCCCGACAACAGGGACTCTATGCTGCCTGTAGCAGCCAACGTCAGGCTCAACCATCTCTAGCTACACACAGAGGGCGCGCCATTCGCCCATGCTTCATACCCGTTGATGTGAGAATTTGAGACACCGATCGCGGGTGAGGCGAGCATGGACCCGGACGGGTATTGTAGGGGTAGGTTCATCGAGCTAGCCCCAATCGAGGTAGTCCCCAACCAGGACAGCTTCGGTCGTACGGCTCACTGGCTCGCCCACATAAGTCTCAACCACCTGACGGAATCTCTCTAGCCCCCTAACCCGGGTGGAGAAAGAGGCTGAATCAAGTCTATACTGGAGTAGGGGGGTTGATGAGGTTGCATCGGAACAGGCATTCGGAGGAGTTCAAGGAGCAGATCGTGCGGGAGTGTCAGCAGGTCGGCAACATAGCCGTAGTGGCTCGGCGTCACGAGATCTCGGCGAAGACGGTTCCCAGCTGGGTGAGGGCGGCCAGGGTGAGAGGGTCGGCAAGCCCCATTCCGAAGGAGAAGGACGCGAGGCTGAAGGAAGTGGAAAGGCATCTTAGGACGCGAGCACAGAGAACGACAAGCTCAAGAGGCTTGTGGCGGAGAAGGAATTCGAGCTTGCGATCCTGAGGGAGCTGAGAACTCTTCCAAACCCTCGGTAGCCGACAAGGTCGCGATAACAGACAAGTGGATCGGCGCGGGATACAGGGCAAGTCCGGTTTTGGCCTTTGCCGGCTTGGCGGTACCTACATACTACGAGAACGTATCGCGCGGGGAGAAGACAGAGAATGGTACCCAGGTTAAGGTTACAGGGAAGAGACCGGTGGGCAGGCCGGTTAGGGGGTATTCACTCACTGATACCGGTCGCAGAGTGTGTGACGACCAGATCAAGGAGTAGCTATGCGGGCTTATCTGTGGGGATGGTTTTCCATCTGGGTATCGTAAGCTCACCGTCTGCCTGAGGGAAGATCACGGGCTCAGGATTAACCACAAGAAGGTTGACAGGTTCTGTAAGCGACTTTGCATCTTGAGGCCGCAACGGATAGTGAAGCGAGACCATCCAAGACGCATAGCGAAGAAAGACACGGTATCCGGCCCTAACCAGCTTTCGGAGATGCACGTCAGCTATGGCTACATTGCAGGAACGGACAGCTTCCTTTTTCAGTTATCGCTCCTGGACGTGTTTGACAGGTGTGTAATCGACTATCACCTGGGGACGAGCTGTACAGCGTCCGACGCGGCAAGGGTGCTCAAGAACGGTCTTCGCAAGCGTGGGCTACGTGACGGTTTGGTCCTACCTAAGTTGAGGACAGACAACGGACCTCAATTCATTGCCAGGCAATTCGGACAGGTGTGCAGGGCACTCGGCATAACGCATGACAATGTACCGGTCAAGACGCCGAACATGATCGCGCACATAGAAGCGTTTCATTCGATTCTGGAAGACGAGTGTTACACAAGACACGAGTTTGGCAGCTTTGGGGAAGCGTATGCTATCGTAGCTGAATACATACGGTACTATAGCCACCGCCGCAGGCACGGAGCGATAGGGTTCATGCCGACGGAGGCGTTCCATGAAGCATTCGCTCGCGATGCTGTGCCCGCCAGAGTATGTGCCGCATAGACTCCGAAATTGAGAGCCAGGGGGATCTTTTCTTCCAACTCCCGCTCAAACAGCAGCCCCAGGGTGTTGAGCCCTGCGCCCACGCACAGCGCGAGAAGCGCCTCCTCTGCCCTCTGCCGTATGGCCTCAAGACTCAGCGCTACCTCGCTCGAGATCCGTGTTCCTTTCGTGCCTCCCTCCTCCGTGCCCCTTCCACTCTCCCCCTTGCCGTGGCATGCCGACATAGACGGCTCCCTCCTTTTTCCCACAGCTCCGTTTTACCATAACGGAGCCGGGAGCCGCTACCTCAAATTCCACGCTCCTTGGGACATCCTCGGGCGGGCAGAGCCGCTCCTTCTGGGGACGGCGGGCGGCAACCGATCGCCCTCGATGTGCCGCCGGGCGACGGACCCGCGCGCCGGGTCGATCAGATGGGCGGAGCTATCTGCGCCTCCGCGTGGGGAGCGCCAGCATGCGGCGGGGGCGCGCGAGCGGGACATGTGCTCGGCGTGGGTCGGGCATGAAGGAGTTCCCATGATCCTGCCGAAATTGGGCTCTGGAGGCAATGGATGTAGCGCCCGGCGGTGGGTGCGAGCTGGCAGCTGACGGGTGACGGGGGGCTGGCGGCCGGCAGCCAGAATCATGCTCGAAAACACCGCTTGCGACTTGCCTTGAGGTTCGACCTCGTTGCAACTCCGCAGCTAGGAGCCATGACCATGGTTCCTGCGGTGGCGGCGGAGGTAGTCTTGAGGCAATCTTCTAGCAGTGAACGGCTCCCCACTCGAGGGCGCGATTCCGCCATCAAGCACGGGTGAGGGCAGATGGGCTGGCATTATACGCCATATGGGCTGCCGTACGTCATCAGCGGCCTCGTGGCCCTTCCGGTCGCGGTGGCTATCTGGAAACGGCGCAGCGTGCCCGGGGCCTTGCCACTCTCGCTGTTCATGTTCGCCATGGCTGAGTGGTCGCTCGGCAACGCCCTGGAGATGTTCAGGACCGATCTGGCGGGCAAGACATTCTGGGCAAGCGTGGAGTGGATCGGTACCGTCAGTATCCCGGTGGCGTGGCTTTCAGTTGCGGTCCAGTTTTCCGGCCGCGGTGAGTGGCTTTCGCGGCGCAACGTGGCGTTGCTGCTGGTTGTCCCGGCCGCAATCGTGATTCTCATGTGGACGAACGACTTCCACGGGCTGATGCGGTACAATGTCGAGCTCGACACCAGCGGGCCGTTCTCTGTCATCACCAAGACGTACGGCCCTGCGTTTTGGGTGTATGTGATCTACGCATACACGCTCCTCTTTATCGGCTCGACCATGATGATGAGGTCACTTTTCGGCCGGTCACGCCTTTACAGCGGGCAAGCTGTCATGTTCGCGATAGGCGTGGTAGTCCCCTGGGTCTCCAATGCGCTCTATATATCAGGCAATAGTCCCGTGCCCCGGCTCGACATCACGCCGATTGCGTTCACCGTTTCCGGGCTCGCAACGAGCATAGGACTCCTCCGCTACAGGCTCATGGACATCGTGCCGATAGCGTGGGCGACCGTCGTGGGCGGCATCAGAAGCGGCGTCATCGTGGTGGACTCCCAGGACCGCGTCGTGGACATGAACCCTGCGGCCATCAGAATAACAGGCTGGTCGGCGGCGCTTGCAATCGGCCGGCCCGTGGTTGAAGTGCTGCGGCCGTGGCCGGCCGCGGCGGATGCGTGCCGTGAGTGCGAGATCGCGGCGAGTGGGAAGGGGGCGGGATGGGGCGAGGCCGTGCGGGAGGTTGTCGAGGGTGATCGGTCCTATGAGTTTCGTTTCTCGCCTTTACTCACTGCGCGCGGGAGGGCCGTCGGCAGGCTCGTCGTCATCGACGACATCACCGAGCGCAGGCGTGTGCGGGACCAGCTTGTGACACAGCAGCGGGCGCTCGCTGCGATGGAGGAGCGGGAGCGTCTCGCGCGGGATCTCCACGATAGCCTCGGACAGGTCCTTGGGTTCCTGAACGTGCAGGCTCAGGCCGCTCGAGAACAGCTTTCGAGGGGCGAGACGGCCCTGGCCGACGGCTACCTGGAGAGCATTGTGACCGTGGCGCAGGACGCTTACGGGGAGGTCCGGGAGAACATCAAGACTATGAAGGGGGTTTTGCCCGCCGACTGGCGGTTCGCACCTGCCCTCGAGCGGCTCGCGCGACGCTTCGAGCACAGTTACGGAATCCAGACGGATCTTGCGATCCCTGAGGAGATCAGGGATGGGGTCCTCGGTCGCGCCGTCGAGGTGCAGGTCCTGCGCATTATCCAGGAAGCGATGACCAATGCGAGGAGACACGGCGGCGCCCGCCACATTCAGGTGGGCTTCGCTGTGGCCGCGGAAGGTGTCGAGGTCGTGGTGAAAGACGACGGCAGCGGCTTTGAGACCGAGAGCCTCAGCGGCGGCGATGGGCGCATGCGAGAGCAGGGCGGAGGCAGGGCGGGCGCAGGGTATGGCCTCGGCATCATGCGCGAACGAGCGGAAGAAGTGGGAGGCCGCCTCGAAGTGCACTCGGCCCCCGGGATGGGGACCCAAGTGAGAGTCCGCGTTCCACTGCGAGAGAACAAAGAGAAAGCACAAGGACGGGATGTCAATGAGGATTCTGCTCGCTGACGATCACCCTCTATTTGCCGAGGGCCTCAAGAATCTCCTGGTATCGCATGGCATTGATGTCGTGGGTGTTGCGAGGGACGGCTTTGAGGCCCTCGACGAGGCACGGCGCCTGCTCCCGGACGTCGTCCTGATGGACATCATCATGCCACGCTGTAACGGACTTGCCGCGACGCGCCTCATCAAGGCGGAGCTGCCGGATATCAAGATCGTCATGCTCACGATGTCCGAAGCCGACGGCGACCTCTTCGAGTCGATCAAGAGCGGAGCCTCCGGCTATCTTCTCAAGAACCTGAACGCCGAAGAACTGGTGGAGATGCTGGAGGACCTTGCCCGCGGCGACGCGCCTTTCTCGCCGGGTCTGGGCGCGAAGCTGCTCGAGGAGTTCACTCGCCTCGCCGGCGAAGCGGGCGCAAGCGGGCCAGGCCGGCGGGCGGTGTCGCGGGCGGATATGGGGTCGGAGCCGCGGCCGGAGACAGGGTCCAGGCCAGGACCAGAGCCACGGTCTGAACAGGAGGCAGAACCGGAATCGGAGGGGGAGCCAGGGCCGGGGACGACACCGGCAGCGACGGAAGCGGCCGCCGAGACGGGGAGCGCTGCAAGCGAAGCCCCGGTTGAGGCAGAGGGTCCGAGAGGCGACGCGGCCGGCGAATGGCTGACTCCTCGCCAGATGGAGGTCCTTACCCTCGTTGCGAAGGGAATGACGTACAAGGAGGTCGGGGCCGCTCTCTACATCAGCGAACGCACTGTGAAGTACCATATGAAACAGATCCTCGACCAACTGCACCTGCGGAACCGGGCTCAGGTCATCGCGTACGCAGCAAGGACGAACCTGACCCGCAATGCGGGAGGGGGTGGATAGGCTTCGCGAGGCGGCCGTTTCTCCGGCCTGGAATCGCTGCAGGTCACCGCCGTGGACGCGTCGGGTACTGCCTTCTTCCCCTGCACTCCTACACTTGCAGTGTTGCGTTCTTGCATTCTTGCACGCCCCCGCTTACGCACTCTTCAACCTCGGATTCCCCAAAATCCCCGACTCCGCGAGTTCTTATGCTCCCCGAGCGGATCATCACCAGCCTGTGCTGCTTTCCGGTGCGCAAGTCCAGCCGGGGCTCGCAGCGTTGCACTCCGAGGATGACACGCGCGGTACGCCACGTTCGAATCTGACGTGCAGACGAGCCGGATTCGAAGTGTCCCGCCCCGACAATCACCGGCAGCCATGACATGGCCAGGCAAGCTGTCGCAACCTCATGGCATCGCGTCTTGTCCACTAGGGTCTACGCGACCTGCACCAAAGTGCAGTCCCCTGCCCGTTCCCCTTCTCCCACCTTCCTGATCCTGAACTGTCTTCAAGCACAGTATTTGCGCCACCTGAGTCTTGCTATAGTCAAGGTGTCCGCATGCGCGGACGCATTCCGACAGGGGTGAGCTTGGGGGGGCCTGGCGCACTTCTTCCCGGAATGGTTCCCTGGTGTTGACACGCGGAGACGGTATCCCCTGACGTGGACGATGCATCTGCCCGTTGCGGCAGCATTTCGCACTGCGAACGTGCGTGCTGCTGGCGGGCTTGGGTCGCCGTGTGCCGTTGTGCTTGTCCGCGGTTTCCCCTGGGCGGGATCGACGCGCGGCCGGAGACCCCGAAGGTGCAGGTGCAGCCCCGCGTGCTTCCCGCTGGCAGGCTCGTCGGGACTTGCCGGCCCTCGGGCAGACGCAGCCGCGGGCGGCAGGGGACGTCAGCGGACGGCGAAGACGAGAGAACCCGCGCCGGGAGGTGGTCTGTATCGGCGAGTCGGCATTGAGTTCAGGAGTGGGACCGAGGGCGATGGCGCGAGCCAGAGCCAGAGCGAGAGCGGGAGTGAGAGTGAGAGTGAGAGTGAGAGTAAGACCGAAGGCAACGGCTCAGGACTTAGCCAGAAGGAGGCGGAATGGATGAGCGGGACGAAGCCGAAATGGTGGCTGGGCGCGCTGGTCGCAGCGGTGCTGCTGGCATTCGTGCAGGCGGGGGCGCTTGCGGACCCCGTGCCAGACGCGCCGGTGCCAGAGAAGACCCCGACCAACGACTCCACGCCCACATGGACGTGGAATGCGGTCGCCGGGGCGACGAGTTACTGGGTATATCTGGATGATGCTGCGGTCGCCACTGTCACGACCCCCACATATACCCACGGAACGCCTCTCTCGGAGGGGCTGCACTATCTCCAAGTGACTGCCTGGGTCGAGGGAACGGAAAGCGCGAAATCCGGCAAGGGCTGGGTGGAGATAGATCTTACCCCCCCAGCGGCGCCTGTGATGGATGCGCTCCCGGCATATGTGAACGGCAACAACCTGACATTTAAGTGGTCAGGACCCGGGGACGCTGCGACCTACACTTTCTATTGGAGGACCGACGGCACAGGGGCATGGGCCCCGGTGTTGGATCTTGGGGTTGCCACCCATTCAGTCGACATCAGCGGCGTTACCGACGGCGTCCTGATCGAAGGCAAAGTGGTTGCCTATGATGCCGCGGGGAACGCAAGCGCTGATTCCGGTGTAGTCTTCACGAGGGTAGACCGGACCCGTCCCACCGTCAGCGCGATCGCGCCCACCGCAATTCTGACGACGAACAATCCGAGGCCACTATGGTCATGGGCCGGCGCCGATACCCTAAGTGGCGTGAAGGGCTACTGGGTGACGCTGGATGCCGAGCTTCCGGTGTGGACCACCGGCACGGCATTCATCCCAAGCTCCAACCTGGTTGACGGCCCCCACATAGTCATTGTGAAGGCCGTGGACAACGCAGGGAATGAGAGCCTGCCTCTCGGCTTCCCCACGGTGGTCGTGGACACGACGCCGCCAGCCGTGCCCGGCGCGCCGTCGGCAGGAAGCCCAACCACCGATACGACCCCGACATGGTCGTGGGATGCGGTCGCCGGGGCGGCGAGCTACAACGTGTATCTCGACGGTTCAGCGACGCGTCTCAACTCCGCGCCGATCACGACGCTATCATCGGTTGTATCCTTCACACATACTGATCCCCTTTCTGAAGGGGAGCACCGCCTTCAGGTAACTTCCGTCGACGATGTGGGGAATGAAAGCGATCGATCCCCGGCAGGGACTGTGGTGGTCGATCTTACCGGGCCGGTGGCGCCCGTGGTCACCCAATTGCCGCAGTACACTAGATTAACCAGCCTGCCGTTTGCCTGGTCGGCTCCTGCGGATGCGGTGAGCTATACCTTCTATTACAACGTAGCTGGTGCCCCGACCTGGGCAAGCATCACCAGTCTTTCGTCACCTGCTTACACGATGGATGTCTCTGGTGCCACAGACGGCACAGTAATACGGGCCAAAGTCGTGGCATATGACGCGGCAGGCAATGCCAGCCTCGATTCCAACATAGTCACGACGACAGTGGATCGGACACCTCCGACGGTGACTGCTACTGACCCGACGGCGCCGCTTCGCACCAAGGATAAGACGCCGACATGGCAGTGGAGCGGATCCGATGCGTTGAGCGGGATAGCGAGCTACCTGATCTCTCTGGATGGTGGGGCGTCCGAATCAACCGCTGCGACATCATTCACTCCTGCATGCGAGCTGCCTGACGGTCCTCACGTCCTGACAGTCAAAGCGATAGACGCCGCGGGCAACGAGAGCGCGGTATTGACCTTCGAGACGGTCACGGTGGACATCACTCCTCCGCCCGTGCCCTCGATGCCGCTCACAACGAGCCCGACAAACGATCAGACCCCCACATGGAGCTGGAACGATCTCGGTGCAGGCGTGGGCTACAATGTGTATCTCGACGGGGCGGCGACTCCCTTGAATGCGACGCCGCTTGCGACGAATTCGTTCACACATGCCGCGGACCTCGTCGAGGGCGGACACTACCTCCAGGTTACGTCCCTGGATGACCTGGGCAACGAAAGCGCGCCGTCCGAGGCCGGGTATGTGACGATAGACATCACTCCCCCTGCAGCGCCCGTGATGACGGCACTGCCTTCATATACGAAGGATACGGCCGTGGTATTCGCGTGGTCAGGTCCTGCAGATTCGGCGGAATACACCTTCTCCCACAGCAAGGATGGGGGCGCTTCGTGGATCGATGTCTCCGACCTTGCAAATTCCATCTACACAGTGGACATAAGCGCGGCAGCTGACGGCGACGTTATTCAGGGCAAGGTGGCTGCCTACGACGCGGCCGGGAACCTGAGCGACGTGTCGAACACGGTGTCAACTACAGTGGACAGAACCGGACCGGTGACAACCCCAGCTACAACTCCGGTATCGCCCACTACGAATTCCAAGCCTACCTGGTCGTGGACCGGGAATGACGACATCGCTCCCGAAATCCCCGGCTCCGGCATCAAGGGTTACTGGGTGACCCTGGATGGCGAGCCGCCGATCTGGACGACGGGCACTTCCTTCACGCCCAGCGCTGACCTCACCAGCAGTGGGCATGTGCTGAAAGTAAAAGGCGTTGACAACCTGGACAACGCAGGCGCGGAGGTCACCTTCAATACCGTTCTGATTGACACTGTTCCGCCTGCTGCTCCGGCGATAGCCTCGCTCGATGAGGGATACAACACTCTGCCCATAGGGCTTAGCTGGAACGCCGTAACAGACGGTAGTAATGCAATCAGCTACGTGCTCGAGTGGGCGGATAACGCGGGCTTCAGCGGAGCAACGCAAGTGCCTCTTGCGGCGACGACATATAACTTCACGCCGGCTGGCACGCCGTCTGCAGAGGGACAGTACTGGTTCAGGGTTAAGACGATCTCGACCGTGAATGTAGGCGAGACCAAGGAGAGCGCATGGTCAGCGGTTGCGACGACCATCTATGATGCGACAGCCCCTGAGGCGCCCACCTTGACACTTGAGACGCCGAACCCGACCAACGAGTCTCCGCAGAGGTGGAGCTGGAACACGCCTGATGGAGCGGTTGGGTTCGATGTGAGCGTGAACGGTGGTGCGTGGACTCGCGTGGGGAACGTCACAACATATGAGACTACCTTCACGGCGAGCGGGACATACACCTTCGCGGTGAGGGCGTATGACTGGCTCGAGAACATCGGTGCAGAGACGAGCGGGAGCGTCGAGATAGACGTGACGGCTCCCGAAGCGCCGACTGGCCTTGCGGTCGACGAGACACCGACCACCGACAAGACGCCGAGGTGGACATGGACAGCTTCAGCGGGAGACGTTGCAAACTACGAAGTGGTCCTCGACGACGCGGCTGCGGTGAACGTCGGAAACGTGACGAACTACACCGCGCCCGAGCTAGGCGATGGGACACACAGCCTCAAGGTGCAGGCTCTTGACGCTCTCGGTAACGCGAGCGGCTGGACCGCTGCGGTATCGGTTGACGTTGACACGACCGCGCCCGCGATACCCGCGGCTCCTGTGCCGAGCCAGACACCGACTGCGGATAGGACACCGACCTGGACATGGAACTCGGTCACAGACTGGCATGGTCCGGTGACATACGACGTGTACCTGGACGGCACACGCGTGGCGCAGGGTCAGGCTGCGACAAGCTGGACGCCGGCAACGGACCTTACCGATGGGTCCCACTACTTGCAGGTAGCTGCGATAGATGATCTTGGCAACACGAGCGTGCTGTCCGAACGCGGCTACGTGATGGTGGATACCACAGGACCCGCGGCGCCGACGGTGACGCTGGTGACCCCGAGCCCGACCAACGAGACGCCGCAGGTCTGGACCTGGACGCGGCCTGCAGACGCGGTGAGGTACGACTTCGGCGAGTCGGTTGATGGTGTCACGCATCCTGCGACATTCGCGGACGTAGGTAACGTGGACGCCTACGCGACCAGCTTTACGAGCGACGGCACCCACCATGTCATGGTGAGAGCATATGACGCGCTCGGCAACCCAGGTGATTGGAGCGAGGCGGCGTCTGTCGAGATCGATAGGACCGCCCCCGACGTGCCGACGATGAACTCACTGCCCCCCTACACCGCCGGGACGCGGAACACCGTGTCGTGGACCCCGGCCGGCGCTCCTGAGCAGGGAGAGGGGGAGACGCTCGAGTACTACGTCGAGTGCAGCGACGGCTCCGCCGCGACGCTCGCGTCCGGGTGGATCGCTGCGACCGCCTACACGTTCGAAGGCCTCGCCGATGGGGTCACATACTCCTACAAGGTGAAGGCCAGAGACGCGCTGGGCAACGAAAGCAGCTGGTCCGCACCGGTAAGCTCGACGCAGGACGCGACGCCTCCGGCTGTTCCGGTGATGGCTGCAGAGCCTGAGTTCACAAAGGGTTCGGCGAACACCGTGTCGTGGAGCGCCTCGGCTGACGGGGACCACGGAAGCGGGCTTGCTCGCTACGAGATCAGAATGGCCGAGACCCAGGACGGCCTTGCAGGTGCGACACCGGAGCCCATCGCCGCTGGCGACGGCACGTCGAAGGCGTACACAGGCCTTGCCGACGGCCGGGTGTACTACTACCAGGTGCGCGCGGTTGATGCGGTGGCCAACGCAAGCGCGTGGTCGAACATAGTCTCGTCCAGGCAAGATGCGACGCCTCCGGCGGTGCCTCAGGGCCTTGCGGCGCCGTCCACGACGAGCGACCAGACCCCCGAGTGGACCTGGAACGCTCCGGACGAGCATGGCATCGGCTACTGGGTGAGCCTCGGCACCAGGGCTGGCGAAGCGTTCACGTGGAGCGCATGGGAATGGGTCGGCGCTGTCGACAGGTGGTCGCCGAAGGCTGCGCTCGCGGAAGGCATACATCGCCTCCGCGTGAAGGCTGAAGACGCGGCCGCCCTCCCGACTAAGCCGGCCTGGGAAGCCGGGGACGGCAACCAGAGCGCCGCCGCAGAGAGCGCGGACGTGCTGGTCGACGTGACCGCTCCGATGCTTCAGTTCGTGAACCCGACCCACGGAGCCACGCTCAACATCAACAAGTCCTCCACGATCCTGCTGCGTGCTACCGGCTACACGGAGCTGCGGATCAAGGTGGACAACGAAGACTGGGTGAAGCCGCAGGCGACCTTCGGCGGGAGCCTGGTGTTCTACTTCGTCGCCGTCCCGTTCACCGAGGGCCAACACGCCGTGACGGCGAAGGCGTGGGACGCTGCAGGCAACGCAACCGAGGTGTCCGTCACGTTCGCCGTGGAGGCGACGCGCCAGGGCTTCGGGTTCGGACGGTTCCGGTTCGACGACGCTCCCTGATGCGGGATCGCCCGTTCGTAGGCTGATGTGAGCGGGAACACCGCATAGCGGGATATCAGGATAACAGGCATGGATCGGATCGGGCGAATCGGGCTCGCCCGGTCCGGTCCGGTCCGGCACCGACGGGCCTGGCACCGACAGGTCCAGCACCGACCGGCTCAGTACCGACGAACCCGGCACCGACCAGTCCGGGACTAACCGGCCCGAAGCCGCCGGACCGACGAGGTGCCAGTGAACTCGCGAAAAGGAGGGCATAGACAAATGGCAGGTCGCTTGAAAGCAGCCGTTCTCGCGCTCTTCATCCTCGCGACCGTTGCGGGATGCGGCGTTCCGACCCCTCCTGTCGACGTGGCGAAGGAGACGGCGCTCATCCGCTCGGTTGTTAGCAATTGGGAAGCAGCTGTGGAGGGTTATGACGTGGACGGGATGCTCGCTCCCCTTGCGAATTCGTTCGTGCTAACCCTGGAAGAGGGGGGCAAGCGTACTACGAAGACCCTCGACAAGCTCAGTCAGGAGCTCCTGAGCGACAAGGAGAATCAGGACTACTGGAGGCTCAATTACGGATACGGGCTCGACCTCGTTATCGAATGCTTCGTTGTGGAGAACCTGGGCCACACAAGCGCCCACGTGGTGAATCGCTTCAGCGTATACGAGTGGGCCACAGGGACGACCCCGCCCATCGGCAAGCGCATCACCGACAAGGGGGCAATGGAGTGGGATCTCATCAAGGTCTCCGGCAAGTGGCTGGTTTCTGGCATGCTCATCTACTTCGAGCCGCTTGGCCCGAGGGCGCTTGATGCGCAAGCCGCCGGCCAGGACAGCCCGGGCAAGTGCGCGTTCTTCGACATGGAACGCTGACAGCGGGCGCCGGGACCGGGGGATTGAGGAGCGGCCTTGCGCAGGGATGAACCTGGCTCTCGAGCTTCCGGGAGGGGCTGCCGAGGGGTTGCCGGCGGCTGTCAAGGAAAGGACAGCACCGGCAACCTCCGGCTGCCGGAAGAGAAGAAAGGTGACGGCCAGCGTCGCCGGCCACGCAGCCATCAAAGGTGGTGTCGCAAGTGATTCGGAATTCGAGGCGGATTCGCGTTCGCTCAGTGGTCGCGCGGGGCACGTCGGTCGGAGCGGTCGCACCGAGCGCGTCGGTCGTCGCGGTTGCGGCAGGTGCGGCGGCTTCAGCGGTTACTGCGGTCACGCTCCTTCTCATGCTGTCGCTCCTTGCCGTGACTGCGCCTTCGGCGTGCCTCGCGGCGTCGGGTGAGGGGGCGGGGACGGGTCGTGGCGCGCAGGACCCGGGCCTGGTCCAGGCCACCCAGGATATGCTTGCTCCCGTGATAGAGATCGTAAGCCCGGCCCACGGAGGCGTCACATCCGACCGGTCCCCGGCGATAGTGGTTCGATACGTTGACCCGGACTCCGGCGTAGATCCTGATACCGTGGTGCTCGTCCTGGACAAGGCGGACGTGACCAGATGGGCGGACATCGGCGCCGAAGAGGCGCGCTACACGCCGCGCCCCCCGCTTAAGGATGGCAGACACACGGTGGAGCTTGCGGTCGCGGACCGGGCAGGCAACGTGGCCCGTGCGACCTGGGAGTTCACGGTCGCCGGCGCTCCTCCGCTGCACGAAGGGACCGAGATCATGC
>JBLNDE010000029.1:0-3796 GCA_050261335.1 Bacillota bacterium
GAGACCCCTCCCTCCATCCAAGGGAAGTGCAGTCATCCTCACGACAACTGCCTGGGATAACTGCCTGGGGTCTCTCTTCTTCATGGACCCCATACTTACCTACCTAAACTTTACGCTACCCACGACCTGGGTCAGTGGCTGCATGGGCCTGCTGCACGGGCTTGCTGCATGGGCTTGTCGCGGCGCCATCTCTCGTGCTATCATGGAATCCAGCGAAGGTCGACAGCATGGTTACAATGTGCTCCGGCCTGCGCGTTCGTGCACGCTCGGGCGAAGCGAATGGAGATGCGCCGCGACGATGAGGACGACCCTCAGGGTAGCCTGCGTGCAACTTGCCGCCCATTCCCTCGACCAGGCGGAGGACGGCCTCGCGCACGCTTTGCAGATGACGGACGAGGCCGCGAAGGCCGCGCCCGACTTCATCGTCCTTCCGGAATGCACATACCCCGCCTACTACCTGCACGCCCTCAGGACCCCGGCGACCCAGGCGCCGCACGCCGGGTGCTCAGGACGCTCAGGGCATTCAGGATACTCCGGACGTTTGGGGCCCCAACCGCATTTGGGCCTACCACAAGTCCGCCCCTACAAGGAGGTCCTGGCTCTCTTCGCAGAACGGGCGAGACGTTTCCGGTGCCACCTGGCGGTAGGGCTCGTCGAGGAAGCACCGGATGGGCGGCTGTTCAACACCGCGTTTCTCGTGGGGCCGGACGGCATGCTCGTCGGGAAGGCCCGAAAGCAGTTCCTTTGGCATTTCGACTCCCAGTGGTTCTCTCCCGGCGAGGAGCTCGACGTCTTCCCCACGCCATGGGGCACGGTGGGTCTGTTCGTATGCGCCGACGCTCGCATGCCCGAGATCCCCAGAACGCTCGCGCTCAAGGGAGCGCGCCTCCTCATCGATCCCACGAACCTCGTTTCAACCGGCAAGGACGCGACCCGCCTCACGAGCGCGCAGGTCGATTATATGCTGAGAGCGCGTGCCATCGAGAACCGCGCCTGGATAGCGGCGGCGAACAAGGTGGGCATGGATGAGAACAGCATACTATACTGCGGCCGCAGCCTGGTCATCTCCCCCTCAGGCAACGTGGTGGCGCAGGCGAGCTCCGACAGGCCCGAGGTGATAATCGCCGACATCTGCCTGCCCCTGGACCGCACTTACATGTCTGGCGAAGCTGACGCGCCACGGGACGCGTCAGGTATGCCCTGTGCACAACGCAATACGCCCAATGCGCGTGACGCACACGACACACTCGACGCGCTCAGCGCGCCCGCCGCGGGCCACGAGACGGGAGCCGTGGCATCGGGCGGCCGCCCCTTCGATCCCCTTGAGGATCGCCGCCCGGCTACCTACAGCATCCTCGTCAAGGAGTTCGAGAGTCTGCCAGTGTCTGCCTGCCTCGAAGAACCATTCGTCCCCGAGAAGTTGTGCCCGGTCATAGCGGCATTGCAGCTCGATCTCGACACGCCCGCCGACATCTCCGATCTCGCAGCGCGGCTCGAAAAACACCTCGTCAACCTTGCTGTGCAGGGTGTCGAGATCATCGTCCTGCCCGAGCCGAACCCCCGGGCGCACCCGGCTACGGCAGCACAGACAATTGCTGAGAGCCAATCCGCGCCGATCCCAGACGAGCGCGCGGCGCCGGACATAGTGCCAGCCAAGATGCCGGGCGCGGTGCCGGACACAAACGCGGACAGGGTACCAAGCGCAGTAAAGGGCGCAGTAATGGGTGGAGTAACGGGCGGGGTAGCGGGCGCAACGCCGGGCGCGCCAAGCTCAGTGATAGACGCAGTAATGGACACGGTCCCACAGCGGCCACCGCGCCCCGGGAGGTTGCTCGATCGCGTTCTCGACATTACGCGGCGCGTCCGGATTGCTGTCGTCGTGGTAGATGACGAAGTCGTAGATGACGAAGCCGGAAGTGACGGAGCGCACGTTGAAATGGAGATTGCGGGCAAGACGCGCTGGCCGAGCGAAGGCTGCCGCCATCGCCATCGGACCGCCTACTACGTTGACCGCGGCGTAATAAGGGCAGCATACCGCAAGGTCCACCTCGACGCGGACGAGCGCGCCGCGTACGCAGAAGGAGAAGGCCCGTACCAGGTGGTGCGAACACCTCGCGGCAACTTCGGGATCATGCTGGGGTGCGAAGGCTTGCTGCCAGAGGTGGCAAGGATCCTGACGCTCGAAGGCGCGGACGCGATCCTCTGGCCGTGCCGCTTTCATTCGAACCAGCTGGATCGCCCGGAATGGTTCGCGCGCACCCGGGCTGCGGAGAACCGCGTCTTCGTCGTGGCAACCAACCTCGTAGGTGCCCGCGCCGGAGAAGGAGACGGAGGCGGAGGCGGCAGGGGACGCGGGGGTGCTCGCGGGGACGGAGGCGGGGCCAGCCTCGTCGTCGACCCGCGTGGGGCCGTCCTGGCGCAGGCTTTCGCCCACCGAGAGCAGGCGATCATCGCAACCCTGACCGTGGCCGACGCGCGCTGCAAGGAGATCGTCCCCGGAACCGACGCCGTCCGCGCCCGCCGCCCCGCGCTATACAAGGCCCTCACGAAATGACCCAGGATAGGCCGCCGCAAGCCCCGTCCTTCAGGGCCCACGCTTTACCCATATCCATGGTAAGCGTTGGGCGTAGGTACCAAGGGAAGTCGAGTATCCGATAGTTGCCACCGAGCGGTAGAAGGCGTTATTGTACCATGAACCTAGTACTACTTTGTCAGATACGAAATACCACACGGCCTCCTGGGCCTGGCGGGCTTGTCCGGCACGGCGGCTCCTCCCCCCGGTGGTCCTTGACCGCGCACCCCCTGGAAGACCCGTGATGCACCGAACGGGTAGGGCGGAAAGAGTGACGCACGGCACGCTACGCTTCCGGCAGCTTTGCCGCCGCCGCGAGATCACCAGCCACAACTGTGGTTCGGTAGGCCGTCATTCACTTGAAGAAGACGTGGTCGGCGATGACCACAGTAACAGGCCTTGTCCGGACCCACGGGTCGTAGCTCTGCCACGGGTTATAGAAGCCGATCGCCCCAAGCGACGGGTCCTCCCCGGCGAGCGCCTTGTCGGCCGCCTCGAGCGCCTCCTCCGTCGGAGGCAAGTTGATGGTACCGTTTGCCACCGGCGTGAACTGCACGTAGCCGTGATCGACCTGGAAGATGACGTCTCGCACGGTGTCCGGGTAGTCTGGGCTTTCGACCCGGTTGAGGACCACCGCCCCCACGGCCACCTGCCCCTCGAACGGCTCGGCTTCGGCCTCCGCGCGGATCAGCCTGGCGAGAAGGAGGCGTTCCTCGGGGCTGGCCTGGTATCCGTGCCCCGGGGGAGGCAACTCTGGAGACGGGGCAGGCGGAGTCGTCGGCGGCGTGGGCGCTGGCTCCGGCGTCGGTGCTGGCTCCGGCGTGGGCGCTGGCGCGCCAGGCGGACCGGGTGTCTGTTCGCCTGGCGGCGAACCACCTGGCGGGAAGCCCGGCTCGTCACCCGGAGCCGTGACTGGCTGGCCAGTCGCGCCGATCGCGGCAAAAACCAACACAAGCAGCAGGATTAACGAGATCGTGTTCGTGCTCATGCTTCCCTATTCGGCAAACATGCGTGCGATCCATTCAAGCAAATGTTGGCTGACCTGCCACGTTTGGGACAAGCGGCTGTTCAGGAACGCCTCTGCATTCTCCCCAAACGGCACGGGGTAGCGTAAAGTTTAGGTAGGTAAGTATGGGGTCCATGAAGAAGAGAGACCCCAGGCAGTTATCCCAGGCAGTTGTCGTGAGGATGACTGCACTTCCCTTGGATGGAGGGAGGGGTCTC
>JBLNDE010000030.1:0-17265 GCA_050261335.1 Bacillota bacterium
ACATACCTGCCTGTCACGCAGGAGACCGCGGGTTCGAATCCCGTCGCTTCCGCCATTTTTCTAGCCGAGGTAGCTCAGTTGGTAGAGCAGCGGACTGAAAATCCGCGTGTCGCCGGTTCAACTCCGGCCCTCGGCACCAGTGTTTTCGGAGGTTCGCGCGAACAACAGATGGTGACGATGACAGAGAGTCGGTTGATGACAGTCTGACGACAACCCAGGTCCGAGAAGATCCCCTTGTCTACCCTGACCGCTGTTTCCACTGATATCCTTGCTTTCCCTCGATGATGTGATACCAACACGAGCTGTCCATGCCACCATCGCCGCGCCCTTTCGAGGACTCTCTCGGCCACGTGTTGGTCCCCGTCGTTGTATGCCATAGTATTCACCCTTTCGGAGGAATACATTTTCCGTGACAGCATTCCCCGGCTCGGGCGGGCCTACACTGCTGAGAGGGCAGCTGGCGGGGGTTCTCCTGGCGGACCGCGGTGGCCATAGGTGGGGCGACGCATGCAAGGGGGGCCAAGAGCGAAAGACGAGGGCGAAAGGGCGGACCGGCGACTGGCGGCGAACCGGGCGAATCGGGAATCGAGCGGATTAGGGTGACATTATCGCGGACCGGCGGCACTGGGGGCGAATCAGGTATTGCAAATCCGGTGAGAACGTGGTAAACTAACTTACGCGAGCCGGGGTTGGCCCGTCGGCACGGGAAGGAATGCGGCCCGCGCCAAGCTGTTGAGGATTCGAGCGGAAGTGGCTCAGGGGTAGAGCATCGCCTTGCCAAGGCGAGGGTCGCGGGTTCAAATCCCGTCTTCCGCTCCAAACTTTATATATGCGTAGTGAGGCGACATAGCCAAGTGGCAAGGCAGCGGTCTGCAAAACCGCTATCCCCGGTTCGAATCCGGGTGTCGCCTCCATTCTATTTTGTGCCTGGCAGACGGCTTGTGACTGCTCGCAGGACCATTGCTACCACTGCTTTCCCCAGCCTCTGGGGCGACGAAACCACTGGTGCCGACGACGCGCCGAATTCCCACGGGGTGGCGTCCTGACACAGGTTCGTCGTGTCGGCAGGCGGCTTCCCGACACCCGGCAGGATGCACTCGGAGACTCTCTCACGTGGAGGCGGGCTCAAGGCGTGTCCGCGTGGACTTCCAAGAGACCACGAGGAGCACGTCACGAGGTTCTCCATCAGATTCCTCGACGCATGCGGCCGCGCGACCCTACGGCTACGGGTCCTCGCCTGCATGGTGGAGGACGCTGCTCCCGCCACCTTCAACCGACGCCGTGAATACCTCAAGGCGTTCTCCGGTTCGTGCGTGCGCGAAGGCCCCCTCCCCGAAAATCCCCCCTGGGACTCCCTTGCAGACGTATCGAAGCGAAGGGACGCCAGCACTATGCGGCACCCGAATGTGGATGAACAGGTTGCCGCCTGCTCTCATAGTATAACGTGGACTGCCGCCACGAAAGGGGGTGAGGGCTGTGGGAGAGCAGGCCACGACGATGCAGGTGGTGGGGACGCGCCTCGTGTTCCACTGCGTGTTCAGGGTCGGCATGAACCAGTACTTCCTCGTTGTCCAGGACGAGGTTCAGGAAAGGGTCACCATAGTGAGACTGTCGGCTGATGAGTTCGCCTTCCTGAGGCGGGTCGGTATCCCGGAATGCAGGGTGATCGAATCCACGGCTCCGGGATCGCCAGGGATGCCCGGCATGGGCGGGCCACCTTACTGAGACAGGAGGAGGGCTGAAAACCCATGGACGCAGAGACCGCCATTCAGCAGATAATCGGCGGGTTTGCGGTCGCGCCGTTCATCTTCAGCATAGCTCCGGTGGGCTTCTACGTGGGACTTGTTCCCGCAAGCCCGGGGAATATCTCGGTCGTCAGGGTATCTGAAACAGAATACGTGTTCTTGAGGCGTTTGGGCGTTCCAGAGGTCATAGTCGTGATGTAAGCAGCGTGTCGAGCCGTCAACGCGCAGGTGCGCAGAGACGACCTGACCGGGGCGGGGCATGAGCGCGTACGCGAGACCTTCGGGACCCCGTGGCCGACCCGGGGCCTCGCGCGCGCTCCCGAGAAGGCCGTGCCGTCCTTCCTGACATCGGAGCCGCGATGTCCGGGCCTCGTCGCTCGGCAATACGGCTGGATCACCGCGAGTTATGCTTGACAAACGCGACAGGATTCCCTACAATGGATTTGCGCGCGGGAGCTGGCAAGGCCCCGAAGCAAAACGGTCTTCTCGAGTGCGGCGTTAGCTCAGTTGGCTAGAGCGCAGCGTTGACATCGCTGAGGTCGCTGGTTCAATTCCAGCACGTCGCACCATTTTTGTGTACTTCTTGCGGTGTGCGCCGTGTTCCTTCCGGACGCCTTCGGCCTCTAGCTGGGGTTCTCCCGGTACGTCCTGCTTGCCGTTGCCGCGATCCTCGCGTCCATCGGAACGGCCGGGGCGCCCGGCTCGGGGCTCATCACGCTTACCGTGGTGATCAGCGCCGTTGGCGTGCCGCTTGAGGGCCTGGCGCTCATCGCAGGCATCGACAGGATCCTCGACATGGCACGCACCTGCGTGAACGTGGTGGACGACACCCTGGCCGCGGCTCTCGTAGGCGCTACGGAGAAGGAGGGAGTGGACCCGGACTTGCTCGTAAGGCCCGCTCCGGCGGCACCCGCTGCCAGGGCGTAGCGACATAGGCCATCGCACCGGGCCGTCCGCGACTCGAGCGGACGGCCCTGATCCGCATATGCCTGGATTCTGACGACCCTCAGTCCGCCCTCTCCTTGAACCGCAGGCAGCCCTCCCCAAAGTCGGAAACATCTCTGCATGAGACTGTCGATCTTCTCCGGTTTGGCTCCCGGTGCGTGACTTACGCAAGGGGAGGCGCGTGAGGAGTGATGTACGTCGTCCTTCCCCTTGAATGCGTGACGTAGCGAACGGGTAAGGCCCGGACCGGTGACGTACATCAGTCGTCGACCCTCAACGATGACGTAGGGAACGGCTCCTGACGGACCGGTGATGTACGTCATCGGTCGGCTCCAATGACGGTACCGGCAGAAGCCCCGCATGTGACGGAGCAGTAAATGGGGGCCCCGTCGAGGTTGGGAAGGAGTGCTGACACAGCGCGGTAACAATGTGTGCGGTCCATCTGTAGCGGCCGGAGCAGCGGCATCAGCAGCCTCAGCCGCGGCGGCGACGGCGGGCGCAGTTGTGACGGAAGCGAAAGCGGAAGCGGAAACGGGGCGACGACACCATCAGGAGGGGGTGGCCAGGTTGGTGCCTGGGCTTCGAGAGATCTGCCTGGTCGTGTTCTGGTTTGTTGCTGCTTGGTGGGGTTTGTGGACGATCCTCGCGCTTGTCGCGAGGGTTCGGCTGCTCTTCGCGTTCATGTTCGTGGCGGGCGTCTTCTGGGGGCTGTTGACGTTTGGCGCCGCAGGGACGGTCCTGTCGTTTCTGCTGCTCCTCATTCCCATCCTCGTTCTTCCCAGGATGCCGAGGATCATCCCGGAATACCAGCGCGGGGTGCTCTTCCGTTTCGGGCGCCTGGCGGGCGTCCTCAGGCCGGGTCTCAATGTGATATTCCCGTTCGGCATCGACAAGGTCTGGATGGTGGACTTACGAACCTTCACCACAGACGTCCCCAGGCAAGAGATCATAACGCGCGATAATGTCCCGGTAATGGTGGACGCCGTCGTGTACTTCAACGTCTTCGAGCCGACTCTGGCCGTGACCAAGGTGGCAAACTACGTGCAGAGCACGACCCTCCTCGGCCAGACGATCCTCCGCTCCGTCCTTGGGCAGCACGAGCTCGATGACATGCTTGCCAAGCGCGGGGAGCTGAACGAGGTGCTCAGGTCGCTGCTCGACCAGGCGACTGATGCCTGGGGCGTGAAGGTGTCCGGCGTCGAGATAAAGGCCGTCGAGCTCCCCGAAAGCATGAAGCGGGCCATGGCCAAGCAGGCCGAAGCCGAACGCGAGCGCCGCGCGAAGGTGATTTCGGCTGATGGGGAGTTCCAGGCGTCGGAGAAGCTGCGCGAGGCGGCGCTCGTCATCGCGACCGAGCCCACCGCGCTCCAGCTCAGATACCTGCAGACCCTCACCGAGATCGCCGTGGAGAAGAACTCGACGATCCTGTTCCCGTTGCCCATGGAGATCCTGAAGTACTTTGCAGCGTGCGCGAACACTGCCGTCCGCGGGGGAGGGGGTCCGGCCTGAGATCCGGTCCGGGAGACCAAGGGCCGCTCGGGCCTCTTTACGCCCGTGTTTTCGTGCATGCGCGTGGTGTATATGGGAAGAGCGCGCCTCACTTCACTCGTGTGTCGGGACACGAGTCATGCGGCGTCGCCGCCCGCGGGCCGGGGAGAGTTCCCCGGCCCGCGCGTTGAAGCAGCAAATCAACCAGCGCCGTCTCCGCGAACTGACGAAAGTGAACGGGCTTCCTAACCTATACCCACAGGAAGAACGGCCAGGGCCAGGGACAGGGACAGAAAGGAAGGTGGCTTGTGGACATGAGAGTCAGACTGCTGACGCTCGATCCTGGAGAGACGCGCACCACGGGGCCAGCGGGCCCCGGGATGGGAGGAACGGAGTTGGAGCGCGCCTGGAGCATCGCCCGACAGGATCCCGCGACCGCCGCGTGCCATGTGCCCGCGTGCCGGAAGGGAGCTAATGGGCCCACGACGCTTTGGGTCAAAGCATGAATTTGTATAACCGTGCCACAGGTAGAGAAAGCTGGACGCAGCGGATAATCCAAGGAAGCCGCCCCGACCCTGACTGTATATTGAGGTACGGGCCGGACATATAATACTCGGGGAAGGGGCGTGATCCTGATGGAGCTTATCGCCATTGGGGTCCAGGATCACACTGACGCCGTCCGGGACCGGCTTGCCTGCAAGGTCCGGATGCTGCGAGACAAGGGAATCGATGTGCAGATGACCGAGAGGTCCGCAGGACCTCTCACATTTCTGTGCTTCCAGTTGCGCGATGGCGGCTGCGGCATTCCCGCGGGCCAGCGCGACCTCGTGCGATACCACGCGGCGGGCGCGGTGGCCGACGCGATCCTCCACGATGTCGCGAAAGGGTTGGTGGCCAGGACGGTGCGCGAGCGCTACCCGTACTTCGATGAGGCGGAGAGGGAGAAGATCGTCGCGTGCGCTGCCGCTGCGCTCGCCCGTCAGAGCGGGGACAGCGACCCTGGGGCCGGCGGGGCCGCCGCGAGCGACGGCGATTCGCGCGCGCTCGCGAGGCGCAGGTGCGACGTGGTGTTCAGGATCCTCGACTACCTCGATACCGCAAGCTGCCTCGTGCTAGAGGGCTTCGTGCGTTTCAGGCTGAAGGGCTTTGTCGACGATCTCCGCGAAGCCGTGGACGCCGCAGTGGATGACTACATGATCGAGCGCGAATACAACGAGTTCATCAGGCTCCTCAAGTACTTCGTCGATATCCAGGAGCCGAAGATCGACGAGGTGCACGTGGTGATGCGGCCGGGCGGCCTCTTCAGGCTGCTTGACAGCGACGGGAAGGTCGTGGACAACGACTATCTCGAGGGTGTGACGCCCGAGTTCGTGGAGGCCGACGTGGATTACGAGGACCTGCTCATGAGTGCTCTCATAAGCGTCTCCCCAAGGAGGATCATCCTTCACCTCGGCCGGGGTGAAGGCGTTGCCGACACTGTGCGGAGGGTGTTCGAGGGCCGCGTGTCGGCCTGCCCCGGCTGCCGTCTGTGCGAGGCGCACCACGCCAAAGCTCACCTGCCTGCAAGCGGCCGCACTGACCAGAATTGACCTACTTACACGGACAGCCTCCTCACATAGACGCCTGTGGTGTGATCCTTGTTGAGAGTTCCTTTAGCCCCTCCCTACCGTCATCAACATCCCTAGCGCCCGAAAGGCCTGCTCTGAAACGAACCACGCTGCGCATATCGGCCAGCCTTCATTTCACCTAGCTCGGGGTTAAGCTCGTGACGGTGTCGCCGCTGACCCCTGCGCCCTTTCGAGCACTCTACCAGTTGCTGGTAGCGGGGGTGCGCCGCATCGTCCTACAGCGGCGGTCCGCTGCAACGCCCTGCTTGTCCGCCCTGTCGAAACGAGTCCCTTGCTGCAACCACCCGCATGTCCATATTGCCTGTCAGATCGCGGGACAGTCGAGGCCGCCTGATGGCGCTGTACTTTCGGCGGGCTTCCTGACGAATGGACCGCATCCCTCCACATGAGGTCATACGGGCCCAAGAAAACCGCGGTATCTCGCTATAAACAAAATTCAAAATCGACACCATTCTTCGGAGGAATCGACAAGGGCCGAGTAGTAATGTTGCGAAGCGGCGGGGGCACCCTGCTGGCACGTGAACCGTCAGACGTCCCGTGTGCAGCGCAAGACAAACCCGACCAGCATGGCATAAACCATGTCGTTGTCCCATAGCTATGTCACCAGGTATCCGTGAAGCCGGGTGACCCGTGACATGCATGGGGTGGTTGTCTTAGGTGCAACTCCAGGGTCTTGCGGTGCCCCGTCAGGTAGAGGGACACGTCGGCTAGGGGGGTGATGAGTAGGAGGGACGCTGGCGAGGACCAGAGGGCTCGATTGAGGTGGACCTGGGCTCAGTTCAACAAGCAGGAGGGATGGGGAAATGGCACATAGCCGCCGGAAGCTTGGTCTTCTGGTAATGGCGATACTCGTTACCGTGGGCATCCTTTGGACAACTTGCGGGGGCGCCCTCGCCCAGGAGCGTATTGTGCAGAGGGCGCATGGTGGGTGGCAGCCGGGTGACGAGGCATATCACCCAGGCAGGGTGATAGTCCGGTTTGCCGACGCGGTGCGGGTCGAGGAGGCCACGGAGACCATCTCGCGCTTGGGGTATTCGCTGTTGAGAACAGCGAGGTTTATACCTAACGCGAAGTTCCCGAACGGCGCGAGGTTCGGGATAGTGGCCCTCCCCAAGGGCGAGAGCGTCGACGGTGCGGTCGCGAAGCTCGGGGCAGCCCCGGGCGTAATGTATGTAGAGAAAGATTACATGCGTTACCGCGACCAGGCACCTGTCATGCCGAATGACCCGAGGTTCCCGGAGATGTGGGGGCTTCACAACCAGGACCTACCGCCCGAGTACAAGGACCCGAGGATGTCGGGCGATCCTGTGGATGACGCTGACGTCGACATGCCGGAGGCCTGGGTAAGGCATACTGACTCATCCGAGGTTATCGTCGGCCTCATCGACACCGGGGCCTACATCTATCACCCTGATCTTGCTGACAATATATGGGTGAACTCGGATGAGGTCCCTGGCAACGGCATCGACGATGACGGAAACGGCTACATCGACGACATCAATGGGTGGGATTTCTTCAACAGCGACAACACCGTGTGGGACCCGGACGAGCGTGACCAATACGGATACCTCAATGACGAACACGGCACGCACACTGCCGGGACCATCGGTGCCCTGACCAGCAACGCCATGGGTGTGGCCGGAATCAACTGGGATGTTCAGATCATCATCCTGAAGTTCATCGGTCCTGAAGGTGGTTATACCTCCGATGCCATCCTGGCGCTTGAGTACGCTACCGACAAAGGCGCGAAGCTGACCAGCAATAGCTGGGGCGGCGGCGGGTACAGCCAGGCGCTTAAGGACGCCATCGAGGCATCGGGAATCGTCTTTGTCGCAGCGGCCGGCAACAGTAATGTCAATAACGACGTGACTCCTCACTATCCGTCCAGCTACGATTCGGCGAACATCATCGCGGTCGGGGCAAGCATGCAGAACGACGAGCGGTGCAACTATCCTGGCTGGTGGGGCAGCAACTGGGGCGAGACCAGCGTCGACCTCTTTGCCCCCGGGGGGTATATCCTGTCCACAATTCCTCCGGACCCGCCGCCGGGACCTGGCGAGCCGCCGGAAGAGGCGTATGAGTTCTTCTACGGCACCTCGATGGCGACCCCCCACGTCGCTGGAGTCGTTGCCGCCCTCGTTAGCATGTATCCGGACCTCCCGCAGTATCCGGGGGCTCCGGGATGGGTCGAGGGCAGTCCGACCACAAAGAGCGTGGTTCTCGACACGGTGGATCAAAAGCCTGCGTTCGATGGCCTGTGCGTCTCCGGTGGGCGGCTGAACGCCGCGAACGCGTTTGCCATGTCGCTACCGCCTGTGATCACGTCCGCCAGCGCGGACCCGACAGAGGGCGAGCCGCCGCTCCTCGTCACGTTCAGCGCCTCGGCGATGGACCCTGATGGCGAAATCGCCGACTACTGGTGGGATTTCGGCGATGGGAGCCCCGTGGTCCATGAATACGACACCACCCACACCTATGAGGAGCAGGGTCTCTTCGACGCCACGTTCCACGTCGTGGACGACTCCGGTCTCGAGAGCACGGCGACCACCAGGATTCACGTCTTCTTCCCGCCGGAGATCGACGTGAACCCTCTCTCGCTCGAATCATCGCTCGACTGGGGCGAGACCGAGACCAAGACGCTCACGATAAGCAACACGGGCGAGGGAGACCTCCACTATAACATCGCGGTCCTCTTTAGCGGCATCGCGGCGCCTTCCGCCCGTGTCACCTGGCCAGACATGGAGATCGGGAAGGACGAGGAGGATCCTCGCAAGGGTGAGCCGCAGACGCAAAGCTCAGGCGGACCCGATGCGTTTGGGTACGTCTGGATCGATAGCGACAACCCGGATGGTCCTCCGTTCATCTGGGGTGACATCTCCGAGTTCGGGACTCCGGTCTCCCTGGGCGACGACGCGGACGTCGTGGTCACGCTGCCGTTCGAATTCCCGTTCTACGGGGAGACCAAGACCCAGGTGCGGATCAGCTCCAACGGCTACCTGACGTTTGGTGCCACCGGTAGAGACTACAGCAACGACCCGATCCCGAGCACGAGTCAGCCGAACGACCTGCTCGCTGCTTTCTGGGACGATCTCAATCCCTCGGCGAGCGGTCACATATACTACTACGGCGACGAGGCCATCTTCGTAGTCCAGTACCAGGACGTGCCGCGGCTCAGCAGCGGTGGCCCGTACACGTTCCAGGTGGTCCTCTCTCGTGACGGGGCCATCCTTTACAACTACCTGAGTATGCAGGGCGATAGGTTGGACGAGGCCACCATCGGCATCGAGAACGCGAACGGTACCGATGGTCTGCAGGTGGCGTTCAACCAGGAGTACGTTCACAACGAGCTGACGGTACTGTTCGTGCCCAAGTGGATAGATGTGTCACCCACCGAGGGCACAGTCGCTCCCGGCGCGCAAGACACGGTGAACGTGACCTTCCGCGCCAACAACCTACCCGAGGCAGACTGGCTGGCTGATATCGTCGTGCACAGCGACGACGTCGATGCGCCCGAGGTCACAGTGAACACGGTGCTTCACGTCAACGCGATCATGCCGCCGGTGATAGAGTGGCTCACAGCAGAGCCATGGGCAGGCGCTCCTCCTCTCACCGTGCACTTCCAGGCGTCGGCGTATGACCCTGATGGGACCATCACTGACATCGTATGGGACTTCGGTGACGGCAGCGACCCGGTGACCGGCGCGCTTGACACCGTGCACACCTATACGGTCACGGGAGAGTATGACGCCACCCTTACTGTCACCGACGACGAAGGGCTTTCGACGTCGCGGTCGGTTCACATAGTCGCCCAACCGCTCCCGAAGGTTGGCGTGAGCCCGCCGTCCTTCACAGCGACAGTGCGCGCCCACCGGACTCGTACCGACACGCTCGCCATCACCAATACGGGCGACGCAGACCTGAACTTTACGGTGCGCGCTGTGACCGGTTCGGCACTCGCGCTCGTGCCGGATGTGAATCCGTCCGTCGAACCCTGGGATCCCACCTCTAAGGACGAGGCCGATCCACGGGAGGGCCGCATCCATCCTGAGGGCATGGGCGGGCCTGATGGGTTCGGCTACATCTGGGTGGATAGCGACCAGGCGGGCGGGCCTGCGTTCGAGTGGGTCGACATCACAGGGGTTGGCACACCCCTCGGTCTTACGGACGACGGGCACGCGGTGGTGCCGCTGCCGTGGGAGTTCCCCTTCTACGGCGAGACCAAGACCGAGATCAGGGTCTGTTCCAATGGCTACCTTACCTTCGGATCGACTGGCGGGGACTATAGCAACGATCCGATTCCAAGTACATCCCAGCCCAACGACCTCCTCGCCGTCTGGTGGGACGACCTGCGTCCGCCGTCGGGCGGCGAAGTATACTACTATCATGATGCGGCGAACAACAGGTTCGTGGTCGAATGGTACCAGGTGCCCAGGTATTACAACTCGGGTTCCTACACGTTCCAGGCGCTCCTCTATCCCGATGGCACCATCGTTTACCAGTACCTGGACATGGTATTCGACCCAGCAAGCAACGAGGCAGGCGCCACCATCGGCATAGAGAACGCCTACGGCACCGACGGGCTCGAGGTGCTCTTCAACGCCGCGGGTTACGTGCATGACGGCCTTGCCATCGAGTTCCACCCATTCCAGTGGCTCTCAGTCGACACCGAGAGCGGCACTGTCCCGCCCGGCGAAGGCGTCGACGTTGGTGTGACCTTCGACCTCACGCCGATCGCCAGTGGGACGCTCGACGGCGCGCTCGTCATCGAAACGAACGACGTGGTGACGCCGGTGGTCAACGTGCCCGTGCACATCGACGTGCTGCCCAACCAGCCGTCGGTGATCTCGGCTGCTGGCGTGAACCCGGCGCAGGGTCCGGTCGAAACGGAGTTCCAGTTTGTCGCGGCGGCCCACGATAATGACGGCGCCATCAGCGACAAGTACTGGGACTTCGGCGACGGAACCGACCCGGTGCACGAGTTCGTGGCACTGCACACCTACGCCGAAGAGGGCGTGTACACCGCGACCTTCCACGCCATCGACAACGACGGCTACGAGGCCACCGCGGAAGTCACCGTCCGCGTGCAGGAACCGCCTTCGGCAAGCTGGTCGCCGGGCCAGTTCTTCTTCAGGATGGCTCAGGGCCAGTCCGCATCCGGCGTCCTGACTCTGTCCAATGCAGGCCCCGGGCCGCTCGTGTTCGGCAGCGAGGAATTACAGGACAGGGTCGAACTGCCCGAGCGGCAGGCGGCGCCCGGAGAGATCAAAGACCCCAACGCTCTCACGGCGAGGGGCATCTACAAGGAGCGCGAGAACGTTGCCGCCTCACCGTGGCTTCCGGACGACGTCGGGGATGTGATCGCATCGTGGCCGTCCCCCTCGCCCATAAGCCTGAACTGGGGCGTTGGCGTCAACCGGAGCTCCGGGAACCTCGTGATCTCCGACCCCACCCAGAAGAAGGACTTCGTCGTCACTCCGGAAGGGGAGTACACCGGCACGAGCTGGAGTACGCCGTGGGCAGGTTCCTGGCCTGGCGACGCCGCGTTTGATGGCACGTATATATGGCAGGTGAACGTGGGCGGCGACAATGGCCTTTACCAGCTCGATCCGGAGACTGGCGAGGTCGTGGGTTCCATAACCAACGTGCCATGGACGATGTCTCAGCGCGGCCTCGCATACAACCCCAACGACGATACGTTCTACGTCGGCGGTTGGAACGAGGATGTTATCTACCACATCAAGGGTTTGAGCTGGGACGACCCTGGCGGGACGATAGAACAGTGGTCCATGCAGGTCGGCATAGCCGGGCTTGCATACCACCCTGTCGCGAACGTCCTCGTGGTAGCGAGCAACGCTGCTCCTGACATGATCTACTTTGTGGATCCTGTCAGCCACGCCACGATGGCTCAGTTCCCGCATCCGGCGGGTGGCTCGTACGGCGGAGCCGGCATCGACTTCGACTCCGATGGCAACCTGTGGGTCGCCTCTCAAAACGACAACTCGATGTACCTCATCGAAACCGGCCTCGGCGCCATCGGTTCCTGGCTTACGTGGGACCCCACAAGCGGCGTGGTGCGGGCTGGTGAATCCATCGACATCGATGTCGAGGCCGACGCGTCGCGGCTCGCTCCTGGTGACCACAGCAGCGCCGTGGTGTTGTTCACCAACGACCTCGAGTATCCGATGATCGTGGTCCCGGTGAACGTCCACGTGTGTCAGCCATCTGTCATCACAGAGGCGAGCGCACAGCCCACCCTCGGGGAGCCTCCGCTTGCCGTGACGTTCCACGCCGCGGTATATGCTCCTGAGGTGCCCATCGCGAGCTACGGTTGGGACTTCGGCGACGGCAGCGCAGCGCCCGAGCTTGACGTGACGCACACATACACGGCGCAAGGGTCCTACCTTGCCACGTTCACCGTCACCGACCAGATCGGCGGGACGGCAAGCGTGACGATCCCGATCGAGGTCAGGTTCCTGCCTGCGGCAACGGTGGAGCCTGACTCGATCGAGACCTCTCTACCCTCCGACGTGGTGGAGGAGCACACGGTTACCATCGGCAACGTGGAAGGCCATGCTGACCTCAACTTCTCCGTGAAAGTGCGGCAGGGCTTGGCGCCGGCGATCGTTCTGCCGAAGCGCGTGGGCAAGGTCACCGACCAGAACGCTCGCACCGCGGCAGGCTTGTATGAGCCGCTTCCCAGGGAGGTTGCCGCGAAGGTAGCCGCGAACGTGAGGCCGAACGCGGCGGGCGATGTGCTCATGTCGTGGGACCTGCCTTCTGAGATCGTCGTCGGCTGGGGCGTCGGGTTCGACGAGGAGAAACTCTGGATCTCCGACCCCGAGCAGAGGCGAGACTTCTGGACCACCACGGATGGCGCTCTCATTGGCTCCGTGGGCACGCCGTGGGCTGGCTCATGGCCTGCTGACATGGCCTACGACCCCAACCACAACCTGGTGTGGCAGGTGAACGTCGGAGGCGACAACGGTCTCTACGGTCTGGATCCTGAGACCGGAGACGTCGTCGCGACTCTCCGGGGAAGCCCGTGGACCGGCACCTCTCAGCGCGGAGTGGCCTACGACGCTGACACCGACACGTTCTACATCGGCGGATGGAACGAGGATATCATCTACCACGTCAAGGGCCTTGACTGGGACGTTCCCGGGCAGGTCATCGAGGGTTGGACTCTCACCGGTGCCGGCATCAGCGGGCTTGCATGGCATCCCGACGGCATCCTGTGGGTGTCCACGAACTCGCCCGGCGACTACATCTACGGGCTGGATCTCGAGGCTCTCGAGATCGTGTACCAGTTCCCCGGCCCCGCCGGAGGCGACTACCTGGGCGCTGGGCTCGAGCTCCACAGCGACGGGAACCTCTGGGCGGTAACCCAGGACAACAAGGCCTGGCTCATCAGCACCGATATGCCCATCGCGCGCGGGATCGTCGTTGAGCCAACGAGCGGCACTGTTGCGCCTGGCGAGACCATGGATCTCACGGTCACGCTTATCGCAGCTGATCTCGGCGATCCCGGCGAAGATGTCGCCAACTACCTCGAGATAGTCACGAACGATCCATGGCGACCGGTGATGTTCGTCAACGTCCTTACCCACATCCTGCCCGGCCCTACGATATCGGACGTTGTGGTCGAGCCGACTGTTGGCGAGCCGCCGCTCGAGGTCAGCTTCAGCGCGACCGTGACGGCCGGCGCCGCTCCGATTGCGGATGTGTGGTGGGACTTCGGCGACGGAAGCGAGCCAGTGCATGAGCCTGTGGCGACTCACACCTACACGGACCTCGGGACCTACGAGGCCGCCATTCACGTAGTGGATGAGCTGGGTGTTGAGGTAACCGAGACCGTGGAGGTCCAGGTGAAGTGGCTGCCGGTGCTCGAGGTGGACCCTGAGAGCTTCGACGAGATCCTCCTCGTGGGCACGCAGGACCAGGAGTACCTGACCATCAGCAACGGCGGCAACGCGGCGATGAACTTCTGGGTGAATGCCGCGCCCAACTTCGCAGGCAGCCCGGGGTGGAAGCGGTACGCTGCCGAGGAGCACGTGAAGGGTGACTTCGCAAGCGAGCCGCGCGGCTTCGCGGGCGCCGGCGCAGGCGGGCCTGACGCGTTCGGGTACATCTGGATGGACAGCAATCAGCCTGGCGGCCCGGTCTTCGACTGGTTCGAGATCAACGAGGTCGGCACGCCTCTGCCGCTGGACGATGAGTCCGGCCGCACCGTGGCGCTACCGTTCCCGTTCCCGTTCTACGGAGAGGTCAAGACGCAGGTAGGAATCGCGTCCAACGGCTACCTGAGCTTCGACACGAGCGCTTTGCGCGGGTTCTGGACGAACACACCCATCCCGGATCCGAGCGAGCCCAACGACCTCATCGCAGTGTTCTGGGATGATCTCGATCCAGGCGCTGCAGGAAACGCCTACTACTACCACGACGAGGCCAACAATCGGTTCATCGTGGAGTTCGAGGACGTGCCGCAGTGGGGTGCTTCCGCGGGCTACACGTTCCAGGTCATCCTGAAACCCGACGGGATGATCATCTGCCAGTACCTGGAGATGACCGGGAGCGTCAACAGCGCAACGGTGGGTGTCGAGAACGCGTCAGGCGACGTCGGCTTGCAGGTGACCTACAACGCGCCGTACATCGGGAACGGTCTCGCGGTCGCCTTCTCGCCGGTTGGATCGGTCCTCGATGTGAACCCGACTTCCGGTTACCTGCTACAGAATGAGAGCCAGGATGTCGTGGTCACGTTCGGCTCGCCCCAGGCGGCGCCGGGCACGTACTCACTATACCTCTATGTATGTGCTAACGACCCGTACCGTCCGCTTGTGGCTGTTCCGGTGAGGCTCAAGGTCAACCGGGCGCCGGTCGTCCGGCTTACGGCGCCGGTGGGGAGCGAGGAGTGGCTAGGTGAGCAGGATATCACATGGACTGCCATTGACGCCGACGATCCCGCCGAGAGCCTGGTGATCGACCTCTACTACAGCCGCGACGGAGTCGAGTGGCACGAGATCGCGAAGGGCCTCGAGAACACCGGGACGTACCGGTGGAACACGGCTTCCGTGGGCGAAGGGGGCGACACGTTCAGAGTGCGTGCGGTTGCCACCGACCCGGCGGGTGCTGCGTCAGAGGATACGAGCGATCCGTTCGCGATAGTAAACGCCGCTCCGGTCGCCGCGTTCGCGTTCGCCCCGTCCCCGGCGACGGTGGAAGACGTCGTCAGGTTCACGGATGCGTCCACAGATGACGGCCATATCGTAAGCTGGTCCTGGGAGTTCGGGGATGATGCAACCAGCACTGAGCAGAACCCGACTCACCAGTATGTGGCTAAGGGCACGTACACTGTGAAACTGACCGTGACCGACAACGGCGGCCTCACGAGCACCGCGGAGACGACCCTCGAGGTCGTGAACGTGGGTCCGGAGGTCACGATACTCCAGCCGGAAGCTGGGGTCGTGTGGACCGGAACGAAGGCGATCGGGTACGAGGTTACCGATCCGGACGATAACGCAGACGAGATCACCATGAGGTTCGAGTACGACTATCTCGGCGACGACCACGGCTGGAAGCTCATCGCGAAGGACCAGCCCAATACCGGCGAGTTCGTGTGGGATACCTCGCAGGTCAAGAGGGGCGGTCTTTACAAGGTGAGGGTCGTCGCCACCGACCCGGATGGCGCAGTCGGCGAGGCGACGAGCGGCGAGTTCACGATCGTCGTGCTCTCCCGCATGGTGGTTGCCTCTCCGAACCCGGCGTCGGACTATGTGAGGTTCTACTATGACATCCAGAGCGACGGTACTCTGTACGTCTACGACATCGTAGGGAGACTCGTTCACAGCGTGGAGCTTGCGAGCGAGATCAACGTCTACGAGTGGAATCTCATGTCCGGCGACAGGCCGCTTGCGAACGGGCTATATCTGTACCTCGTGGTCACCGAGGACGGCGAGAAGTCCGATGTCGGGCGGCTCGTCATAAGCCACTAACGTAAGCGGGCGCGAGGTCCTGGCTGCCCTGTGAGGGCAGGGGCCAGGAGCAGGCGCGACTGGTCCTCCTCGCCACGAGGTACATCGGGTGCGCGGGACGAATCCCGCGCAGACCGTGAGGCTGAGCGGCTCAATGGGTGGGGTGATCCCGCGGGATCGCCCCACCCGGAGGGCGCGCGAGTCTTGAGGAGAAGCCTCGTGATGCGCAGGGCAGCCGGGAGCTTGTGATGATACAGGTAATAAGGAGGGGCGAGTAAATGCGAGTTAAGATAGTGGTAGTAATCCTTGCGATGGTCTTCGCCCTGTCGCCCGCGTGGGTGGTACAGGCGGAGGAGGATCCGGTCGGCACGGCGGCCATGATGGATATCGGCATGGGCGCAAGGTCTCTTGGGATGGGAGGCGCGTTCATCGCCGTAGCCGACGATGCGGCCGCCATGTACTATAACCCGGCCGGCCTCGCGCTCATCGAAGGGCGGCATGTGACCTCGCTCTATACGAACCAGTATGGAGTGGTTGGGTACATGGCCCTCGGGTATGCTCAGAGGAACGTCGGCGCGGGGGTGCTCATGCTGGATGCGTCCGGGATCGAGGGGACCGATGAGTTTGCGAACCTGACACAGTACATCGGGGTGCGTGAGTACGCCGCGATAGGCGCCTATGGTGCCACTGTGTGGCCGAACATGAGCCTGGGCGGGGCAGTGAAGTACTACTCCCAGACTCTGCCCGGCAACAGCGGGACCGGTCTTACGGGTGATGTGGGGCTGCTCTATGAGGCGGGCGTGATAAGGGTCGGCGCGGTGGCCCGCAACGTGCTCGGCGGTATTCACTACACAAGCGGCCACGAGGACGCTTTCGACCGTTCGTGGGGCGTGGGCGTTGCGACTAGACCCCTCCCCGGCCTGCTCATCGCTGCGGACGCGGTGGTGAAGGGTGAGTATGAGCTGCGCGCAGGCGCCGAGTATCTCATCGGCAACGTGGCGCTTCGGGGCGGAGGCTGGTGGGGAGGGGGTCAGACGTCGTTTACGGCCGGCCTGGGCGTCACTCTGCCCGGCTTCTCCGTGGACTACGCGTACCAGACCCACAACCTGCTCCCCGACTCGCACAGGCTCTCGCTGAGCATAAGGTTCTAGATCTTTCGGCGCTTCCTGAGGGTCGGGAATTCCCGGATATGCGTGGCACCGGAGCCCCTTTCCAAGGACGGAAAGGGGCTCCACCGTGGTCGACAGGCTGTCGCTCCCTACGCTACGCCGGCTTGCAGCCGGCGGATCACCCGCCGACTCCAGAGATCGGCCAACTGGCCGGTAACAGACTGAGTATGGCGCCATGAGTTTTCGCCGCTTTTCTTGAGGGTGCTAGGGTTGCCGGTGCTTGCTAGGGCGGGGCGTCGAGAATTTGGCTAGCCCGCGCGCCAAATTCGAACGAGGCTCACCGCACGCGCCGTCCCCGGAGGGCAACACCGGCAACCCTGGA
>JBLNDE010000031.1:0-41710 GCA_050261335.1 Bacillota bacterium
ATTCCAGAGGACCGTGGCGGAAGCTGCCACCCGGAAACGGCATCGCCTGCACTTTTGCCATCTCGCTGAGTATCAGGGCGGCCTGGTTGACCGCTGCAAGGCTTGAACCTCTTCCTATTACGGATACATTCGGACGTCCCCGCAAGAGATCAACCGCTGCGAGAGCCTCCTTACACCAGTAGCTCAAGCAGTTTTCTATCTCGTCAAAGCATAGCAGAAACTCCTGCTGAGGTGTTCTTCGACCGGAGACCTCCTCTGCCAGTAGAGTCAACACGACTAGACTTGCAGCAAAAGTCTTGGAGGAAGTGCCTCCTTCTTCTCCGGCCATGAGAGCTAGTACATTGGCCCCCTCTCTGCCCATCTCACTTTCCTGATCATTGGTAACAATTACAATGCCGTGGTCACCGGCTTTCCCGAGGGTCTCTTTGCGCAAACGCATGAGCGAACACGTTTCAGCGCTGGAGCCGGACTGGGAGATCATGACCACCCCGACCTTGTCGGAAAGCATCCGGGATCCGTAATGCAGGAGCTCACCAGCCTCTTCGGAGAATGCCATCCTCCCGCAGGCTCTTAGCAGGTATTGCGACGCAAGGCTGGCATAAAGCGAACTCCCCATCCCGGTGAACAAAGTGACAGGGTGATGAACGATCTCTGCAGCAGCCTGTTTCAGCTGGGCTTCCATTGGTCCGCGGTATTGCTGGACAAGACTCCTCATAACCCGCGGCTCTTCCGTGACCTCTGCCAGAAACCTCGCCATTTTGATCCCCCCGGCCCAAGAATCAAAGCCTCCACGTCAGACTTTATGTCAGGCTGACACTAAGTGTATGATAGTAATTAGATGGGCGAGAAGAAAATCCTTCTGCCGTCAGGAAAAATACTTCATCGCTCCAAGCAGGCAGAAACTGGTGCAGCTGGTGTCCCAACGCAATACTTCTTGCGAAGAGGATTGGGTCAGTGACAGCAAGGGTGATGAAGGCCCCATAAACGGCGGGTTCGTCCCGAGAGCATGCCGGCCATACCGGGCGAGGACCAAGGGGAAGATCGAGCGACCCATACGGTATATGAGGCAGAGCTTCTGGCCGTTAAGTTCTCCGATATCGCCGATCTCAACCGTCAGGCGAGGGCCTGGCAGGATGGGGTGGCAGACGTGAGAGTCCACGGAACGACGCATGAAGTCCCGCTTGAGCGCTTCTCCAGGGAGGAGCTTCTTGGTATGCCTTCTATCCCCTTCGTCATCACCTATACGGAAGCTCCTGAGGTGAGTCTTGACTGTTTCATCTCCTGGAACGCCAAAATGAAGTCATGACAAGATGCCAGGTCCGAGAAAAGCGGCAAGGTATCACCTGGTATCCGGGGCTGATTACGGGAAAGGATCATTTACTACCCGAGATAGAGTACGGGGGCAAGATCCGTCGGGTCTGGCATGATGGGCAGCAACCGTTCGACCTGCCCCGCTTGCTCAGCTTGGCTGGATTCAACGAAGACATCTATGGGAGAGACTAACCCGCGCGGCGGACAAAGGGCCAGCAAAATGACTGACTGCAAGACGCTGCCTGTTGTCGACCGACTCAGGGAGACACCAGGTTCGCGAGTTCGGCCGCGATTTCGGCTATGTCCAAACCCTTCGTGAAGCGAAGGCAGATACCGCTTGGATACCGCGTCTTTTGTATCCAACGCTCAGGGATGTTGCTTGCTCCGACAAGCGCGCCACACAGCGCCCCGACGATCGCCCCGAGCGTATCCGCATCGCGGCCGAAATTGCCAGCATAGATCACACCGCGGCGAAAATCGCCCTTGGAAAGCTTGAAGAGAGCAAAGGCCTGAGAAACCGCTTCTGGGACGACAGCCTTGTAGGACGTCCAAAGGTCTGTATGTAGCGGCATCCACGCGTCTTCCAGACAGTCGGCGCGAGAGGCGATCTCGAGCGCTCGGGTCAGGGTGTGGTGCAGCCAAGACTCTTCCGGCACGAAGCGCTTCCCTGCATCTATAACTTCGTCGACCGTTCCGCCAGCCATTGCTGCAGCCACCGCGGCAGCTACTGCCTGAGCACCCCATATCCCGTCGCGCGAATGACTTACGCAGGCATCGATTTCCGCCAGCCTGGCTGCCCTGGCAGGATCTCCGGCGCAGGCGATTCCGATCGGAGTCACCCGCATGGCCGCCCCGTCACTCAGGCAATGCGAATTGTACTCCCCCGAGTAAGGAGGGTACAGCCCTCTCCGCAGGTTTTCGGCGGCCTCAATCTCACTCGCACCGCCCCGTGGAAGCGCATCCTGAGCAACGACATGAGCTCGCCACGACCGGACGACGTCGTCTACAGTCATGTTGCCCCCGGTCTCAATCAGAGTCTTCGCCGTCAGGATGGCGAATTCCGTGTCGTCCGTACTCAAAGCCGTCGTACCGTCAAAGTCCATCGTAATCCCGAAGCGCTGCTGGTTTTCGGGGGTCCGGGCCGCGTCACCGAGGGAATCGCCGATTGCGAGCCCGATCATGGCACCGAAAGCGCGGTCCTGCACCAGAGCCGTATTAGCTGCGAGTTCTAGCCTCGTAAGCACCGTCTCACCGTTCCTTCCGCTCGTCCTGTGATGACATCGACTTCGCGAATCACAATTCTTTAATCCTCACATCGCGATAATGCGTGTGCCCGCCCGCCAGCTGCGAGAACCCTACCGCGCCGTCTACGTACGGGGCCTCGTCGTCGCGGCATTCGATCACCAGCTCAGCATTGATGAAGACCCTGAAATGATTCCCCGTCGCCTCGACTCTGAAGGGGTACGCCATCTCATATTCCCAGTCATAATCCGCGGCTCTGAGCGCCTTGTACCCGCGGTCGTTCTTGTAGAGCGAGAGTCTCCCGCGGCCGTCGAACCCCACGGCGTAGCTACGCATGGCGCCCTGGACCCTGAAGTTGAGGCTGTGGCTCGGACCCGCCTTGGGAACTACGGTCGCCTCAAAGACGTAATCACCCATGTACCGGCTGCCGGTAAAGGTTTCGGCACCCTCCGGGCTCACGCCTGACAGCTCGCCGTCTTCTATGGTCCAGGACCCTCTGTTGAACGTGAACTGCGTCACTCCGTCGAACTCCATGGATTCGTTGCGGAAGTCTATCGCGTAGTCAGCTTTTCCTGAGACCGTAAACTCATCGATGTGAACGATAGCCACTACCTTACCGCTCGGACTTTCGACCCTGAGACCCGCCTCATCGATAGCGTGACCCTCCGTGTCAGGAATCGTGAGGCTGAGCTTGGCCCACTCGCCCTGTTCCAGCAGGGTTCTCTCGCTCGTAATGAGTTCCTTCGTGTTCGTGTTTCGGACGTAAACCGAGAACCACGCATCATCGGCCGTGTACTTCTTTTTCAAACACACCTGCATCGAAACGGTCTGCCCAGGGTAAACGAGCGGCGAGAAACAAGGCTTGTACCTCTCGTCGTCGAAATCCGCCCTCCGGTAAAAGGGCTTCCAGAACACGTTCACGTCTTCGTTCTGCCGCAGGTCCTGGATTGTCACCTTCAGGCTCCTCTTGCCACTAAACGAGAACTCGTCGCTGTTCTCCAGGGAGTTCTTACGTGGGTTGGACAGCCTGAACCCGTGCGTGGACCCGGGGAGCTCAAACCCAAAGCGGATGGCCTTCTGGTTCGACGCGGCCTGGACTTCTGGCGGAGCCTCCTCCCCGGCGATCATGTACCCGAGCCCCGCCAGGTAGTACGAGAACGTCGGGATATCCACGATGTTCAGCGACCCCACAACGCTCGAGCCGATCAAGCAATCGTTGATTGGCCGTCTCCAGTAGGGGTCGATCCCCTCGAGTCCACAGGCCACGCCCATGATCGCCCCGACATTGCCCGCGTTGCAGTCCGTGTCCCACCCGCACATCACCGCAGTCTCAATGGCCCTCGCGAAATCCCCGCGCCCGTACAACAGGGAGAGGATCACCACCGCTGCGTTGGGGATGACGTGGCACGCGCCAGGGTACCGGTCGTAGCCGTAGTTCTGCTCCACAAACCTGAAGCACTCTCTGAAATCCTCTGGGTGCCTGGTATGGAAATCGATGACGTCCAGAGCCATCCGCTTGTATTCACATTCATCGGGGATGACGGACAATCCGGCCTCGACTATCCTCCGGACATCGTTCCCCAAGAAAGCCTTGCTCTCACAGGCCGCGACGAACATACCCCCGTATATGCCGTTCCGGTCGTGGGAGACCGAGGCGGCCTTCCGGGCGTATTCTGCGGCAAGCTTGATGTCTCCTGGACACACCATCCCCCAGGCATCAATGAAGATCTGCCCGCCGATCTGCTCGGCACAGACAATCCCGTTCGTCTCTGCAGACCCCGAAAGCGGAGCGTTGATCCCGTTTTTCAGGTTGAAGTACGCCGTATGCTCGGTGGAGATGCCGCAACCTCCCCACCAGAACATGCCGCGGTTCTCGGCGGTATAGTTGAGCCATGTCTTTCCTATGTCCTCTGCACTGATCTCGCCGTTCTTCCCGTAGTCTTCAAGGGCGCGTATGAAATAGATGATTCCGTTGGTGTCATCGTCTGCGGCGAAGTTAGTGTAGTCCCTGACGTAGCCGCGGACCTCCCCAAAGACCTCTTTGATGGTGTCGTGGGTCCATATCGCCGGCTCCAGCGGAGCGCCTAGCCTCACCCCTATGGCCTTGCCCAGGACACCCGCGTACACTTTCTCCACATAGCCTGCAGGGATCTTGGCCAACACTGATCACCCCTCATCGTCACCAATAAACGCAACTGCGGCATTACCTCGCGGCTCGCCGCAACTCGCCGGCGCCTTGCTTTCCCTTTGAGTGCTGCAGAAACCAGTCATACAGCTCCGGGTTGCCATACGTCAGCGTCCAGGCATCGTGGGCCGCGTCCGGGTACACTGTAAACCGCACGTTTCCCCCGCAAACTCGGAGGGCGTTCACCATCTCTTCGGCCTTCTCCAGGGGGACCACCTCGTCTTTCGCCCCATGGAACACCCACACCGGCAGGTCTTTCAGCAAGTACGCCTTCTCTGGGTCGCTCCGGCCGCACACCGGAGCAATCGCTGCAAACCGTTCGGGGCGTTGGATGGCCATGGCCCAGGCACCCCGGCCCCCCATGCTGAGGCCGGTTACGTAAACCCGGTCTGGGTCCACGCTGCAGGCTGACGTGATCTCATCCAGCAAGGCGTGCAGTTTCTCGATCTCCCCGCCCCCTTCCACCCAATGAGATGAGGCCGGACACTGCGGGGACGCCACCACAAACGGAAATTCAGGATGCTCGGAGGCCCACTTAGGAGGCCCGTACGCCTTCAGAACCTCCGGATCATCGCCCCGCTCCCCGATCCCGTGAAGAAACAGGATGAGAGGCCACCTGCGACCCTCCGTGCCGCGACTTTCCGCATCGCAGCCTTTCGCGCCGCGGCCTCTTGCCTTACAGCCCTCCGGATGCCCCTCCGGAAGGAAAAGAAGGTACCTGTAGATTAGCTCACCCCGCCTGCTGAACGCGCATACAGCCTGTCCCATCGCGCCCTCCACACTCCCAGTCAACCCCACTCGCGACCCACCGTTCGCCGCGCACCGCGCTCGAGGGCAGCCGCCCCTCCGGGCAAGGGGTCCCCGGGAGGCATGCCCGGCAGTCGGGCTGCCTCCCGTCTGTCTCCCCTTGCTTGAAGCCCGAATCGCCAACCTAGCTCTTCTTCGCGCGCTTCGCCAGGATCTGCTTCTGGATCTCGGCCTCCCACGCGGATATGCCGTACCCTTCCATCTTGGCCACGGCCTTGTTGTAGATCTCCTCGACCTCTGCCTCGGACTTGGCCACCACCATCTGCGCTATGGTGTCCTTCAATATCGCCTGAGACTTGGCGATCGCTATCGCGGCCGGGGTCTCGGCCTCGACGAACAGGTCGACCTCGGCGTAGTCCTTCCAGAAGGAACCCTGCCAATCCAGGTGCCAGTTGAACGGCGAAGCGGTTACCTTCACGTCCCGCGGATCCTGTCCCGCCTTGGTGCTGTAAAACGGCGCGTACCTGGCGGACGCAGGCTGGCCGTCACTGGTGTACGTAGGCATGTTGACCATCCTGTAGAAGAACTTGATGCCACGCTTCGTGTTGTACATGCTGTCAGCTTTCTTCTTCTGGTCGATCTCGGGCGTTATGTCCCTCTTGCCCTGGGCGTTGATGGTATAGTCCTCGCCCTCGATGCCCCAGCTGTCGAGGACCATGCCTTCATCGCTGTACAACCATTCGAGGAACCTCACGAACCTCGCAGGGTCCTTGCACTTCTTTGTCACCACCAGGGCCGCCGAACCGGTGTATGCGGCATTGTACTGCCAGTTCTGCTTGGCCCCGCCCTCCACCAGCTTCTGCGGGATGTAGATCAGGTTCTTGGTGGCCTCCGCCCTGAGGAGGTTATCGTTCGCCGTGTAAGCTGAGTAATACCCTCCGATGAAGGAGAACACCTTGCCCGTACTCATCTTTTGGATCATCTGATCCCAGGTCTGCACCGGTCCCTCAGGATCCATCAGGCCTTCGCGGTACAGCTTGTTCACGAACTTGAAGAACGGGAGCACCTCAGGGGCCTTGAACCCGTAGATGTACTTCTTCTGGTCCTTGGTGGCGTAGATCCCGCCGTATGTGTTGACCTTGTACCCGTACATGGACAGGGCCGATCCCAGCATCTCCTGGCCCATTCCCTTCTCCATGGTCACGGCGTAGTAGTCCTGCCCTGGGTGCTTGGCCTTCCAGGCCTTGACCGCGTCGTGGTACTCCGAGAGGTTAGATATCTTCTTCTTGGCCACGTCCTGGGCCTCCGGGAATAGCACGTAGAACACGTTGTGCCACGGCAGCTCCGCCTGGACGCGGTCTGGGTCCATCGCATCCTCCGGGTGCCTCTCGCCTTCCCGCAGCATGTCGTAATTCTCGGTTAGGTAGAGGAGCTTGCCGTCGTCGGTACTGAAGATATCGAGCAGATTGCCGTTTACTGGTGAGCCAAACATCTTGTATACGGTGGGCGCATGCTTCTGGAGTAAGGGCTTCAGGTCCACCAGGTCTCCCGAACGGAGGTAGCGGTAGAATATGTCGTCACGAGGCATCACGATGACGTCGGGGTAGTCCTTGCTCGCCAGCATGATGCTGAGCTTTTCCTTGTCCCCTGTCATGATGTTGAAGGTCACGCCAGTCCGCCGAGTTGCCTCCTTGAGCACGGGCGCGTCGGGCTTGGGTGCGGTTGTGACCCTCGTGGTGAAGATTGTGAAAGTGACAGGGTTCTTCGCATCTTCGGAAAGGGGGATGCTCTGCCCGTAACCCGTGGCTGTCAGGGCCAGTACCGCAACGACAAATAAAAGGGCTGTCACTGCCGTGAGTCTCCGCATGTGAACTAACCTCCTCTGGCTGCGATTGATTCCCTGGAGAGATTGCGCGCTCCTCGCGCTGACCTCGGGTTCGACTATGCACCTCCTTGTCTGAGTTCTCTGGTGACTCGCCTGCTTGTTCGTCTATCCCTTCATCGACCCGACCAGTATGCCCTTGATGAAGTGCTTCTGCAAGAACGGGTACACCAGCACGATGGGAAGCGTGGTCACCACCGTGATCGCCATGCGAACGGACATCGGGTCCACGAGTTTGAGGTGCCCGAGGGCCACGTCCAGCATCTCCGCCCTCGTAATCATACGTTCGGCTTCCGCCCGCTGGAGTATCTCCATCATCACGTACTGCAGCGTCCTGAGGCTCGGGCTGGCCGTAAAGAACAGGGTGTCCCTCCAGGAGTTCCACTGGGCCACGGCCGCGAACAGGGTTATCGTGGCGGCGATAGGCTTCGAGAGCGGCAGGATCACCTTGAAAAACGCGGTGAGCTCGCTCGCCCCGTCCACGAAGGCCGCCTCCTCGATCTCGCGCGGCAGCCGCATGAAGTATGTCCTGAACAACACGACGTACCACAGGTTGAGCATCCAGGGGATGATGTACACCCAGAACGTGTTGAGGAGGCCCAGGCTTCTAAACAGCATGTACACCGGGATCAGACCCCCGCCGCCCAAGAACATGGCCACGAAGAAGATCAGCTTCATCGGCTTGTACAGGAAGTACTTCTGCTTCGTGAACACGTACGCGAACATGGCCGAACACAGCACGACCAGCACGGTCCCCAGCACCGTGCGCGCGACGCTCACGAGCGCGGCGGAAACCAGGTCGTTGTTCACGAAGATGATCTTGTAGGTCTCAAATGTGAGCTTCCGCGGAAGAATCCATGTCCCGCCCTGGCTGCTGTCGGAGGCTTCGTTGAGCGAGATCGCAATCACATAGAGGAACGGGTACACCATCGATGCCCCGAGAAGTGTCAGCAGCGCCCCGTTCACAACGTCGAAAACCCTGTCGCTGAGAGGTTTTCTCATCGCCCGAGACCTCCTACCAGAGCGAGTAATCCGTGAGCTTCCGCGCGATCGTGTTGGTGATGAAAACGAACGCAAACCCCACCGCGGTCTGGAGCAGGTTCACCGCTGTAGAGAAGGAGTACATCCCCATTGAGATGCCGAGCTCGTACACGTAGGTGTCGATGACCTGAGAGGCCTCCCGCGTCATCGCGTTCCCAAGCAGATAAGAGGCGTCGAACCCGGCGTTGAATATACCCGCCATGTTCAGCACCCAGAGGAGCGTGATCGTCGGAAGAATGGACGGGATCGTAATGTGCCACATGGCCCTAAACCTGCCGCATCCGTCGATCTTGGCGGCCTCGTACATCTCCTGGTCCACGCTCGCGATTGCGGCCAGGTATATGATCGCGCCCCAGCCAATCTCCTTCCATGACCTCACGAACGTGACCATGTACCAGAAGATGTTCTTGTCCTGCCAGAACAGCACCGGCCTGTCCGTCCAGCCCAGCCCCCTGAGAAGCTCGTTCACCGGGCCCCTCATCCCGAAGAGCGTCAGGAATATGTTCGCGACCACCACAAAGGACACGAAGTGCGGGAGATAAGTCACGGTCTGCAGGGCGCGCTTGAAATAGCCGTCACCCACTTCACTTATCATCAGGGCCAGGATCAGGGGGAACACGTTGGAGCTCAGAATGTAGAGGAAACTGATCATGACTGTGTTTCTGAGGATGAGCCAGATATCCGGATCCTCGAAGAACATCTTGAAGTAGCGCAGGCCCGCCCACTGGCTCCCCAGGATGCCTTTGTTGGGGTCGTACTGCACAAACGCCATAAGCCAGCCGAACATAGGGCCGAACTCGAAGATGAATATCCAGATGAGGAACGGAATTGACATCATCATGAGGCAGCGTTGCTGGTACATGGTCTTCCACAGCGTTCGGCGCTTGACGAGCCTGGCTGCGTGGTTCGTGCTAGAGGCTACGTTCATCCCCGGCTTCACCCCCGACCGGACCGCCCCTCTCGAGGCAGACTGGGCTATCATGAGGTCACTTCAGGTCACTTCGAGCTCGAGCAAGGGCGCATTCTGCTGGGCGCCGTACAGGTCGCCGCTGACCACATCATCCGCCGCCCTGGGCTTCAGAAACGAAACCTTGATCCCTCTGCAGGCATCCACAAACCAGACGCCCACGACGCTCGCCTCCGGGATCTTATAGATCCGCGCGACGGTCTCCGTCGAGATGACACCCGAACTCTTTACCCGATCGTAATTGCTCTCGTCCTCGAAGAACATGTCAAGGGTGGTTATGAAAGGAGACGCGTTCTTGCTGCGTATGACGCTCGCTAGATCTTTCAGCTTCAAGTTAGGAGACCTCCTCGTCAGTGACCGTGCCCGCTGCGTCGCGAGGCAAGACCCCTTCAGCGAGAAACGGACCCGCTGCCTTGATGGGCCAGGCCCATTCGACGGGTGGGGCCTATTCGCCCGGAAGTGAGACCACCTCTGTCCGAAAAGGCTCACAGGGATCATCCAGAGGCAGGGCGTGCCACACGCTGAACTGGTACACCTCGCCTACGGATATCGCCCTCCCAGGCGAGAACGGCATGGCCAGGTTTCCCGCCGTGCTCAGGCGCCCGGGGAACCCGTGGTGCGACACAGTCGAGCTGGTGAACGAGCAGATGCTGTCCGCCCGCTGCTGCGAATCGGCCACGACGTCGATCAGGATGCAGATCTCATGTCCCTCCACCACCGGAACCGGCTCGCACGCTCCAAGCACGGCGTCCCGCCCGTAGACCCTGAACGTGAGGGTGTAAGATCCCGCGGGGAGCGTCCTGAAATAGTGGCACACGGTCTCCCTGCACTCGTCCAGAATGACGTCTACGTTTCTGATGAACTGCGGGTCTCTCACCCCCGCTATGCAGATGCTGCGGTAGCCGATCCGGGTTACGCCCTCGAGCTTCACACGGTATTCCGGATCAGGCACCCACCCGCTCCCGGTTACCCGCACCGTTCGGTCGTCGAGTTGCACGTAGGTCGAACCGCTGATGTCCAGGGCACCGCCTGGGTTGGCCTCCCGGCTCGGGTCTGAACGTTCGTAAAACGCGTGACCGACCACGCTCTCCGGAGTGCAGCGCCGCTTCGGGCTCATGGGCATGACGTCGAAGTGGTCCTTCCGGATGATTCCGAGCAAGCCGTCGTTGCCGCTCCCCGGCGTTGCTGCGAGAGACCCGTCCTCCATGATCTTCCCGAAGTGCATCGAGAGACCCTTATCAAACCCGTGCATCAACGGGAGCGCGGCATACAGTCCCACATCGAGCGCCCGCCCGCACAAGACCCCGTCCAGGCCGGGGTTTGCGCTCAACAGGCGCATCACTACCTCGGGACCGACCTGAGCCACGATCCGCTTGCACTTCTTCACTGTCTCGCAGGACAGCCTCTCCTCAAGCCGCAGCGCCGGGACGATCCTGCGCGCCTCGACGCCGCCTGCAATCCTATCCACAAGCCAGTCGGGGTCGATCTCGCTCCACACCACGCCGACCTTCAAGCGGAGGCCGCATTCGCGGCATATGTCGGCTATCATCCTCAGGCTCAGCGCTGTGCTGAGATCCGACCCGGACCCACCCGCCGATACGATGAACGGAACCCCTGCCTTATGCGCCGAACGCACGATTATCTCCAGGTCACACCTGAGAGCCTCTTCCGCCATCACAGGCTTCCCGGTCCCCAGGTAGTACGGCCCTGCGTCCGTGGTAGTCCCCTGCGCGACGATAGCGTGAACGCCGTAGGATAGAGCTCTCTCAACGGACTCCTCGTCGACCCCGTGGCCTACGAAAGAGGTTGCGGAGTAGATTCTGAGTTCGTCAGTTCGCGGTTCGTAAGTCTGCGGTCCATCAGCATGCGGCATACGCATCCCCCGTTGCTTCGTCCTCCGCTCGTTCTCTACTCGCTCAATCCGCGGTTCCCTGACTGGTCGCCCCTCCAGCTAGTCGCGCTCCTTCAACTGGCCGCGCCTTCTTGATTGCCACCTGCGGGGCGCCGGTCTCTCACGCGGGCACGCCGCCGTTCACCGAGTAAGCCACGCTCGACTCGCGCACGATTAGCCTGGGGGTCACCGTAACTTGCCTCGGCGGTTCGGCCGAGCCGCACGTCAGGCGCCCAAGAAGCAACTCGGCTGCGATCCTGCCGCGTTCGGCGGCCAGCAGCGAAACCGTCGTCAAGGCCGGTGAACTTATCCGGGCCTGCTCGATGTCGTCCATCCCGACCAGCGCCACATCCTCCGGAACGCGAACACCGGCCTCTCGAAGTCGCCTCAAGACGCCCAGGGCCATCAGGTCGTTGGCGCACAGCACAGCCTGGGGGAGACCCGGCAGCTCCAGGAGCTTGGCGGCAGCCATATGTCCTCCACTCAGAGTGAAATCACCGTGGACAACCAGCCGCGGGTCCAGCACGATACCATGTTCGATCAAGGCCTCTTCGTACCCGTGGAGCCGCACCGTTCCGGGGACCGTCTCAGACGGGCCGTTTACGAAGGCAATCTGGCTAAACCCCTGGTCCAACAGGTGTTCCATGGCCATGCGAACGCCCTTCGCGGAGTCGACGTACACGCTGTCAACGCTCATATCGCCCGGGCTCCCACCTATCACAACCACCGGCCGCTTGACCTGCGCAAGCTGCTTCTTGTGGGCCTCTCCGTATGACAGCGGCGAAATGATCAAGCCGTCAACGTACTGCTTCGCCAGGCTCTGGAGGATGCTGATCTCCTCATCGACTCGGGCCTCTGTGCTCAGCAAGACGAGACGGTAGCCGTGCTCCTTCACTACCTGCTGGATTGCCTTCGCCATCGCGACGTACACGGGGTTGCCGATGTCGGCCACAGCCAACGCGATCTGCTCAGTCTGACGCTTCTTCAGGCTCTTCGCCATGAAGTTCGGGGCATACCCGAGCTCCGCAGCGGTCGCCTTCACGCGCTTCAGCGTTTCCTCGCTGTACCGCCCCGTTTGATTCAGGACGCGTGAAACGGTGGCTATGGAGACACCGGCCCTCTCCGCTATGTCCACGATTGTAACCTGTCTCTCGAACCCATTGGAGTGCGACTTGCTCTGCTTCCGCATGTTGGCCCTCCACTCCAGAACCTCGGTCGTCGTTGATTGGCCAGACCGTCGCGGTATGTTTGGCCCGGCGGTCCAGCGGAACTCGCCGACGTCTTCGTTGCGGCGGTCGCTGCTGGGTAAACGTTTCCGCACCTGCCGCGGGGAGAGTCCCTGGCCGGGCGGCGATACTCCCACGGCGCCAAAGAACGTTTCTCACACTCATCGCTCATCAGCACCTCTGTCAGGCACCTGAAGCTTCAGCTTGCCGCCCCGACTGTGTAAAGGTTTACACACAACCACGCATATACTTCTGCGTCAGGGTAGAAAATCCTTCATCGAGTGTTTAAATTGACCGATCTGTTTTCGCGCGTCTTGGCTGGGAGGATTGGCCGCCGGATCTTGAGTGGCATTCTCCGGCGGCCTTGAGGTAAACGTTGTTGCGCGGAGGGTCCCGGCACACGATGGCCCGGACACCGACATCGTCATGGCGCATTTGCCCCACGCGTCAGTAGGGGCCGGGTCTGGTTCCGCGCCGGTTCAGGAAGTCCTGCCGGACCGACCGCCCTTGTTTACGGACGGTATGTGGTCCCCCGGGGGCACGCTCGAGTCTCGCCTATCCCTCATCTATCCCTTGGACGCCCCTGCTGTCAGCCCTTCCACCAGCCACCTCTGGACGAAGGCGAACAGGATGATAGTCGGCAGTATCGTCAAGGTGGTCGCGGCCGCCACCTGACCCCACTTGACAATGAGAGACACCGATATGCGCCAGAGGGTGAAGGGTATCGTCGCCGTGGCGTTACTCTGGGTAAGCACGGACACGATCAGAAAGTCCCCCCACGAGACGACAAATGCATAAAAGGCGACCACCAGTATGCCCGGAAGCGCAGTCGGGGCGATCACCTGAAAGAGGGTTCTGAGCGTCCCGCAGCCATCTATGACAGCCGCCTCATCGATGTCCTTCGGGATGCCGTCGAGGTATCCCTTGACCATCCACACACCGAACGGCAACGTGAGGGTGAGCTGGGCGAGGATGATGCCAGGGTAGGTGTCCACCATGGCTAGCTTCAGCATCCAGGCATACAGAGGTATGAGTATGAGCACCGGCGGGAACATCTGCGACGCGAAGATGCCGATGATGACGAAGTTTTGTCCTTTCAGCTTGTATCGACTGAGGCCATAGCCTGCGAGCGTCGCCAAAACCAGCGTTATCGCCGTCACACCCGCGGCGATCTTGATCGAGTTCCAGAGGTTCGTGGGAAAATCCGTCACCGACAGGATATTCACGTAGTTGGATAGCGTGAGGTCCTTGATGCTGCACAGAAGGGAGTCTCCCAGGACTGCCTCGGGTCTCTTGAACGAAGTGAACAAAACCCATGCAATCGGGAGCAGGAAGAAAGAGTAGAAAGCCACGAGCACCGCATACGTGAAGGCGGTCCTCTTGACGCTCTTCCATGCACTTGTCCTCAGACTTGCCCCGACGCGCCTTCTCACAGGCATCTCCATCCTCCTGCCGACCCTGGGTCATGGACTCTGAGACATTCATCCCGGGTGCGCGCCTTCTTCACGCGCCACCGGCCACGTCCAGGCAGATCGCCACAAATCCACGCTGCTTTTCAGCGCGCAAGTCCTGTCCAGGGTCGCGGGTGTCGCCCAGGACTGCCGGTGTCGCCCTCCCGGGACGGCGCGTGCGGTGAGATGCGTTCGAATCTGGCGCGCGGGCTAGCCAAATTCCAGGCGCCCCGCCCCAGCAAGCACCCGCAACCCCAACATCGTTAGGAGAAGTGGCGCAAGCCCATCAGATCTCCCTCTCTCCGGTAAGTCTCGTGTAGAGCACGAAAAACGCGACCAGGATGACGAGCATCACGATCCCGATCGTGGCACCGTACCCCATCGAGAAGTTGTGCCAGCATTGCTTGTACAGGTATACCGGTAGCACCTCCGTTGCGTCAACCGGACCTCCCCCCGTGGCGAGGTAAATGAAGTCGAAGTTGTTGAAGGTCCAGATCACGTGTATCGTTACCATGACCATGGCCATATACTTGATGCCGGGCACGGTGATATGCCAGAACTGTCGCCACGCGTCGGCCCCGTCGATCTGGGCGGCCTCGTACAGCTCCTTCGGAATCGCCTGCATTGCAGCGAGCAAGGCGACACCATAGAAAGGGACGTTCCTCCACAAGTGCAAGAGCACCATGAGGGGGAAGGCCCAGCGGATGTCCCCGAACCAGTACGTGGCGTACCGGCCCAGCCCCAGCCTCTCGAGGACGATGTTGAAGAATCCGTAGCCTGTCTGGGCCATGAACTTGAACATGACCACCGTGGCGACAACGGGAATCACCCACGTTGTCATGGCAAGGCTCCTGAATACGCCTATGCCCGGCACCCTCTGCTTCAGCGCCAGCGCCAGAACGGTGCCGAAGACAAGCTGAAGGAACACTACCACGGTGGTTAGCTCGAGAGAGTGCCTCAACGCCACCCAGAACACGGGATCCCGGAGCATCAAGGCGAAATTCGCGAGGCCCACCACGTGCACGGCAGGCCGGAGGAGGTTCGCGTCGGTGAAGGCTTGCCACACTCCACTGGCAAGCGGGAGCACCACCAGCGCTCCGAGCACGAGGACTGCCGGTCCGCACAGGATGTATCCGGTCTTACCTCTCAAGCGCCCCTCGACCATCAGTGGTACGGCACCCCGCCTTCACTTCCTTGCCCGCCGGTGCCGTCCGACACCGCCCAACCCGACAGCCCCGGTCTCCAGCAGACCTCAAGCGTCTGACTCCACAGGTTCAAATGCCCAGGCTCAAACGCACGGATTCACATAGATGACCGGCACGTAAGCGACTGTTACGCGCCCGGCCCGGGGGTACCGCACTCACCCCAGGCCTCCGGGGCGCGGCCCCGGGGCCGGGGCACCAAGTAGACCGCCACAAGTTCGCGCTGCTTTTCGGCGGGTGAGTCCTTTCCAGGGTTGCCGGTGCTTGCACGACGGGGCGTCGAGAATTTGGCTAGCTCGCGCGCCAAATTCGAACGAGGCGCGCCGCAAGCGCGCCGTCCCCGGAGGGCAACACCGGCAACCCCAACACCGCGACCTATGTCCCCGGCCCCTCCTGGCCTTCCCGAGTAGCCGGTCAGCTGACTACTGCAGACAGGCTGCCCGTATCACGTCTTGGGACCTTCTCCCAGCTGGCGACAGCCAGAGTCACAGAAGCCCCTCAGTCATAGAAGCCCCTCATTGGCCACCCTGGTAAGGTCCTCGCACAGGCGTTTCGCAGCCTCCTTCGGGGTCAGGGTCTTGTAGATGACTGCATTCATGGCTTTGAATATGGCGTCTTTCGCAGGTGCCCAGTTCAGCGGAGACGGGCAGACCCCGGTCGGCAGTTGGGCGCCGAAGCCCTGCTGCCACCAGTTGGTCTTGAACTCGTCGAGAGCCGACACGTCCTTGCGGGCCGGTATGAACCCGGAGCTCGCCGCCCAGCCGGCCATGGCGTCCCTCGACGTGATGAACTTGACAAGTTCCCACGCCTTATCCTGGTCCTTGGAGTGGGCATTGATCATGATGGGCTTGACTTCCATGTACGTGGCCTGGATGCCGCCAGGTGCGACCGGCAGCGGGGCTATGCCTGTCTTCTCCTCGAGGATTGCCCTTGCGGTCTCGTTATCAGCCCGGTGCCCCCAGATCCACGGCCCCATTGGAACCATGGCCCACTTGCCTGCGACGTACCCGTTATCTTCCGGCATCCAGCCGCCACCCCTTTGGGCAGGATCCATCGCAGGATACTCGGGATCGGAGAACAGGAGATCGTAATACAGTTGGAGGACCTTCTCAAATTGCTCGGGTGTCGCGACACAGGCCCACTTGCCCGCGACTTTCTCGAAGATCTGCCTGCCTTTGCTCAACTGGAAATACCACGAGATGAATTCCTGGAAGCCGCGCGACTCACCGACCTCTGTGACGCACGTGAACCCGTACACCTTCTTGTTGGACTTCCTTGTGATGGCGGACGCCGTCTTGACCAGCTCATCCCAGGTCTTCGGCACCTCGAGGCCGTATTCCTTGAACAGGTCTTTCCTGTAGAGAAGCACGCGAGCATTGGTGTTGTATGGAATGCCGTAGACGGTCCCATCTATAGTGAGGGCGCTCACCGGTCCCTTGACGAAGTTGTCCTTTTCAGCCCAGGCGTTGAACTTGTCAGTGAGACCTGCTATGAGCCCCATGCTTATGTAGATTGGCATGTCTTCCACGAGGCCCTCGATCACGTCGGGCTTGCCGGTCTTCGCCTGGATCACGTACTTCTTTTGCATCTCCGGATAGGAACCGGGACCGTAGAACTTGTCGACGACCACGTCGGGGAGAGCCCTGACCACAGCGTCCTCCCACCACTTGACATAGTCCGGTGAGACCTCCTGGGTCACGAACGGCATGTTCCAGAACGTCAACCGGGTCTTGTCTGCGGCACTCCCAACTCCACAGGCTGTTGTGCACACGAGAACCAACATAGCAAGGCACAGGGACACACGCACCGTTTTCTTCATATTAACCTGACTCTCCTTTCGAGACTGCGTTGCTCGCTGGCCTTGGGTTTCCCATACCATTTCGCAAGCCACACTACTTCGCAGACAATGCTGAGAGTCGTCATGTTGTCGCCAGTGCTGAGACTGGTGGCGTTCCCCAGCAGCCATCAGATGATGGCGTAACTTGAGAAGCCCCCGTCGAGTGACCCTGAGAGCGACGGATTGGTGCGCGTCGAAGGTATGCTGGCAGCTCCGCACCAGACAACGCCCGGGCATCCCTCCTTTCTTCGAGGACCGCCTCGCTGGCTTCGGCGACCGTCTGCCGCCGGTCTTCGAGGACCGCCTCCCTGGCTTCGGCGGCCGTCTGCGGGACCAGCCAAGCTGCACACGCGGCACTCGGCGACCCTCGCCAGCAGGACTGAACGACTTACACCGGTCACACAAAGGCCCTTGCGCGATCCACGAATTCCCCTGTTTCCAGCATGACCTCGAGAACAAGCGCGGCGGCTCCGATGCCGCTCGCATCTTCACCCAGCGCGGACGGCACGATCTCGGGGAGGTTTACCATGGTCGTGAATGCCCGTTTCCTGACGGTGCTCCTGATTTCCTCGAACAGAAGCTCTCCGGAGCGCGATACGCCGCCCCCGATGACCACCATTTCGGGGCTGAAGAGGTTCACGGCGTTTGCTATCCCGATCCCGAGGCACCGGCCGGCCTCCGCAAGAAGCCGCCTGGCAAGAACGTCGCCTTCGTTTGCGGCCTCGGAGACGACTTCCGCCGTGATGTTCTCGATCCTTCCGCCCACGAGGTCCCTTATCCTCGTGCCGACCCCGGTCGATACAGCCCTTATGGCCGCGGCAGCTATCGCGGGACCCGACGCCAGCACCTCCAGGCACCCGTTGTTGCCGCAGGGGCAGACGGGACCATCGGGGTCGATGGTCGTGTGCCCGATTTCACCTGCCCCGCCGCGCTGGCCGCGATATAGCTCGCCGTTCAATATGAGGCCGGCTCCCACGCCGCGGCCCACATTCACGCCGATGAGGTTCCTGCAACCTCGCCCTGCGCCGAACCGGGCCTCACCCAGAGTCATTGCTCGCGCGTCGTTTTCGACCCACGACGGAAGCCCGAACCTCCTCTTGAACAGATCCACGATGGGGACGTTATACCAGGACGGAATGTTCGGGGCGAACACCGAGACTCCGTTTACAGCGTCCGTTAGCCCTGGAACGCTGATCCCGATTCCTGCGACCCTGGCCCCTGTTCCTGCTCCTGCGCCTGCGCCTGCGTCTGCTCCTGCCGCGCCCGCCTGCGACAAGGCTTCCGACACCGCATCGAACATGCGGTCAACGATTCCTTCCTTATCCACACGGTTGTCAAGGTCCACCTTGACCCGGGAGACCAGGCTCCCCTGGAGATCCGTCACGACCGCGATTATCTTGCTAACCCCGAGATCGACTCCTGCAAGACAGAAAGCCCTCGGGTCGAATTCGAGGAGCACGGGCGGACGCCCTCCGTTCGACGGGCCGAGCCCCACCTCGCGTACCATCCTGCAATCCACGAGAGTTGACACCACATTAGATACCGTAGCAGCGGTAAGACCGGTAACCGCAGCAATTTCCGCGCGAGATACCGGGTCTCCTTGCCGAAGCACCTGCAGCACGGCCAGAGTGCTCATGCTCCTCAAGAGCCTCGTCTCATCCGCCTTCATGGGCAGGGACCTCATCACCTTCCGAGATCTCATTGCGCTCGACATCGCTCGCCGTCCCCATTTCGGAAAGCCCTTCAATAAACGACCACTTTAACAAAGCTCTCAACTAACAGAATGCGTAATCGCACTCGCTCACCCACTTGCCCCTGTACGTTGTGCCCTGCGCCCTGTGCCTCGTGTGCAATGCGCATCGCTCTTCGCTCGGCATTCCTCGCATCTCACCGGCTCATCCCGATAGCCGCATGCGTTCCCGAGCAGGCAGGCCGGGCAAAGCCGCGGAACCCGATGGTCCGACGAGATGACCTGCGAAACCTTGCCTGTGGCCTCCGACTGCAGCCCGTGGGCTTGTGGCTGGCGCCGCAGGTCATGTGGCCACCTGCGTGGCCACATGACCTGATTGGATCATTCGCCACAACGCCAACATATCCTGCCATCTTTGCCTAAGATCTTAAGCAAGTCTCTCGTCGGTCCTCACATTGAGCCATCGTGACGATCCGGGTACGTTGGATGACATCCACGGCGGCGGCTTTCGCAGCGAGACCAGGCCGCGCTACCTCTTGTGAGGCATGTGCGCGTTGAGCCGTCCTTATCTTGTTCGCCTGTGACTGTGCCCCGATGAATAAAGTTATTCCGGAACTGAGAAGGAGTACGTATGCGTCTGTCGAATATATGATCCTGTAATCCTAGGATGCTGTCATCCTTTCATTATAGGCAGGAGGGACTGCTAGGCATGACGTTCGTGTCACCCATGGAACCGGAGGAGTCCATACAGAGGGACAAACCCTGGCCGTACTACGCTCAGCTTGAAGCGTTGATTGAGCACAAGATCCGGACGAACGTCTGGAAACCACACGAACGAATACCCAGTGAATCCGAACTGGAAAGCACCTATCAGGTATCGCGGACGGTGGTGCGGCAGGCTTTGAGCAACCTGGTCAAGAAGGGATTGCTCCGCCGGGAAAAAGGTCGTGGAACGTTTGTTTCTGAACCCAAGATCGGCGGGGGTTTGTTTCAAAGGTTGGCAAGCTTCCACGAGGAAATGAGCTTGCAGGGCCTTCAGGTGACGACGAGAGTCCTGGAGAAAAAGCTTGTCACGGCAGATAGTGGAGAGGGACCCGTCGCAGAGCTGTTTCCTGGCGAACTTCTGCTTAAGCTGTCACGCCTCAGGTTTGTGGATGGGGAGCCTCACGTGATCTCTACCAGTTACCTCCGGCACAAGCTCTGCCCGAACCTGGTTGACGAGGATTTATCCGACAAGTCCCTTTATGGACTGCTCGAACACAAGTACGGACTTGTAGTAGCGCATGGCGTCCGGGCAATCGAGGTGGCCGCCGCCTCCAAGGTGGAGGCGGACCTCTTGCAGATTAAGAGAGGCAGCCCGCTGGTCTTGGTTGAAAGCGTCACTTATTTGCCCGATGGTACAACACTCGAGTGGTCGCGGGCAAAGCATCGGGGAGATCGCACTCGTTTTGAAGTGCGCCTTCTCAGGTCTGTTCCAGAGGACTGCCTGACACTGCGAACGAAGCCCGGTGCCTAATGCAGATGTGTACCACTTCTTCCTCGTCTTGGGCCGGCACTCTACCAACATCGTGACAAGGACGTGGTCGTGATCATGGTTGCGGTATCCCGGCAACGCAAGTACTCCAAGGGCTGCAGTAGCTGCGCTGTGTCTGCCTCCGTAGGACAACAATTCGTAAGGGACGGGAGATTCCTATTATGAACCAGCAAGATGCTCGTGCCAAGATTGTGGTAGATAACGTAACCTTCGAGTACACCAGTCCTCAAACAAGGCAGTCTGTGAGGGCCTTACAGAATCTTAGCATTGAAGTGAGAACGAATGAGTTCTTGTGCGTATTAGGCCCTAGCGGATGTGGTAAGTCAACGCTCTTATACCTGGTAGCAGGTCTCTCGAAACCTACTTCAGGCCGAGTCTTGGTAGACGGAAAGCCGGTAGCGGGGCCGGGTTCAGATCGGGGGATGGTATTTCAAGAGTACGCGTTACTGCCCTGGAGAACCGTTCGGGAGAACGTCAGTCTGGGACTGAAAATCAGGGGAGTCCCTGCTCGTGAGAGGAGAAGTGTGGCCCAGCACTTCATGGATCTCGTAGGTCTACAGGGTTTTGAGGACAAGTACCCACACGAGCTGTCGGGGGGAATGAGACAACGAGCGGCCGTGGCCCGGACACTCGCCAACTCGCCTCAAGTCATATTGATGGATGAGCCGTTTGCGGCGGTAGACGCGCAAACGAGGACTGTCTTGCAGGAGCAACTCGCAGGAATCTGGGCCACCAACAGACTCACCGCTGTCTTCGTGACCCACCACATCGACGAAGCTATCTTCCTTGGCGACCGGGTCCTTATCATGACCCCCCGCCCGGGGAGGGTTCACTCCATAGTTCCCATCGACATTCCTCGAGAGGATCGACACTGGGACATTCTCGAAGCGAGTAGAGTCTTCCAAGACCTCAAGGCGCATATCGGAAGCATCATTCGCGATCTGGGGGGAGGGCAGGACCCGGATGGAGACAAGTAGCCTAAGACGAGTTCTAAGCGGCGCAGCTTCCAGGTGGCGACGGATGCCCGCCCTGGTCACCACGGTCAGAAACCTCGGGCCGTTCATTCCGCTGGTTCTTCTGTGGCAGTTGGCGGTGGCATTGGAGATCTGGCCGCGTTCGTTTGTTCCTTCACTGGCGCAGCTTCCGAAGGAGTGTGTTTACCTTGTAAGCAATGCCTCACTGATACCCCAGTTAGGCAGGACTATCTTTCGCGTTTTCGCTGGGGGGCTCACCGGCCTTGTCGCCGGTATCTTGGTCGGAACGCTGATTGCAGTAAACAAGGCTGTGTACAATGTATTGCGTGATATCATAGACTACTTTCAAGCAATAGGTGAAGTAGGTTGGCTCCCCGTGTTTATCATCTGGTCAGGGTTCAACGAACGCACAATCATCCTTACCATAGCGTACACGGTCTTCTTCCCAGTGTTCTTCGGCACACTCGCCGGTTTCCGAAGGGTGCCCCAGAATCTGATTAACTCCGTGCGAACCTTGGGTGCCCGCCCCTGGCATGTTGTATGGGACGTTCTCATCCCGGGTTCGTTGCCTGCTATCATAACAGGCTTTCGCGCCGGTATGGGCTTCGGTTGGCGCACTGTGATCATTACTGAGATGCTTGTCGCGCAAAGCGGACTCGGAGTCATGATATTCAACGCGCGCACTTTCTTGCGAGTCGATTGGATTATCGTTGGGATGATCATAGCTGGGATACTATGGCTACTGATAGATAGACTCATACTCGAGTGGCTGGAGTCGCGGACGATTGTGAAGTGGGGGGTGTTGACCCGTGCGCGGTAGAGGTGGTCAAACGATGCTGCAATCTTCCGGGAACTACGGGTCAGGGTGCCCTCAGAGGGTTCGCGCGTGGAAGTTCATGTTTCCGATGAGGCTGTTACCTCCCGCTGCGTTGATTGCTGCGTGGTGGCTCTTCACTTCCGTAATACGAGTAGTCCCAGCGTACATGCTACCATCTCCAGAGGCCGTACTAATGTATGCGGTGAAGGCATGGCGGGATGGTTCCCTGGGCGATGCGGTGTTCTCCAGCGCCGCACGGATGAGCCTCGGATTTGTGCTTGGGAGCACGATAGGAGTGGCCCTTGCCGTAGTAGTCGGCAGTAGTCGGCTGGCGGCCGGCCTTCTTGAACCTCTGGCCAAATTCTTTCAGGCAGTAGCGGGGCCGACCTGGATCCCTCTTGCGGTTCTGTGGTTCGGGATGGGGTGGGTAAGCGTTTCCTTCATAATCTTCAACACAGTCTTCTTCCTGGTCTTCTACAATACACTAATGGGCATCCGGACTGTGAACCAGACTCTTGTAAACGCAGTGCTGACATTGGGGGGGCGCCGGTGGGACGTGCTTCGCGAGGTACTAATACCAGGGTCTGTGCAAGGTATGATGGTTGGTCTACGGATAGGTATAGGGTATGGCTGGAGGGCGCTTATCGCGGCGGAGATGATTGCGAGCGGCAGGGGTCTTGGTGTGCTCATTTGGGAGGGTGGTCGGTATTTTGCTATCAGCAGGATATTCGTGGGCCTGCTACTGATAGGACTGATCAGCTTTGTCCTTGATAAGGCTATGGCACAACTCGAGGAGCATACCCTCGGGCGATGGGGAATGCTCAATCGGGTATAGCCACACAAGGCGTAGCCATCGTGATCTGGTGCTTTGGATAGGTATCGTGTTCGGGGCGCCCAAACGGGAGGTCGTCTCGGCCCGTAAACACACCTGGGAGGTGAGAGTGAGGTAAGGAACTCATAGTCTGGTACGAGTATGTTGTGGAGGCTTGCCACGGGACAGGAGGAATACTTCCGGAGACGCGGCATCAGAGGTACAACAGTATGTCCTATAGGTGCTCGTATGCGTGACGCCTTCAATGCACTCGAAGTACAGATTGGGGGAATACTAGAATGAGACGAATCGCCCTTGTGACGCTACTGGCTGCCCTATCCATCTTGTCCGTGGCGCCGGTAGGGATTGCGGCAACGCACTTTACGATAACCTCCGGCGGTCTGACGGTCGCGCACACTCCCATATACGTGGCTATGGACAAAGGTATATTCCAGAGACACGGGCTTGACGTAAATGTGCTCCGAGTAGCAAGCGGATTTGAGGGCTTGGCCGCCCTGCAAAAGGGAAGCGCCCACGTCGCAGACGCCGTGGTGGCGGTTGCCGCCCAAGCTGCCCAGCAAGGGGTAGAGGCGACTGCGGTTGTAATGGCAAACGGGGATCCCTTGGGAACCGGATGCACCGATAAGTTCTTCGCGGTAGTGTCCCGTAAAGGCAAAGGCATCAGAGAGGGACACCCGGAGGATCTCCGTGGCAAGACCATAGGGGTGGCGGTAGGGACAGTCGGACATCACTACCTGTTCAACCTTCTGAAGTCCAAAGGTCTAGACCCCAAGAAGGACGTTCACCTGCAACACGTCAACCCGGCGGATCTGCCGTCGGCGCTTCAAGGCGGGTCGATAGACGCCATGGCTTCATGGGAACCCTCACCGCTACTTGCGCTCAGTATGATACCCGATGCGATCCTGGTATGCCGGGGTGGCGAGAACATCGACTTCCAATACCTCTTCGAACGCTGGATGTCACCAAAGTTCGTTGCGAAGGAGCCTGAGACGGTCAAGAAGTTCGTTGCTGCCTTCTGCGAGGCGGCCCAGTACGCTCGGAAACATCCTGAGGAGACTGTCGAGCTACTGACAAAGTACTTCCCTGGTATGAGCAAACAAATCATTCGGGAAAGCCTGAGCTATCTCAACTTTGACCCCAGGGTTTCAAAAGTGACGCTCGAGGCTGCCAAGCAGGGGCTTGAGTTTGCGAAGAACGTTGGTGCCCTGGAGGGTAGCTACGACTTCGCGACCCATCTGGACGTCCGGTTTATCAACGAAGTGATGAAGGAGCACCCGGAGTACTTCGACGACCTGCCGTCGATTCCGAAAGACCTTCTTCTTGATTCCCGCTAACTCGAAAACGCACTCCTGCGGCTTATGCCGCGCGAGACACGGGACGAACCCGCTCTGATCGCGGGTTCGCCCGTGGCCCATTGAAGGTTGTGCGCGTGGGTTAGCTCATGACCTTGTAACCGTGGGTCTTTCAAGGAGGGGGAGTATGAATTACAGAGGTTTGTTTAGCTTGGACGGAAACGTCATCATCATAAGCGGCGGCGGTGGAGGCATCGGATCGGCCATAGCTCTCGGCCTATCCCAGTTCGGCGCCTCCGTGGCGGTGGTGGATATAGACGCTGCAAGGGCTCAGGCAGCAGCAGACAGGATCAAAGAAGATGGGGGCGCTGCGATAGCGCTCAAGACCAATGTGGCAGACGAGCAGGACGTGGAAAGCATGGTCGGCGCGGTAACGCAGCGTTTCTCCAGGATCGATGCACTGGTAAACTGTGTTGGATTCAACGTCTTCCGGCCCACCATGGAACTGTCGCTCCAAGAGTGGGAGAACGTCCTCAGCGTGAACCTGACGAGTGCGTTCGTGCTATCCAGAGGGGTTGCGCGGGTCATGGCCTCTCAGAAACAGGGCTGCATAGTCAATTTCGGGTCAGTGACCGCCAGGTTTGGAAGCCCCGGCCAATGTGCATACGCGGCCGCGAAGGCGGCGCTCGTCAACCTTACAAAGACCCTGGCACTCGAGTGGGCCAGGTACAACATCAGAGTAAACGCGATTTCACCCGTTATGACAGAAACTCCTATCAACTCTAGTTGGCTCAACGAGACGCCGGATCGAAAACGCGGTATCGTACAGAACATTCCAGCAGGCAGGTTGGGATCTGTTGAGGATTTCGTGGGTCCCGTGGTTTTCTTGTGCTCTCGAGCCTCCAGTTTCGTCCGGGGTCAAACCATATACGTTGACGGAGGCGTATCGGCGGTGCACCCCCTCATTCGGTTCTAAAGCTGTGCGGATAAACGGGCCTGTTGGCGGCGGGCGGACCCACGGTGCGGCCAGTGCGACGGGGTGCCCAAGCCCGAGGATAGGGTCGACACAAATGATGGGCCATGAATGCCGGGAGGGCGAGGAATGAAGATCGTTATTGTTGGCGCTGGAGGCATGGGTTGCAAGTTTGGAGCTATGCTCGCGAAAGCGGCGGAGGTGTGGCTCGTTCACCACAATGAAGAACATGTCGCCGCGATCCGTGAGCGTGGCTTGATCGTCGGCCGGAACGGAAAGCAAGAGGTTGTGCGTGTCAACGCAGCCGTGAAGCCGGTGGAGGCAGGGTTTGCGGATCTCGTGATCATCCTTGTCAAGTCATACGATACTGAGGCGGCGGTCGAGGCCGCCATCCCGATCCTCCGCGAAGATACGCTGGTCTTGACGATGCAGAACGGCCTTGGCAATCTTGAGAAGATCTCTGAGATGGTTGGCGCACAGCGAGCCGCCCTTGGAGTAACATTTCATGGTGCAACTCTGACAGGTATCGGGCGTGTGGAGGATAAGGGTGCTGGGCCAACCTATCTCGCCTGCACCGACTCAACCGAGGAGCGCATGAAGCAGGTAGCCGAAGCCTTCAACCGAGCAGGTATCAAGACGGAGCTCGTGGCGAATCTTGAGTCTGTGCTTTGGGCAAAGCTTTGCGTAACAGCCGGCATCAATCCGGTGGCCGCCATTCTTAGAGTCCCCAACGGTGTGCTGGACGCTATTCCCGAGGCCCGTGATCTATCCTTAGCTGCCATTGGGGAAGCCATGGATATCGCAAGGCGAAAGGGGATATCCTTGGCTTTTGACCCTGTGGAGCGATTCCACGCCGTTGCCAAGGCTACTGCTAGCATGTGCTCGGGCACGCTCCTCGACGCCATAAGGGGCCGTCGTACTGAGATCGATGCCATTAGCGGAGGTCTGGTTGCAGAGGCCAAGAGGCTAGGGATGTCCGCACCCGTGCATCAAATGCTTTGGGGAATAGTGAAAGCCGTGGAAGCCACGCACAAGTTCAGAATATGAGGAACACCTGGGAGGGTCCGCTCATGACAGGAACTCAGCATTGCTCTAGTGCACCTTGTACGCCTTCGCGCCTCGCCGAAACCTTGATCAAGTACGCAAGTAAACCCTGGCGAACTGTGCTTTCTCTCCATAGCGGCACTTCAACAAACGGAGTGGACAGCGCGCTCATAAGGGTCTCCGGAAGCGGGGAGGCGACTCGTGTTGAATTCGTGGCTCACTCAACCTACGAGTTCCCCCCCGAGGTTCAGGAAAAGCTCCTGGAAATGCACGAGAAGACTGCGACAATCGAGAAAGTCAGCCAGGCGAATTTCCTTCTCGGAGAGATCTTCGCAAAGGCGGCCAGGCGCATCGTAGACGAAAACGGCCTGTCCTTTGGAGATGTTGATGTGATAGGAAGCTCCGGGCAGATAGGATACCATGTAAGGGCTGGACAGAACCTCGAGGATATCTGGTTCGGCGATACGGAGATCCCCTCGGCGATAGATCTGGGCGAGGGAGCGGTGATTGCCGAAAGAACCGGCGTCTGCACTGTGGCAAACATGCGGATTCGGGACATTGCCGCGGGCGGCCAGGGCAACCCGCTTGTTACGTATGGGGATTGGGTGCTATTCCGCCACCCCACCAAATCACGGATCATACAGAATATAGGTGGCATTGCGAACCCCACAGTTCTGCCAGCGGGCGCCGGCCTGGACAAGGTGCAGGCGTTTGACACGGGGCCAGGGAACATGGTCATAGACGGAGTCGTCAAGAGGCTTTTCAGGGGGAAGCTGTCATACGACAAGAACGGGGATATTGCCCGACGGGGCCGAGTAAACGATCTGCTGCTCTCCGAACTCATGAGACACCCTTACGTACTTCGAAAGCCGCCGAAGACCACCGGAAGAGAAGTGTTTGGTGAGCACTTCATACAGAGCGTCCTAGATAGGGCGAGGGAACTATCGCTTAGCAACGAGGACCTGGTCGCGACCGTCACCGCGTTCAGTGCGGAGTCGATTGCATACAACTACCGCCAGTTCGTCCTTCCCACAACCCCGATAGATGAGATCCTCTTGTGCGGGGGCGGGAGTCACAACAAGACGTTGGTCGGCTTCCTGGAAGAGCGCCTGCACCCCGTACCCATCAACACCGTAGAGGTCTGCGGTATACCGGTGGACGCGCGCGAGGTGGTTGCCGTGGGTGTCATCGCAGACAGCACGATGCTGGGACATTCAGGTAACGTCCCGAGCGCGTCGGGGGCGCGGCGTCGCGTAGTCATGGGCTGCATTTTCCCGGGCTCGTACGAGCTGTAGGGAAAACGCCAGGTTACGGGACAAGCGGTGCGGATTTTCTAGGTTACAGACATGAACCGCCGCCCCCGCCCCCCCATCTGACAACGGGGAGCAGGCTGGCCTGGACAACGATCAGCAGCTAACGTTCGTTGGCTGGTAGCATACAGGGAGGGTTAACCAGTGTCGAGTAGGTTAGGTGAAGCGACTATCTGGCCCGAGGATGACGTGACCGTTGATACCATAGGTACGTGGGAAATCACGTGTACTGTAGGTGAAACCGGGATCCCTCAGTTCGGCGGATTCCGGGTGTACGTGCCCCCGGGGTGGAGTGTACCGCAACTTGATCATCCTAATGGCCAGGGCTATGTCCGCTACGTGGTGGAGTCGGCCGGGGAAGTGGAGCTTGAGCCGTACCTTTACAGCGGCAGATGGATCGGCCTTGAAGTGAAGCGCGGGAAGCTCACCCGCGGTGATCGGGTGAAGCTAATATACGGCGATAAGTCGAGAGGAGGGCTGGGGGCTCTCGCTCCGAGAGTTCCTGTCCCCTGCAACGAGTTTACGGTTTCACTCGATGTTGAAGGTTACTACAATTACGTGAAGCTACCTAAGTCCCCTTCGCTCAAAGTGATACCCGGCCCAGCACGTGCGGTTTGCGTTGTCGTTCCTTCTCTTGTGAAGGCTGGGCAGGAGTTTGACGTTCACCTGAACGTCGTCGACGATAGGCAGAACCCGACGATGTCCTCGGGGCCATGCTTAGTGCAGTTGGAAGCTGTGCCGGAGGGTGCTTGCGCGCTCACGCACCGTGTCTCGTGTAGCCGCGGGCTGGCGTCCACTAAGGTCGCACTCTCAAAGGAAGGGACTTTCTTCATCGAGGCGAAGGTCAACGGCACAAGCCTGGCGGGGACAAGCAACCCTGTGCGGGTGTTGGCCGACACCCCGGGGCTCAAGTTGTACTGGGGAGACATCCATGGTCACTCAAGCTGCTCGGATGGCCGCTTCAGCCCTGAGGAGTACTACCGCTACGCAAGAGATGTCTCTCGACTGGACTTCTGCTCGCTCACTGACCATGACACCACCGGTTCAAACAGCAACGTAGAAGAGCATTCAAAACGTATGTGTATGGATACATGGGATCATATCAAGAAGGTAACTAATGATTTCAACGAGCCGAATCGCTTTACGACTCTTGTCGGGTACGAGTACACTCAGACGGAGATAGAAGTCGGTGGGCACCGGAACGTGTACTTTGCCAGTGATGATCCACCGGTGTTCTGCTGCTGGGACGAGAAGGCCAATACACCCACTAAGCTCTTCGAGGCTTTGCGTGAGTCAAACGAGCGTGCCATCGTTATCCCTCATCATCCCCTGCGTTTCATGAGTCGAGAGCACGATCCCCTGGTTCAGCGCCTCTTCGAGATATACTCGATGTGGGGTAGCTCAGAGACCGCCCAGGATGACTGCGCCTTTAGCCACCCTGTCAAGTATCACCATGGTGGGTTCTCCTTTCAGGATTGCCTCGCCTATGGGTATAGAGTGGGGGTCGTCGCGTCAGGCGACAACCACGACAGCCTGCCTGGGTTGAGACAAGCGACTGATATCTGGCGAAAGGGTAAGATGGCCCAACGGTCAGGCCTGGTTGCAGTGTATGCTGCCGAGAACACCAGGGAGGCGATCTTCAACGCACTGTGGGATCGAAGGTGCTACGCTACAACGGGGCAACGCATAATCCTTGACTTCAAAGTGAACGGGGCCGTGATGGGCCAGGAGATTCCTGTGGACGATCTATGCGCTGAGCGCAGGATCTCCGTGTCAGCCATAGGTGAGGACGTTGTCAGCAAGATCGAGGTCTTCAAGAACGGGAAAGTGCTTTGCTCAAGTCGCGGTGAGGGCACCGCTGCAAGCCTTGATTATGTTGACGGGACTCCGATATCTTCGGTCGATTACTATTATGCCAAGGTTACCCAGGCTGACGGAGCGAGAGCGTGGTCGAGTCCTGTTTGGGTTGTGCTGTCCGACGGAAAGGAGTAAAGATAACACAATTGCCGTGTATCTGGCATTCAGCATGAGCGTTCCCAGCCTGAGGCGGCTTGAGGCGAAGTTTGCCCTTTCCGTGTCGCTGTCGGAATGAGACGACGCCGACTACGCCGGAGGAATGCGCACTACGGGGTAATGAAGGGTCCCCGGCATGGGCCGGGGCTGCGACATGCGGGCAAATTCAGGGAGTGAGAGTCTAGACCCACATTCGTGTCCGCGAGGGGCGTTGCCTGGATGTGTTGTGCCAAATCGGTCATTGTTACACCTTCTCGAGACATCCTGGGACTCTGCCGGAAGCTCGTTACCGCTCTTACCCTTTCCGTATCATCCACCCTAGGTCCAGTCAACTCTCTCAGCTTCCCTGAGTGCCTCTTGCGTCTCCCTCGCCGGTCTTGTGGCGATCTACCTAAGTGAGGGTGCGTTAGTTCTCGCTCCTCTTCCAGTAGTTGCCGGGCTGCCGGTGTTGCACTCGGGGACGGCGCCCCAAGCGGGGCACCTTGACAAAATCCGGCCCGTCGGGCCAGTGGCCGGATTTTGACACCCCTCGTGCAATCACCGGCAACCCCTCCCAAGAGTCGAGAGCATTTCTGCACCCCCACTTAGTCCATGAGGAAGCCGCCGTTGACGTCGATAATCTCGCCGGTGATGAAGTCGGCTCCCGGCGAGAGGAGAAACCGTACCGCGGCCGCGACTTCCTCGGGCTTACCCAACCTCTTCAGAGGTATGGCCTCGACGATGCTCTTCCGCTTTTCCTCCGACCACTCGGCGCTCATCTCCGTCGCGATGGCATGCGGAGCCACTCCATTGACAGTCACGCAGTAAGGGGCCATCTCCCGGGCGAAGGTCTTGGTCAGAGCATCGAGGGCCGCCTTCGACGGACCGTAGCCTGGCGCCGAGGTGAGGTCGCCGAGTTTGCCGGCGACGGACGAGATGTTGACGATCTTGCCTCTTCTTTGCCGCTTCATGATGCCTGCCACGTGCTTGCAGAAGAGAAAGGCGCCCCGCACGTTCACGGCGAAGACCGAATCCCAGTCGGCCGTCTTGATTTCCTCGCTGGTCCGTCGGCGGATGATGCCGGCGTTGTTGACCAGGGCGTCTATCCTCTGGTATACCGCCTGAATCTCCTCCACCACGCGTTGCACGTCGCTTTCCTCAGCAACGTTGCAGCGCTGAAAGACCACCCGCCCGGGGTACTCGGTCGCCAGCGCTTGCCCCCGCTCGGCGTTGACGTCGCAAGCTGCCACCAGATACCCCTCTTCCGCCAACGCCAGGGTGACGGCTCTGCCGATGCCGGCTACGCCCCCGGTAACGATCGCCACCTGCTTCTCCATAGTCCTACCTCCACGCTAACCGAAGATCGCGTCGGGAATGAACGTCACGATGGGGGGGAAGAGGTACACGACGAGCAGCGCCAGGATGACAGCCAGAAGGAACGGCCACCCTTCCTTGACGAAACTCCCCACCGAGCACTCCATGATAGAGCAGACGGAGTACATCGCCAGGCCCACCGGCGGGGTGAGCAGCCCGGTGGCGCAGGTGATGACCATGAGCACACCGAAGTATACCAGATCCACACCCAACTGCTTCACCACCGGCACGAGGATCGCAGTGAGCAGCAGGATTATGACAGTCGAATCCACGAACATTCCCAGGATCAACAAGAAGAGGACGATGATGCCGACGATCACCTTGGGGCTGCTGCTGATACCGAGCAGGAGTTGGGACAGCGCCTGCGGTACCATCTCCCAGGTCATGGCGTAGCTGATGAGGGAAGAGAGTGCAATCAAGAACATGACCATACCGATGTCCATAATGGTGAAGCTGACGGCGCGCTTGAACCCTTCCCACGTCATCTCCCGGTAGATGAGCAGGCCGACCGCCATCGCATAGACGGCCGCCGCTGCCCCGGCCTCCGACGGGACCAGAAGTCCGAAGCGCAGCGTCACCAGGAGCAGCAACGGAAAGAGAATGGCCCAGACGCTGTTGGCCAAGGTCGGCAGGATCTCGCTCAGAGGGGTCATCTTCTCCCTCTCCGGCAGATAACCCCGCCGCCTTGACGTGATCGCGACCGTGACCATGAACAGGGCCGACATCAAGAGGCCCGGCCCGATTCCCCCGGCTAAGAGGCGCCCGACGGAAACCTCGCCAATGGTCCCATACAGCACGAGCCCGATGCTGGGCGGGATAGCGATGGTGATCAGGGCCGTGAAACCGTGCACCGCCGCGGAATAGGCCCGCGAATAGCCGCGTTTGGTCATCGTCGGGCCAAGGATGCGGGCCTCCATGGAGGCGTCCGCGATGGCTGAACCGCACACTCCGCCCATGAGCGTGCTCAGCACTACGCTCACCTGCGCCAGGCCGCCGTACATATGTCCGGTCAGCGCCGTGGCGAACTTCACCAGTCGCTTCGTGATACCAGTCTCATTCATCAAATTGCCGGCGAAGATGAACATGGGGATGGCGAGCAGCGCGAAGTTCTGCGTCTCGGAGAGGATGCGCTGCACCGGCATGGTGAGAGGCAGACTCGGCTGCTGCAGAAAGAAGATGAACCCGGAGATGCCTATGGCGAAAGCGACGGGCATCCCCAGCACCAGCAAGGCCACGAACACAACCAGAACCCACGTCATGTCTGTCCCCCCCGGACGGCATCAGGCCTTAAGATCTCTATAGCCTGGGTCTTGGCCTTGGAGCCCTTGGCGGCGGACTCGCGGCGATGATCCCCGACGATCCGTCCGATCTTGAGCACCGTGCTGACGAGGAGCAGAGAGCTGCCCACCGGCACGCTCAAGGTGACCCATGTGTAGCTGAAGCCGGGGATCCCCTGGAACGTCCGGAACCTGGTAAGGTAAGATATCCAGACCCCATATGTGATGAGAAAGCCCAGGAACGCCACGATGATCAGGTGATTGAGGACGGCAATGTAGAACTGAACCCTCTCCGGCAGCCGGCTGACAAACAAGTCCACATTTACGTGGCGGTCCTTCCGCATAGCGGCATCGGCGCTGAAGAAGACCGCCCACGCGAACAGGAAGGTAGCCATGTCCATCGCCCAGACAGGCGGGTGCCGCAGGCCCCTCGCCACCGCGGCACCAAAGATGAGAACAAGGATGGCTACCAGGAAAAGCCCGGCGATGGTCTCTTCAGCCCGGCACATGTGGTCGTAGATCCTTCTGATTGTACCCATAGACAACTCCCCTCGGGCGAAACCTGGGAGACCCGCCTCCAGTGCGCACCTCGCATGCTGAGCCCCCAGTCCCCCACCGAGGTGGCGGACTGGGGGTGCTGGCGGCCATTCGGTCTAGCAGGCTCCTTCACTTACCCAGCTCTTTGTAAATCTGATCCCTGACTCCCAGGAGGTTCATCTTGCGGTACGCAGCTTCACTCGCCTTCTTGAAGGCGTCCACATCCACGTCCTTGATGATGACCATGCCTTTCTCCTGAACCTGCTTCCTGACCTTGTCCGTGTTCTCCTGGATCAGGTAGGAGGTCTCCAGGCCTGCCCTGTCGCACTCCTCGACGAGGATCTTCTGGTATTCCTTTGGGAGCCGGTTGAACCAGTCGGCGCTGATCACGATGAAGTTGATGAGCAGGAAATGCCCGGTCTCGTCGACATACTTGAGGACTTCGTACAGGCTTCCATCCATAATGTTGTCATACACCAGTTCTACCCCGTCGATAGCTCCCTGCTGCAAAGCGGTGTACATCTCGCCGAACGCCATGGCGGTAGGTGTTGCGCCCAGAGACCTGACACCCTCCTGCCAGATCGGCGCCGGAGCAGTCCTTATGCGCAGGCCCTTCAGGTCCTCGGGCTTGCGGATCGGCTTGTTGGTCATGAAGTGCCGGAACCCCTGAACCCACTGGAACGAGAGCACCTGGAAGCCGTACTGCTTCGCCAGCTGTTCCGTCCACTTCTTCACCGTCGGCAGCTGGCTGAGCTTGACCACGTCTTCGATGCTGTCCACAAAGTAAGGGGCATTCATCACGGCGATGTCGGGAACGTAATTGCCCATGCGGGCGGAGTCGGTGTTCTGACCTACCGGAACACCTTGGCGGATCTGCTCCAGGATGTCCTCTTCCACACCCAGCTGTGCACTATGGAATACCAGAATCTGCAAATCGCCGCCGGTCCGCTCGGCCACCCGCTGCGCCCACTTCTGGAAGCCCGCATGGTACGGATGGTTTGGGCCCAGCACGTGGTTGAAGCGGAGAGTGTAGGTCGGCTGCTTGGCGCACGCGGGCGGAAGGAATGAAGCCACAGCCAGCAGCATGAGTAAGCAGACGCTCAACAGTCTTCTCATCATTCGCAACCTCCTCACTCGTCTGATATCAGCTATTGCTCCTCGTTGGCCCAACACTCCCGTTACACTGCAATTACCTCCTGTGTGCCGCGATCACCTCCCGTGCGGACGAATGCCAAAACTCACCATCTGCGAGGTCACAGTTCACGTCGGCACGCGCCGGTGCGCGCGATCCGCGCGAACCCGTCCGGACGACCCCTGCCGGCCTTGGTCGCGAGGACCTCCAGGCAGGCCTGGGCTATGTGGTCCGCGGTCAGCCCATACTTGCGAGCCAGATCCGCGTCCGATCCGGACTCGCCGAACACGTCCCGGACGCCCACCCTCTTCAGCGGAACCGGGCACTGCTCGCCAAGCACCTCCGCGCACGCTCCCCCCAGGCCCCCAATGATGCTGTGGTTCTCGACAGTCACGACCGCTCCCGTCTCAGCCGCAGCCTTCACGATGCCGGCCTCGTCCATGGGCTTGAGGCAGGACACCGCGACCACCCTCGGAACCACGCCCTTCTCTCGCAGCGCGTCGCGAGCGGCAAGCGCGGCGTGGACCATGGTGCCCATGGCGACGATCGCCACGTCGTCGCCGTCCGCGAGGGTCCTCGCCCTCATGAACCGGGGAAGGCCGTTCGCGTCGCCGTCGCGTTCCGCATCACACGCCTGCCCGGCCGCGGGGTCGCAGACGACCGGATAAGCGTCGCGCGCTATCCGGAGATACACTGGGCCGGGCGTTCGGGCCACGTACCTCGCCGCGAGCGCCGCCTCCTTCGCGTCGACGGGCTCGATCACGGTCATGTTGGGGATCGCCCTCATGAGCGCGAGATCCTCGATCGCCTGGTGGGTCGCGCCCGTTTTCCCGGTGAACAGGCCGGTATAGGCGCCGCACAGCTTGACGTTGAGCTTTGGGTAAGCCACGGATATGCTGACCTGGTCGTACACGCGCTTGCTCGCGAAGACGCAGAAGGTCGTCACGAACGGGACGAACCCCACGCTCGCGAGGCCCGCTGCGACCCCGACCATGTTCTGCTCGGCGATCCCGCATTCGATGAAGCGCGCGGGGAACTGCCTCGCGAACCTGGCGCTGCGGGTCGACTCCGCGAGATCCGCGTCGAGCACGACGACCTGCGGGTCCTCCCGCCCGAGCTCCACGAGGGCTTCGCCGAACGCATCGCGGATCGACTCGCGGACGCCGGCGCTCATTGCTTCCCACCTCCCGCCTCGCCAGAGGGCAAGGCCGCGTTGAACGCGCCTCGCGCCTGCGGGAACCCGAGCTCCTCCAGCGCCCGCGCGAATTCGTCGTCCGCGATCGGGCGGGAATGCCACTTGGCCTGGCCTTCCATGAATGAGACGCCCTTGCCCTTCACGGTGTGGGCCACGAGGACGGTCGGCGCGCCCGTCGTCTCGCGGGCGCGCCGGAATCCGCCGATCAGCTGCTCGAAGCCGTGACCGTCCACCTCGACCACTGACCAGCCGAATGAGCGCCACTTGTCCGTGTATGGCTCGAGGGGCATCACCTGAGCGACGGGTCCGCAGAGCTGGACCTTGTTGTAGTCGACGATCGCCGTGAGATTGTCGAGGGCCTTATTGCCGGCGAACATGGCCGCCTCCCACACCTGGCCCTCCTGGCTCTCGCCGTCGCCCAGTAGGCAGTACACGCGGAACTCCCGCCTGCCGAGCTTCGCCCCGAGCGCCATGCCGCAGGCCGCCGAGAGGCCCTGACCCAGCGAGCCCGTGGACATGTCCACCCCCGGCGTCTTCGTCATGTCAACATGGCCCTGCAGCCTGCTATCGATCACATCGAAGGTGAGCAGCTCATCCACGGGGAAGAAGCCCCTCTCCGCCAGGACGCTGTACAGCGCCGCGCTCGCGTGCCCTTTCGATAGCACGAACCGGTCCCGGTTCGGCCAGCGGGGATTCGTGGGCGATACCCTCATCTCGCGGAAGTACAGGGTCACGAGGATCTCGACGCATGAGAGGGAGCCGCCCGGGTGGCCGGCTCCGGAGGCGTGGATCATCGACAGGATGTGATGGCGGACTCGCCTCGCGACGTCAGGCAGTTGCGTGATGGAAAGGCATGTGCACTGGTCCACTTCAACCCACCTCGCCGTCTCCACACAACATGCAAGCGCCGTGCCGCCGCCCTTTCGCCACGGGCCTGGGCTCCGGGCCGCCTCTCGCGCGCGACAGATGGCTGGGTTAAGCGACCGCATTGTATCATTATGGCACACCACGTGACACACTGTGCCGATCCTGGACGATGTTGTACTTCTTGAGTTTCCTGTGAAGCGTGCTCCGACCGATGGCCAGCATCGCGGCGGCCCGCGATATGTTGCCGTTGCACAGGGCGAGGGCCCTCACGATGGCATCGCGCTCGATGCCTTCCATGGGCCGCACCTGCGCGCCGTGCGGCGTCGGCGACGTCAGCGCCGACGGGCCGTCGGGCGCGAACACGTCCCTGGGAAGGCATTCCGGGGTGATGACGAGTTCCCCGGATGGGCCCCCTTGCTTTTCGCTCGCGGATATCGCGGCCCTCTCCAACACGTTCTGGAGCTCGCGCACGTTGCCCGGGAACTCATACCCCTCCAGGACCTCGAGGACTCCGGGGCTTATCGTGAGTCTCAGGTCCGCCCCGCGAGCACGGGGCGCGCGCGACCCGCCGGACCGCTGGCGGTCGAGGAAATGGCGAACGAGCAGGGGGATGTCGCCGCGTCTCTCCCGTAGCGGCGGTATGTGGATGCTCACGACGTTCAAGCGATAGTAGAGGTCTTCTCTGAACCGGCCCGCCCTCACCTCCTCCGCGAGATTTCGGTTGGTCGCGCCGATTATCCGCGCGTCCACCGGGATCATCTCGGTGCCGCCGACTCTCACGACCTGCTCGTCCTCGAGAGCGCGCAGGAGTTTTACCTGCATCTCCAGAGGCATGCTCTCGACCTCGTCCAGGAAAAGCGTCCCACCTTCGGCGAGCTCGAACTTGCCGGGTTTTCCTCCTCGCCGGGCGCCGGTGAAGGCGCCTTCCTCGTACCCGAACAGTTCGCTTTCGATGAGCTCCGTGGGCACGGCGCCGCAGTTGATCGCGACGAAAGGCCCGTCCTTCCTCGCGCTTGCGTTATGTATGGCCTGGGCAAAGAGATCCTTGCCGGTGCCGCTCTCTCCATAGAGCAGTATGCGCGAGTCGGTGCGCGACGCGGCCCTGGCGAGCTTCGCCGCGTCCACGAGGGCGGGGCTTTCACCGACGATGTCATCGAACGTGAACCTGGCCTGCGCTCCAACCATCCTGTGGACCAGGCTCCTCACGCGCTCCATCTTGTCGAAGACCGCCAGGGTGCCTATGGAGTCTCCGCTCGCGTTCCGGAGCGTTCGGGTGGTGACGAGGCACCTGGTCGTGCTGCGTCCGGTTCGTACGGAGATCTCGTGTTCCCCGAACTCACGGTGCCTGGACTGTTTGATGATCTGCACGACCGAGGGGAAAAGGCCGAACGCAGCGTCGATGGGCTTGCCCAGGGCATCTCCCGGCTCCATGCCGAAGATGCGCAGGGCGGCCCCGTTGGCCCGCGTGATGGTACCGTCGGACGTGACCGCCACGAGGCCGTCCCTCAAGGAATCGAATACCGTCGCGAGGAATCGGTTCAAAGTGCGTATCTCGTGAAGCGAGCGCTCGAGCGCGAGCTCCCGCTCGATGGCCTCGGACATGCTCGCGACGATCCCAAGGGTGTGCTTGTGGACGAGTTCCCTTCTGCCCGTCATGTTGAGCACCCCGATTATCTTCCCGGCGTGGTCGTGAATCGGCGCCGCGGAACACGTGACCCAGTGTATGTGGACGTTATAGTGCTCCGCCCCGACCACCTGCACGGGCTCATCGAGCACGAGGGCGAGGCCGATCGCGCAGGTGCCCGCGCGCGACTCATGGCGGCTTGCGCCGGGCGCGAGGCGGACCCGGCTCGTCTCGCGAAGGACCTGGTCGTCTCCAATGGTCCTCAGCAGGAAACCTTCGCCGTCCGTGACGTCCACGCGGAATCCCGAACCCGCCACGAGCCTGTAAAGCGTTCTCATGAAGGACCAGGCTGTGGAGATGAGCTGCTCGTTGGCTGACATGCGCGCTCGCACCTCGCTTTCGTCCGCGAGGTCGAAACACCTCGTGTCGTTGGGGTCGAGCCCGAGGGCCCGGCACCGCTTCCACGACTCAGCGATCATGGGTCTGACCACGGATGTGTCGATCTCACCGGTTTGCACGAAGGTGCGCCATGCCGCCTCCGCCCGCCCGAAGTCCGCCTCGGAAGGAGGAGTGTCAGGGTCCATCGCGAAGTCGAAGGCACCGGACGGGCCTCGGACGATAGCGTCCGCCACGAGTCTCACCCCCAGGTCGTCTCAGCTTCGAGCAAGGGAACTGCCACTCGCCGTTCTTCTTCGGCACAGGACTCTGTCATCCTTCTTTCGGTCGGGTCCTGTCCTGTCGGGCGATGTCGGCACCCAACTTGCATTAGAAGCGCTTTGAACACGTCCGACTTCAAGGAGGCGTCGATCTGCGCATGGACACGAGTGTTTTCAGGATCGATATGTACACCGGGTGCGCAAGGCGCGCGGTCGCAGGGGAGTCGCTTGCGATGCTCGGAGGACGCAGCCTCATAGCCCGGATCGTGCTGGACGAGGTGAAACCGGGCTGTGACCCCCTTGGCCGTCACAACAAGCTCCTCATCCTGCCGGGCCTTCTGGGCGGCACATCCGCGCCGTGCGCAGGTCGAGTCTCGGCGGGTGGCAAGAGCCCTCTCACCGGCGGCATCAAGGAGAGCAATGCCGGCGGCGTTGCCGGGCACAAGCTCGCCCGGCTCGGCATAAAGGCGCTCATCTTCGAGAACAAGCCGGCGGATGCGAAAGGCCCGTTCATACTCGTTCTCGCGAAGGATTCGGCAGAGCTCGTTCCCTGCCCCGACCTTGCGGGCCTCGGGGTGTACGAGAGCGCTGCGCGGCTGCGCGAGAAGTACGGGAGGCGCGCTGGAGTCGTGCTCATCGGGCCCGCCGGGGAGAGACAGCTTACTGCCGCGGGGATAGCCGTCACCGACGCAGACGGGGAGCCGGGCAGGTACTGCGGCCGCGGGGGCATGGGGGCGTTGATGGGCTCCAAGGGCATCAAGGCCGTGGTGATCGATGATTCCGGCGCTCGAGCCCCGGAAAGCCACGACAGGAAGAGGTTCTTCGAAGCAGCCCGGGAGATCGCGAGATTGATCCGGGAGACCCCTCAGACGGCGCAGATCTACCGCAACTGGGGCACCGCGGCCCTCGTGGCGACGACCAACGCGCTCGGCGGACTGCCCACTCGCAACTTCAGCACCGGGTCCTTTGAGGGCGCGGAACGGATCTCCGGCGAAGCCCTCCGCGAGCTCATCCTCGCGAGGGGCGGGCTCGCCACCCATTCCTGCATGCCCGGGTGTCCCATCGGTTGCTCGAACCGGGTGCCTCGAGCGGATGGCACCAGCCTCGTCGGCCCCCTCGAATACGAGACCATCGGCTTGCTCGGCTCGAACTGCGGGATCGACGACCTGGACGCGATCGGCGAGATGAACCGATTGTGCAATGACCTGGGCGTAGACACGATCGACATTGGCGGGGCGGTGGGAGCGGCAATGGAGGCCGGCCTCGTGCGGTTCGGGGATGCCGCCGGGGCCATGGATCTCATACGCGAGATCGGCAGGGGCACGGTGCTCGGAAGGGTGATAGGCCATGGCGGCGCGCTAGCCGCGAGGGTGCTGGGGGTGAGGCGAGTCCCGGCGGTCAAGGGCCAGATAATGCCCGCGTATGAACCGCGAGGAATCAAGGGGCTGGGGGTGACATTCGCGACATCCGCCATGGGCGCCGACCACACGGCCGGGAATACGGTGCGCGTGCAGATCGATCATCACAGCCCGAGGGGTCAGGTCGAAGCGTCCAGGAACGCTCAGCTCTCCGCGGTGATATACGACATGCTCGGGGTCTGCCTGTTTGTGGGGCCGGCGGTGAAGAGCCGGCTGGACCTTCTGGGCCAGCTCGTTTCGGCCCACCTGGGCATCCCGTGCTCCGCCGACGCCCTTCTCGCGCTCGCGAAGGAGACGATCATGAGAGAAAGGGAGTTCAACCGGCGCGCGGGTTTCACGAACGTGCACGACAGGCTGCCCGAGCACTTCGAGGAAGAGGAGAACCCTGCTGCGGCGACGACGTTTGACGTTAGTGACGAAGAGATCGACAGGATGTGGGACTGAGAGGCGAGAGCGCCCAATTGTCCCGAGGACGGGCGCGGCGCTGCGACGACGACGCGGCGGCCGGCGCACGATGCCGGGGTGGGAATAAGTGCCTGCCCTGGCATCGTGCTTTCCCGGAAGTCCTCTAACCGGTTCGGACAGGAGAGTCTTGGGGTGGTAGGGTAGGAGCGGGGGGTAGCGTGGATGAATGTCTATCTCGTTACGAGTTTCGTGCCTATGCCGGGGGACACGGGCAGGTAGCGAACCACATGGAGTTCTGCAACACGATCCGGATGCACTCCTCTCTTGAGTTCATGACGCCGGAGGAGCGTTATCGAGCAATTCAATGCGGGAATATGAAACTATCATCTGTCAGAGTCTAGTGTCCAAAATCCGGGGGTCGGTCCGTCACAGGTCCCTCATGAGGAGTTCCGCACATCACACATTCTGTTCAGCAACCGTCCCAGCCATGGGCAACTCCCGACTCCCTCGCTGCGCGTATGTGATTGTCTCACCTGTGAAGAGGGCGATCTCGTCTCTCGTCAGGCAGGAACACTATATATCGGAGCCTCCTTCCGCCCACGGGATCTGTGACTGCGCAAGGTGCAATCTTCGACGCTTACCGCTGCATCCATCTCACCAGTGGGCGCGTTTCTCCTTGTCACCGTAGTCTCTGACAATCCGCCTAATGCTCTTCCAATGAAGAAGTTCATGCCTTACGAGTCGTCGAAGTACCTTTCGAACCGACCAATCCTCTTCCGCTCTGGTCACCCGCGCTCTATCGTGTGAACCAGCGAGTTGCGTCAAGAAGCGTTCCGTCTCGCGCCTGCTCCTCAGCAACTGCTCGCGCCAGTCGGCACCGACTAGGCTGATTGGGTCCGGGCCCGAGTAACCGATGGCGGGAAGGTAATAGCCCACTTGAGTCAGAGCGATATGCTCAACGATCTGCCGGATGGTGCGCCAGCGAGCCCACTCTGCGAACTGGCGATACGGCGGGTCCCAGTCCAGGACCGAGTCGGGAAGACCTTCGACGGTGGCTACAAGGTCTTGCCTCGAGTAGCTGAGTAACCTGAGACACTCTGCGATCTCGTCACTCGTAGCAGGAACCAGATCATGCTCAAAGAGCACCTCGTTGCCGGACACCTCTTCTACGACAGTGATGTCGCCCGGGGCAGCCTCCGCCTCCACTGCGCTGCATCCATGGCGGGCCAACCACTGCTGGTACTCATCGAACTTGCCGGGCACACGCAGAAGGACCTCGTCGCGCGTGGGCGCCCACGTGGCAAACCCGGTGTGGTCGAGGCTCCACGCATTCCAGCCCCACTCGTTGCCTTTCCACTCATGAAGCCAAACTCGCATGTTGCCCCCCTCCCTATCCCGGCTAGCGGGATGCAGTTGAGATTCTGCCCCTCATAGTGGCATAGTTGCCTTCACATCCTTCACTTGAGCGCAAGCACGACCGTGCCTAGTGCAACAAGAGCGATCCCAAGCCAATCCTTCAAACTAGGTCGCTCGCCCAAGAACAGTACGGCGAACACAGCGACCAACACAACACTCAGCTTGTCGATTGGAGCGACCTTCGACGCTTCCCCAATCTGTAACGCGCGGAAGTGGCAGACCCAGGAGGCGCACGTGGCCAACCCCGAAAGGAAATCCGTTCCCGGCGCGCCCAGGTCCCCCAGGTTCCTCCAGGTCCCTCACCCCACGAACGAGGCGCGGCGCAACCGCGCGAGCGCGCCGTCCCCGGAGGGCGGCACCGCCAACCCT
>JBLNDE010000032.1:0-14833 GCA_050261335.1 Bacillota bacterium
TGCAGATAGCTGACGAAGGGGAGCTTGCGAGGATCGTCGACGAGGTCATAGCGGAGAATCGCGACGTCGCCGACGAGGTGCGAGCGGGCAAGGACCGGGCTCTCGGCTTTCTGGTCGGCCAGGTGATGAAGAAGACACGCGGCCGGGCGAACCCGCAAGCCGTGAACAGGTTGCTCCGAGAGCGGCTCGTTCCGGGCTGAACGGGATGAGCGATCAAGGGGCGGGAAACGGGACAGGCATCGAAGATACTGAGCGCTGCAGCAAGGATGGAGCAGGAGGACGTGACGTGCGGGAAGAGTCTCAAGACCATTTGCGTTTCAAGGGATTCTGGGCAAGCCCGGTCCATCGGCAATGGGTCGCCGATGGATCGCTCATTATGACGACGCTCATCTGGGGCGCCACTTTCGTCGTGGTGAAGGACATTGTTGCGAGGGTGGACGCCATTGCCCTCGTCGCGGTGCGCTTCCTCATGGCCGCTGCGCTCATGGCGGTGGCGGTCGCGCCCCGGCTCAGGCGTACAACGCCGAGGCTCGCGGGAGCAGGCGTCCTGGTCGGGCTCGCCCTGTTCATCGGGTACGCCTTCCAGACCATGGGCCTCGAGTACACCGGCGCGTCGAAGGCGGGGTTCATCACGGGGCTATCAGTGGTGCTGGTCCCGATCCTGTCAACGATCATCCTCAGGAGGCCGCCGGAGCCGGCGGCCACCGTAGGGATAGCGTGCGCCACCGTGGGCCTTGCCCTCCTCACGCTTAAGCTGGGGGGAGGCCCACTCTTCGAGATAGGCGATCTCCTCGTTCTTGTGGGAGCGGTGGCATTCGGCCTTCACATCGTGGCGGTGGGCAGGTTCGCTCCCATGTTCGATGTGCCCCTGCTTGTGACGGTGCAGCTTGCTACGGTGTCAGCCGCCGCCTTCGTAGTCCTCGGCGTTCGAGTGCAGGGGCTTGGCCAACACGTGGCGATGCCCGTTTCGGTGCGAGACCTCGGGGGGGCCGCGTTTCTCGCGGTCTTCGGAACCGCGATGGCGTTCTTCATCCAGAACGTCGCCCAGCGCTTCACCAGCCCCACCCACGTGGCCATCGTGTTCGCGACGGAGCCCGTGTTCGCCGGCCTTTTCGGGTGGCTGCTCCTCGGCGAACGGCTGACCCCCGTCCAGCAGGTCGGCGCCGCGCTCATCCTCGCAGGCATGCTCGCAACCGAGATCGAATTCCCGCGGAAGCGCCTGGGGGACGAGCGGGATGTAGGCCGCCAGCCGTGATGGATCTGGCAAGGGCTACTGTGCGTTTCATAGTGGTGACGACACATGGCCGGCCTCTCTGGGGGGGGGGGTAACACGGCCAGGCGTTCCTGGTAAGGCTTCGCTATCCTTCCTGAGCGACGGGAGACACGCCTGGGCGAATATGAGTAAGACGTGGGCGAGAGAACGACGAGGCTCGCTCTGGAGAACGGGCCTTCCACATTGGGGAGCAGAGGCTTGATAAGAGGCTCTTCGGAGCACGCCCGGAAGCCGGTGGGCTGACCATGTCGACACGCCAGGAGAAGCAGATTACGGCCTGAAGTAATCACCGGGGACGTGGCGAAGAACCACTACGTGGAGGGGTATGGCATCTCCCTCGTCGCGGAGACCTCCGGCCTCAGCGACATCTGCCGCCACGCCCTCGTCAAGAATGGGCCCGACCGACTCAGGGGGACTGCGCTTGATTGATCGTGAGGAGTCAGTTCGGAGGTGACAGCAGCTTGCGGACCCACTCGGCTGTGAAAACGGTTGTTTTGCTTGCTATAGTCACGTGGTTCTTGGCGGGTTCACCGCCAGCTGGTGCATCTTCGAAGGAGACCGCCAATGATACCGTAGTGATTCGTTTTCCCGATGGCATTGACGTTCCTTGGGAGGTCCAGGAACTCTTACTTCAACGAGTCACCGAGTCCATTCGCTACGTGGAGGATTTCTTCGGCTACACTTTTCCTCGCCGGATAGAGTATCAGTTCATAGAGAGTCGGTATTGGGGCATTGGGTCAGCCGGCTACCCGAACATAGTGCGAGACCCATGGCCCGTGCCGACGAGCATCGAAGACCCAAGTCTCTATAGGCCCTTCAACCCCCACGAAGTTGTTCATCTGGTCAACCATGCCATATGGCACCACTGCGCAGTTGATTCCATGGACGAGGGCTTTGCATGGTTGGTTCAGAATCTGTATCTCGGTCGTCCGCTGCATTATGAAGCCTCGGGTCTCTTGGCGCTAGGTGAGCTCCCACCTCTACGGACTTTGTTGCTTGAGTCGAGCCAGATCTCTCGGTTTCGGTACCTTGTGGCGTCGCGGGGCAACTCTTCGTTCTTAGGGTTCCTCTACGAACGGTTTGGCCACCGCAGCATCATACGTCTCCATAGAGGTCTGGCTGAGATATGCGGCGAAGGCAGGTTTAGTGACAACCTGATATCCCTCGTTGAGAAGTGCACTTCTACGCCGATAGCTCAACTTGAGGTCGAATGGCACAAGGTGTTGCGAGCTATCCAAGTGCATCCCCGATACCTTACAGCACTCCGGTTGTACAAGGAGTATGATAAGGCCGACCTCCTCCGCCTGGTCAAGCAATGTGAGTGGCTCGACGTGGAGATCGACCCTGCGTTCATGGCTGAGGTACGGAGCCTTAACACAGACATATGGAGCTACGTCAACAATGAGTCCTTGACCGAGGAAGAACTGAGGGCGCGCATTGAGGAGATCGTCAAGTGGGCCGAGGAGATACGTCGAGGAATCTCTGATCGCCACACAACGGGTTCGCCCGCATGAGGGAAACCAGGAGGGGCTGCTGTGTGAGCGCTAGAGTACTGAGGGCTGCCGGATGGATTCTGCTTGCCATCAGCTTCTTCGGGTGTTCTGCCTGGGCAGCTGGGCAACCTGCACCAATCGAGATATCCAACGACTGGGTGATCGTCCGTTTTCCCGGGGATGTCAACGTTCCCCTTGACGTGCAAAGGGCATTCCTCGAATGCTTAACGGACTCCATCGAGTACGTCGAGGGGTTTTTCGGAAGCCGCCTTCCCAAGCCAGTAAAGTACGTGTTCACGGGGAGCAAGGGGTTCTTCCCTGTGTCGAGGGCAAGCCCTCCTCACGAGATCATCGACGAGCTGGGACCTCCAATGACTCTTGAGGAGGCGAGACGACGCTGCATAACCACTGCCACTCACGAACTCGTGCACCTGCACAGTTACGGCGTGTGGGGCGATCATTCATTTGCCTCGATGAGTGAGGGTTTTGCGCAACTCGTAAAGATACTGCGCTCACAACTCCCGCCCCACGATACTGCAGCAGCGCTGCACGCAATGGGCAGGCTTCCGTCTTTGCGCACATTGCTTACAACAGGACTGTCGCTCTCGGAGCCCGAACGGGTTGTCCTCCTGTACAGTTGCACCCCATCTTTTCTGGGCTTCATATACGAGAAGTTTGGCCACGACCCCCTCATTCGTATATACGACAATGTCCCTCCCTATACAGCCAGCGCCAGCACCGCGAGACTCTTCTCTCTCATTGAAGAGTGTACCGCAACCTCCCTGGAGGAACTTGAGTCAAAGTGGCGTCAGGCGCTCCGTGCTACCGAGGTAAGCGAGCGGGCCATCGCCGTTATCGAGTTGTGGGATGAACTCGATCATGCTGGGCTGTTCCGGTTGCGTCTGTTGAGCGACCATCTAGGTGTGGATATAGACCCAGCATTCCAGGAGGAACTGCAATCCGTTGTGGCTGACATAGACCGGTACGGCCGGGGGGAACCTGTAAGTCGCGAGGAATTATCACGCCGCATCAGGAGGCTCTGCGAATGGGCTGAGGAGATACGCCGCGCCATGCTTGGACCCTCCGAGAAGGATTAGCACCCGTCCGCGCCCCGACGGGGTTGGAGATCGATCGGGTTCAGCCCCGGAGGGGAGAGGTCGTTCTACTTACGGCTCACGGGCCGCCAGAATCTGGAGTTCTTCGGAGCGCTCCAGGGACTTGGGCCGCCCCTTCTCCACCGGCGAATCTCCGAGCTCCTCGTAAACCTCGGCACCGCGCTGCGCAAGACCATCATGGTTCATGCCGGGCTTGGGAAGGTGAGAAGCCAAGTCCTGGCCCTGCTCGCCCTCACTGCACTGACCCTTCCAATCGGGCTAGTGGTGTTCCGATGGGGGTTCAACAGGGCCAGGATCGACGGCAGCCTCGCCGAGTACTAGCGCAACTGCTTGCCGGCGCTGCGCTCATCCTCGCAGGCATACTGGCGGCGGAGGTAGAGTTTCAGCTGCGGCGTGCAGGGGCCGGACAGGGCCTGGAGGCGTAAGCACAGGATCTTGATCATAGATACCGAAGCCCCAGATTGAAGGATACGCCCGCACTTGACGGCGCGGGGGCGCCCAGGTGAGTACAGCACGCGAAAAGCACGCGAAAAGTTGTTACTATGGCTTCGAAATTGGTCACCCATAGTGCGGTTGCCGAGGGAGATCCATTTGGGCGAGCGTGGTAGAGCGGTGGCCTGCTGTCGCATGCGGTCTTTCAGCTACGCTCGTCTTCTCGCTCCTTCATGCCTCTCGCAATGTACGGCTCGGTTGTTTCCATGAGCACGCTCCCGAAGAGCTGCTTGAGGGTGAGCACCGGCGTGAGGCCGGCGCACGCCGCGGCAAGCTCGCGGTCCTCGGTCAGCAGGGGGACTGCCCACTTTGAGCTGAGCATGAGGTAGACAGCGTCGTACACCGTGAGCTTCGTCCTGCGTGCGAGGGCTCCCAGGACAGGCAGGTCGGCGGGCGAGAGGTCGAGACGCTCGACCGGGCATACGGCTAGCGCTTCGAGGTCACGAAAGAGATCCTCATCGCTCTCTGCGGATCGCCGGAGAGCGTTTGCCACTTCGTACCAGAAGAGCGAAGGTGCCATGAGCCGCCTTCGTCCCTCGTGGGCTTCCATGAGGAGACGCTCCGCAAGCCGTGATTCTTCCTCATCCACGAACCACTTTACCCCGATGCTCGCATCGACCACGTAGACCGGCGCGACCGGCGACGGGGCAGCCCAGACGGCGTCAGGTACGTCCTCCGCGTGGCTTCGGGGGCTGGCGGGCGGGATCTCCCAGCGTGTACCGGGGTTGCTGACCGACACTGCGGAACGCCCCTCATTCATCGCTGCTCTCGCCACCTTCGTATTTCTGCAACCCCATCGAATCCTTTGAGCCTCGCTGCCGCGCTGCGGGCTACCTGAACAGCTTGCTCGAATGTCATGCGCCGAACGGGAATCCCAAGCTCAGGGAGCGGTGGCAGTGCGCCATCTCTCGTTCGCTCCTTTCGGGCTGCCTGGGAGACTAAGTCGCGCAGCAGGGCGCTACGCGAAAGCCCCCACACCTCAGCCATGCGGTCAAGCTCCGCCAGGTCATGCCTTGAAAGCATCACGTTCACGCGGACCAGGTCCTTCTCGCGTGCCATACTCAAGCGCTGTGATCGGCCTGCCATGGCGGCCGGATCCACAGCGGCCCCGACCTCCTTCTCAACCTCGTGATGGTTAGCTCCAGACCGATCATATCACACCCGCTACGATGTATCAAGTATCATATGTAATTGATGTGTATATGTGATGTGTAGCCATGCAGGCCCGCACAGGGCTGAGGGGGACCAAACCGCGGCGTCCGTGTGTCTGTGTTGCCGGTCGTCATAGTGGTGGCGCGCGTTACGTCCAGGCGTAAGTGCGCTGGACAGGCAAGCGTCGGCGTATTCTCACCGCCGCCTGTACTCCACGAGCTCGCTCACTGTGCCTGCTTGTTTGTTCTCGTACTTAACAAGCTCGTGCGGGGCCGACGCTGAAATCCAGGCGAACTGGGACGTGCCCTTGAGCTCGACCACCCAGGTGTCGTAAGTGCCTGCCGGCACCGTCACGTTCTCTCTCCTGACGACCTGGACCGTGACAGCGGCCTTCGATGCGGTGCGCGTGACGATGTCGTTGAGCGTCGCCTTGAAGCCCTCCGCGAGTGGCAACGTCCGCAGGACCATGATGAACTCCTCGTTGTCGAAGTAAGGACGGCCAGGCAGCTTCACCTTGACCTCCTGCGGACCTCCGGGTGTCTGGGCCTTTATGACGACATCCTTGTCGGCGTAGGCGGCTGTGTAGGCAACCCGCCCCTGAGCCGTCTCGAGCTCGAACTCCGTCCTGCTCGGAACGAGGGCTTCGGGATCTACGAATACGGCGCTGTACTCGCGATACCCTTCAGTCTTCTGCTCAGATACCAGCACGACCTGGGAGTCCTTCTCCTCGACGCGTAGTTCCCATTGGAGCAGCAAGATCCCAGCCCTGCGTACCTCGAGGCGGCTCACCTCGCCGACCTCCCACGGGGGGGTTAACTGCAGACCCTGCCCAGCCTTGCAACCCGCCGGGAGGGTCACCGAGAGCGCCAATGCAACTACTACCCCAGACCCCACAAGCACGGCTGATGTTGCCAGCTTCCTAATCGTTCTCTTCACCACGTCTCGCCCCTCTCACCAGGAATATCAAGTACGCGAATAGCGCAAGAGATACTATTCCTCCAACAACCTCGACACAGGCGACCCCAACCAACCCCATCCCGAGTAGGACGGGCAGCGAGTCAAGGGCGGCGTGTGCCAGCACGGCTCCAAGGAGGCTGAGAAGCCCACGTGCAGCGCCTCGCGCCCACCAGAACATCACGATGCCGGGGAGGCTCAAATGGAATATGACGGCACTTGCCCGCTCAACCGTGGCCAACCATGGGAACACCCCGGGCGGCACTACGGCCAGGGCATACGACAGGATGACCGCAGCCTCCATGCTCCCGTACCCAGCCCCGGCGAGAGCGCCGATCGTGGGTGCCGCACGCCGTCTCCCGCGCCTGACCGTCCATATCCCAAGGTCGGCGGCAATGAGTTTGGCTGGCTCCTGGACGATGCCTGTGAGGAGTATGGCGGGGATGGATAGGACGAGGCTGTTGGCGGTGGCGAGGTGGCCCATCGCCCAGCGGGTCGCGATGGATTGCAGCGGCACCTGGACCTCCGCTATCGACGGCGCGAACAGTGCCGCACCAAGCGCGAACCCGAGCACACCGCCAGCAACCTGGGTCCTGGCAGGCCCTTGCCTCCCCAGCGTAAGGAACAAGACCAGGGCAGCCACGGCCAGAGTTGCCCCCGTGACTATGCCGGACGCGGTAAGCGTTCTGAGCATACTGACAGCGCTGCTCCAGTCCATCGCGCTTGGCACCTCCTCGCCATCCAGGAAGCCTGCTCGGCAGTACATGCCCGCATGTCGGCGACGAGACTGTCTTCTCCAGACCCCTGCCGTTCCCTGCCTCGCATATCATTTCTCGCGATACCCCAAAGCCCTCTTTGACCTGGCGGCATTCGTCGGGGCGGGCGAAGTGCGTCTGTAGCGGGGGCGGGTGTCCGGGATCCAGCGGTCCCGGGGGTCCAGCGGGCCTAGAACACCAAGGCCACCGTCGCGGTGCTGGCACTACTGTCAGAGAGGGGGGTACGGGCGACACGTGTGTGGCCATAGCCACAGGGCGTGCCGAGACCCTCGGCTTCTCGACTCCACGACGGTTCCAGGCGTGACCAAGCCCGTCTTCCACAGGTTCGTTGGCGAGGTGATGAGCGAAAAGGTGTACAAGAGGAATCATAAAGTCTTCTGGATTCTCGACAACGGCACCTGCCACCGAACCGATAAGCAGATCATGGAGCTTGAACGGCTTTATCCGAACATGATTGTCGTAAATCTCCCCAGACACGCGAGTTGGTTGAACCAGGATGAGATATACTTCTCCATTTGCACAAGTACCTCAGGTCATTGGAGCCGGTGGCCTGATACCCTATCAGAACTTATGAAACGGAGTACTAGAAGCAGGAGATGGGAATTCCGATGACGTAAGCGGGTCTTGTGCCACGTTCATGAAGGTGTTCGGACTCGTGCTTGCTGCCGGTGCAGTCGGCACCAGCGTCGCTACGATTATTCTCGGGTGCAGCTGGGAGAAGACCGAAGCGTCGGTCTATGCCGGTGCGCGCCACCCGGCCTGGTTCTGGGTGGTTTCGACGATCGTCATCGCACTTTACGTCGGTGCCCTGATTAGCTTCATCCGCGGTGACAGTAACCGGGCCGGCTGGATTCTGGGGGTCACCATCCTGGCTGGCTGGGTCATGAAAGGCGGCCTGGTCACCTTCAACGCCAGGAGCCGCCAGACCGTCCCGTCCATCTCGGGCGACGAAGCATGGTTCAGGGTAGGCCTTGCCCGATTGCCGATCGCAGTCGTTCTGGGCCTTCTGGCGTGGTTTGCGTGAACGCAGTGCATGAATCGGCAGAAGATGGGTTGCCGACTCTCTCTTGCTGCGCATTCCGGGCGGTGCCGATGGTTTTCGACCCGCACGTCGTACAGGGGTCCTTCAACTGAAACGCGTTGGCACAGGTAACCAGGCTCGAAGTCATGCGCCGCGTCCGCCACCGGGGGCATGCGGGGGGAGCACATGCACTGCACAGCAGATAGCCGTCGCTTTAGCGCTGGAGTTGGCTTGTGCAGCGATCGATGGAGAATCACAGGATTGCCCCAGACCATTTCAGGGTACCTTCGTATTAGTAAGTGGAAGGGTGAGGCGGGGATCGGGACATGGACGATGCGGCCGCTGTCAAGAGAGTGCTCGCAGGCGACCGGGAGGCCTTCGCCGACCTGGTGAGAGAGCACGGTCCCGGGGTCCTGAGGCTTGCGGCGAGGATGCTTCCCTCGAGGGAGCTTGCCGAGGACGTGGCCCAGGAGACCTTTCTCCGCGCCTATTCCAACCTTGCAAGGTACGATCCCGGGTACCCGTTTCGCTCATGGCTGTACCGGATAGCGGCCAACCTGTGCGTGGACGCTCTGCGGCGGTGGAAGGCCGCGCCGTCGAGCGTATCCATCGACGTGGTCGCCGAGGGGGATGTGGCGGAGGCTGGCCCGGCGGCGGGCGGCGGCCTGATACCCGGCGATGTTGGGACCGGCGACCCGGCGCTCGAGGCAGAGAAGGCTGAGACCGCAGCCGCCGTGAGGGCGGCGGTGCGGGAGCTTGAGCCGGAGTACAGGCTCCTCATCGTGATGGCCCATTTCGAAGGGATGAAGAACGATGAGATCGCCGGGGCGACGGGGCTTTCGCCGGGGCTCGTGAAGAACAGACTGTATCGGGCTCGCAGGATGCTGCGGGCAAAGCTGTCAGGGCTATCCGGGGCGCTCGCCGGAGAGGCGTAGGCATGGGCGTTTGAGCCATAGACTCATCGACGCGTGAACCATAGGCGCGTGAGCGAGTGAGCATGAGCACGTGAGCGCGCGGGCGTTTGTGCGAGAAGGGAGGAAGGCCGGAATCATCGCGGTCCTGGTGGCGTGGCTCAGCAGGGAAGCGCCGACGGACGAACGGATAGACCGCGGCGATCCGGCAGTGTGCAGTGCAGTGCAGCAGGGTACAGGAGATCCTCGATGACTACATCTTTACTCGCGGGGCACGAGTGCGAGGGGTACTGGTGCCCGCGCCCAGGCTCATGCCCACGTCCGTGTCGAGATCGGGGTCCAGGTCGAGGTCAGGGTGGGGGCCGGGACCGAGGCCAGCACCGGAGCCGGGACTGAAACCGGACCAGGAGTGGGCCTCCAGGCGGGGTGGCGGCGAGTGCGACCCTGAAAAGGCCGCGATGACGCTGGGCCGCGAGGCGCCCGGAGGCGAGGCGACGTTTGAGCCCGCGGCGCCCGTGGAGGGCAGCACCGCTCCTTTCCTGAGGGGCACAATGGGAGCACCGGAGATCCCCGATGATCTGCCGGGCGGCGTGAGGGAGCACGTGGTAGCTTGCCCCAGGTGCCGGAGGGCGTTACGTGAGATGACGGCGCTCGCGGCGGCCCTCGGCCCTGGCCGCGCGGAGCCAGAAATGCCCCCCGCGCTGGGCGCGGACCAGCTTGCCGAGCGCGTAATGGCGGCGATCCGGGCGGGCAAGGTGCCCCACCCGGCGCCGTCGGTCTATCTGGCGGGGGAGGCCCGGCTGGCGCCGGCGGCCCTTGTCCAGCCCGGTCGGCACAGAGGGAGCCTGCTGCGGGACATGCTGGTCCTGGCCGGTCTTGCGGCCGCGGCAGTCCCGGTGGTCCTTGCCACCGGCGTCACGCTGGTGTTCCGGATGCTCGATGCCCGCGCAGCCCTTGCGACGCCATTGCGCATAGCCGGCCTCCTCTTGCGCCCGGCCGTGGTGGCCGTGGACACCCTGGCCGACCTCGCCCTCGACGGCCTTATGAGCATCATCCGGTTCTGGAGCCTGGTGTCGTCAGTGTTCTTCGATGTCGGTGGAGGGCCGCTGCTGGCCCTCCTGGCCTTCACGCTGGGCATGGGCCTCCTCCTCGTGAGACTCCTCGCGAGATCGGGGTGGGAGGGGGCAAGGCCTGTCGGCTGAGGAGGCGCCCGAGAGGGCACCTGATCTCGCGGGTCTCCGGCCGGTGCGGTGGGTCTCTGGCCAGTGCGGCAGGTCCTGGCCGGTGGCGCAGGCCTCCGGAAGACAGCGCAGCTCTCGGGCAGATGGCGCGGGTCTCGCGTAGATTACGTATGTTAGGGGTAGATCGTGCGGGTGCCGGCGAGGCGGTCCCAAAGTAAGCCGCCGCTGCGCAGATCTGTTCGCGGTCGCGTACGCTGACGTACGTAGAGTCGCCAGTCACCAGCCCGCTACCCTGATGCAAGGCGCGGTGCTGGCTCCCAAGAGAACATGTGAGGAGTGTTGAAAATGGGCATCAAAGTGGGATCGATCGTGTCACGGCAGAGGAAGGGGTTCGCGGCGGTCGCGGTGGTGCTGGTCCTTGCAGCCGCGGTCGTGCTGGGGGGCTTTGTCGGGTCAGCGTCCGCTGAGGAGAGACGAACCGGGGGCTCTGTTGTGTTCGGCGGCCCGGTTCACGTGCAGGCAGACGAGGTCGTTGAAGGCGGCGTGGTCTCCCTGGGCGACAGGGTCACCGTGGACGGGCGCGTGACAGGGGACGCCGTTTCCATCGGGTCGGTGGTCGAGGTCAACGGCGAGGTGGACGGCGACGTGGTATCGGTTGGATCCACGGTGATTCTCAGCGATAACGCCAGGGTCGGCGGGGATGTGGCGAGCATCGGAGGGTCGGTGCAGAGGTCTCCCGGCGCGGTCGTGGGTGGCTCGGTCACGAGCGGCGGGGTCCCGTTCAGGTTCGACTTTCGCGGCATCACGTGGCCGATGCACCGGGGGGCGTGGCACATGCCGTGGGCGTCCTTCGGCTTCATGTGGCTCGCACGCCTCGTGGGCGCGCTGGTGCTGGCGCTAGTCATCGTGGCGATCTGGCCGAACAATGCAGCTGCCGTGGGGGCAGCGATTGAGACGAGACTCGGGCGGGCCGCGCTCATCGGGCTCGTGGCGTGGCTGCTATTCGTGCCCGGCATGATACTCCTTGCGATCACGCTCATAGGCATCCCGCTGGTGCCGGTGTGGATACTGTTCTATGTGGCGGCCGGGGCGCTCGGCCATGCGGCCATCTCGGTGGTCGTGGGCGACAAAGTGGCGAGGCTCGCGAACGCGAACATGTCGATCCTCGCCAAGGTCCTCGTGGGCGCGCTCATCATGGCCCTGCTGAGCTGGATCCCTGCGGCCGGGTTCCTCGTGAGCATCGCGGTAGCGGTCATCGGCCTCGGGGCCGTCCTGGATACGAGGTTCGGCACCAACAGGCCCTGGTTCCCGCCGCGCCAGCAGCAGCCTGTGCATCCACTGCCACGGCCGCAGGAAGGGACGCGAACAGCGCAGCCGGTAGAGCCGGCGGAGCCGGCGCACCCGACGGAGCAGCCGGAGCCTTCAGATCCCCTGCAGGAGCAGTAGCAGCCCCTGCAGCGGCCCTCGCCGCCGCCGGGACAGCACGAGCAGCGACGGCGCGCCGCTCGCAGAAATCGCTCCGGAAGAAAGCGACAACTGCCGCGTGGGATGTAACGGACGAAGCAACACACGACCGTGGAAGGTGCCGGCCCGTTCCTTCGGGTCCCGGCACCTTTCCGTGTACGTTCCCCCTGGCCCGGCGCTGTGCATGGCAGACCGCCGGGGCGCGCGGTCAGCGCGCGACGGGGAGGGTAAAGGTGAAGGTGGCGCCCTGGCCGGGCGCGCTGTCGGCCCATATACGGCCGCCGTGGGCCTCCACGATGCCCTTCGCGATGGCAAGACCTAGGCCCGCACCGCCTGCAGCGCGGTCGCGGGCTTCGTCCGTCCGGTAGAACCTGTCGAATACGTGCGGGATGTCCTTCTCGGCTATCCCCGGCCCCGTGTCCCGGACGGACACGGCGACCCACCCGCCTTCGTCGTGACCCTGGCGGCGGGCGGACACGGTGACGGCGCCCCCGTCGGGCGTGTGGCGCATGGCGTTGGCGAGGAGGTTCACGAGCACCTGGGCTATGCGATCCGGGTCCGCCTGGACCTGCGGGAGGTCGGGGTCGGCGGTCGTCTCGAGCCGGATCCCGCGCGAGTCAGCCTCCGGGCCGAAGACTGAGGCCACGCGCGTAACGACGTCGCCAATACATGTGGGCACGAGGTGGAGAGGAAAGCCTCCTGACTCCATCTGCCCGAGGTTCAGGAGGTCCTGCACGATCCTGGACAGGCGAATCACCTCGTCGTGCAGGGAAACGAACATCTCAGGGGTGGGCTCGGCCACGCCCTCCTGCAGGGATTCGAGGTTTCCGCGCAACACCGCCAGGGGTGTGCGGAGCTCGTGCGCCACGTCGGCCATGAGCTTATGCCGAACCTCTTCGCTGGCCTTGAGGCTGTCCTGCATGAGGTTGAAGGCCTTTGCCACGTCCCCGATTTCCCCCTCGGGCTCGAGTGCAACCTTCCCGCTGAAGTCGCGCCTGGCTATCCGGCGCGCGGCTCGTGCCAGTTCAGCGAGGGGCGTGGAGATCTGCCGCGAGAAGGTGGACGCGAGAGCAACCCCGAGGAGGGCGGCAAGCAGCGCCCCGAGGACGGTCGAAACCGTCACGCGGCGCAGGAACTCAGCCTCCAGGGTCACGAGCCCCCTCTGAAGCGGGGTCACCAGGGCCACGGTGCCGACGCGCCGATCGTCCACGACGATGGGCAGGGAGAACCTGGCCGCTTCCTCACCCAGGAACGAACCGGTGGCCGTGCCTTCGGAATCCGCCACGACCATGCCGGTCTCGTCGGCGAGCACCACCCGCTCGCCCCTGGCCTCCGCTGCCGGGGCGCCCGCCCATCGCCTGCCGAAGCCCCTGCCGCGTTCCGGCCCTGGCCCAGCCGCCTGCAGGAGGGCCTGGACGCCGGACCAGGAGCCTTTCTGGCCGTAGTAGGCGGCGAAGAGATCGCGCCACTGCTCAGCCCGGGCTATCGTGATCCGCCCGACGTACCAGTCGAAAACCGAGCGAGTCGCCGTGTTCGCCACGACCGCGGTAAGAAGAGCGCCGCAGACGGCGACGGCTGCAAACGCTATGGAGATCCTGCGTCCGATGGTCATCACGCCGCCCCCTCCCCGCGCGGCCGCGTCACCATGGGGTGCAGGCGCAGCGCAGCGCAGCGATCATGCAGGAATTCACCCCTGGTGCCGCTCGCCGGGTTCCGCGAGCTTGTAACCCAGGCCGTACACCGTGACGAGCCGCCTGGGGCTGGACGGATCCTCCTCTATCTTCTTTCGCAGGTTGCTGACGTGCGTATCGATAGACCGCTCATATCCGGCGTACGCCTCCCCGAGCGCGGCGTTGACGAGCTGCAAGCGACTCGCGACCCTCCCCGGGCGCTCGGCGAGGAAACTCAAGATGGCGAATTCTGTTGGCGTAAGTACCACGGGGCGACCCGCCACCTGGACCTCGTGGCGGTCGGTGTCGATGACGACATCGCCGACCTCGAGAACGGTGCTCTTCTGGCCGGCGGCATCCTTGTCGGCCCTTCGAAGGACTGCCCGCACGCGGGCCGCTAGCTCGCGGAGGCTGAACGGCTTCGTGACGTAGTCATCCGCGCCGAGCTCCAGCCCCACGACGCGATCGACCTCCTCTGACTTGGCCGTGAGCATGATGACCGGGACATCGCTTTCGGCCCTGATCTCGCGGCAGATATCGAGCCCGCTCCTGCCAGGAAGCATGAGATCGAGGACTATGAGGTCCGGACGCGCCCTGCGGAATGTCTCGAGGCCGGAAGGCCCGTCGGGGGCCCAGTCCACCCGGTAGCCCTGGGCATCGAGGTAGTCCCTGACCATTGTGCCGATTGCGGCTTCATCGTCTATCACGAGTATGCGCGGTCGGTCCACATGCCACCCCCCTCTGCTTTCAAGCCGATCCGCCTCGCCCGGGCGAGCTTCGCTGCCCGTCGGGCGACCCGTCACAATCGGTGCGTCCAGGACCGGCAGCCCAGCCCGGCCAAGGTTTCGCGGGCGGAACATGCCGCATCCCGATTACGGATGGCCCTTGGCCTCGTGGAGTCGCAGAAGACCGCCGCTCAGTGGTTCTGCGGTCCTCCGAGCGGTCCCAGCTTGCGATTTGACGCGGTTTGTCAAATCCCACATACGGGAACCAGGCATCACGATCATTGTGCCCGATAATGCCCAAAGTTGCAAGGGAAGGCCCGAAGACCTTCCCTTGCGAGGAGATGATCCGGTGTGAGCCTGCCCCAATGGAGGTTGGAGGCGGCTCGCACCCTGGGGGACTGCCACCTTTCTTCGCTGGTAGATCGTACGCCTCAATGTACCTGCGCCCAGTTGGCGGTGTCCCAGTGCTGCGTCCAGTGCCGAGCCTAAGTAGATCGCCAGAAATCCGCGCTGCTTTTCAGCGTGCAGGGGCTCTCCAGGGTTGCCGGTGTTGCACTCCGGGGACGGCGCGCTTGCGGCGCGCCTCGTTCGAATTTGGCGCACGGG
>JBLNDE010000033.1:0-48019 GCA_050261335.1 Bacillota bacterium
GTTCGCCAGCCGTGAGTGGATAAAGCATGTCCTCCGCGCAATCACATCAATCCAAGAGGTAGCCTAGGGATAAATCCGACACGAACAAGGGGAGCTTACCTACTAACTCTTGACACGGACCGCGGTTAAGGTGTGTTGTTGGCAGCAACCTGCCGTGATATAGTAGATGTGAACGACGAGTCCATCCGCACAGGAGTAGCCTCAGTAAACCCGAGCGCGAGTATCGCAAGGAGGCGCTTGCGGGCATGGCCAGGGATGCCTGGGAACACGAGATCGCCGATTACCTGATGGCCCATCCCAAAGTTGTTCTGGCCTTTCTATTCGGGTCGTTCTCGAAGGGCAAGTCCAAGGCTGGCTCGGACGTGGACGTGGCTGTCTACCTTGCGCCGCCCTATTCAACTGACGACGTTTCCGACGTCTGGAGCCATCTCGAGGATGTCACCCATCGCGACGTCGATCTGCTGGTGCTCAACACGGCTCCCCCGATAATATCGTGGACCGCGATGAAGGGGAAGGTCCTTGTCAACAAAGACCGAAAGCTACACCTGGAACTGATGCTCGAAAGGTCGCGGGAGGCTGAAGATTTCCGCGGGTTCCTGATGGACTTCTGGCGCGAAAGAAGGCGTCGCTGGGGGGATGAAGGTGCTCAGTCTCTCGGTTGAACAGGTAGAGAGCATCATGCGGAGACTGGACTTCATGAAGGTCGAAGCAGGCGATATCAGTCGCTTCACCAGCATGACCCAGGCCGAATACATGCTGGACCGAGATCGCAGGCGAAGCCTGGAACGGCTGGTCGAAAACGTGGTGAATGCGAGCATCGATGTTGTCAAGATCGTCCTGTCCGCGGGTGACCTTCCTATCCCGGATACCTATCGCGATCTCATGTTACAGGCGGGCATGGCGGGATTCATCGAAGGCGGTCTGGCCGAGAGACTGGCAGAGATGACACGTTTACGCAACATCCTTGCTCACCAGTACCTTGATATCCGGTGGGTGGGGTTGCGCGCTTTTGTCGATGAGGCGCCCACCCTTGTAAAGGAGTTCATCCGTAGCATAGAGGACCTACTGAATGAAGCAGGCGGCTCACGGTAAGCGACCGAGACGAGGCGCGAGGGGTCTCTTGGCAGCTGCTGGCGGTCGACGGACTGAAATTGCGACGACCGCACACCGCAACCCCTGAGGCTCATCCCTGACATTGAGGCTGACCCCCACCTGGGCCGAGGCTACCCCCACTTGCCCTCAGGCCTGCACGTGATGTATAATGCAAGGCGGGCGAAGGTCCAGGGGCGTGCGGGCCCGGGCCCGATGTACTGGCAGCCTCGCCGTCATGAACCGCAAACGAACCAACCTTTGGTGCCGAAGTGGCGGAACTGGCAGACGCACGCGACTCAAAATCGCGCGGAGTGACCCTCCATGGGGGTTCGATTCCCCCCTTCGGCACCAGCTTTTTCCACAGAATTGGTCAGACAGGCATTGAGGCAGTGAGCAGGACTTTCGTGGTCCCGCTCATTGTCGTTTATGTCGCCGTTGTCCCCCTCGAAATCGGAAATTGGTCACAAAATGGTCACCGCTGCTAGAACGGTTATCCCGCAGACTCAGGGCAAGACCTGAATGCAAAAAGCCCGGCCCCCGAAGGGACCGGGCTACAGGAGGAGCCGGCTCAGACAGTAAGTGCGTGGGGGTTGGTTACTTGCTAAAGATGGGGAAGAAGAGGAAACACATGGGGATGAATATGATGATTATGATTATGATTATGATTATGATCCACCACCATGAGCCTCCGCCCCAATCCGGCTTAGTGATCTCGGCCATATTACCCACCTCCCTCGAATAGTCCTCGACAGGGGGTCGTCCGCCGCATCGTTCCCTGCGGCCGTGATATTATATGCCCATCTGGACGAGGATGACACAAGGACTCCACGCCAGCGAGAGCCTCACGCCTGACTCAAGGACTCCACTATCGGGGGATTCGGGAATGGGTCTGCACTCATGTGAGGGACGAGGACCTCGCCGGTCTCCATTCGGACGCGGCCCGCAAGTCCGTTCCGCCCACAAGGATACTCGCAGCCATCATGCTCCAGCTCACGCTGGGCCTGTCTGACCGTAAACTCGAGGCGGGGTCCAATTGCGACGACCGGTAGGCAAGGAGAGACCTTGTCGAGTCGCTGGTCAAGAACACCCGGGCAAGACTCGCAGGGCCAGGGATCACCAAGTATGGCGCCATAAGTTTGCGCCACTTCTCCTGACGGCGTCGGGATTGCCGGTGCTTGCTAGGGCGGGGCGCCTGGAATTTGGCTGGCCCGTGGGCCAAATTCGAACGCATCTCACCGCACGCGCCGTCCCCGGAGGGCAACACCGGCAACCCCGGACAGGACTCACCCGCCAAAAAGCGGCGCGAACTTGTGGCGATCTACTTAGGCCTTCACTCAACCACGGTCACAACTTCCTCCCATGGCCGTTGAGGACGCGGGCGCTTGCCGGCAGGGTCCCGCTTCGGGTAACCTATGGGAATCATGGCGACCGGCCGCACATCCTCTGGCATGCCGAGAGCACGCCTCGCGGTATCCTCGTCGAACGCCCCGACCCAGCAGGCCCCAAGTCCGTAAGCGACCACCGAAAGGAGGATGTTTTCGACGGCGGCGGCGGTGTCCTGGACGCAGTACAGCTCGGACCCACGCTTTCCGTACTGCGCCGCGCTACGGTCAGGCTCGGCCGCCACCACCACGACGACCGCGGCCTCTTCGACGAACTTCTGGCCGAAGGCGGCCCGGGCGAGAGCAGCCTTGATCTCAGCCCGCTTTACCACCCAGAACCGCCACGGCTGAACGTTGCCCGCCGTCGGCGCCATAAGGCCCAGGCCGACAATACGGCTTATCGTCGCATCAGGGACTGGGTCGGGCTTGAACTCCCTCACGCTCCTGCGCTGTTCGATGGCCTCGACAAGGTCCTTCGTCAACCTGGATCACCTTCCATGCGTAGTGTGTGGTCGCGAGCCTGGGGCCGCTCCGCATTGCCGACCGCCCTGAGCTTGCCGGCGCTTGCGGAAGCCGGCGCTTCCGATCAGGCAGGCTCAGGCGCCCCTTACCGCGACGCGGTCAATGCTCGCCGGGAACGTCCCTCGTCATGGCACTGGTCTACTTGCCCAAGCTGGACGGCACCGTCGCTCCTGTGATCCCCGGTAGCGCCCCGGCATCCGGTTCCACGCCGCCCACAGATACCTCTAGCTCGCCGATGATACCGCCCTTGCTCACGACGCACGGCCGAAGCCCGCCCTGGCCGCTGGCGCAGGCGGCCCAGGAGCACGGGTCTCCTGGTGTCGGCGCTGGGCCACCTCGTGCTCGACCCACAGGTAGCTGAGGAGCCTGCGGGCCACCGCCGCGCCCGAGACGTCAGCGCGTCTCGTCGTCGCGCCATCGCCCCGTCGGACGTCCAGCCAAAGGCTGCGCAGGGCCGGGTCCTCGATGCTCATGGGGATGTGCGGCCTCACCGCAAGGCCCGGGCAGCGTTCGGCAATACGGTCCACGAGGTCCTTGATCCGCGGAAGGCCCTCCGGCGGGACGAACGCCGGGCTTGTGGCCACCGTCACCAGGGCCGCCCGGCTATTTGGCATGAAGAAACGATCGTGCGGGACGATCTCGACCTCCACCTCGCGCCCCACGCGGCACCGTCCCTGTTCATGATAGGACGGCGTTTTCCTGTGCCTGTGCAGGCGAACGCCAGGAGTGTCCCATGGCTCCCATTCGCCGCTGTCATAGAGCCACCGGGGAACGACCCACACGATCTTTGAGAACAGACCGTCCTCGACGGCCTTCCTTACAAAGTTGCCGCAGTGGACGAGCCAGGTGAAGGTATCGTAGAAGTCGGAATGGGCGTCCACGTGGACCAGGGTGGCCGACCGGGCGCCCCACTCCTTCCAGACGAAGTATGCCTCCTTGTGGTCGGTGAAGACGGCGGCCGGGCTTGCGTCCCAGCCCACTCCCGCATGCTGCAGCCACCCTACGATCTCGCCAGGAGCCATCCAGAGATCCTGCCGGACCCCGGAGTTGCCGTTCGTCCTGGGCCGAAACATGAAGTCCGCATCGATATCCAGGTATACCCCCATAGGCTGTACCACAACCCCGTCATTGAAGGGCCAAGTGCCGTCCGCACCGCGCGGCGGCGCTCCTTAACCAAAGTGTACACTCACGCGCGCAGAATTCAAGCCCCATCGCAGAATTGAAGCCCCATGGCCGGGCGGCGGGGTTGGGAGGGGAAGATGCACGAGGGTTTGGCAAGCCCAAATGCTGCCAGATTCTGCGTAGGCGCGCGAGAGGCGCACCGTCCGCCCGCCCCCTGACCCGAACACAGCACCGTGCACCGCCGCGAGCGTACGGCACCACGAGCCTCCGGCAAAACGCGGCGTCCCGTGAACCCAGCCCTCTGTGAGGGTGAACAAATGCTCCCGACTTTGGGAAGGGCTGCCGGTGACACGAAGAGAGAGTGCAGCACCGGCAACCCAGCGACTAGTGGTGAGTCGGGAAGAACCGACGGACCCTCACTTAGTGTATGTCGAGCCGGTATGTCCTGCCCTTCGCCTCCTCGGCCTTGGGGATCACCACCTCGAGGACGCCGTTCTTGAAGCTGGCCCTCGCCTGGTCGGCCTTCACCTTCGTCGTGATCGGCAGCGTCCGGGCAAAGGAGCCGTAGGCACGCTCGCGCCGGTATACGTTCCTGTCCTCGACTTCTTTCTCGTACTTCGACTCGCCCTTTATCGTCAGGGCGGTGTCGGTCAGCGTAACCTCGACGTCCTTCTGGTCCACGCCCGGTAGATCCGCCCTCACCACGAGGTCGCTCTCGGTCTCGTACATGTCCACCGACGGCTGCCACATGCGCCCGGGCAAGATCCCGCCCACACCGCGCCTTGCGAACGTCTCGTCGAACACCCTGTTCATCGCGTCGCGAATCGTTGCAAGCTCATCAAAAGGATCCCATCGGATAAGACTCATTTGGTAGCATCCTCCTTCCACTCTCTGTGCCCGTAATCTTGCTCTAGGCAGTACGCGTAGTATTCCACGAGCGTGCGGGCACTAAACGGCTTCGGAGGCTGCTCCGATGTCCTGCAAAGTGAACTACATGCTGTCTTCTCCCTGGTTGACGGGCGGCGAGGATCCGTCCTCGCGCACGGGACCGCCTTTATCAGGTCGGTCGAAATGGATCTCGAGGAGCAGCGCGTCGTCGCCGAAACCAAGTCTCCTGTAGAAGCGTTGCGCGCGCTCGTTCTTGAACATGGTGCTCACCGAGATTTCCTGGCAGCCTGCGCGCTTGGTGGCCTCTATTGCAGCTGCCACGAGCCTCTCCCCGACGCCGGCTCCCCGCATGTCGCCGGACACTACCAGCTCTTCAATGAGAGCTGTCGGCCCTGCGTGATAGAGATTCGGATGAATGTAGTAGCTCAAGAAGCCGATCACCCGGCCGTTGGCTTCGGCGACAAACGCAGCACATCCTGGAGCACACAGGTATTGCGATACGAATTCAGGCGTGACCGGGGTCTGCTCTCCGTTCGCCCGGGCGAGTTCGCGGACAAGCATGTATATGGCCGCCGCGTCGTCAGGCGTGGCGGCCCGAGTAGTGGGGTCCGTCATAGTATGCCCTCCCACAGGTCTTGATAGTCGCACATGCTAGCAGCGCCCGTGATCAGTATTCTTGCGGCATCTCTAGAAGCTGCCTATAGGTGAACACCGGGCCGTCGCGGCAGACGTACTTGCTGCCGATGTTGCACCGGCCGCACTTCCCGATGCCGCACTTCATCCGCATCTCGAGGGTGGTGACCACCTGCTCGGGTGCGAATCCCAGCTCGGTCAGGGTGGAGAGCACGAACTTGATCATGATGGGCGGCCCGCACGTCACGGCGACAGCGCCGTCCGGGCGCGGAGCCACCTCCTTCAGCACGGCCGGCACGAACCCTATGCGGCCCGTCCACCTCTCCTCGGGACGGTCGATGGTGACGACCTGGTCGATGTCGGCCCTTGCTCCCCACCGCTCCAGCTCGCCCTTGAAGACGAGGTCGCCGGAGCTTCTCGCACCGTAGATGATCTGCACCCGCCCGAACTCGCCCCTGTGTTCGTCGGAGAGCACATAGTTGATGAGCGAGCGGAGCGGCGCCAGGCCAATCCCGCCGCCTATGAAAACGATGTCCCTGCCCTGCATATCGGCGACGGGGAATGTATTGCCGTAGGGGCCTCTCACGCCGATGACGGTGCCCTCGCGCGAGTAGTGGAGGGCCGTCGTGACCTGGCCCATCTTCTTCACGCTGAACTCCAGATACCCCTGCTGGGTCGGGGACGAGGTGATCGAAATGGGCGCCTCGCCCACGCCGAACACCGACACTTCGGCGAACTGCCCGGGCATGTACCGGAACCTCTCCCGCGTGGACGGATCGCGGAATTCCACACGGAGTGTCTTGACGTCATTCGCGTCGGTTTCCCGCGTGACCTGCGTTATCGTGGCAAGGTCCGGCATGTAGGGATTCGCACCGGCATCGCGTACCGTAGCCTGACCCATGAGTTCATCCTCCCAAGTACCGCGCCATGAGTTGCGGCACTTTATCTGGCGGCATCTGACGGCGCTGCGGCTGCCTGTGCTTGCACGACTGGGCGTCACAGCGCGGCTATGGTCTCGAGCACCTTACGCACATCGAGGTTCACCGGGCAGTTCTCGACGCAGCGCCCGCATCCCACGCACGCCACGCGCCCGTTGTTCTCGACGAAGTAATTGAACTTGTGCATGATCCTCTGCCTGAACCTCTCCTTGCGGGACGGGCGCGGGTTGTGGCCCGAGGCATGGAGCGTGAAGAGGGCGAACATGCACGAGTCCCAGTTCCGCACGCGCTCCCCGCCCGCCCTCGTCGCCTCGTCACCGATGTCGAAGCAGTGACATGTGGGGCAAAGATACGTGCAGACCGCGCAGCCCAGGCACTTCCGGTGGATGTCATCCCACGCGGCGTCGCCGAACGCACCCCCCAGCTTCGACACCGCCGCGTCAACCGGAACGCTGCGCGCCAGGCGCCCTGCGGCCCTCGCTTCGGCCTCTCGCGCGGCCTCAAGGTCCGCATCCCCGGCCTCCCGGACGGCGTCGAAGCCGCAAAGGAGCTTCTCTCCTTTCGCGGACAGGGGTCTCACGAGATAAGCCTCGCCCGCCTCGGCGAACATGAGGTCCGACCCTGTCTCGTCGTACGGGCCGCCGCCCACAGACGTGCAGAAGCATGCGACGCCCGGCTCGAAGCACGCGAACGTGACCACCGCGGTGCTCCGCCGCCGGCTGACGTAGTACGGGTCCTTGTAGTCGGCGGCGTCAAACACGAGATCCAGAAGGGTCAGGCTCCGCGCATCGCACGGCCGCACTCCGAAGGCGACCCGCGTGACCTCGTCCGCCGGCGCCGCCGCGCCGGCCGCGACCTCCACCTTCCCGCCTGCATCGAACGCAAAGAGCACCTCTTCCTGCGGGAAGAACATCTCCTTCAGCGGCCTCTTCGAAATGGCCGGGACACCCTCCCTGTCCTCAGACCCGCAGATATCATCCGCGCCGGCCACGGCGAACCGGGTCACGCCTCCATCAACGATGGGAGCAAGGACTGAATATGAAGCCGCCAGGTGCCTCGCAAACGCGCCGAGGTCTCGTTCGTTCATCACAAGGGATTTTCCGGATCCGCGCTCTGCCACGCCTAGTTCACCTCAGGGCTGCCAAAATCGCTCTCACAGCGCCGCCTGACCCGGCGGGCAAGAAGCCTTGCGGGGACCGCCTCGATAACAGACCACCTCGATAACGACGGGGTCGGGAGCCTTTGTGTGCCCCACTCAAAGGATGAAATCATCGGGATCCTCGCGCCTGTAAGTGGCAAGTACCGGCACCGCTTGGAGGTCTATCCCCGGCTCGTGGCCGAAGAACTCGAGCGCGTCCTTCTCCATGCGCTTCGCGAGAAGCCGCAGATCGATCCCCGCTGGGCACGCCCTCCTGCACGCGCCGCAGTCCACGCACCGCCCCGCGGTGTGCAGCACGCGGCCCAGGTGGAACACCATCTTGTCCGACAGGTCCCGCCACCTGCCCACCCATTTGGGGCTCTGGCGGTCAACGAAGCACTCGGGACAGTAGCAGAGCGGGCAGGCCTGCCTGCACGCATAGCACTCGATGCAGCGCTCGATCTCGCGGGCAAAGTACGCGAACCGCTCCTCGGCGCTCCGATCTGCGAACTCTTCCACATGGGCGAAACCCGTCTCGCGGGGGCAAGCTTCCCGCGCCCATCCGTCTTCGCCTGCCAGGAAGTCGTGGATGACCGGCACGGGATGGGTGCACGTTGCGCAAGCGGGCGACAGGACGTCCTCCACCGGGACGGCCTTCTCGAAGCCCTCGCCTCGCACCACGACGACATCCCCTGCTGGCTGCCCGGCGCTACGAACGGCCGACCCCTCGCCCACAGCCGCCGCCAGCCTGCGGCGGTCGATGACGCCCCGGCAGGGCACGCCCACTATCTTCACCTGGTCACGGCTTATCTGCTTCTCGACGATAAGGTTCACGAGCGTACGCACATCGCACCCCTTCACCACCACGCCCACCCGGCCTTTGAACTTCGGCAGGTAGGTGGCGAGGTTGTTCTCGCACGCCCGGTTCCATACGAGGCGCGAGACATCGTCGGGCCTCGAGATGAACGCCGGAGTCGTGCGAAGGGGAAGCGACCCTTCCTCGTACCCGATGAAAACGTCGACCTCGCCCCTTTCAAGGAGGTCGCGGGCGATGTCCCTCAGACGCTGTGCTATCTCCGCTCTCGAGTCCCCGGTCGCCATCTACCTCTGCCTCTCCTTCACAAGCCTCGTGGGTTTGCCGAGCGCCTTCACGCTTTCAGTCACCCGCTTCACCACGCCGGCAAACTTCTCACCCTCCGCGGCGGAGACCCACGAGAAATGGACGCGTCCCTCCTCGATCCCGAAGAAATCAAGCAGGTCGGCGAGGAGCGCGAACTTCCGCCTGGCAAGGTAGTTGCCGGCTATGTAGTGACAGTCGCCGGGATGGCAGCCGGAGACGAGCACGCCGTCGGCACCTCGCTGCAGGCACTTCAGGATGAGGAGCGGGTCCACCCGGCCGGAGCAGGGCACCCGGATCACGCGCACGTTCGGCGGGTACTGGATGCGGCTCGTCCCTGCGAGGTCAGCGCCGGCATACGAGCACCAGTTGCATAGAAACGCCACGATCTTCGGCTCCCAGGCGCCCTCCGCGTGGTCGGCCATAGCCTCGGCCGCTGCCCTGGCGGGGGCGCAGGCGTCGGGTGGAGCGGCCGCACCGCCGATCCCAACGCACGGCCCCGCGGCTCGCGCGCCGGTCTCCCCGGCCTCGGCTGCGGGCCCACCGTGCGGTCCCGCCACGCACTGGCACGGGTTCAGTCGATCGGGATGCTCCGGGTGTTCCATGACGTGCCCGGCGGGCTGCCACGTGGGACGTTCAGCCTTCAGCACAGGGCGCTCACCTCCGCCAGGATCTCCTCCTCCGTGAACCCCTTGAGCGTGATGGCGCCGCACCGACATGTGGCGGCGCATAGGCCGCAGCCCTTGCACAGCGCCGGGTTCACTTGTACCGCGTCGTGCTTCGGATCGATCTCGAGGGCATTGTACTGGCACGCCTCGACGCACAGCCCGCAGCCTGTGCACCTCGTCTCGATTACCTCGGACTTTATACCCTCGGTAGCGATGGTCCCGCTCGCCAGCACGGTGCACGCCCTCGCCGCCGCCGCACGGGCCTGGGCGATTGTCTCGTCGATGGCCTTAGGAGCATGTGCAAGCCCGGCGAGGAATACGCCCTCGGTGGCGAAGTCCACGGGGCGCAGCTTCATATGCGCCTCAAGGAAGAACCCGGACTCATCCAGCGGCACCTTGAGCATCTGAGCGATCTTCTTGTTGCCTTCGTTCGGCGCGATCCCGACGCTGAGCACAACGATGTCGGCGGGGATGGCGAGCCGTTCGTCGAGGAGCGTATCGGTCACTTCGACCACGAGCCGTCCGCTTCCACCGCCGCCATCGTCGCTGCCGGTGCAGGCACTGTAAGCACCGGCGCAGCCGGCTCCGCGTCTTGCGCTTGCCCAATCGTCGCTCCGAGACACCACAGGCATCTGCCCCTCGGGATACCTCACGAACACGACGCCCCGGCGTCTGGCTTCCTCGAAGTAGGTCTCCCTTCCGCCATAGGTACGGATATCTCTATAGAGGATGTATACGTCGGCGTCGGGGTCCATGGCCTTTAGCCGAATGGCGTTCTTCACAGCCTCGCTGCAGCATACGCGGCTGCAGTAGTCGTGCTCATCATCGCGCGACCCGACGCACTGTATCATCACCACAGACCCGCCCCGCCGTAGGCCCGGGCTCGGGCCCCGGCCGCCCCGTACTTCCGTCGCCTTCCCCTGCCCCTGCCTCCGCTCCTGCTCCTGCTCCTGCCCGGGCCAGCCCTCGGATGCCAGACGCGCCTCCAGCTCGGACTGGGTCATCACGCCCGGATGCTCGCCGTACAGGAACCCCGAGGGCCGGCACTCCGACGCACCCGTCGCCACGATGACCACGCCGTGCTCGAACTCCACCTCGCGGATGGCTCCGGCTTCGCCGTTTCCCCGGCTCCGGTCGAGGACGCGCGATCGGAAGTTCCCGAGGTAACCTGCGATCTCCTTCATCTCTGACGATGTGTGCACCTCGATAAGGGGGTTCGATACAACCCGGCTCACAAGCTCCCGCAGGTATGCCTGGACGTCGTCGCCACCCAGGGTGAAATGGACCTTACGCAGATGCCCGCCAAGCTCCGGCCCGGCCTCCACGAGGTACGCCTGGAATCCCTGCTCTGCAAGGTCCAGCGCCGCAATCATGCCGGCAAGCCCACCGCCGATGACCAGGCCCGATCTCTTCACCTCGATGGGCAGCCGCTCCAGCGGTTCCAAAAGCGCCGCCTTGGCCACAGCCGCGCGCACGAGATCCTTCGCCTTCTCCGTGGCCTTCTCCGGCTCATGCATGTGGACCCACGAGCACTGGTCGCGGATGTTCGCCATCGCGAAGAGGTAGTGGTTCAGCCCGGCTTCGCGGATGGTCTCCTGGAAGAGCGGCTCGTGCGTGCGCGGCGTGCACGACGCCACGACGACCCTGGTGAGCCCGTGCTCCTCGATTTTCTCCCGAATGCGTTTCTGGGTATCCTGCGAGCACGTGTAGAGGTTGCGCTCTGCGTAGACCACGTCTGGCAGGGCCCTGGCGTACTCCACCACCGCAGGGACGTCGACCACCCCGCCGATGTTGATGCCGCAGTGGCAGATGAACACGCCTATCCTGGGCCCGACACCGCGGAGGTCCTTTTCCGGCGGGTAGGTCTTCTCGCGGATGAGCGCCCCGCGAGCGCTCCCGAGGAGGGCCCCCGCCGCTCCCGCGGCGCCGCTTGCCTGCGTCACGGTCTCGGGGATATCCTTCGGGCCCTGCATGGCGCCGCACACGAAGACGCCCGGCCGCGTCGTAGCGAGCGGGTCAAGCGTGCTCGTCCTCGCGAAGCCGTTCTCGTCAAGCTCCATCCCAAGCACGTCCGCAAGCCGCCCCGCGTCCTCAGGGGGCTCGAGCCCCACGGACAGCACCACGAGGTCGAACTCCTCCTTCACGACGCGGGCGTCCTCGGACTCGAACGACACGGTCAGGTTGTGGGTCGCGGGCACCTCGGCGACCTCCGCCACCCGCGTGCGCACGTACCTCACGCCGTATTCCCGCTTCGCCCTCTCCACGTAGGCGTCGAAGCCCTTGCCGTAGGACCGCATATCCATGTAGAAGACGGTCGGCTGGACCCCTGGCGCATGCTCTTTGGCGATCACGGCCTCTTTCGTTGCGTACATGCAGCACACCGACGAGCAGTAGCGCCCGCCATGCGTCCGGTCGCGCGAGCCGACGCACTGTATGAAGGCTATCTTCTCGGGGATGTCGCCGTCGGACGGGCGCAGCACGCGCCCCTCATAAGGCCCTGACGCGCTCAGGATCCTCTCGAACTCCATGCTGGTGATGACGTTCGGGTACCTGCCGTAGCCGTATTCCCTGCGAAGCGACGGGTCGAACGCCCGAAACCCCGGAGCGAGCACGACCGCGCCCACGGAGAGCCTTCGTTCGCGGGGCGTGTCGTCGTAGCGGATTGCGCCCGCAAGGCACATGTTCTCGCACAGGCCACACCCCACGCACGTGTCGCGGTCTATGACGTAGGCAAGCGGCACCGCCTGCGGGTAGTCTATATAGATAGCCGGCCGCCTGCCAAGGCCCGCGTTGAACGTATCCCGCGCCGCCCCCACCGGGCAGTGTTGCGCGCACACGCCGCACCCGGTGCACTTCTCGGGGTCCACGTAGCGCGGCCTGTTCACCACGGTCACCGTGAAATCGCCGGCCTCGCCCTCGACCTTCTCCACAGCGGAGTTGGTTATGACCTCGATGTCGAGGTGGCGGCCGCACTCCACTAGCTTGGGTGACATGATACACATGGAGCAGTCGTTGGTGGGAAAGGTCTTGTCGAGCTGCGCCATGGTGCCGCCGATGGCAGGGCGCGTCTCAACCACATACACGAAGAACCCGGATCCTGCAAGGTCGAGAGCCGCCTGCATGCCACCGATTCCGCCGCCTACCACGAGCACCGCTCCGACCATCTTGTCGCCAGGACATATCGCTTCACAAGCCATATCCCGCGCTCCCTCGACCTATAGGACTCTTCAAGAACCCGCACCCAGTACGTATCTGGGCGAGCGGCCCAAGACGTCGTAAAGCCGTATGACCCCCCGCCGCTTGAGATACGCGGCTTGCTCCAGGACAAGCTGCGCCGAAAGCCCGAGCCGCGAAGCGATGTCCTTCACAGACACCGGCGCTTCGCCCGTCAGGACATGGATGGCAGCGCGCACGCATTCGTCCGCGATGACGCTCTGCATGAGGGTGGCGGCCTTCTCCGGCGGAACCTTCTCACCGTAGACGTTGCCCTCCTCGACGAGGGCCTTGTTCCTTCCCACCAGCCACCTGAACCTCTCGCCCGCCGCGACGCGCCTTGCGACCTCGGCGCGGAAAGCGAACTCATCGCACGGGAGGCCCTCTCTCGACCCCTCCCCGCCGCCCGCGGGACCCAGCCCCTTCACCCGCGCCACAAAGTCCGCGACGACGTCGGCGAACCTCGCTCCCTCGGCCGCCGAGACCCAGTCGAGACATAGCCGCCCCGGGTCTATTCCGAGGCGGTCGAGGACCATCCATACCGTCCGCACTCGCTGCTCAGCCTGGTGGTTGCCGCTCAGGTAGTGGCAGTCGCCGGGGTGGCAGCCGAGCACCATGACACCATCGGCTCCGTTAAGGAATGGATCGAGCATGATCTCAGGGTCTACGCGGCCCGAGCACATCACGCGTATGATGCGCAGGTTCGTCGGATAGGAAAGCCTGGACGTGCCCGCGAGGTCAGCTCCCGCGTACGAGCACCAGTTGCAGAGGAACCCGACCACCTCGGGCTCGAATCCCTCTTCGCTCTGCCCCTGTCCCTGCCCGGCCACGCGGCCCTCCGCCGCGATACCCTCCATCCTAGCTCACCTCCAGGAGCGCCTTCGTCTGCGCCGCGATCTGGTCATCGGAGTAGTGCTTCATCGTTATCGCCCGCGCAGAGCACGACGCTCCGCACACGCCGCAGCCCTTGCACGCGACCTCGATGGACCTCGCCTTGTAGCCCCTGTCGGTCCTCTCCACCTTGATGGCGCCGTAAGGGCAGAGCATCTCGCAGAGCCTGCAACCGATGCAGAGGTCCTCGTCGATGACGGGACCGAGCGGGTCAATCTCGATCTTCTGCCGCGAGCATGTGGCCGCGGCGACCGCCGCCGCACCCCCGGCCTGTGCCACACTGTCGGGGATGTCCTTGGGGAATTGCACGCAACCGGCGAGGAAGATGCCGTCGATGGACGTCTCGAACGGACGCAACTTCGGGTGTCCCTCCATGAGGAACCCGTCTGCGCTGCGCGACAGGTTCAGGCGCTGGGCGAGGTCCACCAGGCCCTCCGGCGGCGTAAGCCCCACCGCGAGCACCACCATGTCAAACGACAGGTCCAGGATGCAGCCGGAGTCTGCGTCCTCGGAGGTTATCCTGAGCGACCCGCCCTCCTGCTCGCGCACCTCACCCGGCTTGCCCCTGATGAAGACGATGCCCTCGCCCCTCCCGCGCTGGTAGAATTCCTCGAACCCCTTCCCTGCGGTCCGCATGTCGGTGTAGTAGACGTACACCTCGGAATCGGGGTGTTTCTCCTTGACCATGAAAGCCTGCTTGGCCGTGATCATACAGCACACCCGGGAGCAGTACGCCCCGGCGCCGTCGTGGCCGTGCTCGTCGCGTGACCCCACGCACTGTATGAACGCAATGCGCCCAGGCGTGGCCTGGTCGCCGGGCCTCTTGAGCTTGCCGCGGGTCGGACCGTCAGCACAGATTATCCTCTCGAAGTCGAGGCTGGTGATGACGTTGGGGTAGCGCCCGTATCCGTACTGAGGCTTCTTCGAGGCATCGTACGGCCTGAACCCCGTGGCCACCACGATAGCCCCCACCTCGACGGTCTCGACACGGTCGGTCTGGTCGAACACGACCGCTCCGCGCTCGCAGACCTTCTCGCAGGCCCTGCACTTCCCCTGTGTGAGATACCTGCAGTGTTCAGCGTCTATCACGTATGCCGGTGGAATTGCCTGCGGGAACGGGATGTAGATGGCTTTTCGCTCGCCCATGTTGCGGTTGAATTCGTCCGGCACCCTCACCGGACACTTCGCGGCGCAGTCGCCGCATCCGACGCACTTGTCCTCATCGACGTAGCGCGCCCTGCGCCTCACCTGCACGCGGAAGTCGCCGACCTGGCCCTCCACCTTCTCCACCTCGGAGCGGCTCAGAACCTGGATGTTCTCGTTCTCGGCGACCTCCACCATCTTGGGCGAGAGGATACACAGGCTGCAGTCGAGGGTCGGGAAGGTCTTGTCGAGCATGGCCATGTGGCCGCCTATGGAAGGCTCGCGCTCCACGAGGTAGGTCTTGATCCCCATGTTCCCGAGGTAGAGCGCGGCCGATATGCCCGCGACCCCGCCGCCCACCACCATGACCTTCGGCACCACCCGTCCCTCGCTGCGCGAAAGCGGCGCGAGAAGCCTCGCCCTCGCCACGGCCGAGCGCACGAGGGCCTTCGCCTTCTCTGTAGCAGCCTCGCCATTGCCGGAGTGGACCCACGAGCACTGTTCCCGGATGTTGGCCATCTCGAGGAGGAACGGGTTCATGCCGCACTTCTCGAGAAGCGTGCGGAAGGTTTTTTCGTGCAGCCTGGGCGAGCACGACGCGATCACCACGCGGTCGAGCCCGAACTCCCTGATGTCGTCGGCTATGGTCTTCTGCCCGACCTCGCTGCACGTGTACTTGTTGTCGCGGGCGATCACAACCCCGTCCAGGGAAGATGCGCTCTCCCTCACTGCCACCACGTCGACCACGCCGGCTATGTTGAGGCCGCAATGGCACACGTAAACGCCGATTCTCGGCTCGCCACAAAACGCCTGCATCCTCCGTTTACACCACCTTGCTCCGCACTCTACACCGCGAGCCAAGTGAGGGTGACGCAGTGACAGTGATTCATTGTCGCGACGACACGACGGGGTGACGGTGCGGTAGACGCCACCGGGTGACAGGCGACCGCGCGGGCGCGCGACGCACCCTGCACGCCGCCCCACGCGCGAAGACTCAACTCACGAGATCTTCGCCAGAAGGGCCTTCGGCTTGACCGGATTCTGGGAAAGGCCAAGCTCCTCTGCGTCAATGCCCATGGCGAGACCCAGGATCTGCGGATAGTACAGGATCGGCAGATCGTACCTGGTGCCGTACTTCGTCTGGATCTTGCGCTGGTTCGCCCCGTACATTATACTGCAGAACGGACATATCAGGTTGATGGCGTCCGCCTCGTTCGCCTTGATGTCGTCGAGCTTGGCGCGGGCCATCTGGAGGGCTATGTTCTCATCGACCCCGAGGATCGCCCCCCCGCAGCACTCTCTCTTCGTAGCGTAATCCACCGGTTCGGCCCCTGTCGCCGCCACGAGCCTGTCAAGGGATTGCGGAACCTCGGGATGGTCAAAATGATCGTAAATCTCGGAAGGTTTGAGGTAATGGCACCCGTAATGAGACGCGATGCGGAACGCATCGAGAGGCCTCTTCACTGCCTTCTTGATGGCCTCGAGCCCGACGTCTTCGTAGAAGACCCGCGCAACGTGCTTCACTCGCACCTTGCCGGAGTACCTCCGCCCGACCGCCCCAAGGCTGCGGTTCACTTTCTCGAGCAATGCATGGTTCGTCGCAAGCTCGCGTGAGGTCTCCGTGAGCACCGACGTACACGCGCTGCACAGCGTGCATATGTCGAGACCCTTCTCCTCGGCGAGCGCCAGGTTCCTCGCCGCAAGAAGCAGAGCGGTCTCGTGGTGGACCGACTTCACGGGATACCCGCAGCAACTGAACTCGGGAATGTCGGTCAGCTCTATGCCGAGTTCCCGCGCCACACGCTTTGCTGATAGCTCGTAGCTGAGGTTACGCACCGGGACGGTGCAGCCCAGGAATATCGCGTACTTCACCGCAGATCACGCACCTTTGCCGGAGAGTAGGCTCGCAAGCCCGGTCATCCCGTATATCTCGGCTATCTCAGGACAGCTCGCGGGAAGCGCAGGAAGCCCGAGCTCGCCGCGCTTCTCGTTCGCGAACTCGTCGACCTCGTAGAGCCTCCCGTGCCCGGCTATGAGCTCGGCCTGGGCGCGGAACGCGGGGTGGATGTAGCCGGCCTTCACGGCCATGTTCTTGAGGGCATTCATGACCTCGGTGATCCGCACGTCCTGCGGGCACCGCTCGTAACAGGTGTAGCAGGTGGAACACAGCCAGATGAAATCGCTTGACAGCACCCGCTCCCGCATCCCCAGGATGGCCATTCTTATGATGCGCCTGGGGTTGTACTTGCTATCGAGCTCTGACACGGGGCACCCCGACGTGCACGTGCCGCACTGAAAGCAGTACTTGATGTTCTCGCCGCCGGGCTCCCTCGCGACCTCATACTTGAACTTCGGGTCGAGCACGGTGACGACCACGCGATCCTTCTCCGCAGAGGAGCCAGACTCCACGACCGAAAACCTCCTTGGCACGCGTTCGTGCCCGAAAGCTCATGAAGCCTCCGCTTCGCGTCGCTCGCCTCCAGGTCGCTTCTTACTTCGCGTGCTTCTCTATCTCCTCCTCGAGCCACCTGGCTGCCTTCTCCCCCTGCATGAGCCCGGCCAGCTCTGAGGGATCGTCCATTTTGACCTTGAAGACCCAGCCCTCGCCGTAAGGAGCGGTATTGAGAAGGGTCGGGTCGTCCTCCACATCCTCGTTGATCTCGACGATCTCGCCGCTCACCACCGCATAGATGCGGCCCACCCACTTGCCGGATTCGACCGCGGCCACAGGCTTTCCCTGCTGCACCTTCTTGCCGACTCCAGGGAGATCGACTGACACAAACTCCCCCGCAAGCTTCTGGGCGAAGTCGTTGAGACCGATCGTCACGACGTCGCCTTCGACTCTTCCCCAGCTGTGGTTCGGCTCATAGTAGAGATCGTCCGGGAGAAGGTACCCCTTGACTTTCACCGCCCCCACCTCCGAATGCGTTTCGCGAAGTTCGACGCGTTCGACGCCATGGTCACGCCCTGGATCTTTCTACGCCGGCGCGCCTGAATCCTCCTTCATCTTCGCAGAAAACCCGCAAGTCCTGCACTCCGGACCGTTCGAGCCCGCCTGAAAGCGGCCTTCCCGCGGCGAGCACCACGCCCGAGCGCTCCAGCCCGCTCCCGCCGACCTTCAGCAGGTTTCGCTGCGGGACATCGCGGCACGAACGGGCCTCCCGCGTGGCGCTGGCCTCCGTGAGGGACTTCCCGTCGAGTCCTGTAGGACAGGGCTTCGACGAGGTCTGGTTCGTGTCGTTCAGCGACCGGGATCTCGCCATCTACGAGCAGGCGCTCAGGGACATGGGCTCACGGGTTCGATCGAAGGGGCGTGGGCCCGGCTCGCTTCGGGTGTGGGTTCAGGAATCCATGCCGGTTTGGGAGAGGACCCCGGGTCGGAGTATGCGGAGTCGAAAGGCAGGTCCTCCTGCGAGCCGGGTTATCGCCTGCGCGGGCCGCGGCGCGAACGTAGCCGCGAAGCCGCCTCTCTTGCGGCAGCGGCCAGCAGGCCGAGGGCGAGGAGCGCCCAGCCCGCGGTCGCCATGTACTGCGCAAGCCTTGGCGCATCGGAGATGATGTTGGCAAGCGCCCAGGACCACGTCGTTGCCCAGACCAGGTCTGCGACCAGAAGCGCGCGCACTGTGAACGCGCTTTCGCCTCCCAACATGCCCAGGAACCAGAACACCTGGCTGTACCCGGCGCCCACCCAGCGGAGGGCGAACAGCCCCAGCGCGGCCCGGCTGCGTCCAGAGCGCATGGCCGCCTCCAGCCGTGCGCTGACCCGAGACAGGCTCGGGCGCTGACGGGCGATCCTCGCGATGATCGCGGGCCCTGCGGCGCGAAAAGCAGCGTATGACCCGGCGTGCCCCATCGCCGTGAAGAAGCCAACCATCAGGGCGGCGTACATCCAGGACCAGCCCCGTGCCTGCATCGCCACGGCGAGGAAGCTGAACATGGCCAGCGATGAGATAGGAACACCCATCGCCATCAGAAGGAAACCACCGCCGAGGAACGTCACAGAGGGGATCCAGGCGGTGGTCACGGCGTCAAGGCCCATGGGCCTCACCTTCGAGTTCGCTCTTTTTTCCTCCGGGTGCGACGCCCTCTCCGGAGCCCTCGCCGTCCCCGGAGAGCACGCCGGCAACCCCGGCGAGGACCTGCGCGCTGAAAAGTAGCGCGAATGTCTGGTCCTGCCGGCGTCCTGCCAGCCTACTTGAAGAGAGCCATCGCTTCCTTGTAGAGAGACTCGGGCACAGTCTTGGTCTTGCCGACAGCGGTGGCAAGGTCGACGACCTTGATATCGCCACCCACGAACGCCGGCATCCTGCCGAACTCGCCACGGGTCGCGAGGTCGACCGCAGCCATCCCGAGCCTGGTTGCATGGTACCTGTCGGTCACGGTGGGCGACCCGCCGCGCTGGATATGGCCTACCACCGCCACCCTGGTCTGGATGCCCGTGCGTTTCTCGATCTCGCTGCCAATGATGTGCCCGACGCCGCGCTGCCCGAGCCTGACATGGCCGAAGGCATCGGTCTCACCGGAAAGCTCCTCGCTCATTCCAGGTATATTCACTCCCTCGGATACAACGACCACCCCGTAAGGCTTACCGGCGGCTCGAAGCTTGAGGAGATGGTCGCACATGGCGTTCAAATCGGGCTCGACCTCAGGAATGAGAACCCAGTCAGCGCCGCCCGCCATAGCAGTGACGAGCGCGACCCAGCCGGCATCCCTGCCCATGACCTCGAGCACCATGACACGCCTGTGCGACCGCGCCGTGTCGCGGAGCCTTTCAACCGCGTCCACTGCGACGGTGACCGCGGTATCGAAGCCGATGCAATAGTCCGTGGCCGAGATGTCGTTGTCCATGGTCTTCGGCACCCCGACGCACGGCACCCCGCGCTGGCTAAGCTTGTTCGCAACCCCGAGCGTATCGTCGCCCCCGATGGCGATCACGGCATCGAGACCCAGCTTCTTGACGTTCTCAATGCACTTCGCGACGTGTTCTTCCTTCTTGAACGGGTTCGTGCGCGACGTGCCCAGGACGGTTCCGCCATGAGACAGGATCTCCCTGACGTCATCGACACCAAGAGGCGCTGCATCGCCATTTATGAGTCCGGCCCAGCCGTCGTGGATCCCGAGCACCTCATAGCCGTAATCGGCCGCCCGCATCACTACGCCCCTTATAGCCGCGTTGAGCCCCGATGAGTCGCCGCCACCTGTCAAAACCCCGATCTTCCTGATTTCCGGCATTTCAAACGCCCTCCTCTGCAGCGCCAGGCCCTATATGGCCCGAACCATCGATTCTTTCCTCATGCCTTTCCCGAGCACCCGAACAGGCGCATCTTCGCTTTCACGACCTCTTTCATGTAGTCACGACCGACCCCGACGATCCTCCTCGGGTCGATCTCGTCGGGCTTCTTCTCGAGCGCCTCGCGTATGCCACGCGTGAATGCCTTGTTGAGCTCTGTTGCGATGTTGATCTTGCATATGCCTGCTGCAATGCCCAGCTTGTACCCCTCATCTGTAACGCCCGACGCACCATGGAGCACGAGCGGCACACCCGTGATCTCTCTAATCTTCTCTATCCGCTCGACATCGAGCCTGGCGGCCTGGGTGGTCATCTTGTGGACGCTCCCGACGGCCACCGCGAGGGAGTCGACCTCCGTCTCGTCCACGAACTGCTTGGCCTCGTCGGGGTCGGTCATGAGGGCCTTGATCTCTTCCTCTGTCACATGCCCCGCTGTAGCCACCTTGCCGAGCTCCGCTTCGACGGGGATGCCGGCGGCGTGGGCCATCTCCACGATCTTCCGGGTTGTCTCGACGTTCTCCTCGAAAGGAAGCGAAGAACCGTCGAACATGAGTGAAGTGAACCCGGCCGCAAGGCACCTCACGTTCTGTTTGTAGTCAGTGCCGTGATCAAGGTGCAGCGCCACAGGCACGGTGGCCGCCTCGGCAGCAGCCTTCACCATGGCTACGACCATTTTGAGCCCGGCATACTTGATTGCACCCTGACTCGCCTGGAGTATTACCGGCGCCTTTTCCTCCTCCGCGGCATCGATGATGGCCTGAACGTACTCGAGGTTGTTCGCGTTGAACGCCCCGACTGCGTAGCGCTCAGCCTGTGCCTTCTTGAGCATCTCCTTCGTTGTCACCAGTGGCATCCAGACATTCCTCCTTTTGTTCTCCATCGTTTCGGGCCTTCCCGGGCACGCCTCGGCAAAACCGGGCAAGGCAAGTGTTTCCCGCCTGCGGGACAATTGGCGTCCCGCCGGGTCAGCAATGTGCCAGGAAAAACGCGTCGGCTCCTGCCTCTCGCCACGCGTCATCAAAGGTCGTCACGATATAGGATTCGCCCGGCAACTTATTCTATTCTCCAGGCGTTTTCGGATTCCTTCTTGTCGAAAGCAGAAGTTTCCTCTAGATCCTGTGGGCCTTGAGCATGTTCGTCGTCCCCGGCACCCCGGCCCTCACGCCCGCCGTGATGATCACAAGGTCCCCCCTGCCGACCACGCCAAGCGATACTGCGGCCTCAATGGCCACGTCCAGCACGTCATCGATATTGGCGGCCTTACGGACCAGCGTCGGAAGGACACCCCATGCGAGCGTAAGTTTTGACGCCACCCTTGGGTTCGGCGTGGCTGCGATTATCGGCGCCTCGGGCCGGTACTTCGAGACCATCCGCGCCGTCGCGCCGGACTCCGTCGACGTCAGGATGGCTTTCACGTCGAGATCGTGAGCGGTCTGGCACGTGGCGTGGCTGATGGCGTCTGCGATAGTCCTCGACGGAGCTATGCTCTTGGCGCGCAGGATGTCTTCGTACTGGAGACCGCCCTCCGTGCTCTCGGCGATCCGGGCCATCATGGAAACGGCCTCCACCGGGTACTTCCCCACGGCGGTCTCAGCCGATAGCATCACGGCATCGGTTCCATCGAAGATGGCGCACGCCACGTCGGTCACCTCGGCCCGCGTGGGCCTGGGGTTTTCTACCATCGACTCCAGCATCTCGGTGGCGGTGATGACGGGCTTGCCCGCGGCGTTGCACTTCTGGATGATCATCTTCTGCACCAGCGGCACCTTCTCCGCAGGCGTCTCCACGCCCAGATCGCCTCTGGCGACCATGACCCCATCGGCCACGGCGATGATCGAGTCTATGTTCTCGATGCCCTCGCTCGACTCGATCTTCGCGATTACATGACTGTCGGAGCCGGCGGCATCGAGGAGCGCGCGCACGCGGACCACGTCCTCCGCGCTCTGTACGAACGAGGCGGCGATGAAATCCGCCTCCTGCTCCGCGGCGAACTGGATGTCCGAGATGTCCTTGCGCGTCGCCGCCCTGAATCGCACTCTCGCCCCCGGCAGGCTCACCCCCTTGCGCGATGCAAGCTCCCCCGAGGTCCTGACCCGGCACATCACTTCGCCATCCTGCACGTGGTCCACTTCCAGCTCGATGAGGCCATCGCTGAGGAGGACCCTGCCGCCAGGCGACACGCTTTCGAGAAGGTCCGGGTAATTCACGAACACCCGCGTGCCGTCACCCTCATCGTCGCCTGGGGCGAGCGTCACGACAGCCCCTTCCGCCAGCTCGACCTTGCCTCCTTTTATCGGGCCCGTGCGGATCTTCGGCCCGGCAAGATCAAGCATCACCCCTACACGCTTGCCGGATGCCTCTGCCGCTTCCCTCACGCGCTTTATGCGGGAGGCGTGCTCCTCGCACGTGCCGTGGGAGGCGTTGATGCGGGCCACGTCCATCCCGGCCCTGACCAGGGCCTCCAGCATCCCGGGCTCGTCTGTGGCCGGACCCAGAGTGCACACTATCTTCGTCCTGCGCACTTGCATTCCCCCCCTTGTCCTTTTAGGCCAGCCACAGGTGTCTCCGGAATCACACTTTGGAGAGCAGCGACGCCAGCCGGTACAGGTTCATGTCGACGCTCTTTCGCGTCGCCGCGACCTCATCGATGTCGAAAACCTTTATCTCCTCTCCCACCACGCCGACGACCCTGGCGGCCTGGCCTTCCATGAGAAGCTCCACTGCCTTGCATCCGAACACCGTGGCAAGCAGCCTGTCCCGCGCAGTCGGAGCGCCCCCGCGCTGTATGTAGCCGAGCACGGTCACTCTCGTTTCAAGGCCCGTCCGCTCCTGCACCGCGTCACCTACCTTGAACCCGATGCTCTCGTGGTAAAGCTCTTCAGGCGAGTGGTACCCGCCGACCCCTTCCGCCACCACTATGATGCTGTGGGTCTTGCCCCGCTTGTATCCTGCCCTGATGCCCTCGCATATGGCGTCGAGGTCGTACGGTGCCTCCGGAATGAGGATGTACTCCGCGCCCCCTGCCACCCCTGCTGCAAGCGCCAGGTGGCCGGTGTCACGACCCATGACCTCAATCACATTGCTGCGCCCGTGGGAGCTTGCGGTGTCGCGTATCTTCGTTATCGCGTCGAGGGCCGTGTTGACCGCTGTATCGAACCCGAGCGAGTAATCGGTGAGAGCGATGTCGTTGTCGATGGTCGCAGGGATGCCCACGGCCGGCGCCCCCATGTCCACGAGAGCCCTGGCGCCCCGAAATGTACCGTCGCCTCCGATGACCACAAGGCCATCTATCCCGCGCTTCACCATCTGGTCGAGGGCCTTCCGGCGCCCCGCCTCCGTCATGAACTCCTCGGACCTGGCCGACCGCAGGATCGTGCCTGCCCGCTGGATTATGTCGCCCACCGTTCGCGAGGTCATGTCGATCATGTCTCCATCGATGAGGCCCTGGTACCCTCTGTTGACCCCGACGACCGACATACCGTTGTAGATGGCGCACCGCGTAACCGCCCTGATGGCGGCGTTCATGCCGGGGGCATCGCCCCCGCTTGTGAGAATCCCTATGCGTTTCAAGCGTTCGCCTCTCCCTTCGATGATCCCGGCCCTGGCGCTCTGACTGCCTCACCACCGCCCGAGGCGGCCTCGGCAAGGTCGTGCTCTGCAGCCTCGCGGGTCACGAACTCGCCTATCTTGCGAAGTCTGGCGTAGCGTCTCTCCACAAGCCTCCGCGGGGGGATCCCGGAAAGCTCGTCTATGCTGCTTATGAGAGCCTCACGAATGGCCCGCGCCATGGCTTCGCGGTCTTTGTGGGCCGCCCCCAGAGGCTCGGGCAGTATCTCGTCCGCGATCCCGAGTCTCTTCATGTCTGCCGCGGTAAGCTTCAGCACCTCGGATGCCTCTTGCGCCTTCGAGCCGTCCTTCCACAAAATCGCCGCACAGCCCTCGGGAGAGATGACCGAGAAATACGCGTTCTCCAGCATGAGGAGCCTGTCGCCGACGCCTATGGCGAGAGCACCGCCGCTGCCTCCCTCGCCGGTTATCACCACCACGACGCACGTGGCAAGCCTGGCCATTTCCGCAATGTTCCGCGCTATGATCGCACCCTGCCCTCGTTCCTCGGCCTCCACGCCGGGGTAAGCCCCCACCACGTCGACGAAGGATACGACCGGTCGACGGAACTTCTCCGCCTGTTTCATGAGGCGCAGCGCCTTGCGGTATCCTTCGGGATGGGGCATGCCGAAGTTCCTGGCGAGGTTCTCCTTGGTGTCACGGCCCTTCTGCGTCCCCACCACCGTAACGGGCCGTCCGGCCAGGCTCGCGATGCCTCCGACCATCGCGCCATCATCGCGGAATGCGCGGTCGCCGTGGAGTTCGATGAACTCGTCGAAGATGAGGCCGATGTAGTCGAGGGTGGTCGGTCGCCTGGGATGCCGCGCTATCTGCACGCGCTGCCACGGCGTGAGGTTGTCGAAGATCTCCCTGCGCAGCGTCTCGGCCTTCTTCTCAAGGGTGGCTATCTCCTCCGAGAGGTCGATCTCCTTCTCCGTGCTGAAGTTCCGGAGTTCCTCGATCCTTTTCTCCAGCTCCACCAGCGGCCTTTCGAAGTCGAGCGTGAGGCCAATCATCCGACTTCCTGCCTCCTCTCGTGGAGCGTGAGCAGCGAGACGAGGGTCTTCTTCATGTCTCGCCTTTCGACGATCATGTCGATCATGCCATGCTCCAGCACAAACTCCGCGCTCTGGAACCCCGGCGGAAGCTTCTGCCTGATGGTCTCCTCGATAACCCTCTGGCCGGCAAACCCTATGAGGGCGCCGGGCTCAGCGATGACGATGTCGCCGAGGGACGCGAAGCTGGCAAACACCCCTGCCGTGGTGGGGTTCGTGAGGACAGAGACGTACAATATCCCGGTCTCGGACAGGCGGGCACATGCTGCGCTCGTCTTCGCCATCTGCATGAGAGACAAAACGCCCTCCTGCATCCTCGCGCCCCCTGAAGCGCAGAACATCACCACGGGAACGCGCTGCCTGGCAGCCCGCTCGAACAAGCGCGCCACCTTCTCCCCTACCACCGACCCCATGCTCGCCCCGATGAACGAGAAATCCATGACCCCTATCATCACGGGGTGACCGCCTATGGTTCCATAGCCCGTCAGCACCGCTTCCTCGAGGCCCGTCGCCTGCCTGGTTTTGTTCATCTTGGCCGCGTACCCTGGAAATGCAATGGGGTCCGCGGAGGCCAGATCCGAGTCGAACTCGGTGAAGCTCTCTTCGTCAAGGGTGATGGCAAGCCTCTGACGGGCGGCGAGCCGGAAATGGAATCCGCACTTGTGGCACACGAGGAGGTTGTGAGCAAGCTCCCTGGTGTAAGTGAGCTGCCCGCACTGCGTGCACTTGGTCCACAGACCGTCGGGCTGCTCCGTCTGGATGCTCGCCGGCTTCACGGTGACGTACTTCTGTTTGCCCTTGAACAGGTCCTTGAACGCAGGCATACGTATCTACCTTCCGAACGCGGCAGTGAGAAGCTCCTGCGCGTCCTCAGCCTCAGACTCAGGCACGAGCACCTCGACGTTAGCGGAGTTGCCCATGTGGGGCACGCCCACCGGGCGCAACATCACCAGCATCCCCTCTTTTTCGAGCATCTCTTTCATCATTTCCGCCATCGGCTTGTTGGGCGCGATGTACACGACCGTCCACATTCGCTGTTTCCTCCTCTGCAGGCAGGAAGACGCCGGGTCTATGTAGACTGCCACAGGTTCGCGCTACTTCTCAGCGCGCAAGTCCTCACCAGGGTTGCCGGTGTTGCCCTCCGGGGACGGCGCGTGCGGTGAGATGCGTTAACCCCAACACCGTCAGAGAAGATGCCGCAAACTTGTGGCGCCACACTCAGTATGTCCACTTACGTTTATGCTGTTTTCTAGCTCGCACCCGAATATCCTCCTATGACATGGCATGGCGCGACCGCAAGTCGCTACGAATGATGGTCGGCAATGCCAGGACATGGCCGACCATGCCGCGAGCGGCGCGACGCTGCGCGACACGGCGCGGCGCCGCGCGCTGCGGCAGGGTCATCCCGCCGCCTCGTTACGGTGCGCGATGCGGGCGGCGGCCGCCCCGGCTATTCCGGCGACGAGGTCATCCAGGAACGTGTTCACTCTCTTACTGGAGTGGCTGTTCAGCCCGCGTAGCACGCCCATCTTTCTCTTGTCCACGTACCCGAAGTTGGTCAGGCCCACGGTACCATATATGTTCGTTATGCTGAGCGCGAGAATCTCATCGATCCCGTAAAGGGGGTCATCATTCCTGACAAGCGTCAGGAGCGGTTCAGGGAGTGCGCCGCTCTCGGCAAGCATATCGAGGGCGATTCCCGTGAGGACGGCGTGCTGCACCTCCCTCTTCTCCATGACCTTCTCGACGCTCCTCAAGCACTCGTCGACCGTCAAGTCGGGCCGGTAGGGTTTTTGGAGCTCAACCACGATCCGGGCGATCTGTTCCAGCCGCACTCCGCGAGACGCAAGCATCTCCACGACCATTTCCTTCACGGCGTCCCTCCCCTTCCTGTCTCGCTTCTTCGCTCCTTCCGCCTTCTCCTCATCTTCACGACTTCTCACCGGCAAACAACGCGGGGAGGTTCGCCTTTCCGTGCTCTGAAAGCCACAACTGGGGAGACGTGGACAGAACGGCCGTCCCGACCGGGGTCTTCACCCGGAGGAACACGGGGATGTCGCCGCCGGACCGGGGCCCCGACGCCGGTCCCGTGCCCGCGACCGAACCTGCGCCGGCACCAGAGCCCGCACCCCCGCCCACGCCCACGCCCACGCCGGCATCGGTACCGGCACCGGCAAGCTTCTTTTTCAGCCTCTCCAGCTTGCTCCTGGTGGTCACCTCCCCATCGACGGGGATCACCACCGCATCGTGGGAAAAGGGCAGCACGGTGTTGGCAAGGACCTTCGCGCCCTCCTCCTTCATGTCCAGTCTCCCCTGAACGAGCACGATGGCGTCCTCGCCGATGAACCTGAAGCACTCCTCGTACGTCCGCGGGAACACCACGACCTCCACGGCGCCCGTCAGGTCTTCGAGCGTGAAGAAAGCCATGGGTTGCCCGGTGCTCTTCGTCACGATCTTGCGGAACGCCGTGATGATACCGCCAATCGAGACCTCATCCCCGTCCGCGTGGTCGACAAGGGTTGCCACCTGGGCGCTCACATGCGCGCGAAGCTTCGATGCGATCCCCTCCAGCGGATGGCCCGACACGTAAAGCCCCAGAAGCTCCTTCTCCATGGCGAGCCTCTCCTTCTCGTCGAACTCGGGGACGGACGGCAACGGCACCTCGCTCGCGGCGAAATCGCCCTTCTCTTCGAAGAGATCGAAGAACGAAGCCTGACCCTTCTCCCGCTCCCTGCGGCCGGCCGACGCCGCGTCGTACGTGGCGTCAAGCACCGCCAGGAGAGCAGATCGCTTTCCGCCGACGGAATCGAATGCCCCGCAGCGGATGAGGCTTTCCACGACCTTCTTGTTGACCTCCCTGAGGTCGACCCTGTCGCAGAAGTCCGCGAGCGACCTGAACCTGCCGCCGCGGCCGCGCGCCTCGATGATCGCCTGCACCGCAGCCCTGCCCACGTTCTTCACCGCAGCGAGCCCGAACCGGATCCTCCCCCCCACCGCGGTGAAATCCTCGAGGCTCTCGTTGATATCAGGGGGCAATACCTCTATCCCCTTCTGACGGCACGCGTCCACGTAGAACGCGACTTTCTCAGCAGCCCCCGTCACGCTCGTAAGGAGAGCCGCCATGAATTCCACCGGGTAGTGCACCTTGAGCCAGGCGGTCCTGTAGGATATCATGGCATATGCTGCGCTGTGGCTCTTGTTGAACCCGTAGCCCGAGAAGAACTCCATGAGGTCGAAGATCTGGGTCGCGGTGTCGTCGTCGACCCCGCGCTTCCGGGCGCCCTCCATGAACTTCTCCCGCTGCGCCGCAAGGACCTCAGGCTTCTTCTTGCCCATGGCCCGCCGCAGTATGTCGGCCTCCCCGAGTGTGAAGCCGGCAAGGGTGCTCGCCACCATCATCACCTGTTCCTGGTAGAGCATGTTGCCATAGGTCTCCCTAAGGACAGGCTCCAGGTCGGGATGCGGGTACTCAACGGGCTTCTCGCCGTGCTTCTGCCGGGCAAAGTCCTGGATGCGCCCCATCGGCCCAGGTCGCCCGAGCGCCAGGATGGCGATGATGTCCTCGAAACAGGTCGGCCTGACCTCGCGGAGAAGGCCCTGGAACAGGCTGCTTTCCAGTTGGAACATGCCGAGGGAGTCGCCTTGGCGCAGGGCCTCGTAAACGGCCTGGTCGTCCAGGGGAATCTTGCCTATGTCGATCTCCTCGCCACGCGTGTGCCTGATTATGTCTATGGCCTTTCCGATGACGGTGAGCGTGCGCAGCCCCAGGAAGTCCATCTTGAGAACGCCGATCCGTTCGAGGTCCTCCATGGCGAACTGGGTGGTGATGGCGTCATCGTTCGTCCGGTAAAGGGGCACGTGCTCCACCAGCGGGTCCCTGGAGATGACGACGCCCGCCGCGTGGACCGAGGCGTGCCTCGGCATCCCCTCGACGGCCCGGGCGGTGTCGATGAGGTTTCTCACCTTCTCGTCCTGGTCGTAGGCTGCTTTGAGCTCCGGCGACGACTCCAGGGCCTTCTCGATGGTCGTGCCGGGCTCCATCGGGACCAGCTTTGCGATCTTGTCGACTTCGTTGTAGGAGAGGTTGAGGACCCGGCCCACATCGCGAATGGCCGCCCTCGCAGCCATGGTCCCGAACGTGATTATCTGCGCGACCCTGTCGGACCCATACTTCTGCGTGACGTAATCGATGACCTCGCCACGCCTCTCGAAACAGAAGTCGACATCGATGTCCGGCATGGTCACGCGCTCCGGGTTCAGGAACCTCTCGAAGATGAGACCGTACTTGATGGGGTCGATGTCAGTGATCCCGAGAGCATACGACACCAGGCTCCCGGGCGCTGACCCACGCCCCGGCCCCACGTATATGCCCCTCTCCCGTGCAAACCTGATGAAGTCCCAGACGATAAGGAAATACCCTGCGTACCCCATCTTCACTATTACGTCGAGCTCGTAGGTCAGCCTCGCAACGAGATCCTCCGTCACCTGCCCGTACCTTTTCTTGAGGCCCTCCATGCAGAGATGCCTCAGGTAGGTTTCCTGGGTGTATCCCTCCGGGACCTCGAAGAGGGGCACCGCGGACCTCCCGAACTCAAACTTGAAGTTGCAGCGCTCGGCGATGGCCAGGGCGTTCTCGACGGCCTCTGGTACCCGCTTGAACGCCGACTGCATTTCGTCAGGGGATTTCAGATAGAATTCGTCCGTCTGGAAGCGCAGCCGGTCCTTGTCGTCGATGGTCTTGCCGGTCTGGATGCACAACAGCACATCGTGCATCCTGGCGTCCTCGCGCCTGATGTAATGGACATCGTTGGTGGCCACGAGAGGTATGCCAAGTTCACGACCGATCTCGACGAGGCCGGCGTTCGCCCGGTCCTGCTCGGGAATGCCGCTGCTCTGGAGCTCCAGGTAGAAGTTGTCGGGCCCGTAGATCTCGCGATACTCGCCTGCCTTGCGCCTCGCGGCCTCGTAGTTTCCCTGCAGGAGGAAGGACGGGATCTCGCCTGAAAGGCAGGCCGAGAGCGCAATGATCCCCTCCCGGTGGCGGTCGAGCACCTCCAGGTCAACGCGGGGCTTATAGTAGAACCCCTCGACAAACCCGGTGCTCGACAGCTTGACGATGTTCCTGTAACCTGCCTCGTCTTTCGCCAGGACCACGAGGTGATACTGGTCGTCATCGACGTGTGGAGTGCGGTCGTGGCGCGTCCTCTTCGCCACGTACAGCTCGCACCCGATGATCGGCTTCACTCCGTGCTTCTCCGCAGCCTTGTAGAAGTCGATGGCCCCGTACAGGACCCCATGATCGGTCATTGCGAGGCTGGTCACCCCGAGTTCGCGGGCCCTCGCCATGAGGTCCGGCAGCTTGCACGCTCCGTCGAGGAGCGAGTACTGGGTATGCAGATGAAGATGAGCGAAGTTGCCCACATGCCCCTCCCCCTCTGTCTACTGCTGCGGCCCGTAGCCCGTGGCCGCCGGCCGGCCGCCGGCAGCCACCGGCCGGCGCCGGATCTCCGGATCGCGGCCGCGAAGCCCCGGAGCACCGTAGACACCGATGGCGGGCCAATACCCGCCATCAGGTACCACACATTATATCAGTTCTCGCCTGCGGGGCAAGTTCCTCTTTCCGCGCGGCGCGCCACGGAAACGTGCCACGGTGATGGGCATGGAACCGGCGACAGGGGGTGCTGGGCCACAGTCTCACGATGTGGCCACATGGGATTTGAGTTCCACGAAGACGTTCCTCAGCGAGAGGCTCAGGCTCTCGTGCCTGGGTCTGGTGCGTATGCCCTGGCACACGATGACGTCAGGCCACGTATCGTCCTTGACCCCGTCGATCCGCACCTCGACCATGGCCATGAGCGGGTTGGACTCCATCACCGGCTTTGCGACGGTCGCCCGGCCGGAGATCCCGACGGCGATGTTCCCCTCGTCCAGGACCGCCATCATCACGCGTTCCCGCCGCTCGATGTTGGCGAGGGCGATGCTCCGCCGCTCGACCGCCATCCGGATTGTGCTCGCGGATATCGACGTGATGATGTTCACCGGGGTCGTCCAGGGATTGCCTGAGTCGTCCACGGTGGCGACCACTACGGTCGCAACTCGCCTGCCAAGGAACTCCACCACCCTCTCATCCAGCGGACCAGGGGTGATCTCATCCATCGCTCTCAGCCCCCGAGCGGTCACAGCTAGCGGGCGAGCCCGCCCCACGGCACGCACCATGGCCCGGGGCGCAGCCGCCCGCTGTATTGATATTTCCCGGCAGGCCAGGATATGTCAGCGGAATGGAGCGGGTGGAGGCACGCCCCTACTCGGGCCTTTTCTCCTCAGGCTCGTCCTCGGGTGTCGCCCACAGGGTCTCTTCGGGGGGCTCCCCGAGCACCTCTGCTGCCTCGTCCTCGTTGACCTCGGTCATGATCATGTCAAGGAAATCCTTCTCGTCGACGTCCAGCGTTCGCCTGGATCCCTTCTTTGCGGCCTTTTTTGCCAGACGCCGGTCTCTTGAAGGCGGTCTCGATGCCACGTCTATCACCGTCCCATCCCAGAGTCTGCGCATCACGCCTCCAAGTTATCAACAAGCTCCTGGACAAGGGGGGCAGGGTCGAGCGCCCCCGTGCCAAGCCTCGCCGCGAGATCCTCGACCGGAAGCCTCTGCCCCTGGGCAAACAACTCGCACAGCGCTCGTCCGGTTTCGGGATACGCATACCACCGCTCACCAAAGCACTTCACGAGAAAGTCCCTCAAGTGCGCCTCGAATATCCATGCCCGCAGGTACCGGGCCACGTAGAAACCGTCGTCCACGTCTGCCAGGTAGTCGCTTTCGGGATACTTTACTTTCAGGGCCTCCGTCAGCAGGCTCGCGTACTCGCGCGGCATCTCGGAAAGCGCGCCCCCGCTGTGGAGGCGAAGCTCGTAGAGAAGCTTGGCCGCGTAGCGCCGCACCATGTAAAGCTTGTGCAAAAGGGCGAACCTCCGGTATTCGTCTACAAGGGGCCCGCTCACGTGCTCAGCCAGCCAACGCTCGCTCGTGGCCAGGTGTTCGAATAGAAACGCATACGCCTCGGTCACCGAGTTGTCCCCGAGCCACCTGTGCTCGAACGGCTGGTCGGGATCGACGCTCCCGTAGTGCCACGCGTGGCCGGCCTCGTGAAGGATGCTGTGATAGTCGTCGTGGCCTCCGTGAGGCATTATGACCAGCATGATCCTGCCGGGCACGTCAAGGGTCGCGCAGAACGCCCTCGGGGATTTGTTCTCGCGCGCTTCCGCGTCCATGTGTATGTTGGGGTAGCGCTCCCTGGCAAGTCCCATGTCTGCCACGGTCGACTCGAGGGTCGGGATCACCCTGTCCTGCCGGAACATGCCGTCAAACTGCACTCCCCGAAAGAGGAAGCCGAGATCGTGACGGCTCACGTCCCTAAGGCGCATCCCCAGGATGGCGGCGGCCGCCCTCTCCATCGCCTGCGTATAGACGCCGTTGGTCTCGTCCAGGAAGCCCTCCATCACGGTCGAGAGGCCGCCCAGGTCGAGGGCGCCGACGTCGGCGCAGAACGATCCGTAGCTGGAGTACCCGAGATCGCCCACGAGCGAGTGAAGCATCGCAATGCGCTCCTCCCGCCGGGGATTAATCCCGAGAGTGACCTTCTGTCGCGCAACCTCTAGCGCGGCCCGCGCCCGCTCGTTGGGCTCGTTCGCCAGCATCACCTGTGACATGCGGAACGGGATCTTCCTGCCCTCGAACTCGACCACCGCCTGGGTCTCCGCGGACGCGATGGCGTCGGTCAGCTCCTTCGTCGCCGTCTCGAGGAACCCGTCGCACGCGAACCCGGCAAGGTTGCGGGCGCGCCTGGCGGCATCGGACTCAGCGTCTCCCAGGGGCGTACCCTCCAGGGCGCGGACCCCGGAGAGCCTTTCAGCCGTGGGGCGCCTGAAGGCGCGCGCCTCATCCAACAGGGACAGCACCCCGGCCCTGTCGAAGAGGTCTTTGTTGCGCTCGAATATGGGCGCCGTCTCCAAGGAGTCCTTGAGCCCGGCACCGTTCAGGTATGACTCCTCATTCAGTTCACGGAGGAAGCCTTCGGCACGCCTTCGATACTCCTCTACCTCCACGGTGGACCCCCTCCAATCATACTCTGAGAACGCCGTTTTCGATGACGGCCACGCCGTCCACTACCAGCGTGGGCTTGAGGATTATGCCGTCGAGGTGGCTCGGGACATCGACGGTGCCGCCGAAGCTCACGTTGTTGCCGATCGCGATGTGGACCGTCCCCAACACCTTCTCGTCTTCGAGCACCTTGCCGGTGATGACGGCCCGGTCGTTCGTGCCCACCCCGAGCTCGGCGATGTTCCTGGCGGGCCTCCCGAGGCGGGCTACGGCATCCTCGAGGGCTCTCGCGGCCCGCCCGCCGGATATCTCGGTTGCGTAGCCGTCCTCAACCCTCATGATGATGTGATCCTCCAGAACGCCCGGGCCTGCCATGGCGCCGTCCACCACGATGACGCCGCTCGCGGAGCCTTCGACAGGCGCGATGTACGCCTCGCCGGCAGGCAGATTCCCGAAGTCGCCCGGAAGGCGGTATATACCGGTGTCAGGGTGCCCCTCGCGTCCTTCGATGGACATGGTGATGTCGGTGCCGGAGGGGCTCGTGACCCTCGCGGTCCTGCCCGACGTCAGGATGCCCGCAACCTTCCTGCTCACCTCGGCGATGCGCGAGTAGTCTGCCGAGAGGGTGCGCACCATCGCCTCCGGCGTGATGCCGGGGAGCGTCGCGACGCGCGCGCCCGCCGCACACGCCTCCCGTCTCGCGGCCGTGTGCGAAAGCGACCTGCTCGTGGGAGCGAGCACCACATCTACCGCCTTCATGATAACGGCTATCGGGGCCGGCGGTTCCTCGCCGTTCCTTGCCCTTGGTATAATCTCGACGAGCATCGCCTCAGCCCCGAGGGAACGGGCCTGATCCCACAGGGCATATCCTATCTCCCGCAGCTTCTCATCGGTGACGACGAGCACGCTCTCGCCCGGCGCCACACCCATGCATTGCGCGAGCGCTGTACGCGCGGCGCCGCGCAGATCCTCACTTGCTACGGCCACGTCTCATCCCTCCCGGCTTGCCGCCCTTCGACTCAGCTCCGTCGGCCAGGTCGCAGGTCTCTGATGTAGTATGGATAGTAACTTCTCCCCCATACGCGTTTCTCCTCTACACGGCATCCTCTGTTTCCGCCGGACGTCGTCGCCTGGCGCGACCGGGCGCAGGGCCTGGCATGGCCCAGGACGAGTTCGAGGGGTGATGCGCACATAAACCCGACCAAACACAAGATAATAATATTGACGTCAACGGCCATACATGAAGGAGTGATGGTGGCATATGCCGAGGAAGACGATGCGCGATCTGTTCATCGACAGGAGGGTTGCGATCGATCCCGTTCCGCTTGCCAGCAAGAAGAAGGGGACGATCATGTACAGGGGTCTCCTTTCCACGTCCGGGGCCGATTCAGTCTATCTGTACTCCGGATACGGCGACAACTGGGAGAACGCCCGCTTCACCCCGATGACGAAGGTGGATGACGTGACGTGGTCGGCCGACATGACAATCGAAGGGGACAAGGCCTTCAACTTCTGCTTCAAGGATAGCGCCGATCACTGGGACAACAACTCCGGCCTCAACTGGGGCGTTGAGATCGTTTGAGGCTGTGCCGGCCGGCCCGTGTGGTTGCGGCGGGATGTCGAGCGGGCCCTGGGGCTACCGGGGCCCGCAACTCTTTTCTGAAACACGGGAGGGAAAACCACCATATTGTAGAAGCCCTTACCATATAGGGGCCGCGTGCCCACTTTGAAGAAAGCGAAGTGAGTTACGTGGAGCAAGGTGGCAAGGCACCTGGCAGAGTCGGCTTCCTGGAAGTCCTCTCGAACCGGCGGTTTCGCAGGCTGTGGCTGGGGCAACTGGTGTCGCTCTTCGGCGACAAGCTCAATTTCGTCACGCTCCTCGCCCTTCTGCACTCAAAACCGGGGGGAAGCCAGAACCTCCTCCTGCTGGCGCTCGTCCAGACCACCGCATACCTCTGCTTCGGGCTCTTCGCGGGCGCGCTCGTTGACAGGCTCGACAGAAAGAAAATCATGGTGGCAGGCGATCTCGCGAGAGCGGCGCTCGTGCTCACTCTGCCATTCATAGACTCGCGCCAGCTCATATTCGCCGTATCCTTCATAATAACGAGCATAACCCTGTTCTTCGAGCCAGCGCGCGACGCGTCTGTCCCCACAATCGTCGAGCGAGACCATCTCCTCACAGCAAACTCGCTCCTTCAGACATCGCGAGCGTTGTCAGACATCGTCGGGCTCATGGTGAGCGGGGTGGTGGTGTGGCTCGCCGGAACCAGGCTCGCATTCTTCATAGACTCGGCTTCTTTCGTCTTCTCTGCTGTCATGATCTGGCCCATCACCATCCCCCGCGCCAAGTCTGTGTCGTCCGCCGCGAAGGGCATCGTGACCCGCGTGCTGGCGGATGTGCGCGAGGGGATCGAGTTTCTCCGGCGCGAACGAGACGTGGCCTCCATCATCGTGCTGTATGTCGCGCTCGGCCTGGGCATGGGCCCGGTCAACGTGTTGCTCTTCACGTATGCGGCAGACGTCATCGGACTGGGCGCCCGGGCCTATGGGCTCATCTCGGGGTCGATAGTCGGCGGCGTGCTCGTGGGAAGCATGCTGCTGGGCAGGTTCGGGCAGCGTCTCGAGAAGCGCCGCGTCATGACCGGCGGCCTCTTCGGCCTGGGCGCGCTGCTCCTGGTTCTCGTGAATACCAGGCTTCTTGTGCCGGCTATGGTGATCGCCGTGGGGAGCGGCCTTGCCAACAGTTGCTTCTTCATCTCATTCCTGACGCTGTTCCAGGAGCTCGTCCCCAACGAGAAGCGGGGCCGGCTGTTCAGCATTCACTACATAACCAAGCAGTCGTCGGCGTTCATCTCCATCACCGCGGCGACTTTCCTTGCGACCGTGATATCCGCGGTCACGATCCTGAGCATATCGGCTATAATAGTGATGGCCGCCGCCGCGCTTGGCTGGTTCCTTCTGGTCGTCCGCCCGGCCGGTGAGAGGCGGGCGACGACGGAAACTCAGACGCCTGCGTGACTTGGCAGCGGTCGATCGGAGGATGTACCGGTGTTGGGCCTGCTTCCGCTGGTATTGCTGTTCATCCTGCTGCTGCCGGCGCTCGTGTTTCTCTTCTATTTCAACGTCGCAGCGATATCCCTCACGAAGCTGGGGCTTTCGCCTCAGGGGGCCATGCTGCTCTTCGGCCTGTCGCTCCTCGGGAGCGTGGTGAACATCCCCCTCGTTCGACAGCGCGTTCTCGTGGAGGAACCTCCCCGGCTTTTCTTCTCGTTCCTCTTCTACTACCCGCCGCGGGTCCGACAGCAGGTCATCGCCGTGAACTTCGGCGGAGCGGTGGTACCCGCCGTCTTTGCTCTGTATCTCCTGCAGAGAACACCGATTCTCCCTGCAATCGCGGCGACTGCCATCGTGGCCTGGGCTGCCAGATCCATGGCGCGCGTGGTGCCCGGCGTCGGCATCGCGCTCCCGGCATTCATCCCGCCGCTTGTCGCCGCGGGCGCTGCGCTGTTGCTGGCAGGGGAGTACGCAGCCCCGGTGGCGTACGTGGCCGGCTCCCTCGGGACACTCATCGGCGCAGACCTCTTGAACCTCCCGAAGATCCGCACCCTTGGAGCACAGCTCGTAAGCATAGGCGGTGCCGGTGTGTACGATGGGATATTCCTTGTTGGCGTCGTGGCAGCGTTCCTGGCATAGACGCCGCACGATGGCACGGCGGCATGATGGTCGCGAGTCGAGGGTCGAGGGTCGAGGGTCGAGGGTCGAAGGAAAGACGGCCATGGAAGGCGTCCGGGGAATAAAATGGTGGCCCCGACGGAATTCGAATCCGTGTCACCGCCTTGAGAGGGCGGTGTCCTGGGCCGCTAGACGACGGGGCCACACACATCAAAACATATTCCTGGCTGGGGAGGGAGGATTCGAACCCCCACAAACAGATCCAGAGTCTGTCGTGCTACCCTTACACAACTCCCCAGCGCAATCTCTTTTCCCGATTGGGCCTGCGGCGCCACGCCGTGGCCCTCCCATGTGGGAATTCTAACACAGCATGAGTGCTCGCGTCAACCCCTGTTTCCGAGCTTTCTTCCCTGCTGGGCCTTCTCCTCCTGCTCCAGCCTGGAAGCGGGGTCACCGCCTCGAGATGGAGGCAGGGCGGTGACACGGGCCGCCGGACGACGCGGCCACACATGAACCCGCGACGTTGCCGGAAGTCACGCAGGCTGGCTCGCGGTCGCAAGCCTCGCGACGGCGGCGTCCAGGCGCGAGCACGTCACATCCCTGCCAAGCAACTCCAGAACCTCGAAGATCCCCGGGCTCGCCGCGCGCCCCGTGACCGCCACGCGCACAGGGTGGATGATATCGCCCGCTTTCCTGCCCGCCTCTGCGGCATAACCCCGCAGCACCTTCTCGACATCCGCCGCCGTGAATGAAGAATCGATGGCCGCAAGCCTCCGCCGGATCTCGCGCAGGGTCTCCGGAACATAGTCGCGGGTAAGGAACTTCTCGAAGGCCTCCGCATCGTAGTCGACCTTCCCGGTAAAGAAGAAGTCCCCAAGGGTCACGACGTCCTTCACCGTATGCATTCTCTCCCGGAGCAGCCCCACGACCTTCTCGATGCGCTCCATCTCGCGCTCGTCAGGGGAGGCTGTCGCGAGCCCCGCCCTCGCAAGGTGCTCCACGGCAAGCGCCGCAAGCGTCTTCAGGTCGGTTGCCCTGAGGTAGTGCCCGTTCATCCAGAGGAGTTTCTCGGGGTCGAACACCGCCGGGTTCTTCGAGACCTTCTCCAGGCTGAACTTCTCCACCAGCTCCTCCCGGCTGAAGATCTGCGAAGTGGCGTCGTACGCCCACCCGAGGAGGACCAGGTAGTTCACGAGCGCGTCCGGCAGATAGCCCTGTTCGCGATACTGCCCCACGGAAGTCGCGCCGTGCCTCTTGCTGAGCTTGGTCCTGTCGGGCCCGAGTATCATCGAGACGTGGGCGAACCTGGGGAGATCGAACCCGAGCGCCCTGTACATCATGATCTGCTTCGGGGTGTTGGGCAGGTGTTCATCGCCTCGGATTATGTGGGAGATCTCCATCAAGGTGTCGTCCACGACCGCCGCGAAGTTGTAAGTCGGGTAGCCGTCCGACTTCAGAATCACGAAGTCGTCGATGAACCTGTTCTCGAAGCGGACCTCGCCCCTGATGAGATCGTCCACCACGGTCTCGCCCTCGTCCACCTTGAACCTGAGCGCGGGCTTACGACCCTCCGCCTCGAAGGCCCGGCGCTCCTCCGCCGACAGGTGCCTGCACCGCCCCGGGTACCCGACCGACTCGCCCCGGGCGAGCGCCGCCCGCCGTGCCTGCTCGAGCTCATCGGGAGTGCAGTAGCACGGATAAGCATATCCCTTGGAGAGCAGCCGGTCAGCGTACTCACGGTAGATGTCAAGTCTTTCTGACTGAAAGTACGGGCCATACCTCCCACCCACGGTGGGGCCTTCATCCCAGTCGAGCCCGAGCCATTTTATGCTGTCGATGATCGCATCGACCGACGCCTCCGTGGACCTCTCCACGTCAGTGTCCTCGATCCGCAAGACGAACGTGCCGCCGTGATGCCGTGCGAAAAGCCAGTTGAAGAGCACTGTGCGCGCCCCGCCGACGTGCAGGTACCCGGTGGGAGACGGAGCGAACCTGACCCTTGCCCGATTCATGCCAAGACCCCTCTCGATAGCCCTTATGCCTTGCATTATACCTCACAAGCACATGCGCTTCAAGGCAGAGGGCGCGCGGGCGTGCGGATGTGTGGGCATCCGGACGTCCGGGTGTCAGGGCGCCAGAGCACCGAAGCGCCAGGACGTCCTGCGGGCGCCCAACGGCGGTCCAGGCAGGGTTGTCAGCAGCACGGCGCACGCTGGGGCAACCGTGCGTGGTGCCGCGGAGGGCAGGACCCCCGGGTCGCGGGAACGGGTCCAGGAGGATCCCCGGGCCCCTGATCGAACGTCTCGCCGGCAGTGACCCTACGTGACAAGCTCGCCGTTGTGTATCTCGTAGCTCCAGTTCCGCCCGTCGTTGTTGTCCCAGTTGCCTGCATTGTCCCTGAAGCAGAAATGGAACCTGGATGTCTCCTCCATGGGCACGTCCACGCGAGCCTCGAACACGCCCTGCTCTGTCCTGGTCATGGGGACATCAGCCACTCGATTCCAGGTGCCGATCCCGTAACCCATGTGAAGGTATACCTGGTCCGCCCCGGATTCTGCAAGCAGCCCGCCGTACCTCACGGACACTGAGTCTCCAGCGGTGATGGGGGTAGGACTCACATACACCCCGTCGTCGACGCTGGCAGGTGCGGCGCCTGCCACCGATGGGACGCCCCCGGTACTCACCGCCCCCGGACCTCCCCGGCGCACGTCCCCCTCCCCCGTGCGCCGGTCCGCTGCCCGGCTCGCCCGGGCCATCTCCGCCGCAACCTCCACGTCTGTCCTGTTCAGTCTCTTCGTAACCCAGTCGATGATGCCCGCCATGGGCCCAGATACCTCCTCCAAGCTGTAGGTACGGATACTTCGTATCCATAGTCTATCTGGGCGGGGGCGCGGCTATAGATGAAAATTCCCCCTCTCCAGAGGGCTGCGAGGAAAGCCAGACTCCTCTCTGGCGCAGCCGGGTCGGGCGCATGGAATCCGGCCAGCCTGTGCGCCAGATTCGGACGAGACGTGCAGAAAGCGCGTCATCCCCGGGGGCAACACCGGCGACCCTGGCGGGGACCTGCGCGCTGAAAAGTGGCGCGAATTCGTGGCGATCTACCTAGACGTCCTCCTCGTCCTGGCGCCGGGATGGTGGACCGATCTCTTCGTCTCCGGTCCGGCTGTCACCACGGCCATCCCTGTCGTTGCGCCTCCACGGTCTCCTCCCGGGCCCCAGGATGCTCGCGAATTCCATGCTGGCCAGCTTGCGCAGGCTCTTGCGCACACCATCGAGGCTGTGCTCGTTCAGAAGCAGGAACCCCGCGCCTCCGAGCAGCACGATTATCCCGATCCACGCCAGGGCCGACAACGCCCCGCTCTGCTCGCCAGCCGCACGGCGCGCCGCCTCACCCCCGGCCGTCGTTCCCTGGGGAGTCACCCCGTACAGGACGGCAGGGATGGACATTATGAAGTTCACCATGACGCGCTCAGCGGCTTCCTGGCTGTTCTCCTGGGATCCCATCTCAAAGAGCAGGGCGCGCGGTGAGAGGTCCTGGTTGAACGTGGCATCGCCGTAGAAAATCCCCCGGACGAAACCCGGGAAGTTCCTGTCCGCGAAACTCTTCACCGCGAACGCGAACTGCTCGTTCGCCTTGAGGTTCGGGTTCTGCCTCCCGAGGACCATCATGACTTTAGCCCCGGGCTTGCCCGCCACGGTCGTGACGTACTCCTCAAGAGGCGCAGCGTCCCTGTGCAGGTCGAACAGGGCGTCGGGGTTGTGGCGCAGAAGCGTCATCGCAGTCCGTCTGGATCGCGTGTATGCCGCGCCGTCATGCGGCAGGTGCGACGTCCAGGACTGGATGGCGCGAAGGCCGACCCCCTTGCGCAGCCGCTCCTTGACCACGGTCCCCACGTTGTAGACGTCCCCGTGCGGGGCCACCGACGGTGTCCCACTCGTGGGGATGTATGACTCATCGCTATGCGTATGATAGATGGCCACCAGCCGCCCGGCCGGAGCCTGCGCCAGCCGGCGCGGGGTCGCGACCCCAGTGACCGCCAGCTCTTGCCGCCACGCAGCGTGAAACGCGGCGGCAGCCCCCTTCACGTCAACCCGCTCGACGAACCTCGCCCACGCGGTGTGGCCCTCTACCCTCACCACTCTGAAGCGGCGGTTCCCGGGGTCGACGAACTCATCGCCGACCACCACCACGTGACAGGTATGCAGCACGACGTTCCCCGTGTCCTGGTCGATTATCGTGTACCAGTGGTCGGAGTCCTCTTCGCACCCCTGCGCCCGCGCCAGAGGCGCAAGGAGCAGCGCACACGCGACGGCCACGACGGCGGCCTTGACCATCCTCCTCGCCATGACAAACCCGCGCTCCTTTGGATCAGATCGCCACAAGTAGTATGGGAGATCGCGCCGGAAAAGATGAGCCCTGCGGCATCATGCCGCAGGGCTCCAGCGTGCCAGGGTGTCAGGAGCGCACTGTCAGGAACGCACAGTAGTATGGCGCCATAACTTCTCGCCACTTTTCTTGAGGGTGTTAAGGTCGCCGGTGCCTGCCAGGGCGGGGCACCTGGAATTTGGCTGGCCTTGAGCGCCAAATTCCAGCGAGGCGCGCCGCAAGCGCGCCGTCCCCCGAGTGCAAGACCGGCAATCTCTGGAAAACTGGCAGCGATCTCTGAACCCTCACTCAGCAATCACCGGCAATCCAAACGCCGGCGGCGAGAGTGGCGCGAACTCATCGCGCCATGCGCAGGGCTTGCGCCCGTTCCTCAGCCCGCGCAAGGACCTCCCTCTCGTCCACGGTGGTGAGCACGCCGTCCTCCATGACCACCTCGCCGTCGACGATCACGGTACGAACGTCACTGGACCGCGCTGAGTACACGATGTGCGAAAACACATCGTGATGCGGATACATGTGCGGTCCGGTCGAATCCATCAGGATGATGTCGGCCTTCTTGCCGGCCTCGAGGCTCCCTACCTCCGCATCGAGCCGGAGCGCCCTCGCGCTCCCCAGCGTCGCGAGATGCAGCGCCTGGTGCGCAGGCAGGACGGTGGGATCGTTCGAAGCCAGCTTGTGAAGGAACGCCGCGATCCGCGCTTCCTCGAGGAGATCGAGGTTGTTGTTGCTGGCTGCCCCGTCGGTGCCGAGCCCGACCCTCACGCCCGCCTCGAGCATTCTCGGGATCGGGGCGACGCCGGAGGCTATCTTCATGTTGCACCCGGGATTGTGCGCGACGCCCACGCTCTTTGCGCCGAGTATACCGATGTCTTTCTCGGATACGTGCACGCAGTGGGCCGCGAGGACGGGGAACTCGAACAGGCCGTAGCTGTCCATGAGCTCGATTGGAGACAAGCCTGCGTGAAGGTTCCTGCATTCCGCCACTTCGCCCTCGGTCTCCGCGAGATGGATGTGCATGCCCACCCCCAGCTCGGAGGCTGACTCCATGACTCTCTCAAGGAAATCCCTGGGACATGTGTAAGGAGCGTGAGGCCCGAGCATCGCGGTGATCCTGCCGCCGCACGCGCCGTTCCAGCGCTCGCACAGTTCCCTGCCCTCAGCGAGGGCCCTGTCGGAGCCGGGGGCCGTCCCGATGAGGCCGCGAGAGAGCGAGGCCCTGATTCCGGTCCTCTCCACGGCCTTTGCCGTCTCGTCCATGAAGAAGTACATGTCTGCGAACGTGGTGACGCCGGCACGGATCATCTCCACGCACGCGAGCATCGATCCCCAGTATACATCGTCAGCGGCAAGATGCGCCTCGGCAGGCCATATTTTCTGGCTGAGCCACTCCATGAGGGGCATATCGTCGGCGAGCCCTCGAAACAGCGTCATGGCCCCGTGAGTATGGGCATTTACGAACCCGGGCATGGCGATGAGGCCCGATGCATCAATGATCCTGGCCGCGCCGCTGAACCTCTCCGGCGCAGGCGACGGACCGACGAAAACGATCGTCGACCCCGCCACCGCGATGTCCCCCTTCGGGATCGCGAGCGGCTGCCCCTCGCCGGGAGAGATGACCTGCGCGCCGCTGATAAGGATATCCACGTCTCCTGCACGCCCTGTTTCATGCAAGGCTTGTCCCCCCATTCAGACCCTACTTCAAAGTGGAAAGCTCGCGCACAGCCCGCCCGGCCCGCGCAAGCTCCAGGACGGACAGGATGTACCAGCCCTTCTCCCTGTAAGCAAGCCCGAGGAGAAGATGCGTGTACTCGTTGGACGGGTCCAGCGCGAGGGCGGCCTTCAGCACCTCGATGGCCCTGTCGAGTTGCTCCATCCTGGAAAGGCTCAGCGCAAGGTAGTGGCGCGTCCAGACGTTCCGGGGATCGAGCGCCACGAGCCTCTCGAAGCACTCTGCGGATTTCCTGTAGTCGGCAAAGGCGTAGTATGCGAAAGCGACCAGGTTGAGGCTGATGATGTCGCCTGGCTCCCTGTCGAGGACTTGCTCGGCCCGGGCGATGACCTCCCGGCCGAACTCGCTGTACCCCGCGGCCTCGATCGCCCGGAACTCGCGCGCCGCCTCGGGGACCCTTCCCTGGTTTGCGTACGCGACGGCAAGGTAAAGCCGGCCCTCCAGGTCGTCCGGCGCACTGTTGCTGTTGGCCGCCACGATCGCGCTCCAGTCCACGCGCGATCCGGGGCGCGGTGCCTCTCCGCTGTCACCGGACGCCGCCAGACCCGGCGCCGGCAGCATCAGTATCAGTGGAAGCGCGAGTACCAGCACCCGCGCGAGCACCGTCACCCGCCCCAGCACCGGCACGGGCGTCGGCAACAGCATCGGCGGCCCGGGGGAGGCTGCCGCCGCACCACCAGCCCCAGGTGCCTTGCTCTTCGCCCCGCAACCGGGTCGTCGTCTGCGTAACCTCATGCGTGGAAAGTTCTACGGGTGCCCCGCAAATCCTCCATCCACGGGGGACGGGCGGACGCAACCCCTGCGCCCTTTCGGCGGAATCCACCGGACTGGAGCCATGGTTACTGAGCGCGGGCCAGTGCCGCCTCCATTCTGTCGAGCCCTTCAGTGATTCGGTCCATCGATGCCGCGTACGAGAGCCGCACGCACCTGTCGTTTCCGAACGCAACGCCCGGCACGACGGCCACATGGGCGCAACGCAGGAGCGCCTCGGCGAACGTCGTGGAGTCATTTATATCCACGTCCTCGAGCCTGCGTCCGAAGTAGTGGGATACGTCAGGAAACGCGTAGAAGGCGCCCTCGGGCACGGGGCACACGAGGCCCGGCATCTCGTTCAGGCGGCGGACCATGTAGTCGCGGCGCCGAGCGAACTCCCTGCGCATCCGCTCGAGCGGCTCCCTGTCCCCGGTAAGCCCTGCAAGGGCCGCCTTCTGCGATATCGAGGCCGGGTTCGACGTCACGTGGCCCTGGATGGTCTCCATGGCACGGATGACCTCCCGGGGACCTGCCGCGTACCCGATTCGCCATCCGGTCATGGCGTATGTCTTGGACACACCGTTCACCACGATGGTAAGGTCCTTCATCTCGGGGCTGAGCGACGCGATGCTTACGTGCTCCGCATCCCCATAAATGAGCTTCTCGTATATTTCATCGGCTATCACAACGACGCCGCGTGCCTGCGCAACCTCGGCGATCTCGCGGATCTCCTTGCGTGAGTAAACCGACCCGGTGGGATTGCAGGGGCTATTGAACACGATCGCGCGCGTCCTCGGCGTGATGGCGTCCTCGATGGCAGATGCGCTGACCTTGAACCCGCGCTCGATGTCGCCCTCTACGATGACGGGGACGCCGCCGGCTAGATAGACCATCTCAGGGTACGAAACCCAGTAAGGGCTCGGGATTATCACCTCGTCGCCCTCGTCGCACAGGGCGAACACCGCGTTGAAGATGGAGTGCTTCGCGCCGCACGACACGAGCACTTCCTGAGGGCTGTACGTAAGCCCGTTATCGGCCCGCAGCTTCTCGCAGATGGCCGTGCGCAGCTCGAGGATGCCGGCGGTCGGCGTGTACCTGGTGAACCCAGCCCTGATGGCGTCCACAGCCGCATCCTTGATATGGCCTGGCGTATCGAAGTCCGGCTCGCCCAGGCTGAAGTTGACGATGTCCACGCCCTTGCTGCGCATCTCGCGGACAAGCGCGTCCACGCCGAACGTCTTCGACGGGCTCACCCTGGTCGTTCTCCGAGCAAGCTTCACGCGTCATGCCACGGTGGGGCCCCGCTCACGGCGGGCGCCCCACGGTGGCGCCCCTCCTCCCCCTCATTTCTTCATCCCTGTCTCGAGATTTCCCTCAAGGGAGTATCCGTATCGCCCTATCCTCTCTCCAAGGCCGTAATAGTCGGGTCCCACGTAGGCGAATGGCTTCATCGCCTGCACGTCGATGCGGCCCTCGGCCGAGAGTATCCCCTCGCTTGCGTGAACCGCCACCACCTCGCCGACGAATAGTTCGTGGGAGCCGAGCACGACCTGGTGCCGAACCGTGCATTCCATGTTTATCGGGCACTCAGCGACATAGTGGCACTCCACCTCGTCGCCCTTCACCGCGGTGAGGCCGAGCGCGGCGAACTTGTCCACCTCGCGCCCTGACACGTTGCCGCAGTAGTCCGTGGCATGGAGGAGGCCCTCTCCCGGGACGTTCACGCAGAAGGCACCGGTCTCCCTGATGATCTCGTGGGAATACCTGGAAAGATTGACTGCGATGGAGACCATTGGCGGCATGCCGCAGGCGACGCCCGTCCAGGCCACCGTGATGATGTTAGGGCGCCCTGACCGCGCAGTGCAGCTCACCATGACCGCCGGTATGGGGTACAGGTAGTTCTTGAGCCTCGCTTTCGTTTTGCGCATGGGATGGCGTCCGCCTCTCTTCACCTGTCGCACCAGAGCTTGCCAGCCTGGGCGTAGTTGTCTTTCTTCATCTCCCGAAGGATGATGCTCACAGCGCTCTCAGGGCAGCCTACTGACTCCGCCACGGCTTTGGTGACCTTCCCCACCAGGGCGCGTTTCTGCTCGACGGTTCGCCCCTCGATGAGCTCGATCTGGACGATGGGCATGTGCACACCTCCTTTCCGCGTGCCAACAAAGAACGTTCCAACTAGAGAACTCAGCTCTCCCCCCTCGCCCACCTCCGGCCCATGAACCGCAAGAGCGGCACCCCGATGGCCAGCACCGATGCGGCCTCTGAGGCGCCGATGCTGAGGGCGAGCGCCCAGTACGGGACCCCCGTGAGGAAGGTCAGATAGGCGCTGACAAAGAGGGCATTCAGGACTATGGGCGAGATGTAGGCCACGAGGCTCCGGCGGAACACCCGCGTGACGACGGCGGCCGCAAGGGTTGTAAGGCTTCCGAGGATGATGTCGGGAAGGCCGTACGGCCCGATCAGGTTCGCAGCGAGGCAGCCCAAGAAGAGCCCCGGGACGGCCTCGGGAAAGAGGATCGGGAGCAGCGTGAGCCCCTCTGCAGCCCTGAACTGGAGCGGACCGAAACTGATGGGGGCAAGGGCGTAGGAGACTGCAGCATAGGCGGCGGCGACCAACGCGCCCCGCACCATGCTTCGTACGACCCGCGACCCCCCGCCCCTGACCCTGGCCTTCAGAACCCATCGCCCCTTTGGATGTACCGCAACGCACCACGACGCACTGCAACGTAACTCCACGCTACGCCATATGCGTGTTGCCTCACGATGGTATTATTCTCTTCCGGCCGGCCAAGTCCTCCGCGCCTGCCGAAAAAGCGCAGGACACGCGTCAGGAGGCCACTCCAGCTCTCGACCGGAAGGTTTACATGCGTGTGAAGGAGTATAGCACGGTGGCGAGAATAACACTATGATCTTTACGAGCCAGGGCACCCGCGACGGGCGGCGTGCCCGTGGACGGGGTGATTCGTACGAGGCGCGCAGGGGATTTTCACGGCGTGTTTCGCAGCTTGTGCATAGGGTTTGGGGCCGCGCTCCTGTGCGCGGCATGCGGATGCCGAATCCCGGCGGCGGCATCGGGCTGCTCCGTCGATGATGTCACGCAAGGGCCCGGACTTGTCCCTGGCCGCACCATTTCCCTCGGGGGTGACCCCGCGGCCGGCGGGCGGGATGCGGGGCCGTGCGACGCCTGGCACTATCTCGAGCGACAGGTGAGTCTCGGCCCGAGGAACCCCGGCTCGCCGGGCCATCGAGAAGTCAGGGAGTTCATCGAATCCGAGCTTGCCAGATACGCCGACAAAGTGCAGGTCCACCCCTTTGACGCCGTCTGCGATGGCGCCACATACGCGATGGCCAACATCACCGCGCTGTTCAGGTCGGCCGGAGGCGATGAAAGGCCATTCATCCTCCTCGGAGCGCACTTCGACACCCGCCCTCGGGCGGAGCGGGACCCCATTCCGGCGCGAAGGCTCACCCCCATTCTGGGAGCGAACGACGGGGGTTCAGGCGTGGCCGTTCTACTCGAGATCGCGGCCGTCCTCGCGCGAAGAAGGCCGCCGGTCCCCGTCATGCTGGCCTTCTTCGACGGCGAGGACTATGGCACATCCGCGGATTCGATGTTCCTGGGGTCGCGCCGCTTCGCCGGGGAGGTGGACACGTCAGACGTCAGGTGCATGATCCTCCTTGACATGGTCGGCGATGCCGATCTCGACATATATGTGGAGGGCAATTCCCAGTCGAGTTCGCCCGGCCTGGTGGACCTGGTGTGGACAGCGGCGGAACGCCTGGGCCACACGGATGTCTTCCACCGCACCGTCCGCTACCATATCCTCGACGACCACGTGCCTTTCATCGAGAGGGGCATCCCCTCCGTGGACATCATCGACTTCGACTATCCATACTGGCACACGACCCTCGACACGCTGGACAAGTGCAGCCCGGAGAGTCTCCGCATCGTGAGGAACGTGGTCATTGAGGCCATCTTCTCCGTCTCCTCCAGTCACACCGGGCGTCTCCCTTGAGTGCGACACGTGGGCCTGTACCGGCCCGACAGCATCTGGCACTGCGTCTCGCATACCAGGGTGCGGGCTACGGGCCACGACCTGTGATGAAGGTGACCTCCAGGTGAGGGCCGGTTCCGGCCGACCGCGCCCCGCTCAGGGCGCCGTGCCCTGATGCGACGCCACGAGCCCTGGGCCCATGGAAGACCAAGACGGATCAACGAACCCTCACAGTGACCCGCGCGTGGCACAAGCCTGAAGGGCCCTTACGCAAAACTAAAGCCTCCCGGGAAGCGTGGGCCTTCCATTCCACTAGCAGGGCCGTTTCCAGTCCAAAGACTCCAAAATTGGCACTATTACATGATAGACAATGCCCCTGACCGGGTATACACTCAACTACTGAAAACAGGACCGCCACGAGAGCGGCGCCGTGGAGGTGGTCATGGGGCCTGGGAGGCGACGCAAGGAGCCGAACAGGGTGGCAGAAAACCCTGGTCTACCGGAAGCGGGGCACATCCCGCTTACGAGAGCGAGCCTGATATGACCCACTGGAGAACACCATCATTAGAGAGGGATGACCATGGGATTTGTGGTAGGTCTTGCCTACAACCTCAAGAAGGATTGTCCCAGGTCCGAGATGGTAGTCGAAGACGCTGACGCCGAGTTTGAGGAACAGGCAACGGTAGACCG
>JBLNDE010000034.1:0-12692 GCA_050261335.1 Bacillota bacterium
GTGCTAGGGTTGCCGGTGCTTGCTAGGGCGGGGCGTCGAGAATTTGGCTAGCCCGCGCGCCAAATTCGAACGAGGCTCACCGCACGCGCCGTCCCCGGAGGGCAACACCGGCAACCCTGGAAAGGACTCACCCGCTGAAAAGTAGCGCGAACTTGTGGCGATCTACTTAGCTGATAGCTGGCGAGCTGTCCGGTGGTGGACTGCCCACTGCGTCTCGGCTGTCTCGCAGCTCATTTCCTGACGCAACTCGTTTGGGACTCATCTCCTGCCCTTGACAGGACGGGGCAGGTTCTCTATAATTGCGGTAACAAGTGAATTGCCCGGCTATGGCGATGAGAAGGACGAGTAGGCGGAACGTCCGGGAGAGAGCGGGGGCCGCTGGCTGAAAGCCCCCGTAGGCAACGTGGCGCCGAAAACCCCCTTCGAGCCTCGCGGCGAAAGCGGAAAGTGTTGCGCGAGTAGCTCGCGACGGCGGCACCCGTTAACGTGCATGCTAAAGAGGGCATTGTCTGCTGCACTACGTCCAGGGTACCGTGTCCGCTGCACTGGGATGAATGACGGCGCGGCGTGTCTCGTGCGCCTCGATGCGTGCGACTATCCTGCGTGTGCTGCGCCGCGTTGAATGCTTCGAACGTCCCGGCGCGGAGGCGTGGAGGTGGACCATCCGGTCCTATAACGGCCATTTGAGGCCGGGGCGGAGCGCGGCCAGGCGGTGTCAATCAGGGTGGAACCACGGGATAATCCCCCGTCCCTGGAGTTTTCCAGGGTCGGGGGTTTTTGTTTCTGAGGAGCGCCACGGCATGCTGACGCCGCCCAGGTGACGGAGAGCGTTCCAGACCGACGCCGGCGCGGGGAATCCAGGGCACGCTCCAGATGTTCGGCGCGGCGCGGTGCGACCGGTTGCGCAGCTCTAGGTATGGCGCCATGAGTCTTCGCCACTTTTCTTGAGGGTGCTAGGGTTGCCGGTGCTTGCTAGGGCGGGGCGTCGAGGATTTGGCTAGCCTTAAAGCGCCAAATTCGAACGAGGCCCGCCGCAAGCGCGCCGTCCCCGGAGGGCAACACCGGCAACCCTGGAAAGCACTCACCCGCTGAAAAGGAGCGCGAACTTGTGGCGATCTGCTTAGTCGTGCTATTTGGGCGGAGGACCGCTGCTCCACGTGGCCTTCGGGCCCGCGATTCCGGAGTGGAATGAATGCGTCGTGTAGTAACAGGAGCGGACAACAACAGGAATGAATGACCAGATGAACTGAGGTGACGGAAGAATGGCTCAACCGGTTGCAAGGGAGAACGATGCGAGAGCGAAGGACGCGAAGGTATCGGTGGACCTCGGCACCGACGTAGGCCGCGAGATCCTGCGGCACTCGACCGCCCACGTGCTGGCCCAGGCGGTAAAGAGGCTCTTCCCCGAGGCGAAGCTCGCCATCGGGCCTGCCATCGAGAACGGGTTCTACTACGACTTCGACAAGCCCGAGCCTTTCACCCTCGACGATCTCAGCAGCATCGAGCGGGAGATGCGCAAGATCGTCGCTGAGGACCTGCCCATCGTGCGCGAGGAGATCCCACGCGAGGAGGCGGTCCGGCTGTTCCGCGAGCTCGACGAGCCGTACAAGCTCGAGCTCATCGAGGACCTCCCCGAAGACGAAGTGGTCAGCATCTACCGCCAGGGCGAATTCGTGGACCTCTGCCGTGGCCCGCACCTCGCCTCCACCGGCCTGCTCCGGGCGTTCAAGCTGCTCAGCGTCGCCGGAGCTTACTGGCGTGGCGATGAGAAGCGCAAGATGCTCCAGCGCATCTACGGCACGGCCTTCCCGACCGAGGCCGAGCTCGAGGCCCACCTGCACGTGCTGGAGGAGGCTGAGAGGCGCGACCACCGTAAGCTCGGCAAGGAACTTGACATCTTCAGCCTCCATGAGGAGGCCGGGGCAGGCCTCGTGTACTGGCACCCGAAAGGCGGCATCATCCGCAAGGTGATCGAGGACTTCTGGCGCGACGAGCACTTAAAGCGCGGCTACCAGCTGGTATACTCGCCCCACATCGCCCGCCGCGACCTCTGGGAGGTATCCGGCCACTGGGGCTGGTACCGGGAGAACATGTACTCTCCCATCGACATCGACGGCGTGGAGTACCTCCTCAAGCCCATGAACTGCCCGTTCCACATCCTCATGTACAAGACCCGGACGCGCTCTTACCGCGACCTGCCCATCAGGTGGGCGGAGCTTGGCACGGTGTACCGCTACGAGCGCAGTGGCGTGCTCCATGGGATGCTCCGCGTGCGCGGGTTCACCCAGGACGACGCTCACCTCTTCATGCGCCCCGACCAGCTCGAGGACGAACTCGTGGGCGTGCTCGACCTCGTGCAGTTCATGATGAAGTCCTTCGGCTACAGGGACTACGACATGGAGCTCTCGGTGCGTGACCCGGCCGACAAGGGGAAGTACGTGGGGTCCGACGAAGTATGGAACATGGCAGAGGGTGCGCTGGTGGCAGCGCTCGAGCGGAAAGGACTCCCCTACACGAGGATGGAGGGCGAGGCCAAGTTCTACGGCCCGGCGATAGACGTGAAGGTCAAGGATGCGCTCGGGCGCGGCTGGCAGGGCCCTACCATCCAGGTGGACTTCAACCTGCCAGAGCGGTTCGACCTGGAGTACATCGGTGAGGACAACGCCCCGCACAGGCCCGTGATGATCCACCGGACCGTCCTAGGGTCCATGGAGAGGTTCGTCGCCGGCCTCATCGAGCACCATGCCGGGGCGTTCCCCGTGTGGCTTTCGCCCGTCCAGGTGCGGGTCATCCCGATAGCCGACCGCCATATCGACTACGCCCGGAAGGTCGCCTCCGATCTGATGGAAGCGAGGGTCCGGGTCGAGGTGGACGACCGCAGCGAGAAGATGGGGTACAAGATTCGTGAGGCCCAGCTCGAGAAGGTCCCCTACATGCTCGTGGCTGGCGACCGGGAGGCGGAGCAGGGCACGGTCTCGGTGCGCTCGCGCGGCGATGGCGACCTCGGTCCAATGGAGCTGGCTGAGTTCAAGGCCAGGGTCGTCCGGGAGATCGAACAAAAGGCCTGACGGGCCGGAGTGCGAGTTCATGATCCCGCGCCAATTCGCCAGTGCGCTCTGCGCTCCCGGTGCTTGCGGCACGGGTCCTGTGGCGTCGGGTAGAGGAGCGCAACACCGGCAGCCCCCCGAAATGTCGAAGCTCTTCTCGGGATCGAGCTTCGAGTGTGCGCGACGTGCAGACACAACGAATCGTGCGAGGCATGCGAGCATACAGGCATAAGGCGTGCAGGCGCGCAGGCGCGAAGCGCCCAAAACGCGATTGACCGGGGCCACGCGTTGTGCTATACTCAGAATCGCTATGGTCGGCGCGGTCTCCGACGCGGCCTGTGGTCCGTGTGGCGCGGGCCCGGCATGTGTCTTGCGGGAATGGCCGGTCGACACGGCGAAAACACAACAGCAAAGGTGCAAGTAGAAGGCGTCTGCTTCTCACCTTGCGGCGCTCGCATCCGGCCAGGTGACGCGCGGAGACGAATAGACCGGGCTGCCAGCAAGGTTACGTGCTATCGTGGCTTGTGCCGGAACACCGGCGCAGGGCGCGTAATGGCGTTATCGGAGAGCGGGCGGCAGGCCCGCTCTTTCGTGCATTGGCCCGCACTGGCACTTGCGCATGGGCGGCATTGGGTGATGCACGACAGCTCCGCAGGTCTTGCGGGGTGCTCCGGGTGGCCGGTGGGGCCTCTTCCTGCACCCATTTCGGGTCGGTGGACGGGATAGCCGCAGTGGTGCTTCCGGTTTGTGGCGATCTACCTAGAGGCAGTACATTTGGGGGTGAGGCACAATCGCCAAAGACTTGAGGGTGAACGAGGCGATCCGGGCCCGGGAGATCAGGCTCATCGACGAAAACGGCGAGCAACTCGGGATCATGGTGGTCAGGGAGGGTCTCCGGATCGCAGCGGAAAGAGGCCTTGACCTCGTTGAGGTCGCGCCTACCGCCAGGCCGCCCGTCTGCCGGATAATCGATTACGGCAAGTACAAGTATGAGCAGGCGAAACGCGACAGAGAGGCCCGGAAGAAGCAGCGGATCATGGATATCAAGGAGGTCAGGATGACCCCGAAGATCGAGGGCCATGACTTCCAGGTGAAGGTCAGGAGCGCTCAGAAGTTCCTCGAGGACGGGGACAAGGTCAAGGCCACCGTGAGGTTCCGTGGCCGCGAGATCGTTCACGCCGACATCGGGCGGGCGTTGCTTTTGGACCTCGCCGACGAGGTCAAGGATTACGGAGTCATTGAGCGGGAGCCGAGGGTGGAGGGCAAGCATATGATTATGGTCCTCGCTCCGAGGCAGACCGGCTAGGCGGTCGGATCCCCGGGGCGTTCGGGCGAGGCGGCGCGACGCGACTGGACGCGACGCGATGTGGGCTTTGCCGGCTGCGTCCTCGCGCCGTCCGGACGCGTATCGAGAGATCGAGAAGGCTGCACTGCACGCCGGTGCACGCCGGGAAAAGGAGAGACAGCAAGTGCCGAAGGTCAAGACACACAAAGGTGCCGCCAAAAGGTTCAGGGTGACCGGTTCCGGGAAGATCGTCAGGGACAAGGCCTACGGGGGACATAATACGGGCAAGAAATCCGCAAAGGTCAAAAGGTCCCTGCGCGAACCCGCTGTGCTTGCGTCCGGCGATGCGGCAAAGGTGAAGAGGCTCCTGCGGCACGCGTAGAGGCGGGAGCAGGGGCGCAGGCTGGACCAGGCTGAACCTGAGGAGGAGTCTACAATGCCAAGAGCAAAAGGCGGATTTGTCACGAGGCGGCGGCATAAGAAGATCCTGAAGCTCGCCAAGGGCTTTACGGGTGCGAAGAGCAAGATTTTCCGCCGCGCCAACGAAGCGGTGATGAAGTCCCTGCAGTATGCGTACAGGGACAGGCGGAACAAGAAGCGGGATTTCCGGAAGCTCTGGATCGCGCGGATCAATGCAGCTGCCCGCATGAATGGGATGTCTTACAGCCGGTTCATGGACGGCCTTCACAAGGCGGGTGTCGACATAAACAGGAAGGTCCTTGCTGAGATCGCCGTGAACGATGAGAATGCCTTCGGCGAGCTCGTCAAGCTTGCAAAGGCGAACGGCGGCGGTGGCCAGTAACAGGTGGTAATCCAGATAACGAGTCGCCGCAATCCGAGGGTCCAGGAAATGAGGAGGCTGGGGCGCCGCGAGCACCGGGCCGCGACGCGGCGGTTCCTCCTCGAGGGCGTGAGGAGCATCGAGGAAGCTGTGGGTGCGGGAGCCAGGATCCATGAGGTCCTTGTGACCCCGCATCTTCTTCGTTCCGAGCGAGGTAAGGCGCTTGTGGAACGCCTGGAGGCGGCCGGCGCCGAAGTCTTCGCTGCCACCGACGAAGTGCTCGCCGCCGCGTCTGACACAGAGGCGCCCCAGGGGATCGTGGCTGTGGCGGCCGTGCCCGATGCGCCCCTGCAGTTCGGCGCGGACCCGCTCGTCCTCGTGGTAGACGGGGCACGCGACCCTGGCAACCTTGGCACGATGGTCCGCACGGCTGCGGCGCTGGGGGCGGCGGGGATCATCGTGACACGGGGGACCGTGGACGTATACAATCCCAAGTGCGTGCGGGCGACCATGGGGTGCCTGTTCCGGGTGCCGGTCCAGGAGCGGGCGGATGCGGCGGAGACTATCTCTTTCCTCAAAGAGCGCGGGCTTCGCGTCGTCGCCGGGGACATCCGGGCTGCGACCGTCTGCTATCACTGGGATTTCACGGGACCATGCGCGGTTCTCGTGGGCGGGGAGGCCTTCGGACCGTCCAGGGATGTTCTCGCAATGTGCCACGGCTGCGTGAAGATTCCGATGCCGGGCGGGGCGGAATCGCTCAACGTCGCGGTCGCAGGCGCGATCCTCCTGTATGAGGCTGTAAGGCAGAGAAGCGCAGCCAGGGGAGGCCGTGGGGGGCAGGGCTGAGAATCCTTGTTGCAGGCCCGGGAAACGCTGTGTTATAATAACGCCAAGAGTCCGATCGACACTCTCGAAAGGACGTGGTTCCTTGATGCTGGGAGCGGACTTCTTCTGGCGGCTCTTCGAACTCACAGGTTCCATCACGGCGTATCTCATCTACAGGATGCTGGTTACTCAATAGGTGCTGATGCATGACGCCGATGGTGCGGTTGTATGGGGTGCCCGGCGGGGTGGCCGGCCGCACATGGTGGGGGATCACGGGAGGCACGAAAGGCGAGATTCATACATAGGTTGAATGTTGGATGATTGAGACGGGCCAGGCGGCATGCCTGGCAAGAGGCTGCCGGGCGCGGGGTCCGTGCCGAGACGGCCCGGACTGACTTTCGGAATAGGGCACCCGTTGTGCTGGTGCATCTGATACAGGTGAATGTAGGACAGAGGCGATGACGGAGAGGAGTAAGCGGGACGAGGCCCCAAGGGAGGGCGCGTCAGAGACTGGGAGCGCGCCTGGGTCGGCTTCCGTTGAAGTTCGCTCCGGAGCTGCAGGCTGAAAGCGAAAGGCGAAGCTGCACGCGTGTTTGAGGGCGTGAAAGAGAGGCTCTTGGCACTCGTCCGGCGGCGCAGGCATCGCGAGTAGGCTGCGCCGGGACCCCACCGTTACGCGGGGAGGGCATCGGCCGCGAGGCCCGTGCCTGGCATTCGAGAGGTCAGGCTATGCCTAGGCATCTATAGCTCCGGCAGGCCTGCCAAAAAGGGTGGTACCGCGGAGCCACAGTCTTCGTCCCTTGGGAGGCTGTGGCTTTTGTGTTGTCGTGACATGTGAGGAGGGAAGGTAATGAGCCGCGTGAGATGCTTGAAGAAGCGACTTGACGAACTCCTGGTGGAACGGGGTCTTTTCGACAATCCGCGGACCGCAGCCGGCTACATCATGGCGGGCAAGGTCCTGGTGGACGGGCAGCGCGAGGATAAGCCCGGCACCCTTGTGCCGTGCGACTCGGACGTGCGCGTGAAGGGCATCGACATGCCTTTCGTGGGGCGCGGCGGGCTCAAGCTCGACCACGCCCTCCGGGAGTTCGGGATAGACGTCGCCGGAAAGGTGGTCCTCGATGCCGGGGCGTCCACGGGCGGTTTCACCGACTGCCTCCTGCAGCACGGCGCGAGGCTGGTCTACGCGGTCGACGTGGGCTTCGGTCAACTTGCGGGAAAGCTACGCGTGGACCCCAGGGTCAGGAATCTCGAACGCACGAACATCAGCGACCTCGAGCCGGGCGACCTCGTGCCGCCGGCCGAGATGGCAGTGGCAGACTTGTCCTATCTGTCCTTGATAAAGGCTGTTCCGATCATTGCGCGGCTCATCGTCGACGAAGGTAACATGGTGGTCCTTGTGAAGCCCCTCTTCGAGGATGCAAGGCCCGCCGCCATCGACGACCCTGGCGTCCATCGGGAGGTGCTCGGCCGCCTCGTGAGCCACTTCGACCAGAAAGGGCTGGGCGTCCTGGGGATCGTCGCATCGCCGATCCTCGGAAGCTCCGGCACCGCCGAGTTCCTCATCTGGCTTTCCAGAACACCGCAACCCACTCGCGTGGCTGAGGTGTGGGGCGCCATTCCCGACGTGGTGGCTGCTGCGCAGAGGATAAGGGAAAGCCAGCACGCACACGAGCGTAATCGCGAGCAACTTCAGGATCGAAGTCAGGGCGAGGGTCAGGGCCAGGGCCAGAGCGAGAGCCAGCGCCATGGTCGAGACCAGGGCTGCGACCAGGATCAAGGTCAGGAGCAGCCCCGTGGGCAGCCCCCGGGGCAGCGCCAGCAGGAGCAGGAGCAGGAGCAGGAGCAGGGGCAGGGGCGTGCTGACGGGCGGCGAAAAGCGCGCACCTGGCACCGTACGCAAGGACATGGGGGGATCCGCAAATGCGCGACGATGTAAAGAGGATCATCTCGCAGGCCGCCACGGAGGCCTCGGCTGCTGCGAGCCTGGCCGAGCTTGACGACGTGAGGGTAAAGTACCTCGGGAAAAAGGGCAGAATCACTGCGGCCCTGCGCAGTCTGGGCTCATGCCCGCCCGAGGATCGTCCCGTCCTCGGCAAGCTGCTCAACGAAGCCCGCGAGTGCGTCGAGACCATGCTATCACGGCGCCGCGACGAGGTGGCGGCGCTCGAGAGGGCCAGGGCGCTCGAGGCCGAGAGGGTCGACGTGACCCTTCCCGGCAATCGGCCGGCTGTAGGGGCCAGACATCCGATAGGGATGGCTTACGAGGAACTCGAGGAGATCTTCGGACGCATGGGCTTCGAGGTGGCCGACGGTCCCGAAGTGGAGCTAGACTACTACAACTTCGAAGCGCTCAATGTCCCGAGGAACCACCCGTCCCGCGACATCCAGGACACGTTTTACGTCTCCGATGACGTGGTGCTCCGCACCCACACCACGTGCGTGGACGTGCGTGTCATGAAGGGACGGAGGCCGCCGGTGCGGGCGATCATCCCGGGCAAGGTGTACAGGTCAGACGCTTCAGATCCCTCGCACCTTCCCGTGTTCCACCAGCTCGACGGATTCGCCGTTGACGAGGGAATCACGTTCGGCGACCTCAAGGGCGTGCTCACCAGGTTCGCGCGGGAGTTCTTCGGGCCAGATACGAAAGTCAGGTTTCGTCCGAGTTACTTCCCGTTCACGGAGCCAAGTGCGGAAATGGACGTATCGTGCGTCATCTGTCGCGGCAGGGGGTGCCGCCTCTGCAAGAACACAGGCTGGCTCGAGATCCTTGGTTCGGGACTCTTCCACCCGAAGGTTCTGAAGGGCGTCGGCTACGACCCGGAGAAGGTGTCGGGGCTCGCGTTCGGCATGGGTGCAGACAGGATCGCCATGCTGAAGTATGGGATCGACGACATCCGGCTTCTCGCCGAAAACGACATGCGCTTCAACCGGCAGTTCTTCCACATACTGCCTGCCCGCTCCGATGAACGCCGGGGACTCAAGGACGCGAATGGCGGTCAAGCAACGGACGCCGCGCATGGTGCGGGTGCAGCGACCGATGACGCGCGGCGGGCGCCGTCGGGGTGTGAGGGTGGCGGCGGCAGTGGCGAGCTCGTTCACACGTTGAGGGAGGGCTGACAGATGCTTGTGCCTTATGAGTGGCTGAAGGACTTCGTTCCCGGGCTTCCCGCAGCGGTCGAGGTCGCCCGCGTGCTCACAATGGCTGGCGTTGCGGTGGAGGGGCTTCGCCCCGGCGGCGGAGGTGGAGGCGATGGCGAGGATGGCGTGGGGCCGGTCTTCGATTTCGAGATAACCCACAACCGGCCGGACCTCCTGAACGTGTTCGGCATAGCGCGCGAGGCCGCCGCCGCATTCTCGCTGCCTCTTCGCCACCCCGACCTTGCCGTGCCCGAGGACGAAGCCGGCGTCGCCGCATCCGACATCGCCTCGGTGCAGATAGCCGCGCCGGACCTGTGCCGGCGGTACATGGCGAGGATCGTGACGGACGTGAAGATCGGCCCGTCCCCGGGCTGGATGCAGGCGAGGCTTGCGGCATCCGGGGTTCGGCCCATAAACAACATAGTGGACGCCACCAACTACGTCATGCTCGAGGTGGGCCAGCCGCTCCACGCGTTCGACCTTGACCTTCTCGGCGGCCGCCGCATCGTCGTCCGCCGGGCGGCGCCAGGCGAGGCCATCACCACCATAGACGGAGAGGAACGCACACTCGGCGAGGATATGCTGGTTATCGCCGACTCCCGCCGCCCCGTGGCCGTGGCCGGCGTCATGGGGGGCGTCGCCACCGAGGTGAGCGAACGCACCACGACGGTGCTGCTGGAGTCGGCGAATTTCGACGGGGTCAGCGTGTGGCGCACATCGCGCGCGCTCCGCATGCGCACGGAGGCGTCGAGCAGGTTTGCGCGCGGGCTGTGGCCGGAGAACGCCCGCGTCGGAGCGGATCGGGCCGCGGCCCTCATTGCCGCAATCGGGGCAGGCAGGATCGCGCGCGGGGCCGTGGACGCGTACCCCGGGCTCGAGCCGCCGGTTTACGTCCGGCTCCGCCCGCGCCGTGTGAACTACTTGCTCGGGACCGACATCGCGGCCACGGACATGAAGGATATCCTCATGCGACTCGGGTTCATCGTCGAGCCGGGGGAGGGCGAATCATACCGTGTGCTCGTCCCCGATCACCGGCGTGACGTCTCCCGGGAGGAAGACCTGGCCGAGGAGATCGCGAGGCTGCACGGGTATGACCGGATACAGGCCACCCTGCCCAAAGGGGTTCCTCCCGAGGTGCGCCTCGACCCGGCGCGACAGGTCGCCTCGAGAGCGGGCGAGATCCTCAGGGCGTGCGGCCTTTCGGAGGTCGAGACCGTCACGTTCACGAACGTCGAAGCGTGCCGTGAGCTTCGGCTCCCCGAGGGCGAGATCGAGAAGAGCGCCGTGAAGATATCCAACCCGCTCTCGAGCGACTACACGATGATGCGGACGACACTCCTTGTAAGCCTTCTCGACGTGCTCAAGAGGAACGCCTCGCGCCGCGAGGACGATGTGGCGGTCTACGAGATTGCCCGGGTGTACCTGCGGCGGGATGATGGAGCGACCCCGGCGGGCGCCGGGAGCCACATCGGCTCAGGCGGCACAGAGACCGCGAAGACAGCGGAGAGTGGCGGGACGACCGGAGGCACAGGGGGATCCCGGGAAGACACCGGACACATCACCGCTTGCGAGCAGATCCTGCCCTGTGAGCCGAGGAAGATCGGCCTCGCCGTGATGGGGGGGATCGCTGAGAGATCCTGGCAGCACAGGGCCGCTGACGCCGGGTTCTTCGACCTCAAGGGCGTCGTGGAGAGGCTCCTCGAGGGTCTCGGAGTGCAGGGGGCGAGATTCATCGCTGCGAGCCACCCGTCGCTGCATCCCGGGAGGACTGCGCGGGTCGTGGCCGCGCTGAGCGCTGCCGGGGGGAGCAACGCGGACCTCGGCCTCCTCGGCGAACTGCGCCCTGACATCCAGGAGGCCGCGGGCATTCGCAAGCGCGTGTACCTGGCCGAGCTGGATCTTGCGAGCATCCTTGCCGCGCGGGCGCGGACGCCCGGCATCAAGCCCCTTGCCAGGTTCCCGGCAGTCACGAGAGATCTGGCCGTTGTAGTGCGACGCGACATTCCAAGCGCAGAGGTGCGCGACACGATCTCGTCGGCTGGCGCGGGTCTTGTGGAGGGCATCGAGCTGTTCGACGTGTACGAGGGACCCCAGGTGCCCGAGGGGCACAGGAGCCTCGCGTTCTCCATCACTTACCGTAGCCCGGAGCGGACGCTCACCGATGAGGATGTCGAGAAGGCTCATGGCGCGATCTCGGCTGCCCTCGCCAGGAAGCTGGGGGCTACCGTAAGGGAGTGAACTCCCTGGCCGCGGGCGGCCGCCGCTTCCCTGAACTGACAATCTCTTCTTTGCTCTGGACCTGGCCCCATGGGAGGCGAAATTCGTGGGAGTGCTCCGCCTGGTAGGGAGGTAATCGGAGCCACACCGTAGAATAGATATGCTTGACCAGTGGATGGTGCGAGACGAACACGTCGTCGCTGCGGAACCGGGGTACCGGAGGCGTCGTCGACAACGTGATCGCGGGCAGGCGTTCGCCGTGAGTGGGCGCGAGTTCGTCGAGCAGCGGAGGTGACAGGCGGTTGGGCGATGGTGAGAGCCGCACAGCGAAGAACCGGGTCACCGTGGGCATCGTGGACGAGGAGTATACTATTCGAGCCGATGCAGACCCGGAATACGTCAGGCTGCTGGCGAAAGCCGTTGACGAGCGGGTGCGCGCCGCGCTCGCCGCAAACCCCAGGCTTGCGCGCAGTCGTGCCGCGATTCTGGCGTGCCTCTCCCTTGCTGACGAGCTGGAGAAGCTGAAGGCTCGCTATGATGAGTTGATGCGCATGGTCGAGGAAGCCAGATGAAGCCGGACAGGGAGGGCGGTTGAGATGGACTGGCTGAGCCTTCTGATCCTGGTCTTCGTTGGCCTTATGGCCATCGGCGGGTTACGTCAGGGCCTGGTCCGCCAGGTGCTCGGCCTCGCGGGGCTTGTGGCCGCGGTCGTGCTGGCCTTTCAGTATTACGAGCAGGCCGGCACGTTCATCCTCGACTACTTCGTGGTTTCCCGGGCTGTTGCGAACATCCTCGGCTTTGCGGCCATCTGCGTCGCCGTGGGAATTGCCGTTACGATCTCGGAATGGATCTGGGGTCGGCTCGTGCGCTATACACCTGTGTCGTGGCTGGATGCGGCCGGCGGCGCGCTGTTCGGGCTCGTCAAAGGCGCAGTGATCGTGGCCGTGGTCCTCCTCGTCCTGTACGCGCTCCCCGTCAAGGGCGTTCGCGAGATTATCGATGGATCTTCCATCGCCCGGGAGTTCCTGGACGCGTCTCCCATCATCTACGGGAAGATCGAGCAGATCCTCCCGACCGGGGTGCCGCCCTTCATCGATCGGAAGGACGAGAGCGGTGGCGGGCGCAACGGACTGCCCGGCGCACCTCTCCCGAAGACTGCGCCGGAGAATCGGGCGTGACAGCGGTCGTGCGCGAGTGCACGTGAGCGGGTTTGCGTGTACTGTCCGTATACACGTGCGTACGCGTGTGCGTGCGCGCCCGCACACGTGCGTGCAGAGTGTGGGTTCAGAAATCACCGCCACTTTTCCAGGGTTGCCGGTGTTGCCCTCCGGGGACGGCGCGCTTGCGGCGCGCCTCGTTCGAATTTGGCGCTTAAGGCTAGCCAAATTCTCGACGC
>JBLNDE010000035.1:0-25075 GCA_050261335.1 Bacillota bacterium
GGGGGGGGGGGGGGGGGGCCCGCCCCCCCCCCCCCCCCCGGGGCTGGCACGGCCGCCGACACCCGCGACGTCAGAGACAAGGTCGTCGTCAACCTGAAAGTGAGCCCGCTCAAGAACTCCAGTGGCGACGTGTACGGGGCCGTGCTTCTCAGTCAGGACATCACCGAGAGGCGCAGGCTCGAAACCCAGCTCATCCAGTCAGAGAGGCTGGCCGCGCTCGGTCAACTCGCCGCCGGCGTTGCGCATGAGATCAACACGCCGCTCACACTCATATCAGGATACACTGAGATACTGGCCGGCACGGTCGGTCCCGACGGCCCCGGTGCGTCGCACCTCAAGACCATCGCGGAGGAGGCGGACAGGATCGCCGAGATAGTCCGAAGCCTTCTCAGCTTCGCGCGGCCTGGCGCATCGCCTTCGGGGAAGTGTAGGGTCAACGAGGCGATCGAAAGGACGCTCAAGATCTTCGGCGGGCAGATGGCCCACAAGGGCGTCAAGGTCCGCCTGAGCCTGGACGACACCGACCCCGAAGCCCCCATCGAGGCGGGCGAGTTGCAGCAGGTGCTGCTCAACATGGTGCTCAACGCGATTCAGGCGATGCCCGGCGGCGGACTCCTTACAATGTCCACAAGGGCAGGCGCCCGAGCCGTGGAGATCATGGTCACCGATACCGGGTGCGGGATCCCGGAGGAAAACCTCGGCCGAATCTTCGACCCGTTCTTCACCACGAAGGAAGTGGGCAAGGGCACAGGCCTCGGGCTGTCGGTGAGCTTCGGCATAGTCGAGAAGCACGGCGGATCCATCAGAGTTGAAAGCGAGGTCGGCAAGGGAACGACGTTCACCATCACCCTGCCGTCCTGTGCGGGGGAGGCGTGATATCCGTTGGCTGGCGGCACTGTGCTGGTGGTGGACGACGAAGAGAAGATGTGCGAGTTCCTGCAGCTTGTCCTCGGCCAGGACGGGCACCGCGTGGTCCTGGCCTCGAGCGGCGAGCGTGCCCTCGAGGAGATCAGGTCCGGGGATGACATCGACGTCGTCGTGACGGATCTCATGATGCCGGGCATCGGCGGCATGGAAGTCCTCGAAGAGGCCAGGCGCTCGCTGCCCGATACCCCGGTCGTGGTCATCACCGGCTACTCCACCGTCCAGAACGCGGTGGAGGCCATGAAAGCGGGCGCCTTCGACTACCTGCCGAAGCCGTTCAAGGTGGACGAGGTCAGGCTCGTGGTGAGAAAGGCACTGGAGCGGCGGGAGATCGCCCTCGAGAACCGCAGGCTCCGGCGCGAGCTCCAGTCCATCAGGGAGAGGTCGGCCGACATCATCGGCGCAAGCGGGAAGATGCAGGCCGTCTTCAGGCTCGTGGAGAAGGTGGCGAGGACCGACGCAACCGTGCTCATCCGGGGAGAGAGTGGAACCGGCAAGGACCTCATCGCCCGCGAGGTCCACCGCCAGAGCCTGCGAGCGGCGAAGCCCTTCATCAGCATTAACTGCGCCGCCCTGCCCGAGACGCTCCTCGAGAGCGAGCTTTTCGGGCACGCCCGCGGGGCGTTTACAGGCGCGGTCTCCACCAAGCGCGGCCTCTTCGAAGAGGCCGAGGGCGGAACGGTGTTCCTGGACGAGATCGGAGACGTCAGCCTCGCGCTCCAGGCGAAGCTGCTCCGGTTCCTCCAGAGCAGGGAGTTCATCCGGGTCGGGGAAACCTCGGTGAGACGTGTGGACGTGCGGGTCATTGTCGCCACCAACAAGGACCTCGAAGATGCCATAGAACGCGGGGATTTCAGGCGCGACCTGTACTACCGCCTGAACGTCATCACGGTGCACCTTCCTCCCTTGCGCGAGCGGCGCGAGGACATACCCCTTCTCGCAAAGCACTTCGCCCGGAAGTACGCGGCGAGCCTTCTCAAGGGGCCCATGAGCTTCTCGCCCGAAGCCATGGCGGCGCTTTCGTCGTACGACTGGCCAGGCAACGTGCGGGAGCTCGAGAACGCCGTGGAGCGGGCGGTGGTGCTGGCCGAAGGCAACGAGCTCTCCCTGGACGACTTTCCGGAGGAGATCGCCCGAGAGGTGGCGGGACGTGGCACCCGGAACACCTCCGAAGGCGCGGCGGGAGGCGCCGCGGTGGACGCTGCAGGTCGGGGGATGGAGTTCGACGAGGCTGTGGACTCGTACAAGCGCGAGCTGATCTCGAGGGCCCTGGAGCGCGCCGGCGGGGTGCAGGCGAGGGCCGCGGAGATCCTGGGGATCAAGCGGACCACGCTCAACGAGATGATGAAGAGACTGGGGATGACCGGGCGCGCCGCTCGGCGGCGAGCTGGCGCCAAGAATTTGGACGCCTAAGCCACTATTTTGGACAGCCGGACCTTGCGAGGATCTGCAGCCCAGGCTCGGGGAACGGTCGAAACCCGCGCGGGACGTCACTTTCAGGCGTCCCGGCGGGCTTCTTCTTTTGAGGCCGCGGGTTGGCACGCGACTTGCTTTCCTCCATGAGACGAAAACGATCGGTGGCGGAACACGACGGCGCCAGGCAGCGGCGACTGCGCCGGGAGGGCGTGTGAAGCTGCGAGGAGAGGCGCCGAAAAGTGTCCACCGATTGTGAAGCAAAGCACAAAGGAGGGATTCGGCATGTCAGCGGTGTCCCTCAAGGAAGAGGCAGCGCGGCGTGATCCGACGCACGACATGGATGAGGACCTTCGGGCCGAGTACGAGAAGGCCGTGCAGGAATACGGGCTTCCTTACCCCGATGGCACCTGGTTCAAGCGCGCGGCGCGCCTGGAGCGCCGGATGCGCGAGGCTCGTATGGAGGCAAGGTTCGACGAGAATTAAGGTGGGTGGGGAGTGAGCGAGAGATGAGCCCGTTTTGCCGTGCGCACATCCTGGTGTGTGCCGGGGCCGGGTGCGTGTCCTCCGGTTGCCAGGCGGTTTACGAAGCCCTCATGAAAGGCCTTACGGCCGAGGGTGTCCTGGGCGAGGTCAAGGTGGTCCAGACCGGTTGCATAGGGTCGTGCGACCTCGGCCCGGTCATCGTGGTATATCCCGAGGGCACGTTCTATCAGAGGGTCAGGCCCGAGGACGTCCCGGACATCGTGCGCGAGCACATAGTGAAAGGCAGGCCGGTGGAGCGTCTTCTCCACAAGCGTCCCGACGGGGAAGCGGCGCCGACCCTGGCCGGCATCGACTTCTTCAAGAAACAGGTCAAGATAGTCCTTCGTAACTGCGGGGTCATAGACCCCGAGAACATCAACGAGTACGTTGCGCGCGACGGGTACGAGGCCCTCGCGCGGGTGCTCACCGACATGGAGCCCAAGGAGGTCATCGACATCGTCAAGAGGTCAGGCCTTCGCGGGCGCGGCGGGGCGGGTTTCCCGACGGGCCTCAAGTGGGAGTTCGCATCGCGCGTCAGGTCCGACCAGAAATACGTGGTCTGCAACGCCGACGAGGGGGACCCGGGCGCGTTCATGGACAGGAGCGTGCTCGAGGGCGACCCGCACAGCGTGATCGAGGCCATGGCGATAGCGGGCTATGCGATCGGCGCGAACCAGGGCTACGTGTACGTGCGGGCGGAGTATCCGCTGGCCGTGGCGCGCCTTTCGCACGCGATCCGCCAGGCGCGGGAGTTCGGTGTGCTGGGCGAGAACCTTTTCGGGTCGGGGTTCGATTTCGACCTCGAGATCAGGGTGGGAGCAGGAGCTTTTGTCTGCGGCGAAGAGACGGCTCTTCTGGCATCGGTTGAGGGCAAGCGCGGCATGCCCAGGCCCAAGCCGCCGTTCCCGGCGAACGAGGGCCTGTGGAGGAAGCCGACGGTCATCAACAACGTCGAGACGCTGGCGAACATCCCACCCATCATCCTCCGCGGCCCCGAGTGGTTCGCGAGCATCGGCACTGAGAAGAGCAAGGGCACGAAGGTGTTCGCGCTCGCAGGCAAGATCAACAACACCGGGCTTGTGGAGGTGCCTATGGGCACTACGCTCCGGGAGATCGTGTACGACATCGGCGGCGGCATACCCGGCGGCAAGGCGTTCAAAGCCGCCCAGACCGGCGGCCCTTCGGGTGGCTGCATCCCCGCGGCCTTCCTCGACACCCCGATGGAGTACGACACCCTGGTGAAGCTTGGCGCCATGATGGGGTCGGGCGGCCTCATCATCATGGACGAGGACACCTGCATGGTGGACATCGCCAGGTTCTTCCTGCAGTTCACCCAGGACGAGTCCTGTGGCAAGTGCGTCCCATGCAGGGAAGGCACCAAGGTCATGCTGGACATCCTCACCCGCATCACCGAGGGCAAGGGCCAGCCAGGGGACATCGAGACCCTCGAATCCCTCGGCAAGACGATAAAGAACACGGCCCTCTGCGGGCTCGGCCAAACCGCTCCGAACCCCGTGCTCAGCACGATCAGGTACTTCAGGGACGAGTACGAGGCACACATCTACGAGAAGAGGTGCCCGGCGGGGGTCTGCACGGCCCTCACGCGCTACCACATAGATGCGGATAGATGCAGAGGATGCGGTCTTTGTGCGAAGGCGTGCCCCGCCGGCGCGATCGCCCCCGTAGCTGTGGAAGTCGAGGAGGCGGTCGCGAAGGCGGCCGGCGAGGAAGCCGCCAGCCGCGCGCGGAAGCGAAAGGTCTACGCAATCGATGCTGACAGGTGCCAGGGATGCGGCGCGTGCGCGAGCGCCTGCCGCTTCCAGGCGGTGTCGCGGAGGTGAAGGGAATGAGCGCAATCCTGCCACAGAAGCAATCGCAAGACAAGCCCGCCACGGCCCCTGCCGCGCCGGCGACCACGCCCGCACCTTCACAGCCCGCCGCGCCGGTGAAGGCGTTGAGGCTCACCATAGATGGGCGCGAGGTAGAGGCGCATGAGGGAGAGACCGTGCTCGACGCCGCGCGGCGTGCGGGTCGAGACATACCGACGCTGTGCTACCACCCGGCAGTTGGGCGCATAGGGTCCTGCAGGGTGTGCGTCGTGGAGATCGAGGGGGCGAGGGCGCTCCCGGCGTCGTGCGTGACGCCCGTGGCTGACGGCATGGTGGTGCACACGAACACCCCGGCGGTGCGCGAGGCGCGCCGCACCGTGCTCGAGCTACTGCTCGCGGCTCATCCTCACGACTGCTTGAAGTGCGAGAGAAACGGTCGGTGCGAGCTCCAGGACCTCGCCATGCGTCTCGGGATACGCAGCGCGAGGTTCCACAGGGAGAAGGACCACAGGGACCTCGACGCCTCCAGCCCGGCTCTGGTGCGCGAGCCGGACAAGTGCGTCCTGTGCGGCCGCTGCGTGAAGGTTTGTAACGAGGTGCAGGCCGTGGGAGTGCTCGGGTTCGCGTATCGCGGCACCCGATCGTGCGTGACGCCCATGTTCGAGCGCGGGCTTGCGGAGTCGAAGTGCGTCTCGTGCGGGCAGTGCGCGAAGGCGTGCCCTGTGGGCGCGATAAGCGAGAAAGAGGAATGGGAGCGGGTGCTGGATGCAATAGCCGACCCCGACCTCCACGTGGTCGTGCAGGTCGCGCCGGCCGTGCGTGCCGCCATCGGCGAGGAATTTGGCATCCCGGCAGGCACTGCCGTCACCGGGAAGCTTGCCACGGCGTTCCATCGACTCGGGTTCGATGCCGTGTTCGACACGCAGTTCGCGGCGGACCTCACGATCATGGAGGAGGGCCACGAACTCCTGGAACGCATCAAGTCCAGAGGAAAGCTCCCTCTCATAACCTCGTGCAGCCCCGGCTGGGTGAGGTTCTGCGAGACGTTCTTCCCGGGTTTCCTCGGGAACGTCTCATCGTGCAAGTCACCGCAGCAGATGATGGGGGCCGTCATAAAGACCTACTATGCCAGGAAGGCAGGGGTCGTTCCGGAAAGGGTGTTCAGCGTCTCGGTTATGCCGTGCACTGCCAAGAAATACGAGGCGGCCCGGCCCGAGATGAGAGCCTCCGGCGTGCGCGACGTTGACGTGGCCCTCACAACCAGGGAGCTTGCTCGTATGATAAAGGCCGCCGGTATAGACTTCGCCAGCCTTCCCGACGGGGAGTTCGACGCGCCGCTGGGTATCTCGACAGGGGCGGGCACCATCTTCGGCGCGACGGGCGGCGTAATGGAGGCGGCGCTGCGCACCGTCTCCGAGGTGGTGACGAAGAAGCCCGCCGGCAAGGTGGAGTTCCTGGAGGTCAGGGGTCTCGAGGGGATACGCGAGGCAGCCGTCGACGTGGGCGGCCAGGAGGTCCGCATCGCAGTGGCCTCCGGACTCGCAAACGCTGCCAGGCTGCTCCAAAGGATACGCGAGGGCAAGGCGTCCTTCCACTTCGTTGAGATCATGGCCTGCCCCGGCGGGTGCGTCGAGGGCGGCGGACAGCCGAGGTCGTGCGACCCGGAGATCGCAGCGAAGAGGGCAGCAGCGCTGTATGCGGAGGACCGGCACATGAAGGTCCGCAAGTCCCACGAGAACCTCGCCGTGCGGAGGCTGTACGACGAGTTCCTCGGCAAGCCCGGCAGCGAGGTCGCACACAGGCTCCTCCATACCGCGTACCGGAGCGCGGAGGAAGCCGCCCCGGCCGCCAGCGCCAGGAAGGAGGCCATGTGACATGGCAGCGTCAAAGGAAAAGGAGAAGCGGCCTCGCCTCGAGGTCGCGTCCACGCCCGGCGAGGGTGTCGGCACCTGCAAGTGCCAGGGGAAGCTCCCTGATGATAGATATGCGATGCTCGATGAGATAGTCGCCAAACACAAGGACACCCCGGGGTCGCTCATCCCCGTGCTCCATGAGGCTCAACAGCTCTTCGGCTGCCTTCCCGAGGACGTGCAGTCCAGGATCGCAAAGGGCCTGGGGGTGCCGGAGAGCGAGGTATACGGCGTCGCTACGTTTTACTCGCTGTTCTCGCTGAGGCCGAAAGGCAGATGGACCGTGAACGTGTGCCTCGGCACCGCCTGCTATGTGAGGGGCGCAGCGGCTTGCCTCGAGGCGATGAAGAAAGAACTTGGCGTGGACATCGGCGGCACCAGCAAGGACGGGCTCTTCACTCTGCAGGCCGTAAGGTGCCTCGGCGCGTGCGCGCTCGCGCCCGTGGTCATGATCGGGGAGACCGTGTTCGCGAGGGTGAAGCCCGAGGATATCCCCGGGATACTCGCTGACTACGCGGCGACCCATTCCAGCGAGGCCGCCGCAAGCTGAGAGTGCAGGAATCCTCTCGCGTTGAGGGGTTGCCGGTGCTTGCACGAGGGGTGTCAAAATCCGGCCACTCGCCCGACAGGCCGGATTTTTGCGAAGCGCGCCCCCCTTGGGGCGCCGTCCCCGAGTGCAACACCGGCAACCCAAGACCCGCTGGAAACCAAAGACATCACCGCTCCCACGCTGTGAGAGGCCCCGGTAACCCCGCCGGGGCCTCTCGGATCTCCCTGCTGTATCTGGACGGCGTCTCCCAGGATTCTCCTTCAAGAAAATCCTCCGAATGCTGCTGTACTTTTGCCCCTACCGCCGTCAATGATTAAGCGGAAGCTAAGTTCCATTGCGTACAATAGTCTTATGGGTTTCCAGAGGGAAACCGCCGGGCTGCCGAATAGACTGTTTAACGAGTCGGCATCTTGTGACTTGCCTGGCACACAGGGGGGCCAGCGGCAGGCTGCCGGGTTACCGGCCTCGGCTGGCGTCTTGGGTGGCGGACCGAGAGGATGGAGGTCCCGGCGGCTGTAGGAGGTTGTGCGGTGAACGGCAATTACCGGTGAGAGCACGATAACTGAACAAGCAAGGAGGAAATGAGCGATGAAGAACATGCGGATTCTCGCGGTCATGGTTCTTGTGGTTGGTATGTTGGTCGGCATGGCGACGCTCGTGGGGTCGGCCCAGGTCATAACCACGACGACCCAGGTGACCACGAATGTTGCCATTCAGACGGTCGGTCTCGGGGTCATAGACTGGACTTGCGGGGTAATCCGGATACAGGCATCGGGCGTCGGCGATCCCAGCAAACCCGTCGCCCAGCGCAAGCTGCTTGCCAGGCGCGCGGCTGTGGTTTCCGGCTACCGCGAACTCCTCGAGACGACCAAGGGCGTCTTGGTCCAGAGCGAGACCCTCATGCGCGACTTCATGGTCGTCAACGACGACGTGCGCGCGGCAGCCGAGGGGGTCATCAACAACGCTGTGGTCGTGCCGGGAAGCGAGACGTACACCGAGGAGTCCGATGGGAGCATAACCTGCACACTGACGATGGAGATGCTCCTCAGGGACATCCTGGTGCCCGTATACGCGACGATGAGGCAGGAGTTTGGGACCGCGGTCGTGGCCACCGCGACGGTCGTGAGCCCCTATACCGGACTCATCCTGGATGTCGGCGGCCTCGGGTTCCCGAAGCCAGCGGTGTTCAGGGTCGTCACGGTGGGCGGCACGGTGGTGTACGGTGTCTCCGTTGCTAAATACGAGTATGCATGCCAGTCGAGGCTCGCGAGCTACATAAACTCCGTCATCGCCGCGAAGCAAAACCTTCAGGACAGGGTCGGCGGCAATCCTTACGTCATAAGGGCGGTCAGGGTCGTCGGAACCGACATCATAGTCCCGAACGAGGTCGTCACAGTAACGACCACCATGACCACAGTGCTCCAGGAATGCAAGGTGGTCGTATCCTACTGACGTGATGCGATGGTGCGGGGCGGAGTCGAAGGGCGTGGGGCGCGTTCCAGGTCTTCGCAGGGTTTCGCCTTCACACCCGGCAGATTCCGCCATCACGCCCTTTCGTAGAAGCGGAACGACCGGGAAGACCAGCGAAGGGGGGAGCCCCGATGAAGCGGGGACATCTCTGGGCGGCTATAGTCGCCTTTCTGATTCTTGGGCTTGCCGCCGGCGCTCACCCGGCCTCCGTCGCCGCCCAAGCCGTTGAGGTGGTGGCGGAGGGGGCTGGCGCCGTGGTCGGGGGCGATGTGGCGCGGGCGCGCGACGAGGCCCTGCGCGACGCGTACAGGGTCGCCATAGAACAGGGCGCAGGCGTCTCGATTGCGAGCCGCACTGATATGTCGGATTTCGTGGTGTTCTACGACAAAGTGGTCAGCCAGGCCGGAGGATACGTCCAGTCCTACCAGGTAGTCGGCGACTACTGGGAGACCCCCGATGGCCTTGTGCACGTGAAAATCCGGGCGAGGGTCGCGAGGGGAGACGTAAGGTCAGACCTGCAGGCCCTTGCCATACTCATCGACATGATGGGGAATCCGACGATAATGGTCCTCGTTGACGAGAAGAACCTCAATAGCCCTCTTGTTACATCGATCGCCGAAACCAGGATAGTCGAAAAGCTCTCGGCCGTCCGTTATCACCTCGTGGACCAGCGGCAGATCGAGGCCATCAAGGCGAGCGACACGGCGAAGCGCGCCATGCAGGGCGACATCAGCGCCGCCATGACCCTGGGCGAGAGGTTCGCCGCGGACATCGTCATCGTGGGCGATGTGAACAGCAAGTACCTCACCTCGACGAGGTCCGGCAATTTCACCTTCCAGTCGTGCATGGCTTTCGGGACTCTCAAGGCCGTGCTCACCCAGACAGGGCAGATCATCTGGGCCGAGACGCCACAGGCCACGAAGGCGCAGCTTTCGACGGATGTCGCCGGGCTCGAGGCCATAAAGGCGGTGGCTGACGATGTGGCCTCGCGGCTCGTATGGGAGCTTCCCAAGCGCGCCGGCGGCGGGGCCTCGGGCGGCACGCGCACGATCCAGCTCATCGTGAACGGGTGCTCGTACGCCCAGATGAACCAGATCATGCAGGCCCTCAAGGACATGCGCGGGATCACGGCCGTGTACCGCAGGACTTTCGAGAACAACATCGCGGTGATAGACGTCCAGACCACGGGCAATGTCGACGACCTCGCGGCAAGGCTCGACTCCCTGACAAACCCCAGGGTGGAAGTGGTGATGGTGACGAGAGACAAGATAGAGGTCAGGGTGATGAGATAGGGCATGGTGAGATTGAGCCTGATGAGGCATGACAGTCGAAGACTGCGTTGTAGACTGGGGGATGAAAGATGCGTGAACGAAGGAGCGTTTTGACCGGGAGGCGCGCGGTCGCCGCTGCAGTGGTTGCGGCGACCATCCTGCTTCTTGCTGCAGGGATGCAGGCGACGCCTGCGGCGGCGCAGGCGCCGGCCCAACAGGGCAAGATCCGCATTGCTGTCATGGACTTCCTGGACCAGACGAACTATCCGCAGTGGCACGTCGGCAGAGGCATGCGGGTCGAGTTCGAAACGAGGCTCGTTCAGACCGGTCAGTTTGAGGTCATAGAGCGCGAGCGCCTCGAGCAGATCATGAACGAACAGGGTTTTGGGGCGACAGGTCTTGTCGATCCGTCCAGCGCGGCCCAGATAGGCAAGCTTCTCGGTGTCCAGGCAATGATAATGGGCAGCGTCACCAAGTTCGACATTCAGACCAACAGGGTGTCTCTTCCGATCCTGGGGTCTGTCGCCTCGAGCGAGGCGACTGTGGAGATCCACGTGCGCGTCGTGGACACCAACACCGGCAGCATCAAGCTGGCCGACATGGCTCAGGGCAAGGAGAGCCAGGCGAACATCTCGCTCACTCTCGAGGGAATGCCGCCAATGGCCTTCGGCAGCGCGAACTTCCAGGGCACGATCTTGGGCAAAGCCACATCCAAGGCCGTTGACCAGCTCATCGGGAAGATAATGCAGCTCTTCCCTGTAGAGGGCTACGTGGTGAAGGTCGTGGGTGATAAGGTATACACCAACCTTGGCCGGGCACAGGGAGTGAAGGTTGGGCAGAGACTGCTCGTGTACCGGCTGGGTGAGGTCATAACCGACCCGTTCACCGGGCAGGTGCTCTCTGCCGAGAAAACCGAGATCGCCACTATCACCGTGACCAGCGTCGAACAGCTCCTTTCCATAGGGACGACAGACACCCCGGGGGCAGGCGGGAGGATCCAGGTCGGCGACAAGGTCACAATCAAGTATTGAACGCTCCCGGCGGTTGGGACCGTTGGCCTCGAGGCCAGCGGTCCCTGGGTTTTCGGGCGATTTTTGGGCATCCTGGAACCAGAGAACATTGACATCGTTATGAATAGTAGGGCAGGCTGACCAGGATAAGGCGAGCCACCCAAGGCGAACCGTCCTTGAGTCGGGGAGAAGGATTTGCTACAATTGGAGCAACATATAAGCCCGGGGGGAATCGCACCATGGACTTCGATGACAAGTTCGGGCGTGTTGCTCTGACCTTCGATGACGTGCTTCTCGAGCCGTCCTACTCCGAGGTGATGCCGGGGGAGGTAGATGTATCGACAAAGTTGACCGCGAGGATCCGCCTGAATATCCCGCTCGTGAGCGCGGCCATGGACACGGTGACCGAGGCCAGGCTCGCCATAGCCATTGCGCGCGAGGGCGGAGTCGGCATCATCCACAAGAACATGTCGATAGAGCGCCAGGCGGGCGAGGTGGACAAAGTAAAGCGGTCCGAACACGGTATAATCGTGGACCCGATATTCCTCGAGCCCCACAACCTCATACGGGATGCCCTGGCCATAATGGAGCGCTACCATATCTCTGGCGTGCCCATCACGAAAGACGGAAAGCTGGTGGGGATACTCACCAACAGGGACCTCCGTTTCGAAACCAACTACGACCAGGCCATCGAGAACGTCATGACCAAGGAGAACCTGGTGACCGCCCCGATGGGCACGACGCTCGAGGAGGCCAAGGCGATCCTGCAGCGCCACAAGATAGAGAAACTGCCGATAGTCGACGAGAACCTCATGCTGAAGGGGCTCATCACGATAAAGGACATCCTCAAGACGAAGCAGTTCCCGAACGCGGCCAAGGACGAGCGCGGAAGGCTGCGAGTGGGGGCCGCCGTGGGACCGTCAGGGGCGGTCGCTCGTGCCGGGGCGCTGACGGACGCCGGGGCCGACATCCTGGTCGTTGACACCGCGCACGGGCACTCGCGCTCGGTGCTGGAGACGGTGAGGGCGCTCAAGGCGAACTTCAGGAACGTGGACGTCGCCGCCGGCAACGTGGCGACGGCCGAGGGCGCCAGGGCACTGATAGAGGCCGGGGCAGACGCCATCAAGGTCGGGATCGGCCCGGGGTCGATCTGCACCACGCGGGTGGTGGCGGGGATCGGGGTGCCGCAGGTCACGGCGATCTTCGAGTGCGCCAGGGTGGCGAGGGAGCGTGGCGTGCCGGTCATAGCCGACGGCGGGGTCAAGTACTCGGGCGATATCACGAAGGCCATCGCCGCCGGGGCCGACGTGGTCATGATCGGGCGGCTGTTCGCGGGCACGGAGGAGAGCCCCGGTGAGCGTGTCATCTATAAGGGGCGTAGCTTCAAGGTCTATCGCGGGATGGGGTCCGTCGAAGCAATGAGGCAGGGCTCCAGCGACAGGTACTTTCAAGATCCGGCGCATAAACTGGTGCCGGAGGGCATCGAGGGGCGGGTCCCGTACAAGGGGGCGCTCGCCGATACCGTGTACCAGCTCGTCGGCGGGTTGCGCGCGGGGATGGGATACTGCGGTGCGCGGAACATCGCCGAGCTCTATGCGAACACGAAGTTCATAAGGATGACCGGAGCGGGCCTGCGCGAGAGCCACCCGCACGACATCGTGATAACGCGGGAGGCGCCCAACTACAGCCTGACCGATACGGACGTGGAAGAAGAGTGACGGACGAAAAGACAAGTGCAAGTGAGGCAAATGAAAGGAGTGTGGCGGATGCAAGCGAATCGATGGAAATGGGTGGTTCTGGGCCTGGTGTTGCTCGCAGTGACGGCGCTACCGCAGGTGGGCGCCGCGGCCGCTGACGAACCGCCGGTGAGGCTCTTCATCAACCCGAACCCGAACCCGCAGTTCAAGGCGGAGATCTGGGTCGACAGGGGCCAGGGGTCGACCTACTACCCGGGTGATTTCATCGACGTGTACTACCGGGTCAACCGGGATAGCTACGTGTACGTCCTTGACATCCTGCCTTCCGGCCAGCTCAGCTGGCTTGTGCGCGATTCGTGGGTTCGGGCCAACAGGGCCTACACGTTGTCTGGGACGGTCGAACCCCCTTCAGGGACCGAGTACCTGATCGTATTCGCGTCAACCCAGAAACTGCCTCTGCCCTACCTCGAGGAGTCGGTGCAGTCCGGACGGGCATACATCGAAGGCGAGGCCAATGTCAACCTCGGGAAGATCCAGGCGAAGATCAAGATCGTGCCGCAGCAGTCGTGGGTGAGCGCGTATACATACTTCTACGTGGGCGGAGGCTTCCCACCGATCCCAGGTGCGCAGCCGCCGACGCCCGTGCCTCAGCCTCCGGTGCCGCAGCCGCCGGTTGTGAAGTATGGTGCGGTGAACGTGTCGACCTATCCCTCGGGCGCCACGGTGTTCCTCGATGGCGTCGAGCGGGGAAGGACTCCCGCGCTTCTCCAGAACGTGCCTCTCGGAAGCCACGAGGTCACGCTGGTCCTCTCCGGCTACTACACGTTCACGCGGCGGTTCGAGCTCAACTACGCGCAGACATACTACGTCAGCGCGTCGCTGCAGAGGATCCCGTAGACCGGGACGAGCGACATGCGTCCGGCGGGCCGCGTGTGCGCGCGTCATCAGCTGAGTGCCCTGCAGGAAGGCCCGGGTGGTCTTGGTCACCCGGGCTCTTGTCTTGATCGTGGCAGTGACCTTCCAGGGGTGGTATAATATGACCGGTGCCATGACGGAGGGCGGTCCCGCGTTTCATGCGGCGGGCATTGCGAGGACAGGCCGGGCGCCCGACGCGGTTCCGATTGCTGATCTCCTGCGGAGGTGGGCTAACTCAAGTGGAAACCGTGTACATAGCGCATGTCGGCGAGCACGAGGGGAAAGAGGTCGAGATCCGCGGCTGGCTCTATAACAGGAGGTCCAGCGGGTCCGTGGTCTTTCTGATCGTCCGGGATGGGACAGGCTTCATCCAGGTGGTTGTGGCGAAAGGCCAGGTGCCAGAGGGGGATTTCGCCGCCTGTGACCGGCTCACGCAGGAGTCGTCGCTTGTGGTGAGGGGCGCCGTGAGGGCCGACCGGAGGGCGCCCGGCGGGTATGAGATCCTGGCTTCGGCGGTGGAGCCTGTCTCGATCGCCGAGGAGTACCCCATATCCCTCAAGGAGCACGGCGTGGACTTCCTGATGGACCACAGGCACCTCTGGCTTCGCACACCGAGGCAGGTCGCCATCATGCGGGTCAGGAACGAGATCGTGAAAGCCGTCCGCGACTTCCTCGACGACCGCGAGTTTGTGCTGGTGGACGCGCCCATCCTCACGCCGTCTGCGTGCGAGGGTACCACCACGCTCTTCGAGACAGACTATTTCGACACGAAGGCCTATCTCACGCAGAGCGGCCAGCTCTACATGGAAGCTGCTGCGATGGCCCTCGGGAAGGTGTACTGCTTTGGGCCCACGTTCCGGGCCGAGAAATCCAAGACGCGAAGGCATCTCATGGAGTTCTGGATGGTGGAGCCGGAGATGGCCTGGGTCGACCTTGACGGCGACATGAGGCTCCAGGAGGAAATGGTGAGCTACGTGGTGCAGCGTGTGCTCGAGGAGAGGGCGAAGGATCTGGCCACGATCGAGCGGGACACCTCGAAACTGGAGAAAGTGAAGCCTCCCTTCCCGCGTATCAGCTACGACGAGGCCGTGGAGATCCTGCGGCGCCACGGCGTCGAGTTCGAGTGGGGCAATGACTTCGGCGGGGGCGACGAGACCATCCTTGCAGAGGAATTCGATCGGCCGGTATTCGTGCACAGATATCCCACGGTGTGTAAGGCCTTCTACATGAAACCCGATCCGAACAGGGCCGACGTGTGCCTGTCGGCGGACCTTCTCGCGCCCGAGGGGTACGGCGAGATCATCGGCGGGGGGCAGAGGATAGACGACCCGGATCTTCTCGCCCGGCGCGTTGAAGAGCACAGGCTCCCGGCCGAGGCATACAAATGGTACATGGACCTCCGTCGGTACGGGTCTTGTCCGCATTCGGGTTTCGGCCTCGGGATCGAACGGACGGTCGCATGGATATGCGGCCTCGATCACGTGCGCGAGACGATCCCGTTCCCGCGGCTACTCAACAGAATCTACCCGTGAGGTGTACATGATGACTCCTGGTATGAGCGTACGACGTGCCCGGCGCGTGCGGGAGCTGGCTACAGCAGCCGCCGGCATTGCCCTGCTGGCTGTCCTGGCGTGGGGGTGGTCGGGCGCGCCGGTGCTGGCAACGGCCGGCACGGCCGGCCAGACGAAGTCCGGCGGCGGCGACATGACCGCCGGCGGCGACATGGCTGCCGGCGTCGCCTTCCTGGAAAGAGGGATGTTCGAGGAGGCCGTTGCGGCGTTCTCCCGAGTGGTGGCTTCCGACCCGAAGGGGCCGGAGGCCGCGAGGGCTTTCGACCATCTCGGTTACCTGTACTGGGGCAGGAGCTGGAACGAGGAGGCCCTCGGGGCGTTCCGAGAGAGCCTGCGATACGCCGGCGAGGCGGGTGACGCGGCCGGCGTGCTTCGGGCCAGGGTCGCGTTGGGGCAGGTGCTGCTGGATATGGGAAAGACGCAAGACGCGTGCCGGGAGTTCGAGCAGGCCATCGACGTCGCGGGGCCGGGAGACCTTGACATCGTGTACGCGCTGCTCGGAATGGCGAAATCCGAGGCGAGAGACCCGGTCGGAGCAGCGGAGATGTTCTCGCGGGCGCTCGCGGCCTTCCCCGGGAACCCGGTCGCCGTGGCCCATCTCAAGAAGCTGTCTTTCGGCATGCCGATCTATTTCGCCAGCGTCGAGAAGGCGCTTCCAGGGAGCGGAGAATCCCTGCGCGCGGACACGGGCACAGGCATGGGCACGGGCACGAGTTCGGGCGCCGGCGCCGGCGCGGGCGCGGCGGGCGGAACAGGCGCCGGCCGCAGCGAGGAGACCCGGCCGATAAGCGGGGTGGTCTTCGTCGACGAGGGGGCTACCTACGCCACGACGCCCCACGTTAGGCTCACTCTCGGGGTGGACCAGCCTGTCGCCATCAAGGGGTTCTTCCTCGCAGCCGGCGACGAGGCCTTCAGATGGCACGACTGGCGGTCTCCCATCATAGAGTGGAGGCTGCGCGGGGAAGGCGATGGAAACAAGCCCGTCCGGGTGGCCTATTACGTGTCAGGCGCGCCTGGAGCACCCGGGGCGTCTGGTACGACTGATGCGCCCGGTGGGGCGGGCGCTGCGGTTGCGGCTACGGGTCAAGCGATACTGGTGGCGCCTGCCGAGGCGTCCATCGTGCTCGACCGTGAGCCACCGCATGGGTCTGTCGAGATGAACGATGGGGCGGGCAGCACGAACAGCACGCACGTTACGCTCGACCTGCGGGCGAACGACCGCACCAGCGGCATAATGAACGTGTCAATGAGCAACGACGGCGTCGCGTGGAGCAGGTGGACGATGTACCAGTTCACGAAGGACTGGGAGATCACCCCAGGCGACGGCGAGAAGAGGGTATACGTGCGGTTCCAGGACAGGGCGGGGAACATATCGACGCCCGTTTCCGACAGGATCGTCCTGGACACCGTTCCACCGGAGATCCTGTGGCTCGACGTGGCGAGGCTCGCCGCCACCGCCGCGGACATCGTCTGGGCCACGGGCGAGGACTCCGACTCAGCCGTCGAGTACGCGGCCAAGAATGCGAGGGCCGGGCAGTCGATGGTAGCCCGGGACAGGGACATGACCATGCTTCATCACGTCAGGCTGAGAGATTTACAGCCGTCGACGACGTACAGGTTCAGGGTGCTCTCGCGGGATGAGGCGGGCAATACCGCGACGTCCCGCGTGTTCGAGTTCGCCACGAAGCCGGCGACCTGAGTGTGAGTTAACAGACCCGTGCCGGTTCGGGAGAATCTTCCATGCTGCGGGTACTCGCACGGCGGGGCGCCTGGAATTCGGCTGGCCTTAAGCGCCAGATTCGAACGAGGCGCGCCGCGAGCGCGCCATCACCGGCGTGCAACACCGGTGCCCCTGGAGAAGTGCAGCACGAGCGGTCCCTGGAGAGGTGGCGGTGATCTCTGAATCGGCACTCAGGGCAGAGAGCAGCACAGCAGAGACGAAGGAGAGGTTCATGGCGTGACAGGCGGAACGAAACAAGGTCGCTATGACGTGATAATCGTTGGTGCCGGCCCTGCCGGCATCTTCTCGGCGCTCGAGCTCGCCCGGGCCGCCGACGGACGCATCAGCATCATCATGGTCGAAAAAGGACCCGACCTCGAGGCCAGGGTATGCCCATCGAACGAGGGCAAGAGCGGGTGCCGCAGGTGCGAGCCGTGCAGCGTCGTATCGGGCTGGGGCGGCGCGGGGGCGTTCAGCGACGGGAAGCTCACCCTGTCGACACAGGTCGGCGGGATGCTCGACGTCTATGTAAGTGACCAGAGGCTGAAAGATCTCATCGATTATGTGGACGACATCTACCTCGGGTTCGGCGCGCCGACGAAGGTGTACGGCGGGGATGAGGAAGCCCTTCGCGAGCTCGAGCGCAAGGCCCTGCTCGCGGAGATGAAGCTCATCCCCGCGAAGATCAGACACCTCGGCACCGGCAAGACCAAGGACGTCCTGGAAGGCATGAAGAGCCACCTGGCCGAACACGCCGAGATCACGCTTCGCGAAAGCGCCACGAGGATCCTCGTTGAAGACGGCAGGGTCATCGGCGTCGAAACCTCGAAAGGCCGCACCATCCTGGGCGACTATGTGATCGTCGCCCCCGGCCGGGAAGGCGCGGAGTGGCTTGTCCAGGAGGCGCGCAGGTTGGGGCTTTCCACCGCCATAAACCCGGTGGACATCGGCGTGCGGGTCGAACTCCCGGCGGTGGTGGCGGAGCCCCTGACGGACGTGGCCTACGAGTCGAAGCTCATCTACCACTCGCGCTCCTTCGACGACAAGGTGCGCACCTTTTGCATGTGCCCCTACGGTGAGGTGGTCACCGAGAGTTCTGACGGTCTCATCACCGTGAACGGCCATACGCACTTCGAGAGGAAGACAGAGAACACCAACTTCGCGCTCCTGGTCAGCAAGACGTTTACCGAGCCGTTCAAGGACCCGATAGCATATGGCAAGTACGTCGCGGGCCTCGCGAACCTCCTCGGCGGCGGCGTGATCGTGCAGAGGCTGGGAGACCTCGTGGCAGGGCACAGGTCCACGAAGGAGCGGATGGCCAAAGGCACCTGTGTGCCGACGCTCGAGGACGCCACACCGGGCGACCTCAGCCTGGTGTTTCCTTACAGGCATCTCGTGAGCATCATGGAGATGTTGAAAGCGCTCGATGTCGTGGCACCGGGGGTATACGGCCGCAATACGCTCCTTTACGGCGTTGAGGTGAAGTTCTACTCGTCGAGGCTTGCGGTGACCGGTTCCCTTGAAACGCAAGTCAAGAACCTGTTCGCCATAGGCGACGGCGCCGGCATCACGCGGGGCCTCATGCAGGCTTCCGCCTCAGGCGTCGTGGCCGCGAGGGAGATCCTGAACCGTCTCGAAAAGCGATAGCACGAGCCGACGGCGTGGCGGCTTTCCTGGCGGAATCGTCGCCACGCCGCTGACGGGCGTCTGCTCGGTAGAGATGATGCTGCCGCCCGCGAGCGCCCTGTGTGTCTGCGGCGAGGATTTGTCCCGACGTGAGAAGGTTATCGGCAGACCCGCTAGAATAACACCCTCGACGACGGGAGGAAGGAAGAGGTGTACACACCGATACTACATCGTTGTAGTTGTGTCTACGTGGGTAACGGGTGGGCGCGATGTCGCTGCTGTCTTTCGAGCGGAACAGGATCCGGGTGGGTGGAAGCGACCTCAGGGGCAGGTTCAGGGAGGGAGAATTGTGAGGAAGACTCAGAGAGTGCTGGGCGTGCTATTGGCCCTGTATCTCGTTGCCACGTTGCTCGTGGCCACCGGGGTTCGCGCCGACTCCGGGAAGACCACGCTCGTCATCCACTACCACCGTTTCAATGGAGACTACGAAGGCTGGAACCTCTGGATCTGGGTCCCCGGCCGGGAGGGCTCGTCGTGCCAGTTCGACCAGCGTGACTCATACGGCATGAAGGCCGTGGTGGATCTCGAGGGGAGCCATCCGAGGCTTGGATTCATCGTTCGAAAGGGCAACTGGGAGGCAAAGGACACTCCCGACGACCGTTTCGTGGATATCCGGGGGGGCCTTGCGGAGATCTGGCTTGTGCAGGATGACCGGCGGGTGTACAGCACGCGCCCGGACCCGCGGCCCGGGATGCGCGCCACGCTCGACGGCGAGGACCTCCTGACGGTGAGGCTGGCCGCGCCCGCGAAGCCCGCGGGCACGGAGTTCGAGGGGTTCCGCGTCACGTGCGACGGTGAGGAGCAAGAGATCGCCTCGGTCGAGAGGGTCGTCGCCACCTCGGCCGCTGCGACGGCCCGGGCGAGCCTCTTCAGGATCAGGACTGCGAGGCCGCTTTCGCCGCTCGAAACCTATGCCGTTGCCAAAGAGGGATACAGGGAAGCTGCGGTGACGAACGGCGCGGTCCTGGACGGCCCGAACTATGTCTATGATGGGGACGACCTCGGCGCCACCTACACTAAGGAGGCGACCACGCTCAAGGTGTGGGCGCCCACGGCCCTCGAAGTGAATGTCCTGCTCTATATGAGCGCCACGGGCGCTTCTGTCGAGAGGATTCCCATGGCCAGGCAGGCGAAGGGCGTGTGGCAGGCGAGTCTTCCCGGCGACCACCAGGGACAGTATTATGTCTATGAGGCCAGGCATGCCGCGGCGACCGTGACCGTGCCCGACCCGTACTCGCGCGCGTCCGCCGCCAACAGCACGAGGACCCTTATATTCGACCCGGCTGTCACGAATCCGGAAGGTTGGGACCGCGACGCGCCCGTAAGCCTCGCAACCCCCGTGGACGCCGTCATCTATGAGGCCCACGTGCGCGACATGACGATACACCCGACATCGGGAGTCGAGCCTGCCTGGCGCGGCAAGTACCTCGGCCTCGCGCAGGAAGGAACGCGAGGACCTGAAGGGGTGACCACTGGCCTCGATCACCTCAAGGAACTCGGGATCACCCACGTGCATCTGCTTCCCGTGTACGATTTCGGGAGCGCCGACGAGACCGACCCGAACTCGCGCAACTGGGGCTACGACCCGGTCCTCTACAACGTTCCTGAGGGCTGCTACGCGACGAACCCCGATGGCGTGGAGCGCATCCTGGAGTTCAAGCGGATGGTGCAGGCGCTTCACCGTAGCGGCATCGGCGTGGTGGTGGACGTGGTATACAACCACACGCATGCCACAGGGCTTGCTGACCGGATCTCGGTGTTCGACAAGCTCGTGCCCGACTACTTCTACAGGTTCGATGATGCCGGGAACCGCGCCGCCGCTTCTGGATGCGGGAACGAAGTCGCGTCGGAACGGCCGATGGTTCGCAAGTTCATCCTGGACTCGGTGAAGTACTGGACCCGCGAGTTCCACCTGGACGGGATGCGCTTCGACCTGATGGCCCTCACCGACAAGGACACCATGTTGCTCGTGGAGAAGGCGGCGCGCGAGATCAACCCGCATTTCCTGATGTACGGCGAGCCGTGGCTGGTGGGATCGTCGCCGCTCCCCGCGGAACAGCAGATCACCAAGGGGAACCAGAAGGGCACCCGCCTCGCCGTGTTCAACGATAACCTTCGCAACGCGATGAAAGGCCCGTGGGATGACAACACGAAGGGCGGGTTCATGAACGGCGTGCGGGGCCGGGAGAAGGCGATCCGTGACGGCGTGGAGGGGTCGATCAATGATTTTGCCGCGAGCCCCGAGGAGGTAGTCCAGTACGTCACATGCCACGACGGCATGACGCTCTGGGATCGCGTCTCCACGAGCAATCCGTCTGACAGCGTGGAGGACCGGGTGAAGATGACGCTTCTCGGGAACGCCATCGTGTTCACGGCGCAGGGAATTCCGTTCATGCAGGAGGGCGAGGAGTTCCTGCGTACCAAGGGCTTCAACGCCAACAGCTACAACGCTGACGATACCGTGAACGCCATCGACTGGTCGTTCAAGGCCAGGAACAGGCAGGTCTTCGAGTACTACCGGGGTCTTGTCGCGCTTCGGAAGGCCCACCCCAGCTTCAGGCTGAACAGCGCCGAGGAGGTCAGGCGAAGCCTCTCGTTCTTCCTTGTGGGAAGCAACATGGTGGCCTTCAAGCTTACGAACGACCGGGATACCTGGAAAGAGATAGTCGTGATCTACAACGGGAACAAGGGCGAGAAGACCATCCGCCTGCCCGAAGGGAGCTGGGTCGCCGTGGTGGCGGGCATGGAGGCCGGTGTAACGCCCGTTACGGCCATGCCCAACTGCTACGCCGCAGAGGTGACAGTCCCGGGGTACAGTGCGATGGTCCTCTACGAGGGCGAGTTCCCGGAGGGGTTCACCAGGCGTCAGGCCGGCATGTAACGCATGTAAGCATGGCGCCATGGGTTTGCGACACCTTTTCTGACGGCGTTGGGGTTGCCGGTGCTTGCTAGGGCGGGGCGCCTGGAATTCGGCTAGCCCTTACGCCAAATTCGAACGGGGCGCGCCGCAAGCGCGCCGTCCCCGGAGGGCAACACCGGCAACCCTGGAACAGGACTCACCCGCTGAAAAGTAGCGCGAACTTGTGGCGATCTACTTAGATGCGTGACACATGGAACGGGAAGAGGCTGACGAGCGGCGCACGTCACGCGTCAGCTCAAGTGACGGCGGTACCGGAATCTCCATACGCAATAAAGAATCTGGTCGACGCGTACCCTGCGATGTGTTCTGCTGCGAAATGTTTTGCTTGACATCTGCAGGCGTCTATCTTATACTCAATCCTGGCAACGCTGGAAACAGCGAAGCCCCCCTTGAGATCCAGAGGGGAAATCCGTGATGAGAGAAGGGAGGTCGCGCAAATGATCAGCACTGGAGTTGCCGAGGTGCGGCTCGCTATGGCCGTCGCTGTCGCTGGAGTGTCCCTCGTGCCCGCGGGCGGGCTTTCGGAGGGCATTGTTCGTCATGCGCGGCCTGACCCTGCCTGTTAGCTGGTAGATTCTGGTAGGGTCGTGGGCCGCAGCAAAGCCCACGACCCTTTCTGTTTGGCACCGAATATCCCTGCGTGCCATGAGAAGGAGAGCCGTGGGCGGGAACCCGGTTCTCCTTTTTGATTCTGTGCGCGCGATTCGCGGCGCAGGACGCTGAAGGCGAGGTGTGGACGATATGGAAGACATGGCACTCGAGTGTATCGGTGCACGAAAAGTGTTCCGCGTGAAGAAAGAGACGAGGCCCAAGACGCATCCCTCCACTGAGTGGTCTGTCGCGTCGGCCGCGGGCGACCCCGGCGGACAGGATGTCGCGCAGCCCGGCACCCACGGCGGAAAGCAGGGTCCGGGCGTCAACGGCCACGGTGCCGCCACCGGCGCCACCAACGGCAGGCACCGTGGGCGGCTGGCCCTCTCCCGGGCGATGGCCACCCTGTTCCCGCGCAGCGTCCCCGTGGAGGCTGTGTCGGGCGTAACGTTCAGCGTGAAGAGGGGCGAAATATTCGGCATCCTGGGGCCCAACGGATCCGGCAAGTCGACGCTCATCAGGCTGATATCCACGCTGCTCCTCCCGGACGATGGCGAGATCAGGGTGTTCGGCCACGACGTGGTGCGCGACAGGTTCGCTGTGCGGCGCCTGATAAACCGCGTCTCCGTGGAGGCGGCGTTCTTCAAGAAGCTTTCCGCCATGGAGAACCTGAGTTACGCCGCGAGACTGTACGACGTGGACATCCGCCGGGCGAGGCGGACCGCCATCGAGATCCTGAAGCGGCTGGGCTTTGGCGAAAACAAGGCATACGAGCCGCTCGAGGATCTGTCCAGGGGGATGCAGCAGAAGGTCGCGGTCGCGAGGGCGCTCCTCACGTCCCCGGTGCTGCTCCTCCTCGACGAGCCGACCACAGGCCTCGACCCCGTGTCGAAGAGGGAGGTTCAGGACTATGTGCTCGAGGTGAGGGATTCCCACGACACGACGGTGATCCTGACCACCCACGACATGCAGGAGGCCGACCGGTTGTGCGACAGGGTGGCCATCATCGACCAGGGCAGGTTCGTGGCTCTCGATACGCCGACGCACCTCAAGGTGGGTCTTGGCAGAAACGGCGACGGCGAGGCGGCGACCCTGGAGGACGTGTTCTTCGCGCTCACCGGAAAGGCGCTCAAGGAGTCTCATCCGGAGGAGGGAAACTAGGGTGATCGAACTCGCGAGGGAGCTGAGGAGAAGCTACGCTCTGGTCGAGCGGAACTTCAACCTCATCAGGAGATACATAGGCTGGGAGATCGTGTTCCTCGTCTACACGGTGGTGAACACGCTCACGATAGCGTTCATAGGTGTGAATCCCGCCACCGGCGGAGGCGGCGACAGGGTGCTCTACCTGGTGGTGGGCGCTCTGCTCTGGGGGTTCCTCTCGGTGCTCTTCCATGAGGTGGCAGAGTCCGTGCAGTGGGAGCGCTGGGAGGGGACCATCGAGTACTCGTTCATGGCGCCCATGAAGCGCCTGTCATACCTGGGCGGGGTGTGCCTCTACGCCGCGACCTACGGAGCAGTAAGGACCGTGGTGGTCATGCTCGCGGTGGTGGCCCTGTTCAAGCTGGACCTGGGCAGCGCGAACCTCGGGGCGGCGTTCGTGGTGCTCCTGCTGTCGAGCCTGTCCTTCATAGGCGTGGGGCTGATGGCTGCGGTGCTGCCGCTGCTGTCTCCTGAGAAGGGCTCGCAGGCGGCGCACATCCTGGAGGCCGCGATCCTCCTGGTTTCGGGCGTCTACTACGAGGTCAGCGTGCTGCCAGGATGGCTTCAGCCACTCTCGCGGCTGTCCCCGGCCACCTACACCTTGAGAGCGGCGCGTGCGGCGTTGCTCGAGAACGCCTCGCTCCGCGATATCCGTGGCGATCTCGTGCTGCTCCTTGCGATCGGAGTGGTGCTCATACCCCTGGGTCTCAAGGTGTTCAATTGGGGCGAGCTCCATGCGATGCGCACCGGCAAGCTGAAGAGGAGCGGCTGAGGAGCGCCTGAGGAGGCGTCTGACAAGTCGCCTCGAGCACGGCCTCGTTCACTCGTTCAGAGGTCGTTCGGGCCGGCCGATGGACGAAACGAAATGTTCAGACACCGCTTGGAAACCGTTCAACGATCGCGGGTATACTCGAGCCGGAGACTCGCGAGAGGAGGTAGATCGACATGACGGACCAGAGGTTGCCCGGCCTTCTGATGCAAGGGATGAAGGGTGTGTACGCCGCCTCCTGGGAGGAACCGGGAGGAAAGGCGCGCGAAGACGCCAGGTCGCGCGAAGCAGGGGAGGCTGAAGCCTCCGCTCGCAGCACTGCACCAGGGAGGGTTCAAAGATGGTATTCATGGTTGGTATCATTAGGGTTTCCATCGAGATAGAGAACAACAGGGACAAGGTCGAGAGGTCCCGGCGGGAGCGCATGTATCAGGATATGCTGACCGAAAAGCACTTCGACCAGGTGCGTTCCAAAGCGATAAGGGATGCGATATTCGTGGGGCTGAGATAGACCTCGAGGACCGGGGAAGCACGGGCCGTGGCGCCCGAGGAACGAGCTGCGGGCGCGGTGCGCCCCAGAAGACTACATAGATAGACGAGGAGGTTTTGGCAATGATGTTCGTGGTCGGTAACGTCAGGATCGCCGTCGAGGTGGAGAGGAACCGGCGCGACTCGCGGGGCGCCCGCGACGAGCGCGTCCTCCGCGACCTGTTGACGCAGAAGCACTTCGACCAGGTTCGCACCGCAGCCATAAGGAATGCGATGTTCTCCGGGCTGAGGTGATCACGGTGACCTGCAACAGGACGGCGAGGGATGCAGCTGGAGCGGCTGGGCCGGTTGGCCTCAGCCGCTCTTCGATCTTCAGCCGCAAGGTCGTCACCAGGACGCTTTCCCATGTCAGCGGAGTTGGCAACGTCTTCTCGTCTCAGCCGCCGCACGCTCAGCCGCGCCAGCCACATCAGCCGCATCAGCCGCGTTAGCCGCGGTAGCGTAAAGTTTAGGTAGGTAAGTATGGGGTCCATGAAGAAGAGAGACCCCAGGCAGTTGTCCCAGGCAGTTGTCGTGAGGATGACTGCACTTCCCTTGGATGGAGGGAGGGGTCTC
>JBLNDE010000036.1:0-28553 GCA_050261335.1 Bacillota bacterium
AGTGTGGGTTCAGAAATCACCGCCACTTTTCCAGGGTTGCCGGTGTTGCCCTCCGGGGACGGCGCGCTTGCGGCGCGCCTCGTTCGAATTTGGCGCTTAAGGCTAGCCAAATTCTCGACGCCCCGTCGTGCAAGCACCGGCAACCCTAGCACCCTCAAGAAAAGCGGCGAAAACTTATGGTGCCATACCTAGACGCACTACTTGCGTCGTCGCACTGCTGGGCGTGTGAATACCCCGATGACATGGCGAGGCGGGGCTATCGGTTCATGGTAGTCCGTTCGTCGAGCATCCATGCGAGGAAGCGGAAGCCAGTGAGTAGTCAGGTGGATCAATCGATCCGCACCACATGCTGAAGCCGAATACGTGTATAATACTCGTAGGGAGGAGAGAGAGCCCGGAAACCCCGGGCGAGGCACGGAGGTGTTACAGTGTCGAGAAAGCTCTTCGATATGAAGGAGCCGGTGAATACCTGGACCCACTTTGTGACCTTCATAGTGGCGATTGCGGGCCTGGTGTACCTCATAGTCCTGGCGAGGGGTAATACCTCGAAGGTCGTCACCATGACCGTGTACGGGGTGAGCGCGATCCTCCTCTACGGCGCAAGCTCTCTATATCATTGGGTAAGGACGATGCCCCGGAAGGAGCTGATGCTCAGGCGACTGGATCACATCGCCATCTACCTTTTGATTGCAGGCTCGTATACCCCAGTGCTCTTCTACGGGCTCGAGGGTGCCTGGAGGACGGCGATGCTCGTCACCGTGTGGGTGCTGGCCGTCGTCGGCATGGTTCTCAAGGTATGGTTCATTCGTGCTCCACGCTTCATCACGACCGCCTTCTACCTGATGCTCGGGTGGATCGCCCTCGTCCCGTTTCTCCAGCTCATCCACAACCTGCCGGTTGGGGCGATCACCCTTATGATCGCCGGCGGGGCAGCTTATACCTTCGGCGCGGTGATCTATGCGACGAAGTGGCTCAACTTCCTCCCCAACAGGTTCGGGTTTCACGAGGTATTCCACCTGTTCGTCGTGGCCGGGACCGTCCTTCACTTTGTCATGATGGTGCTCTACATAATGCCTCTGTGACGTACTCCGCTGACTGAAGTCAGCGGCATCCCAGGCGGCAAAAGCCGCCTTTGACCTGGTTTCCAGGTGCCCGCCCAACAGCTCACGGCGGTGATGACCATGGCAATGCGGAAGCCAGGGAAGTCCTGGCCCATTCCTGGCTTCCGGAGCCAGGAGGCTGGGCGAAAGGGGGCCCCCATCCGCGCGAATCGGGCTGGGCAGTGTTACCATCGTCTGCCCTGCTGGCGGCCTACCACGTGCTGGCACGCCCGGACGCGTTCGCGGAGGTCTTGATGCGACGAATACCACATCACTAAGTATGAGGTCATTAGTTTTCTCTGGTTTTCCGAGGTCTTGGGTTGCCGGTGATTGCACGAGGGGTGTCAAAATCTGGCCACTGGCCAGACGGGCCGGATTTTGGCGAAGCGCGCCCCGCTTGGGGCGCCGTCCCCGAGTGCAACACCGGCAACCCTGCTCGGCGCGTGCGCTCTCTGGAACCGGCGATTACTTATGGCGATCCACTTAGCGCGGGGGAATTGCCGCGCTGCATGACCGAAGGCCACGCCCGCGAGGAAGCGCCGGCAAATCCCGAGGATGCAATGCGGGGCTGGATCGAACTTGCGCTAGAAGACGGTGGCCCGATTCCTGAGGTGGTTGACAAGGCCGTCGTCACGTCAGGCGACTACGAGCGCCCCCAGCGCACCTCAAACGCCCTCTTGACAAACCGGCCAACTCGTAATAACATCAGAAAAACGTCTTTCCAGGGGATGCACAGGAGATCCCTGCAAGGACTCTGAGTTTCGAGGAGTCATTTGCGGCGCGCGATATGCGCGGAGCGGCCGGTCGCCGCTCCGGGCGTCGGCTGTTGCAGGTAGCGAGCAGGGTTGGGTGTGGTACCGTAAGCGCCCCCGGCGCCCGGCGGAAAGGAGGCGGTCCTGAAGAGCAACCATAAGATCCAGTTACGGCATGGCCACCACAGTTCTGACAGCACATTCGCAGCATGTTTGCAGCACGAAGCACCTGAGGAGGGAGAAGGACGATCTTGTGTACGCAGCTATTGCCGATGAAGACCGCTTTGGTTCTGCTTCTGTCGCTTGCCCTAAGCCAGCTATGTTTGCTCCAGGAAGTACGCTGCATCAACTTGTGCACTGGAGCATACAGGCTGATCCTCAAGAAGCTCCTCTTCAAGCCCGTTTTCCCCACCAAATTCGGTGCGAAGGGGTTTCTCATGGACCGTCTGTCGCAAATCGACGGGATGGTACAGCCGGACGCTTCTCTGTTTCGTTTCACAAGACCACATATGGCATCATAACGTCCGGACCCGCCCTGTCGGGCCATCGGGTATGTGGTTGTGAGACGAGCGCTATCTGCAGTCACGAAACATAGTACTGGTTCCCGGGACCCGCAGGAAGAGGTCCTCGTGGGGAACGAGTGGTACCGCGTTCCATGAGTCCGGGCAACCCTTTCTGGCGTGAACCTCGGCCTTTCGCAGCCGGCGACCCGGCCCTGAACGCTCTGATACTCCATGTGGTCTTGCGAACCAGGACCACTGAGTATGGGGCTGTAAGTTAGCGCCATGTCGCCTGACGGTGTTGGGGCTCGCGGTGCCTGCCAGGGCGCGGCGCCTGGAATTTGGCTAGCCCGCGCGCCAGATTCGAACGAGGCGCGCCGCAAGCGCGCCGTCCCCGGATGGCAACACCGGCAACCCTGGCGAGGGCCTGCGCGCTGAAAAGCAGCGCGGACTTGTGGCGGTCTACGAGGACGTCTTGGGCGCAGCGTCAACCTTGGATGGTGGTCATTGCACCGGAAGCAGCTGGTTCTCAGCGAAACGAGGGCCATGCACTAATCTCTAGGGGGGTCAAAAGACGATGGGAAGCAAAACGTTAGCGAAATCCGTTGCGTTGGTGGCTATTTGCCTTGCGATCACACTTGGAACAACTGCTTTTGCGGCCAGCGATGTGGAAGAGAGAGTCATTCGCCCCCTTTACATCCTGACGAGGCCGCAGGCCTCTTCGCCTGATGAGTTCGAGAGCGCCATGCTCATCGCAAACGCCATGAAGGAAGTCGGCATCGATGCCCGCGTCAAAGTGATGCCCTGGGAGCAGATGGCCGATCTGGTATGGTACGAACGAACCAAATGGGACATGACGGGCTGGCAGATGACCGCTCGTCCCGAGCGTCTGGATCCTGACGAGTTCATTTACAACCTGTTCCACTCCAGCACCGCCGAAACGGGCTACAACTTCGTGGGCTACATCAACCCAGCGTATGACAAGGTTGCGGAGCAACAGCGTGTTACCATGGACGCCCAGAAGCGTAGACAGCTTGTCCTGAAGGCCCAGCAGATCATAGCTGACGATGCGGTGTATGATTTCCTGGTACACCAGAAAACCGGGATCGTCTTCAACAACCAGGTGTTTGCGCCAGACTCAATCAAAGAGATGGCCGGCCTTGGGATCAAGAACTTCTGGACCTACATCTACGCCAGTCCCGTCGGGGCGCAGAAGAACATGATCCTGAACAGCAACGACACTGTTCAGGCGGTCAACCCGTTCTACATCAGCGGCACGGTTGATTCTTGGGTGACCGAGTTGATCTGGGACCGGTTGATGCGCATGGGTACGGACGGCCTACCGAAGCCCTGGGCGGCCGAGTCCGTCAAGTGGACAGCCGATGACGAGGTCAAAGTGGTCCTGCGGAAGGGCATGAAGTGGCATGACGGCAAGCCGGTGACCGCTGAGGACGTCAAGTTCTCCTTCGAGGCTCCCACAACCGGCGAAGTGCCGATGTACAAGCCATTTGTCAGCAATATAGACAGGATCGACATCGTAGGCGCTAACACTCTCGTTTTCAAGCTCAAGAAGCCGTCGGCCGCTTTTGAGACCACTTGCCTGGCGAAGATCAACCTGGTCCCGAAGCACATATGGGAGCCTGTTCTGAAGGACCTCCAGAAGAAACCGGAAAACGCTGAAAGCTACCAGGAGAAGGTACCGATCGGGTCCGGCCCGTTCAAGTTCGGCAGCTGGAAATTCTCCGAGGAGATCGTGCTCGAGTCTAACAAGAGCCACTTCCGGGCTCCCAGGATCGAGAAGTGGATCTGCCGCTTCATCCCCAACATGGAAGCCAGCTTGGGTATGATCCAGAACGGCGAGATCAACTTCCTCGCTACTTACGTGGGTGACCCGCAAATCCTGGAGCAGAAGGTGAAGGCGGACCCGAAGCTGACGATGGTATCCTCTGTCGACCTCGGGTACAGGTTCTTCGCCATGAACCTCCGGAGGCCTCCGTTCAATGATGTTGCCTTCCGCAGAGCGGTTCTGGCCCTGACCGACCGCCGGTTGATCGTGGATGCCGTGTGGAAGGGTTTTGCCGTGCCGGCCGATTCCGTGGTGTCTCCGGCGTTGGAGTTCTGGAAGAACAAGAACCTCAACTACCCCGAGGGCGGAGTGGAAGAGGCGAGAAAGATCCTTAAGGCCGCCGGTTACGAGTGGGACAAGAGGGGCAGGCTGATGTACCCCAAAGGGAAGAAGGAGGAGGTCGCTCCTACATTCTAGGAAGTGACTGGAGGGAGAATGTAGCTCCAGTTCGGGGCTATATTCTCCCTCCCCAGTCCACAGGGCGTCGGCAGAGGGGGGAAATGCTGTGAGGGTTAACTGGAAGTTCTTCGCACAACGATTCGGCCAGATGCTCTTGACCTTGTGGGTCATTGTTACCGTTCTCTTTTTCATCTTTCGGTTGATGCCCGGCAACCCATTGGTGGCCTACATTGACCCCACATTCACTCAAGAGCAGCAGGAAATCCTCATGGAGCAGTTCGGGCTGGACAAGCCGCTATCTCAGCAGTACCTCGTTTACCTGGGCAATCTCCTGCAGGGAAAACTCGGGGACTCCTTTTTCTACAGGGACTCCGTCGTCGATGTGGTTTCGAAGGTCCTCCCGAATACCTTGTACCTCATGGTCCTGTCACTTGTAATCGCCTACGTCATCGGCGCACTGGGTGGCATCGTCCTTGCATGGCGGCGGGGGGAGGGGATCGAGACGGTGGGAATCGTCTTCACCCTATTCACCAGGGCTGCTCCTCAGTTCTGGGTGGGCATGATCCTGCTGGCGCTATTCTCCTTCAAGCTGCACTGGTTTCCGTCAGGGGGGTCTTCACCTGCCGGTGTCGTCTACTCGTCGGAACTCGCAAAACTGCTATCGCCTTCGTTTTGGCATCACATGTTCCTGCCCGCGGTGACCCTTGCCGTCTACCTGCTTGGGCTTCCACTCCTGCTTATGCGCTCCAGTATGCTGGACGTTCTGGGCGAGGCTTATGTGGACATGGCGATGATGAGAGGTCTAAGCGACAGGCGCATTATGTTGAAGTACGCCGCCAGGAATGCGGCACTGCCAGTAGTGACTGCGATGGCGGTTGGCATTGGTTACGCCATCGGCGGCAACGTGGTCGTCGAGACGGTGTTCAGTTGGCCCGGGCTGGGAAGGCTGCTCGTGAAAGCCGTGTCGGCCAGTGATTATCCCCTGTCACAGGGGACCTTCATCCTGATCGCTGCCGTCATGGTGTTTATGAACTTCGTCGCCGACATTCTCTACAGCCTGCTGGATCCACGAGTGAGTCTTGACGGCAGGGGGGTGGGCATGTGAAGAAGAGCCGGCTTGGTCTTGTGAGAAGCGTCCTGGTTGGTGTATATGGGTTTCTGAAACAAGATAGGTTCGCCATGGTCGGGGCGATCATCTACCTACTGCTCATCCTGCTTGCCATCTTCGCCCCCTACATCGCCCCTTACGACCCTCACCAGATGATCAGGGAAGGTGGCGAGCTGGCATGCAACCGTCCGCCTTCCGCCCGGTTCCTGCTCGGGACCACCAACATGGGCAGGGACATCTTCTCACAACTGGTTTATGGCGTCCGCCCCGCCCTTACAGTTGGGTTCAGTGCCGCCTTTTTCGTTGTGATACTGGGTACCCTTGTGGGGCTTGTCTCGGGGTATTTCCGAGGATGGGTGGACAATATCCTGATGAGGTTGGCGGACGTTGCCTTCGGAGTGCCGTTTGAGCCTTTCGTCATTGTTCTTGTAGGGTTCCTCGGGCCTAGCGTCTGGAATATCGTCTTGGCCATGGCGCTCTTGCTCTGGCGGGACACTGCGAGGGTGATCCGGTCTCAGGTTCTGACGGTACGAGAGCGAAGCTTTGTCGAGGCGGCAAGAGTCTCCGGAGCATCCCACTTACGTATCATGTTTGTCTACATAGCGCCGAATATCTTACCGCTCTCATTTCTTTACGGTTCGCTGGCGATCGGTTGGGCCATCCTGACCGAAGCTGCCGTCAGCTTCTTGGGATTCGGAGACCCGGACGTCATCAGTTGGGGATATATGCTGCACGATGCATATGTATCGCAGGCATTGTCCCGCGGCGCATTCTACTGGTTCGTCCCCCCGGGCATATTGATTATGCTGGCGGTAATGGCCGGCTTCTATCTAGGACGAGGCTCAGAAGAAATCCTTCACCCGAGGCTGAAAAAGGTGTGAGTGGAGAGGGGCAAAATGGCTTTACTAGAGGTCAAAGACTTGAAGATCCATTACAGGACGACCCGGGGGTGCAGTAAAGCGGTCGATGGCATCTCCTTCGGTCTGGATCAGGGCGAGAGCATCGGGCTGGTAGGGGAGAGCGGCTGCGGCAAGAGCACCTCAGCAAGAGGAATCATCCGGGTCATGCCCTGCAACGCTTATATAGCAGGCGGTGAGGTCATCTTCGATGGCGAAGACCTGGTACGGTTGCCTGAGAGCAGAATGCGTCAGATCCGCTGGAACAAGCTTTCGTTAATCCCTCAGGCTGCAATGGACTCCCTCAATCCGGTCTATCCTGTCTTGAACCAGTTCGTGGAAGTGCTGTGTCTGAAGGGCGGTATGAAGCGAAAGGAGGCGGTAGAGAGGGCGAAGGAACTGTTTCACCTGGTCGGCCTGGACACCCGGCGTCTGAGTTACTATCCCCACGAGTTCTCAGGTGGGATGAAACAACGCGCCGTAATCGCCCTGGCCCTTGCGCTGAACCCGAAGCTTGTCATCGCTGACGAACCGGTGACCGCTCTTGACGTCATAGTACAAAGGCAGATCCTGAGAGAGTTGAAGAAACTCCGCAGAGAACTGGGGATCTCGTTGGTGATGATTACGCATGACATCTCGGTAGTGGCGGAGATCTGTGATTCCGTGGCAGTCATGTATGCCGGAAAGGTTGTGGAAAGGGGCACGGTCCGGCAGGTACTCAAGAGTCCGGCCCATCCCTATACGATGGGATTGGAGAACGCGTTCCCCAACCTGCGAAACGCCCAGAAGACTCTCATATCAATCGAAGGATCGCCGCCTGATCTGGTAGAGCTGCCAGCGGGCTGCCGTTTCGCTGGAAGATGTCCTTTCAAAGTGCCCCAGTGCGTGCAGAGAGACCCGGCACTGATTGAGGTGTCTCCCGGCCATCATTCTGCCTGCCTCCGTCTGAACGACGTTGACTTCCTGCGGGGGGAGGCGAAGGAGGTGGAAACATGGCAGAGAGTGGCTATGCCGTAGATGTGCAGAACCTTACCAAGTGTTTCCCTGTCCGGCAGGGATTCTTTCGCAGCAGGCAAAAGGGCAGCGTCCTGAAAGCGGTGAACGGTGTAAGCTTCAAGCTGAAGCGGGGTGAATCCCTCGGCCTGGCCGGTGAGAGTGGTTGCGGGAAGACCACGACCGGGAAAATCCTTCTGAAGCTTTATGAACCTACGAGTGGCAAGTACCTTTTCAACGGCAAGGATGTCACAAACATAAAGAACGGGCAGGAACTCAAGGAGTTCAGGAAACGAGCGCAGTTGGTGTTCCAGAATCCGTTCGAGGCTCTCAACCCGAGGTTTACGGTGTTCCGTTCCATCGCGGAGCCGCTTATCATTCACAACATCGGAAGCAAGGATGAACGGGTGGACCTGGTCAAGCAGGCTCTGGAAAGGGTGCACCTGCAGCCGGCTGAGACGTTCCTCGACAAGTACCCACACCAGATGAGTGGTGGACAGCTTCAAAGAGTCGTTCTGGCCCGGGCTCTCGTGGTCGACCCCGTGTTCGTCGTTGCCGACGAGCCTGTTTCAATGCTTGACGTTTCCGTAAGAGCGGGCGTGTTGAACCTGATGAAGGAAGTTGCGCAAGACATGCAGCTGACTGCGGTGTACATTTCGCACGATCTGTCATTGATCCGATACCTCTGCGACTATACTGCGATCATGTACCTGGGGCAGATCGTGGAAATCGGGTTGACCGGAAAAGTGCTGGAGAAACCGGAACACCCGTATACACAGGCCCTGATTTCGGCGGTGCCGGTACCTGATCCGGATTTCGAGGGGGGCGAAGTGAAGATAGGCAGTCACGTGCCCAGCCCGATTGATCTGCCGCCCGGGTGCCTGTTCCAGGACCGTTGCCCATATGTCGAGCCGATCTGCAGGCAGGTTCAACCAACCCTGCAGGAAGCGGAGCCGGGGCATTCAGTCAGATGCCACATGGTCAACGGCATCGCATCGAGTCTGAAGGGGGGAGGAATGCCGGATGAAGATCGTATACGTTGTACCTGGAACCATGGATGACAGAGAAATGGCGAGAAGAGGGAGTCTGCTGCGGGAATGGGCCGCTCCCGGCGTTGAAGTGGATATCGCCGGCGTGACGGAGGGGCCTGCGTCTATCGAGTCCATGTACGAGGAGTACCTCAGCATTCCAGCCACTGCGAAGAAGATCTTCGCGCTGGAACAGGAGGGATACGACGCCGCCATTCTCGGCTGCGCCGGAGATCCTGGACTTGACGCCATGCGGGAGATAACCTCAAGAATGCTGGTGGTTGGGCCCGGTGAGACAAGTATGGTGGTTGCCGCGATGCTTGGGTATCGCTTTTCCCTTCTTACCGTTATGGACAGCATGATCCCCAGCAGTTATGAACTGGCGCGCAAAGCCGGCGTGGCGGCCAAGTTGGCTTCCGTCCGGGCAGTCAATGTCCCTGTTCTGGAGTTGGCCTCGAACAGAAAGGCGACCCTGGAAAGGATAATCGGTGTTGGGCGGGAAGCGGTGGAAAATGACGGAGCCCATGTCCTGGCCCTGGGGTGTATGTCAATGGGATTCCTCAACGTTGCGGAGGAAGTCCAGGAAGCCCTGGGTGTCCCGGTCGTGAACCCGTGTAAAGTCGGCCTGAAAATGGCTGAGGCCCTGGTAGGGGGGAATCTGTGTCATTCGAAGAAGGCGTTTGCGCTGCCGCCGAAACTGGCGGAGGGCAGGGTAAGCTCGCTGGACGAGCTGTACGTCAAGATGTAGGGCGTCATCCTGGCGGCATTTAGGTGCTGAGCCAGACTTCAAATACGGGAGGTACGCAAAATGGGACTGCACAGGAAGTATAACGGGTATAGGGCGTATCAGTACTTGGAGCCCGGGGTGGATTACAGGGATTTCGTCATGTGTAAGGAGGTCGGCCGTGTTCCCGAATACCTCGTTCCCCTCACTCCGGAACAGGAGAAGCGGGTAGAAGACATCGCGCGGGATTCAATCGTCATATCCCTGCATGATCATCCGGTGCTTTTCCCGGAGAACCTCGACAGCGACCTTTTCGAATACGCCCGCGAGGGGCGGGAAAGGACCGCTTATGAAGCTTTAGCGCACTCCTACCTCGACTGTGTGTTCGACAACATGATGGACGGTACCTGCACCATCACTTCCAAAGCGGGTTGGAAGTGGCGAGACGTACTCTATGATCTGGGGATGAGACTCAGCGACATTGCTCACCAGGATTTCATCATCCGCTGCGATCGGGTGGATGACATCCACCGGGCCCACGACGAAGGCAAGATCGCCCTGGTTCCCAGTATTGAAGGGGCGGCAATGCTCGAAAACGAGGTCGACCGTGTGGACATTCTTTACGGCTTCGGCGTGCGGTTGATGGGGATCACCTACAGTGAGTCAAACGGACTGGGTTCCGGCCTGCGGGAAGACAGCGACGGCGGTCTCACCAAGTTCGGCCGCCAGGTGGTCGAGAGAATGAACAGGATCGGTATGGCGATCGACTGTTCGCACTGCGGCGTGAAGACCACTCTGGACGTGATCGAAGCGAGCAAGAAGCCCATCTTCCTCACCCATGTGGGTGCCCGGGCGCTGTGGGAGAGCAGGCGCCTGGCTCCTGACGATGTGCTGAGAGCTTGCGCCGACAAGGGTGGCGTCATCGGTATTGAGGCCGCTCCTCATACTACGCTCACCGAGAGGAACAGGAGGCATTCCATCGAATCCTACATGGAACACTTCGAGTATGTGAAGGACCTGGTAGGTATCGACCACGTGGCGTTCGGCCCGGACACGCTGTACGGTGACCACGTCGGTTTACATCATGCATATGCTGCTCATCTGTCAACAAAGGGAACGCAGGGCGTCAAGCACTTTGAAGAGGTTGAGTACGTCGAGGGCCTTGAAAACCCCACTGAAGCCTCCAAGAACACGCTGCGCTGGCTGGTCAAGCATGACTACTCCACCAGGGACATTCAGAAGGTCATCGGCCAGAATGTCTTGCGTGTTCTGAAGGAAGTGTGGTACTAGTCCCTGACGATATGCGCAGCGTGAACCACATATGACATCTCGAGAGGAGGCGAGTGAGGACACCTTGTCTGCTGTCGGGTCCATTGTTCATATCATGGGGGGGTTGGCTGATGTATAGGCGTAGCAGTTCCCTTCGCTCCAGACGTCATGTAGCAGCCTGCGCACTACCAGTCATTGTGGCGGTCATGGTCGGTATGTACTCCTTGACCGCCCTGGCTTGCACATCGATCCTCGTCACGCCGGGTGCCTCGGTCGACGGGTCAGCCTCGGTCACACACACGTGTGACAGCGGGTCAAGTCCCTACCAGGTGTGGAAGGTGCCGGCCCAGGACTGGCCGGAGGGGTCCGCGATGGACGTGCTTGACCTGCCTCAGTACAGCAACGGCTTTCAGTTGCACGAAGTCGCCATGAAGCCGACGGGCAACAAGATCCCTCAGGTGCCCCATACTTACGGCTACATCATGGCGCTCTTCGGCGTCATCAACGAAAAGCAGGTGGCCATAGGCGAGACAACGATAGGCGGCCGTCGCGAATTTCGCAACAACAACGGGTTCTTCGACGTCACCAACCTGTCAGTGCTTGCGATGGAGCGCGCCAAGACCGCCCGAGAAGCCATCCAGATCATGGGCGACCTTGCGGTGAAGTACGGTTACAAGGACAACGGCGAGGAACTCTCGGTCTCGGATACCAAAGAGTGCTGGGTGTTTGAGATAGTCGGGCCTGGCCCGCTCTGGGAGCAGGGCGCAAGTGAGCCTGGCGCCTTCTGGGTCGCTCAGAGGGTGCCCGATGGCCACGTGGCCGTCTCGGCCAACTCGGCGGTCATCGGTAACATCGATTTCGATGATCACGAGAATTTCATGTACGGCCCGGGCATCCGGGAGTTCGCGGCCGAAAAGGGCTGGTGGGATCCGAAGAGCGGCAAGCCCTTCAACTGGAGATGGGACTTCAACGGCGCGGTGAGGACTGATTACAGCTACCGCCGCGTGGTCCAGATGTTCCGTCGGGTGGCGCCGTCCCTTGGCTCTACGATAGCGGAACAGGATCCTCCGTTCTCGGTGCCGGTGGAGAAGAAGCTCTCCATAGCGGACATAAACTCGCTCCAGCGCGACCACTACGAGGGAACCGAGTACTACATGGGCAACAGCATCACGGCCGGCCCCTGGAACAACCCCCGAAGGTACCAGGGCATCAACTTCACGGTGGATGGTCAGAAGTACAGCTGGCAGCGGCAGGTCGCTTCCGTGCAGTGCGAGTACACTATCACGACACAGTCTCGCGGCTGGCTCCCGGACGAGATCGGCGGGCTCGTCTGGTTCGGCGCCGCCAATCCGGACGCCACCTGCTACGTGCCGCTCTATGCCAGCATGACGAAGATCAACGAGATAATGAACACAAAGGCCGGCTCGCAGCAGCAGTTCACCCGCGATTCCTACTGGTGGGCCGTCTCGGCTGTGAGCACTTACATAGACCTGAAGTACTCGTACATGATCAAGGACATCAATGAGGCCCAGGCCAAATACGAGGGCGGCGCTCTCAAGATGCAGCCCGCCATCGAGGCCGCGGCTCTCGAGCTCTACAAGAAGGATCCCAAGCTCGCAGTGGACTTCCTTACCAACTACGCCAACACCAACGTCGAGGTGGTCCGCGATGCGTGGTGGGCGTTGCTCGACCACCTGATCTGGAAGTACAACGCCGGGTTCATAGTCGAGGACGGCAAGGTCAAGACCGTGGGTTACCCCGAGGCCTGGCTCAGAAGGGTGATACAGCTCGACGAGCCCGACCACTACAAGAAGTAGGACATTCCAGCAAAGCGCACCAGCGACGCGAATCGAGCCAGTAAAGGTAACTGACGGCAGTCGACGCCGATAGCGGCAGTTGACCAGACCGGGCAGGAGGACGGAAGCGCCCGCTTCCGTCCTCCATGAACCAGGAATCGACAATCGAGACACGGCAGAGCAACAGGAGGTGCTGGTTCGTGCGTAGATGTAACCCTTTGCAGTCAAGGCTGTGGGCGGTTCCCACACTGGTGGCCCTCATCGTGGGCGTGTATTCCATTGCGGCGTTCGCCTGCACGTCGATGCTCGTCACTCCGGGCGCGTCCGTGGACGGCTCCGCATCCGTCACCCAGACCGCTGATTGCGGCATGTGCACCTTCGAGATAGAGAAGGTGCCGGCCAAGGACTGGCCCGCCGACGCGACGGTGGAGGTGCTGTACCTTCCCCAGTTCACCGGTGGATACCAGCTCAAGGACGTGATAAAGCCCACCGGCAAGTTCATCCCGCAGGTACCCCATACTTACGGCTACATCAAGGGCATATTCGGTATGATCAACGAAAAGCAGGTGGGCATCGGCGAGACCACCACGAGCAATCGTCCCGAATCCAAGAACGCCAACGGCATAATGGACATCACCAACCTGTCCATGTTCGCCATGGAGCGCGCCGCGACAGCGCGCGAGGCGGTCAAGATCATGGGCGAGCTCGCCGTGAAGTATGGCTACAAAGACTCGGGCGAAGCCCTCGCGGTTTCGGATCCCCACGAGTGTTGGCTGTTTGAGATCTCCGGCCCTGGCCCGCTCTGGGAACCCGGCAGCGAACAGCCGGGCGCTTACTGGGTCGCCCAGCGCGTTCCGGACGGCCATATCGCTGCGTGCTGCAACAACGCCGTGATCGACGTCATAGCCTGGGACGACCACGACAACTTCATGTATGGCCCTGGCATCAAGGAGTACGCAATCGAGCGCGGCTGGTACGATCCTGCGAGCGGCAAGGAGTTCAGCTGGAGGCGGGATTTCTGCAACGCCAGAAGCTTCGCAACGTGCGCTCGCCGCGTATGGAGGATCTTCACCCTGGCGGCTCCGTCCCTTGCTTCAAAGCTCGACGAGACGAACCTGCCATTCTCGGTGCCGGTTGACAAGAAGCTGTCCATAGCCGACATCGCCGCTATCAACCGCGACCACTATGAGGGGACGCCGTACGACGCGACCAGGGGCATCACGGCAGGCCCCTGGGGTACTCCTCGAAGGAAGGGCGGGCTTCCCAAGATCGATGGTGCCAGCTATGCTTTCCAGAGGATGATCGCCATACCCGGGTGCGAGTACAGCATCATCACGCAATCCCGCGCGTGGCTGCCTGACGCAGTCGGAGGCGTGCTGTGGTATGCTCCGGCGGATCCTGATGCCAGCAACTACGTGCCTGTGTACAACAGCGTGAGCACAATCTCCCCGTCGGTCAACACCGCGGCGGGCGACCACCACACCTTCACCCGGACTTCGTACTGGTGGGCGGTCTCGGCGGTGAGCACCTACGCCGAACTCAAGTACTCGTACATCATCAAGGACATCGAGGCAGTGAGGGAGCAGTACGAAGGCACGGCGCTCAAGGTCCAGCCGGGGATCGATGCGGCCGCCCTGCAGCTCTACAAGCAGGACCCCGGGCTTGCGGTCGAGTTCCTCACCACCTACTGCAACAGGAACATCGAAGCTGCCCGCGACGGTTACTGGGCTCTGCTCGACAGGCTGATGTGCAAATACAACGCCCTTACCATCACCGAAAACGGCAAGATCGTCACGCCGAGCTTCCCCGAGGAATGGGTGAGACAGATGATCCAGTATCCGACGAGCGACTACTATAAGAAGTAGCGCCTTTCCCCAAGGAGGTAAGAGGGTGATCATGAGAAGTTGTACCAGAGTAAGTGCGCTTCGAAGAGTCTCCGTGCTCGCGGTGGCCATGGGTGTGCTGATCGCCGTCTTCTTCGTCGGTGTCGGCGTCGGCTCCCCAACCGCAGTTGCAGCCGCAGGCGCAGGTGCAGGTGCTGGTGCTGGCGCAGGAGCCGCCGCTGGCGCTGAGAGCGTTCCCACCGCCGGGCTGCCGCTCCTCATCATGTCGGCCGGCCAGAGTACCGGGATCTACGTGGCCAATGCCCTCGCCGACAAGATCAAGCTGCCTTATGACTGGGCCGATGTCCCCACCGGCAACGACATCGCTGGTGGCGTGGGCCTCAAGACGATGAAGCCCGGCGCCGGTGTGCACGTGGAGTCCAACCAGCGTGGGAAGTACAACGCCGGGACGTCGTTCAAGACGGTGATCTTCGTCATGGGCGCAAGCCTCAAAGGGATGGGGGCTTCGGGCCTCGATGTCGGCGACGAGGTGGCTCGGATAAAGGACGTCATCAAGTACTGCAGGAGCAAGGGCATCCTGATGATCGGCATGCACGTGGAGGGCAAGTCCGGCAGAGGCAGGCCCGGCAGCGAGCAGGAGGAGATAATCAATGCGGTTGCCCCGGAGATGAACTGCCTGTTGGTCATGGCCGCCGGCAACACCGACAACCGGTTCACCGAGATCGCGAAGGACAGGAAGATCCCACTGCTCATCGCCAACAACACGTCTGAAATGGCGAACCTGATGGCCGAGGTGTTCGGCGTCAACAAGTGAGCGAACGACCGTCGCAGGATCAGCGGTTGAGAGCGCTGTCGGTGTCAAAAACGCTGCGCAGGGTGCGGGATCGGGCCTATCGAGCGGATCAGGCCCCGGGGCCCGGGTGGCCCGGCCGGCACCCTGCGCGTAATACCCTGCGTGTACCGCCCTGCGCTCAAGAACGAGTACCGTCCCGTGTATCCGCTATCCGGTTTGCCGCCGGGCATGGGTCCACCCACAGCCCCCGGCGGTGTGCCGATGAACCCGGGACCGGCGCCAGCGCGACGGGGCGTTGAGGGCTTCCGGGCGGTGATCTCTGAACCCGCACCTGGTCGCCCCGCCCGGGAATGAGTTGCGCCGCGGCGCGCTGCGGAGCCAAGGGAAAGGAGAATGGGCATGCTCTTGAAGGTCTTGATAGTGCTCGCTGTCATGGTCATCGTCTATGTCGCCGCCAAAGCCCTGAAGCTATCCGTCGAACTCGGCATATTCCTGGCCGCAGTCACCGGGGCGTTTGCCGGAGGGATGTGGCTACCTCTGCGTCACATTGCCGAGGGCGCAACCACGTACCTTGACCTGTGCCTCATATTCCTGACTGCCACCGTTTTCATGAACATCATGAAAGAGGCCGGGGCCGTGGACTACGCCGTGAGGGCGATAGTCGAGAGGTTCCGCAACAGGCGGCCGATCGCGCTGCTCCTCCTCATGTTCCTCATGCTCGTCCCTGGGGCCCTCACGGGCGCCGGGAGCGTATCAGTGCTCGTCGTCGGCGGTACCGTGGCTTCCGCGCTGGGGCTCATGGGCATATCCAGGGACCGGGTTGCCGCCATAATCTTCTTTCTAGCGGGTCTTTCCGCCGTGGCGCCCCCGGTCAACGTCTGGGCCATGATGACATGCGCCGGGACCGCCATCCCTTATGTGGGCTTCGAGGTCCCGCTCGCCGTCTCCGTTCTGGTGCTGGGCGTCTTCACAGTGTTCAGCCTGGGCCTGCGACGCTCCGAGTCGGCCGATGACCGCCGGTCCAGCGACCTTCCCAGGCCTCCGGCAGGTATGACTCCCGTCCGGGTCGCCCTTCCGTTCCTGGTGGTATTCGGCCTCATCATCGCGGCAAGGATCTGGCCCCACTCCATGCCGGTGCTCGGGCTTCCCCTCGTGTTCGGCATCGCCGCTGCGGTGGCGCTGATGGTGAGCCCCAGGAAGATCAACTTCTTCGAGTTGTCGCTCAGGACCACCCAGCAGCTTCTCCCGTTGCTTGCGACGTGTACCGTCGTCGGTATACTGATCCAGATAATGACCGCCACCGGCGTGCGCGGCCTGCTGTCGCTCGCGGTCATAACGATGCCCATCATCCTCATCTACGTCCTCCTTCCGGTCATCATACCGATCTCGGAAGGCGTGCTGACGTTCGGCGGCGCGGCGGTGCTCGGCATTCCGCTCATCTGGACGTTCAACGCCATCGGAATGGACCCGATAATCGCCCTCTCCGGCCTCAGCCTTCTCTGGTTTCTCGGAGACGCCCTGCCTCCCACCGCGATCATCGCGAGGCTCGTGTTCCAGACCGTCGGCTACAAGGGGACTTACCTGGCCTTCATGAAGGCATCGTGGGTGCAGTGGGTGGCCGTCGCGCTCGTCGGGACGGTCATGGTCGTGTTCAGTAAGGCCCTGACCTTCCTGGTGGTGGCGTGATGACGCGGCCGCTGCGTATTCCGAAACCGCGGCTCGGCAAGGCGATCGAGGCGAGCACGGAGAGCATTCAGAGCACTTGCTGCAGACAAACCTGGGGAGGTGGCCCGCAATGCCGTTCATAACAGTGCTGTATTACCTCATGGCAGGCTACGCGGCCGTTCTGCTCATCTGGAACCTCGTCAAGACGAAGAATCTGCAGGACGCGGCCATGTACGCGATCGTTGCCCTGCCCTTTGTTCTCAGGATACTCCGGATCAAGTGATGTCGGACGTAGGGAGGGAACCGGATGTCTCGGGAGGCCATCGGCAAGATCGTAATCGCTGTCCTCGCGCTCGTGGTCCTCATAGGCGGCGGGCAGGAGCTATATGCGCACAGGCATTTCAAGGAGACCATCGTCAAGGGACCGGGCGTAACCAGGACCACCACGCTCGGCGAGTACTTCGACGGGATCAAGGGCACCATCAATGACTCCAACGTGTACTTCCTCGAGGGAAAGAGACCCGGCGGGACCGTGCTCGTGCTGGGCGGCAGCCACCCGAACGAGTCCTCAGGCAACCTTGCGGCGATTCTGCTCGTTGAGAACGCCGTCATGGACGCCGGCACAATGATCGTCATCCCGCACATCAACCGGAGCGGCTCCACAGGCACGCAGCCTTCGAGCGGCTATCCGCTCTACTACTCCGTGAAGACGGACTGGGGCGAACAGAAGTTCAGGCTGGGGGATCGCATAACCCACCCGCTCGACCAGTGGCCCGACCCTGACGTCTTCGTGCACTACCCGAGTGGCCAGTTGCTCTCGTACGTCGAGAGCAGGAACGTGAACCGCTGCTGGCCAGGCAGGCCCAGCGGGATGCTCACCGAGAAGACCACTTACGCTGCGATGCAGCTCATCAAGAAGGAGAAGGTCGATGTCGTGATCGACCTGCACGAGGCTGAGCTGCTCTATCCCGTGACGAACTGCATCGTCGCTCCCACCAAGGACATAACGATAGCGACGATGGCCGCCATCAACATCTCGTCCTCGTACTTCGACATCCACACCGAGCCGTCTCCGCCGAACTACCATGGACTCACTCACCGCGAGATCGCGGATCACTCGGACGCGTACCCCTTCCTGCTGGAGGCCTCGGGACCGTTCCTGGACCAGCCCACAGGGCCGAAGACGCCCGAGCTCATACTCGACGGCAAGGACGAGTTCCTGCTTGTGGCGGGAAAGCGCGGACTCCTCTTCACCGACTACGACGAATCAGGTAAGCCCATGAAGATGCGCGTCGGGCGGCACATGACGACCATCGACGGTCTGTGCACCGAGTGGTCGGGCATGAACCCTGACAGGGAGATCGTCGTGAACGTGCCCGGCTACGAGGCCTTGATGCAGAACGACGTCGGACACTACCTGCTCGATCCCTCGAAGGCCGACCCGGACGACATAACCTACGACTGACCCGGCCGGGCAGGCCTGGCCGTGAAGCGTTCTTGCGTCGACCAGGCTCCGGCGGCGAGCACGGCGAGGCTGAAGGCCAGGGCAAGCCCCGCGGGAAGCCTGTGGTAAGTGGTTGAGTAATACACCCCGCCTGTGCCGACAGGCGGGATGGGGACCGGATCGATGGGCAGGCCGTGCTTGAGGGCGAGGTCCCGCACATCGATGAGGTTGATGACGGGAATGCCTCGCGCGGCGAACTCGAAGATGAGGCCGCGCTCCGGGTCGAGCGAGAGGATGGGGCCGTGCATCACGAGGCCGTTCGGGAAGTCCAGCGAGGCGGGGGTGGCGCCGTAGTTCGGGGTTGCGCCTCCGACGTTCACGAAGCACTCTATCGGCGAGCCGGCGGCCTCCTCTTCGTAGACGGACAGGCGCGCGCGTATGCTGGCGGCTACGGAATCCGCCTCGATGAAGCGCGCGCCACTTCTTCTCGCGATCTCGCGCATCGTTTCCTGCCCCGTCTCGAGCAAGGCGTTGGCCCCTGCATCGCCTTCTCCACCGAGCGAGACGGCGGAGAGTCTGTACGGGATGATCCCTTCGCTGTTGAGGTGGGCGAGCATGTCGACGAAGGTGCAGTCCGGGATGTTCGCTCCGTACGTTGAGGCTCCGATGGAGTAGATTGTGATGGGGCGCAGGTCGAGGGCCTTGCAGGCTGACAGAGTCGCCACTATGAGCGCGGGAAACGAGCCGCTCGCGCCGACCGCGATGGCGTCACCCGGCTCGAGACCTGCTTCCTTGAAGTATTTGACCATAAGGGCGGCGAAGGACGGGTTGGTCGAGGTGCGCTTGGCCTCGGGGTTGCCAATGGACGTGGTGATCGCGCTGAACTCGGCTCCGATGATGCCGATCCCGTTCGGGTCCAGCTCGCGGTCTATCGGAATGTCCTTGCCGAGTCTCAGAGCCTTGATGGCCTCCAGCGATTCCTGCATGAGCAGGGCTGCTTCGATTTGCTCATCATAGTATGGCAGCCTTGTCCGAGCTCTTCCGGCATTCGACGCCGCAAGCCCTGAGGTCGCTATCAACATCGCGGCGACCACGAATAGTGGTCTGACCCTAGCGGATCGCCAACCCCGCATGGTACTGGCCTCACCTCATCTCGCCAGGAGCAAAGTGAGCCGCACGATGGCCGAGACGAGAAGCACTGAGACCACCGTCCATGGAAGCCCTTGCTTGGCGGCGTCGTTTGCTATCAGGCCGGGAATGATGTAGCCGATGGCACGCAAATCCTCGCCACCGGCGACCGGAAGCCTCCAGGCGTATCTTGCGGCGAGCCAGCCCAGCCAGAAGCCGACGAGCACCATCGCCATGAATCGTCTGCGTCCGTAAAGGATCACGAAGCGCGACAGGACCTGCACCACCAGGTAGGTTGCGCAGGCAATAAGGATCGTCATGCCGATCCTTGCGGGTTGCTCCAGGTAAAGGGCAAGATACCCGGGGACGACGAGCCCGCCGGCGAGAAGGCCGGTCAGCTCCGTGTAAAGGAAACTGGCGATTAGGCTGATCCCGATGGATAGGGAAATCATGAGACCGCTCCCTCGATTCGACCGGGTTGGTCCGCGAAATGATTCACCAGCGCTTGACCCATGCCCTTGGTGTTCCCCAGGGCGAAGATGACCGTCTCGCCTGAGACGAGCGCCTCGAGCCTGTCAAGGACCGACCTGAGGTCGTGCGCCCCCCCTGTGAGGTCAACGACCCTGGCCGGGTCAAGTCCGGCGCGCGCAAGCTCGCGCCTGGCGAGCCGGCCAAGCTGCCCGATGAGGACCACGTGGTCCGGCTTCAGATCCCGCGCGACCACGTCCGCCAGCCCCACGATCCTCTGCGGTCGGTCAGAGCGGTTATTCATCACCGCGATGACCGGCATGCGCCGTCCGTGCAGGCTTTCGGAGAATCTCGCCCAGAGCATGGCGGTTGATGACGGGTCGTTGGCGGCGAACGCGTTGACGAGGACGCACCTCGCCCCGTGAACGACGCAGTGGATGACTTGCGTCACCCCCGGATCACCTGCGGCGCGGAGCATACCGCGGATGGCGACCTTCGAGTCCACCCCCGCAAGCTGGCACGCCTTCAGGGCGCAAGCCACGTTGTCCTTGAAGCTCACGTAGGCGAAGCCTTCGTTGACGTCGTCGGGGACGCTGGACCCATCGACCACGTGTACTGTGGTCCCGATTGCGGCCGCCCGGCGCATGATGGCGGTGAGGCCTTCGCCCCTTGTGGTGACGAGGTGGGCGTGGGCCGGCACCGTCAGGGCGAGCGCAGCGGCAGCGTCATGGATGGTTGGGCCCATGACGTCGAGGTGGTCGTCCCTTGCGTTGGTTAACACTCCTATGGTGGCGCGGACCATCCTGTGCTCGGAAACCCACTGGTTTTCGGGGTGGATTGCCATGCACTCCACGACGAGCGCGTCGGCCCCTCGCCTTCGAGCGAGTGCGGCCGTCCTGACCTGCTCGATGATGTCCGCGCGGAGGCCGCGCCGGGAGATCGGCTGCTCAGACCCATCTTCGAGGATCAGTCGTGCGGCCGTGCCGGTCGTCTTTGCGATGACCTTGAGGCCGGCCTCCCGGAGGCCCGCCGCTATCAGCCGGGTCGTGGTGGACTTGCCTCGTGTCCCGTTCACGTGGATTCTTATGGGTATTCGCCTGATCCGTCCGAGGTGGAGCCGATTTTCGATCACGCCCGCAACAGCGAGGACGAGACACAGGACCATCAACAGACTCACACGAACCCCTTCCCCTGGCGGGAGTCGCCGCCCCCGGTGGCACTTGCCGCACCAATGGCGGTCGCGCGAAAACATACTTCTACAGGCCTGTGGCCCGTTCCTGCAGCCTGTCGGCCTGTCGTCAGCGTCTCAGTGCCTTGACTCCAGGGTGGTTTGGTGGTATAAAGTATCAAAAGCATCCTGGTGTTTTGGCAGAAGGAGGCGCTACATATGCAGAAAAGCTGCGCAAGTTCAGTCGTGCTCACGGTTCTCCTGCTGGTTCTCCTCACGTCTGGCGTGCCGCCCGTGGCAATGGCACAAGCCAGAGACGGTGGCACCTTGCGTATCGCAGCATCATCGATCCAGCAACTCGACCCGTACAAGACCGCCGCCAATGACGAGATCAGCGCCTGCAGCCTCGTCTATGACCCTCTGTTCATCCTCAGCAAGGACAACTTCAAGCCCATACCCCACCTTGCCGCAAGCTGGGAGAATCCCGACGAGAAGACGTGGGTTTTCCATCTGCGCAAGGGTGTCCTGTTCCACGACGGAAACGCCGTGTTTCCCAAGGGAACCAGGCGCGAGCTGACGGCGGACGACGTCGTGTACTCGATCGAGCGCTTCCGCAAGGTGAGCACGGCGTTCGTCCTGGGGGACATCGCCAGCGTCAAGGCGCAGGACAAGTACACCGTCGTCATCAAGACGACCCGGCCCGAACCGTTCCTGGTCAACGACCCCAACCGCCTGGCAAGGGTGGTCGTCATGGCGCGCGAGGCTGTCGAGAAGCTGGGCGAGGACGGCGTGGCCAAGACCCCCATCGGCACGGGTCCGTTCAAGCTGAAGAGCTTCACGCCAGACCAGGGTCTCGTTTTCGAGAAGAATCCCAACTACTGGCTCCCGGTTCACCTCGACAGGGTCGAGTTCGTGGTCATCCCCGACCCGACAGTCCAAACCATGGCCCTCAGCGCGGGTGAGATCGATGTTGTGCCGTACCTCTTCAACGTAGACGCGGTGGCGACCCTATCCAAGGATGCCAATCTCATACTCCTCTCCCGCGGTGGGTCATACCGCGGCCTCGGAATCAACGTCAAGACATCTCCCTTCGATGAACGGGCGGTTCGCGATGCCATAGCGAAGATGCTGGATATCGACAGCGCGGTCAAGGCCGTCGTGGGGAAGTTCGGGGAGAGGGCTTACGGGCAGTGCCCGCCGTGGGTTCCATTCGGCTACGACCCGAGCCTCAAGAATCTCTGGCCACACGACCCCAAGGCCGGTCTTGCGGAGCTTGCCAAGGCGGGCTTCAAGGACACCAACGGCGATGGGATACTGGACCGTAACGGTCAGCCGCTCAAGGTCCAGATCAAGACGATTCCTGGCTCACAGGTCAGGGTGCTCACGATCCTTGCCACGCAGCTCAAGGAGCTCGGCATAGACGCCTCTGTGCTGCAGCAGGACACGGCGGTGTGGGTGGACGACCTCGTGAAGGGCAACAATACCGGCCTATTCTTCGACTTCAGTTACGCCGGCACCACGGGTCTCCATTCGCTGTTCCATAGCAGCATGATAGGGAAATCCAACACTCACTTCTACTCGAATCCCCAGGTGGATTCCTTGCTCGATCAGGCGCTCGGGACCACTGACGACAAGAAGCTCGCGAGCCTGTGGAAGCAGGCGCAACGGAAAATCATGGAGGATCGAGCGGCTATCCCGCTTTACTTCGAGTGGGGATACTCCGTCTGCAACAAGAAGGTCAACGACTGGGTCCCACCGTGGGGTGGCCTGCACCTCGTATCCGTCGAAAACAACGTCTGGCTTTCCAGGTAGGCCTGGGTGAGTGTAGGCGAGTCAAGGCGAGCTCGGGGTCGGCCCAAGTATGGTGCCATGAGTCTGCGCCACTTTTCCCGACGGTGTGGAGGTTGCCGGTGCTCGCTGGGACGGGGCGCCTGGAATCTGGCTAGCCTGCGCGCCCCGTTCCTCCTGTCGGGGAGCGGGGCGCGCCCTCGAAAGCTCGAAAGGGAGTAACGCGGTGCTCAAGCATATAGTCCGTCGTCTGGCTGTGACGATCCCTGTGCTCATTGGTGTGACGTTCATAGTGTTTGCCATGGTGAGCTTCGCCCCCGGCGATCCGATCAACCTCATGCTCGGGTCCGAGACGGCCAATCCCGAGAACATAGAGAGGCTCAGGGTCGAGCTGGGGATGGACAAACCCTGGTACGTCCAGTACGCAAACTACATGGCCAGACTGGTGAGGGGAGACCTCGGCCGTTCGATCACATTCCGGCGCCCCGTGGCGACCCAAATCAGAGAGCGGCTTCCCAACACCATAATCCTGGCTACGTCGTCAGCGCTGGTGGCGCTCATCATCGCGCTTCCGCTGGGGGTGATCGCCGCCGCAAAGCGGCGCTCCATCTTCGACTACGGGTCCACCACGCTCGCCATGATTGGAGTGTCCCTGCCAGGGTTCTATCTCGGCCTCCTCCTCATAATCGTCTTCGGCCTCAAACTCCACTGGTTCCCCATACGGGGGATGCGTGGCCTCGACGCCGGGTTCGTCGAGTTTGCAAGGCACATCGTACTCCCGTCGGTGACGCTCGGAGCCTCGATGGCAGCCATTCTGACCAGGCTGACGCGCGCGTGCGTGCTGGAAACGCTTGCCCAGGACTTCATACGAACCGCGCGCGCAAAGGGCGTCCACGAGAGAGTCGTGCTATACAAGCACGCCCTTCGAAACGCCCTCTTGCCGGTCGTCACCACGTTCGGCATGCAGTTTGGGTCGCTAATGGGCGGCGCGGTCATAACCGAGACCATCTTCTCGTGGCCAGGCCTCGGCATGCTCGCGGTAAACGCCGTGAAGCAGCGGGACATACCTCTTATACAGGGTACCGTGCTTGTGTTTGCAGTAAGCTTCATCCTGGTGACGCTGGCGACCGACCTGCTATACATCTTCATAGATCCGAGGATCAGATATGAGTGACATGGAGCAAGAGATGGCCCGTGTAGAGACGCAGTCCATACGTTTCGGGAGAGTGTTCGCGCGGCACAGGCTGGGCGTACTGGGGGTCGTGATGGTCGCCCTCTTCGTGGGCGCCGCCGTCTTCGCCCCCCTGGTTGCACCGTATGACCCATACACCATGGATCTTGCCAACACCAACCAGCCTCCCGGGTCGCCGGGGCACCTCCTCGGCACCGACAACTTCGGCCGCGACATCCTATCGCGGCTGGTACATGGCTCTCGCATCTCACTACTCATAGGAGTGGTCGTCGTTTCGATAGCGAGCGCGCTCGGCACGTGCCTCGGCCTGGTCTCAGGGTACTACGGCGGCTGGGTCGACCAGGCTGTCATGCGGATGGTCGAGGTCTTCTACTCGTTCCCCTTCCTCATCCTCGTCATCGCCGTGATGGCGCTTTTCGGCCCCAGCATATTCAACGTCATGTGGGTGCTGGGCGTTGTGAGCTGGCCGATGTACGCAAGGCTCGTGCGCGCGCAGGTGCTGTCGCTCAAGACTACCGATCTCGTGCAGGCCGCGAGGGCGACGGGTTGCGGGGACGCGAGGATCATGTTCAAGCACGTGCTCCCCAACGTCCTCACCCCCGTGATAGTCTCGGCCACGCTCGGAATCCCTTCGGCTATACTGTCGTCGGCTGCGCTGGGTTTTCTGGGGTTCGGGGTGCAGCCCCCGACGCCCGAGTGGGGCGCGATGGTGAGCGAAGGGAAGGATTTCATCCTGCTGAATCCCAATCTCATCGTATGGCCGGGGTTCTGCATATTCCTCGTCGTGCTCAGCTTCAACTTCGTCGGAGACGCGCTCAGAGACGCGCTTGATCCACGCTTGAGCAGGCAGCTTCACTGACTTTTCACATGAGGACGGCCACGATCGACTGCAGACAGGGAGGGAGACACTTGGACATCGATTTCCTTCTTTCGCGAGTACCTCGTTACCAGCGTTTCCTCACAGTAGACGAACTCTTTGACCACGCACGGACGGTGAGCCGGGCCCACCCCGACCTCGCCCGCTACCAGGAAGTCGGCAGGTCTACCAGGGGCGAGGCGATACCCATGCTCACCATCGGGGACGGTCCTCAGCACGTGATGGTCTTTGCCTGCCCCCATCCGAACGAGCCTATAGGTGCCATGCTGGTGAACTTCCTCGGTGACGAGCTTATCGCCAATGGCGCCCTTCGGGAAGGCCGTACGTGGTACCTGCTCCCGTGCGTGGACCCGGACGGGACCAGGCTGAACGAGGGGTGGTTCAAGGGGCCGTTCAACATCAGGAACTACGCGAAGCACTACTACCGCCCCCGTCCCCAGGACCAGGTCGAGTGGACCTTCCCCGTCGAATACAAGACGTTCATCTGGAAGGACCCGACTCCGGAGACAAGGGCTCTCATGAACGCCATCGAACTCGCAAGGCCCGACGTGATGTATTCGCTTCACAACGCAGGCTTCGGCGGGGTGTACTACTACATCTCCGCGCCGCTTGCGGCCGTCTACCCGACGCTGCACCGCGTTCCGACCGAGCGCGGGCTTCCGATGTCCCTGGGCGAGCCCGAGATGCCGTGGGCGGTCGAGTTCCACCCGGCCGTATTCAGGGTGCCGAGGGCGACCGATTCCTACGACTACTATGAGAAGTACGCCCAGGGCGACCCGGCGTCATACATGACAGGCGGCGCCTCGAGCTTCGAGTTCGCGGAGCGCGTGAGCGCGCCGCTGTGCCTCGTGACCGAGGCCCCGTACTTCAAGTCCGCGAAGATCGGGGACACCTCGCGGATCGACGAGAAGCGGGGCGAAGTGGTGCTCCAGGGAATCGAGCGCACGAGAACCATCCTCGAGACGCTCGACCGCCTGCTCGGGGAGACCAGGGCGGAGATGACCGAGGGCGCCATATTCCTCAACGCTGTCACGGTGTTTGTCGAGTCAGGGCTGAGGTCTCTTCCGAGCCAGGAGAAGTGGGCGAGGGAGGCCCCGGGAATGGACGAGCGGGCCACCGTGGCCCAGCAGGCTGACGCTCTCTGGGTGGGCGGCTTCTACAGGATGCTTGTTGGAGCCATGCTGCAGCGGGCGTTTGAGGCCCAGCTCGCCGCCGCGGGCGCTGCGTCCGGCAAGGCTGTGAGACGCGCCTATGACGAACTCGAGACGCACATCGATGAGTGGGCGAGGGATATCGAGGTCAACCTTGAGTACGAGGTGGTCCCCATACGCGACCTCGTCCAGGTACAGTACGGGGCGCTTCTCGCGGTGCTGGATGCCCTCGACAGCCACGCTTCAGGAATCTAGGTATGGCTAGGTATGGCTAGGTATGACGCCATGAGTCTGCGCCGCTTCTCCTGAGGGTGTTGGGGTTGTCGGTGCCTGCTGGGGCGGGGCGTCTGGAATGTGGCCAGCCTCGAGCGCCAAATCCGAACGAGGCACGCCACAAGCGCGCCGTACCCGGAGAGCAGCACCGGCAACCCTGGCGAGGACCTGCGCGCTGAAAAGCGGCGCGGATTTGCCGCGATCCGCTTGGGATCGCTCGGCCTTGCCGTCACACCGGGTGGATCACGACCCCGACGATCCCCGGTCCGCCGTGCACCGCGAGCGGGGCGCCGATGTCCGAGAGGATGATCTCGCTGCAGTTGAGGGTGGTCCCAAGTCGCTCGCAAAGGCGCTTTGCGTCGGCAAGGGCGTTCCCGTGAACGACCGAGACCCTCACCCTCGAGTCTCTGGCGGCCTCTTTAGTCAGTTCAACCAGCCTGTCGAGGGCGGCCTGGTAGGTCCTCACCCTGTCCACCACCTCCACGACTCCTTGCTTCACGGATATCAGCGGCTTTATCGAGAGCAAGGAAGCGATGAGCGCCTGACCCTTGTGAATGCGCCCGCTCTTCAGGAGATGCCTGACCGAGTTGATGACCGCATACGCGCTGATGCGGGGCCGGAGTTCCGCCAGGATACGAAGGATCTCCTCCTTCGTTCTCCCGCATCGCGCGGCCTCGGCGGCCGCGAGCACCATGAATCCGGTCCCCATGGATGCTGACAGCGAATCGACGACTTCGATATCCGCGTCCGGGAAACTCGCCTTCGCGAGGTTGGCGACCTGGCAGGTGCCGCTGCCGGTGGAGGTGATGTGGATCGAGATTATGGTCTTGACGCGCTCGAGCAGCCTTCGGTAGATGGAGATGAACTCAGCCGGAGCAGGCTGCGAGGTGCGAGGCACCTCGGGCCCGTCGAGCCTCTCGTAGAACTCCTCGCGCGTGATATCGATGCCGTCGCGGTACGTGTCGCTTCCGATCTGTATTCCTATGGGTGCGACGGCTATGTCGTACTCCTCGATGATCTCCTCGGGCAGGCTCGTACCGCTGTCTGTCACAATGGCGATGTCCCTCTTCATGGCGCCGCTACTCACGTCTTTCATAGTGGACTCCTGCCTTTCCTTCGCCTGTCTCAACCGGGCCGCAACCTTACCCGCGGAGATCGACCCCTTAACAATCATTATACTGCTTACCAGGACGGGGCAAAAGGGCGAATGCGTCATTTCGGGGGATGAGGAGACGGATTTTGCCGGTCCGGTGCCATAATGACGGTCGTGACAGGCCGCCTGCTCCCCACCCCCGGGGCTCAGCGTCCCTCTGCAGCGCTTTGCCGCGTCCGCGAAAGTCATGGTTGGCTGCTGCGTACCTGAGGCACCTGACGCCTGGTTCCGGAATAGTATGCAGTATCACTATCCGGTCTTGGGACGCAGGTCGGTCTCCTCGTGAGGTAAAGGTGCTGCCTGTCCAAGGTTCGGATACGCTGCGTGGCATGGGAAGGTGGCCAGACGATGGAATGCTCGACGGACACGAGGGTGATCACGGTTGTCGCACGAGACGCAGTGTCGCAGGACCTTATCCCACAGTTTCGATTCCTGATCAACGAAGATAACGTAGGTGACCCCCAGGTCGAGCTGCCGGAACCACTCCGCGACCCTGACAAGCTCCCGTCTCTCAAGCCCGCTGCGAGCCACAGCCCCGTGGTTGCCACTGGAGAGGCCGCGCCTGGTCAACCCGCCACAGCGCACTTGCCCGACGGGAAGTACTTGGTCTCCGTGCTGGCTCCAGGTCACAAGATGGGCGGCAATTGGGTCACGGTGGCCGGCGCGGACGTGACCGTCGAGGTTGCGCTCCGTCCGCACCCCCTGCCCCTGTCCAAGATCAGGGTACACGTGTTCCACGACAACAACCCGGTGAACGGCGAGGATGACGTCCCGCTTGAGGTCGGCCTTGAGGGCTTCCTCATAGTGATCCAAGACGCCGTCGGCGAGGTCACCGTGGACTATTTCGGCAATCCGTTGGGCACGCAGTACGAGCGAGATGCCGCCGGTGAGCTCCTACTGGATCCAGCAGGCAATCCCATCCCGATCCCTGGCACTGGCGGCAAAATCGTGACCGACGCAAATGGCGACGCAGTGGTCGAGAACCTGCCCCCAGGGAAATACGGGGTGCAGGCCATCCCTCCTGACGGCACGGACTGGATTCAAACCACAACCATAGAAGGCACTCACGTGATCGATGCCTGGGTTGAGGAAGGAAACGACGGGTTCAGCCCCAGGGAGGGCTTCAAGGCGCCGCTCGTGTGGATAGGCTTCGTGAAGCCCATGGAATTCGGGTCGCCTGTGCCCTGGACGACCGGGA
>JBLNDE010000037.1:0-20726 GCA_050261335.1 Bacillota bacterium
CGCCCTAAGTAGATCGTCACAAGTTTGCGCTGCTTTCCAGTGCGCAAGTCCTGTCCAGGGTTGCCGGTGTTGCACTCCGGGGACGGCGCGCTCGCGGCGCGCCTCGTTCGAATTTGGCGCACGGGCCAGCCGAATTCCGGGCGCCCCGCCCTAGCAAGCACCGGCAACCCTGACACCCTCAAGAAAAGTGGCGAAGACTCATGGCGCCATACTCAGCAAGCACCGGGAACCCCAACGCGGTCAGGGAAGATGGCGCAGACTTATGGCTCTATACCTAGGTGCAGGTGCAGCGTGCCGGGCTCAGGTGACGGTAAAGGTGAAGGTAAAGGCGAAGCTGGAGAGGGGCTGGTGGCGGGCGTGCCTGTCGAGATCGTGAACCTGCAGCATACAGTGGATGTCAATGACGACCTCGCCGCGCAACTCGAACGCGCGGTGACAATCGGACTCTCTCGTGAGGGGATGGACCCCACCGGGGTCGAGGTGAGCATAGCTCTCGTGGACGACGGGCGCATTCGCGAGCTCAACAGGCAGTTCCGGGGGAAGGACGCCGCGACCGACGTGCTGTCTTTCGGGATGGATGACAAGGATGTGCCGGAGGAACCGGCCATCCTCGGCGACATCGTCATCTCGCTGGAGACCGCCGCTCGCGAGGCGCCAAAGACCGGGGGCGCCGCCCACCACGCGGTGGTCCTCGCCATCCACGGTCTTCTGCACCTACTTGGGTACGACCATGACGACGACCGGGATGCCGAGGAGATGGAGGCCCGCGAACGCGAGATTCTTGCCCGGGTGTCGTCGCAGGCCGGTCCGACCGACCCTTGCGCCGCTGCCGGGGGAAGTGACGGCCAATGAAAACGAGGTCGCTCGGGGAGAGCTTCCGCTGTGCCGTGCAGGGCGTGAAGGCGGTGCTCTTCGCCGAACGTAACATGCGCATTCACTTCGTCGCAGCCGCCGCAGTGCTGGCGGCCGCAGGCATCCTCGGGGTGTCCGCGGTTGAGCTTGCGTGCCTTGTCATCGCCATCGCTCTCGTTCTCATATGCGAGCTTGCCAACACCGCTCTCGAACTGGTCTGCGACATCGCATGTCCCACCTGGGAGATGAGGGTCAAGACCGTCAAGGACATAGCCGCCGGCACCGTGCTCGTGAGCGCGGTGTGGGCGGCTGTCGTAGGTGCCGCGGTGCTTGGGCCGAAACTCCTCGCCGCCGCCCGCGCCGTCGCGGGTCTCATTTAACTGGACCGCCACGAGTTCGCGCTACTTCTCAGCGCGTAAGTCCTATCCAGGGTTGCCGGCGTTGCCCTCCGGGGACGGCGCGCTTGCGGCACGTCTCGTTCGAATTCGGCGCGCGGGCCAGCCGCCAGATCCCGGGCGCCCCGTCGTGTGAGCACCGGCAACCCGGAAGACTCTCCCGAACCGGCATGCATGTGTGAACTTGCACTCAGCCCCGCATTACAGCACTCGACGCGCCCCGATGTACTTCGGGCCGTAGTGTGGGTCGTCGATGCTTATGACGGCGACCCCTCCTGTCTTGGATCCCGACTGGATGACCTTGCCATCGCCCATATAGATCCCCACGTGGGATGCACCCGCAGCGTATGTCGAGTAGAACACAAGGTCGCCCGGTCGCAGGTCTGCGCGGTCAACGGGCGTCCCGACTACGTACTGGTCGTGGGCATCGCGTGGGAGCACAATGCCGTTCACGTAGAATACCGTGTAGACGAGGCCCGAGCAGTCCACGCCGTCGGTGCTTGCCCCGCCCCAGAGATAGGGGACGCCCACGAGCTGCATGGCCGTCCTGACGACATCGTCCGCTCCTTTGCGTGGCGGCGTGGCGCCCCTGTCACAGAGGACCACCGCATCTGCGGCGATGTAACCGGCATCGCCCCTCGGAACGGCTACCCGCACAAACCCACCGCGCACCCCGACAACAGCAAGCCTCGCGCCAAGAGTGACCTCTATCAGGGCGTCTGCGTTGCTCTGCGCGTCGCGGAGCACGCGCGCCCTTGCGGTGCGCACCACGGCAAGCTGCCTCGCGGCCGCGAACGCCCCAGCCTGCCGTGCCGTCACGAGAGCCGACTGCCTCACCCAACCCGGGTAGTCGCCCTGTACGGGGATGCGCACCCTCGCCCAGTCACCGGCATCCTCGACCACCAGGACCTCGGTGCCGAGGTGCGCCTGGGTCACGCGTTCCGCGCCTTCAGCTGGCTCGGCCCGCACGTCAGCCATCACCGCCTGCACGAACCGCCAGTCCGGGGACGATGCGCGGGCCTGTCCTTGAACCACGGTGGACAGGGTTGCGAGCGCGACGATGACGGCCGCCGCCTGTAAGCATGTCATGGCAAAGCCCTCCTCTGGAGCGTGGATGGAACTCACACGTGGTGGGGAAACCGGGCCTCCCCTGTGCATATTATACGCCGTCGCCCTCCCATGTCCTTGCAGTGCGGGTCTGGGCTTTTGTGGATGGGACGGGGTTTTTCTGCTATAATGAGGGCGAGTTGGGACGAGGAGGTCGCCGGCATGCGGGAGTCGTCAGGTGCGGGGATGAGGACGGTCATAGTAGTCCTTGTTCTCCTCATGGCTGCAAACGTGGCCATGCTCGCCCGGTCCCTCGAACTCCTGAGGTTTCCCGGAGAGATCACCGACACCGAGATCGTGCGAGGTGGAGCAAGGGCCCTCGCCGACTACTATGAATCTACCTGCGCCCATTCCGGCCTTGCCCGGAACTCCGCGGTCAGGGATGCCCTCGCGAAGTTCAAGTTCGAGATAGAGCAGGCAGTGAGCGGCGAGGAGATCGCGTCCGCCATCGCGACGTACGGCAGAGCGGTGCAGAACGTGATCGAGCGCGAGGAGGAGAATCAGCGGAGAGAGCTGGTCCTGTGGATCCTGAGCCAGGATCCTGCCATAAGGAGCGTGACCGGCAGGACCGTGATCACGGTGGCGCGCGGGAGGGATGGCCTCGTGACGGTGGAGGGCAAGGGCCTTGTCCTGTCGGCCGACACCATATCGAGGCTGCGGGCCGAGCCGCTGCTCGCGGGCCTCTCGGGGCCGGTCGAGGTGGAGATCCTGGACGGCAAAGCATCGCTGATAGCACCGCGCACGACTCAGGACGCTCTCAGGCTCCTCCAGGCCGAGCTGGATAACCTTCGCTCCGCTCTCGAGAGCCTGCGGCGGTCGGCGGGCTACAGCCCCCTGGAGGGTCGGGGCATCGTCGTCAGGGTCTACGACGCTCCGGGCGGCTTTTCCAGGGAAGATGTGGTCCAGGAGAAGGACGTCAGGGACATGGTCAACGAGCTCTTCGCAGCGGGAGCCCTGGGCGTCGAGGTGGGGGGCCAGAGGCTCGTGGCCACGTCGTCCATCAGGAGCGCTGGTCCCCTGCTGCTCGTGAACCAGCAGCCAATTTCAGTGAATCCCGTGGTCATCCACGCGGTGGGGGATCCAGAGCTTCTTACGAGCAGTCTGGAGCTCATCCGGAACAGTCTCAAGCCGTGGGGCATACGTGTGGAAGTCGAGAGACAGGATAACCTTGTGCTGAGCGCGTTCCGAAAGGAGGGTCCATAGACGTGGCTCTTCCGGCCCTTTCGAGATGGCGGTCGCAGGGCGACAGCCGGGAGCGCCTGCTGCGACTCCTTTTCGTTTTCGCCGCGCTTCTCCTTGTCCTCGATAGCGTGGCCCTGGCCCGCAGGATGTCCATGTTTCGGTTCCCCGGGGAGATGGACGACGCGGAGATGGTGCGCCGAGGCGGGTACGCGGTGGCCGCACATCTTCGCGCGCTCGCGCGGAAGGCCGGAGCACAGGACGTGCTGTACGTGCACGATGCCCTCTCGCGCCTCGATGCCGCCATCGGGCTTGCCTCCAGCCCAGCGGAGGTCGCGAGGGCTCTCTGCGTCGAAGCCAGGGACGCTGAGGAGGCTCTGCGGTTTGCCCAGGCCGGGCTGACCTCATGGTCCCGGGACGAGCAGGAGAGGCAGGCGCGCCAGGAGATCCAGAGGCTGCAAGAAGAGATCAGGGTGATGCGCGATGATCTGGCGAGGCTGCGAGAGGAGGCAGGCGCGGCCGAACTGACGGGACCGGGGGTCACGATACGGGCCTACGACGCCGAGGACGGCTACCGCACTCGCGAGATCGTCCACGAGAGGGATATCAAGGAGATCCTCAATCTCCTCTTCCACGCCGGGGCAAGGGGGGCCGAGGTGGGCGGGCAGCGCATCATCGCCCAGTCGTCGGTGAGGTGCGCAGGGCCTGTCATCCTCGTGAACCAGCAGCCCATTTCGGTGAATCCCGTGGTCATCGAGGCGGTCGGCGATCCGCCCGCGCTCAGGTACGCGCTGGCGGAGGTCGGCACCAGGTTCACGCACGACGGAAAGAGGCTCGAGGTGAAGGAGGATGCTGCGGTTACGCTCGCGGCATACAAGAGGCGCTAAAGAGGTTCGGAGGGATTGGAATGGAGCATGCCAGGCTGATCGAACTTGCAAGAGAAGCAAGGGAGCGGGCTTACGCCCCTTACTCGGGGTTTGCGGTGGGAGCGGCGCTCCTCGGACGAAGCGGGCGGGTGTACACAGGGTGCAACGTCGAGAACGCTTCGTATCCCGCCGGCATTTGCGCAGAGCGGCGCGCCGTCGCCAAGGCGGTGTCCGAGGGAGAGCGCGAGTTCTCTGCCATCGCGGTGGTGGGCGACACCGACGGGCCATGTGCTCCATGCGGCATATGCAGGCAGGTCCTGGCGGAATTTGGTCCTGACATCCAGGTTATCATGACGAACCTCAAGGGGAGCACAAAGGTGGTCGCCGCGGCCGACCTCCTGCCGGGCGCCTTCACTGGGGCCGACGTGTCCCGCACGTCCGGAGGAGGCGCGCGCAGGGAGTGAAGGTTGCCGACTTCGACTTCCACCTGCCGCCGGAGCTGATAGCACAGGAACCCCTCGCGCGGCGGGACGAGTCGCGCCTCATGGTCGTGCCGAAGCGTGGTGAGATAGAGCACAGGTCCTTTCGGGACATCGTTGACTATCTTGCGGACCGTGACTGCCTGGTGCTGAACGATACCCGCGTCATGAAGGCCCGCCTCATCGGGGCGCGCGAGGGGACCGGCGGAAGGGTTGAGGTCTTGCTCCTTTCCAGGAGCGGCGGTGCGGGCGAAACCTGGGAGGTGCTGGTGAGGCCTGGCAGGAAGGCGCCGCCAGGAACGAGGCTCTCCTTCGACGGGCGCCTGGTGGGCGAGGTGCTGGCGAGGACACCCGCAGGCGGGAGGCTGATGCGGTTCGTTGCGGATGGCGATTTCGACCGCGTCGTTGAGGAGATCGGCCACGTGCCGCTCCCGCCGTACATCAAAAGGGAGATATCGGACCCCGAGCGGTACCAGACGGTGTACGCTGATTCGGCGAAACAGGGCTCAGCAGCGGCGCCGACGGCGGGCCTCCACTTCACGCATGATCTTCTGGAGGCGGTCGCGGGGAAAGGCGTCGAGACCGTCTACATCACCCTCCACGTGGGCCTGGGCACGTTCCGGCCGGTGAAGGCCAGGACCGTGGAGGAGCATGTCATGCACGCCGAGCGGTTCACTGTGAACGCTAGCGCCGCGGCCGCGTTGACGCGCACGAAAGCCCGGGGTGGCAGGGTGTTCGCGGTCGGCACGACGACGGTGCGGACCCTCGAGTCCCTGGGAATCGGGAACGATGGCAGCGTGGAGCCGTCGAGTGGGTGGACGAGCAAGTTCATCTACCCGGGTTACCGCTTTCAACTGGTTGACGCGCTCGTCACCAACTTTCATCTCCCGAAGTCCACCCTTCTCATGCTCGTGTGCGCCTTCGGCGGGTACGAAAAGGTGATGTCCGCGTATGAGACCGCCGTGAAGGAAGGGTACCGGTTCTTCAGTTTCGGCGATGCCATGCTCCTGTTGTGAGGGGCGCGAGAAGGAGACTCACGCGTGACTTCTGCTTTCGAATTCAGAGTCATCAGGCGGGCTGCGTCGGGCCTTGCGCGGGCAGGCGCGCTGATGACACCCCACGGGGTGATCGAGACACCCGTATTCATGCCAGTCGGCACCCAGGGCAGCGTGAAAGGCGTCTCTCCCGAGGAACTCCTCGAGATGGGCGCTCAGATGATCCTGGCGAACACCTACCACCTGTACCTCCGGCCAGGGCCTGATGTGGTCCGCGAGGCGGGCGGCCTTCATGCCTTCATGAGCTGGCACAGGGGCATACTTACAGACAGCGGCGGCTTTCAGGTGGCGAGCCTCGCAGACCTGCGGAAGATCACCGACGACGGGGTGGAATTCCGGTCGCACATCGACGGTTCCACCCACTTTCTTGCGCCGGAGACTGCTGTCCGCATCCAGGAGGCCCTCGGCGCCGACGTCGCCATGGCTTTCGACGAATGCGTGCGTTACCCCACAGACCGCGAGTACGTCAGGCTCGCGACGCGGCGGACCACGGAATGGGCGCGGAGGTGCAGGGCCGCGCACAGGCGGGAAGACCAGGGGCTTTTCGGCATCGTGCAGGGCGGGGTGTTTCCCGACCTTCGCGAGGAGAGCGCGAGGGCCCTCGCTGACATGGATTTCCCCGGGTATGGTATAGGCGGGCTATCGGTGGGGGAGCCGAAGGATCTCATGTTCGAGGCGCTCGAGCACGCGGTGGAGCACCTTCCGGAGTCCAAGCCGCGCTACCTCATGGGTGTCGGCACGCCCGAGGACTTCATCGAGGGTGTGAGCCGTGGGGTCGACATGTTCGACTGCGTCCTGCCGACCAGGATCGCAAGGCACGGGACCGCTTTCACCGGCGCGGGGAGGATCATCGTCCGGGATGCCGCTTACGCGCGGGACCAGGGCCCTCTCGACCCGGAATGCGACTGCCGGGTGTGCCGGAGCTACTCCCGGGCATACATCCGCCATCTCCTGAAGTCCGGGGAAATGCTCGGGCTGCGGCTTGTGTCCTACCACAACCTGTATTTCTTGATTCAGGTCATGCGCAAGATACGCAGGTCCATAATCGACGGGTCTTTCGAGGGGGCGAGGAAGGAGTTTGCAGCCTTCTGTGGAACTAAGTGACACATTGCAAACCAGTTAGGAGTGAAGTCAATGCCGGCACAGCAAGGATCCCTCATATCGAGCCTTCTCATGTTCGGGCTCATGTTCGTGGTGTTCTACTTCTTCCTTATCCGGCCCCAGCAGACTCAGCAGAAAAAGAGACGGGAGATGCTGAACTCTCTTCGCAAAGGCAACCACGTCATCACAGTCGGCGGTATATACGGCCAGATTGTCGACGTGAAAGAGGATTCGCTCCTCATCGAGATCGCAGACAAGGTTCGCATAAAGACCACGCGGGCGGCCGTGGGCGCAGTGCTGGGCAAGGGAGAGTCCGCCAAGGACAAGGAGCCGGAGCTGGCAGCACAGTAGTGCGTCAGCGTGACAGTGCGTCAGCGTGACGGCGCGGTGGCGCCGGGGCGCGGCAGCGCTGTGCGCGGACGCGTGCCAGGCCGTCTGTTTTCCTCGAGGCGCGGGGTGCGCTGTGGGGCGTGGGGAGGGGTGTTGATGTCCAGGCGAGCCGTTTTTGCGTTCTCAATCGTGTCGCTGGTGCTGACTCTTTCGACGCTTCCAGCGAGTCCCGCTCTCGCCGAAGGCGCGAAGGATGCGGAGGATCTCGCGGTGCGGTACGTGACCGCGCTCGAGTCCGGCCGGTTCACTGAGGCCGCGGGTCTCGCCGCCGGCGCTGCGAGGTCGTGGGTGGAATACGCGAGCGCGACCGGGGAGAAGCACCCGGGTGGTCCCACCATCATATCCTGCGAGAGCGCCCCCTTCGCCGATTACCAGCTTGTGAAGGTGGTATTCAAGGACGCCGACGGGAAGTTCGGGGTGAGGTACGTCAAGGCGCGCGAGGCGGCCGACGGTACGTGGTCCGTGGTAGATGACGGCAGGCGCGGTCGCGCGTGGGCTTCGGACAGTTTCCTCCCCGGGGTCATGTTCAAGGAGCCTTTCGAAGTCGACGGCGTCCGTGTGACGGTCACCGCTCTTCTGGAGCTTCCCGCGGAGGTCAAGTTCGACATCCTCATCGAGAACACGCTGGACCGCGAGATATCCATATACCCACAGCTCGAGGCGTACTATACCGTGGAGACCGCGAAGATCGGGAAGACCTACTATTACCCGATCGCAGTGAATAGCGATGTAGACGGGCCTGTGGCGGCGAAATCATCGAAGAGGGGGTTCCTGATCTTCCCCAAGTTCGTGAAGGACTTCGCCGCGGATCCAACTCTGGAAGGCCTCAAGTGGGTGCTATACATACCGTACGGGGTGAGCAAGCAGTTCGTGATCTCGCGTTAGGCCCCCGGCTCTTCATCGCTCAGTCGCGCAGGCCCCCTCCCGAATTCACCGCAAGACTCGAGCGGACCGGTTCGTTGGTGGTTCCCCGTTTCCCAACGGCTGCCGGGTTGCCGGTGCTGCACTCGGGGATGGCGCCCCGAAGCTGAACGCGATTCGCGAGAATCCGGCCCGCCTGGCTGGTACCCGGATTCTGACACCCCTCGTGCAATCACCGGCAACCCCGCCCAGGGTCGGGAGCATTTTCGTACCCTCACTTAGAATGTGCTTCCGGGCTGCCACAGCATGATGACGGAGTTCGCATCGACGCCCAGCCACAACTGATCCGCGGCCATGATAACGGGGCCCCAGTCCGCCACGAACGCCTCACTCACGGTCCTTGTGGCATACCCTGAGTCCGTCGATGCGATCCACAGCACGCTTGATCCCTCCGGGGCCTGCTGTCTGAACCACGTGGCTTTCGCAAGGACGAACGTGAGCTGTTGCTGCGGGCTGGCGAGGATCTGCTGGTCCTTGTCCTGGGGTGGAAGTGTCTTGATGTATTGCTCGAGCTGTAAGAGCTCTTCCCTGGTGATCGTGCGCATGCCTCAAACCACTCCCTTTCTCGCGTTCTCGCGTTCTCGCGCAAGATCCAGCCTTAGCCGGTCTTCCTTTCGAAGAGTTCGAGAGACCGTAGTGCCAGGAGGGCGCGCTCCGGCTCGATCCTGACGAGGTCGCTTACAGGGGCGTCTGCCATGATCCTGAGCAAAACGCCCCGGAGCAGGACGCTATCGCCCTCGACGGCGACCACCTTGAAGATGACGTCAGTGTCGTAGGACTTCCTCGCGACGAAATCGCCTACTGCCAGGGGCTCTGACATCTCCCTCCCTCCAGACTACGGAGACTTGCCGCCAACTGGCGCTCACTGGCGGGAAGATCCTTCTCCCCCGATACAGTCTATGTGCCCGCGCGCTGTTGCGTCACACTCCCCGCACGTCGAGGCATCCCCCTGTCGCGTGCCGAGGGCCCCGTCCCCCAAGCACCGGTGCCCGGCGGCGGGAGCGGAAGCCGTACAGACCCGCGGACGCGCGGACGCGCGGTCGTGGCAGCGGGGGCGTTCTATCGATGCTGGCCTGCGGCTCGCCACGGATTCGTGACGCTCCAGGGGAAAGCCGTGGGATACCCTGGCGACGCCTCCGGCATCCTATTCCTCGGGAGTCGTGCGTGCCACAGACATGCGCACGTCGGCGCCGGCGGCAGCCCTGCAGGGCTCAAGCATGCTCAGGCCTGGCAGGAGGCTAAGCGTGAGTTCAGGAATCCATGCCGGCCTGGGAGAAGATTCCGGGTTGCCGGTGCTGGCCAGGGCGGTGCGCCTGGAATCTGGCTGGCCTTAAGCGCCAAATCCGAACGGGGCGCGCCGCAGGCGCGCGGCCCCCGGAGGGCAACACCGGCAACCCTGGAAAAGTGGCGGTGATTTCTGAACCCACGCTTGGGGAGGCGACGGGGTGGCCCTTGTGCTCGAAGATGTCAAGAAGGTGCCCGAGGTGGGGGTTTTCGTGGAGAAGGCCAACGAGCACCTCGGCGCCATGGGGTTCACCGAGCACGGCACAAGACACGCGTCCCTGGTGTCCACGATAGCTCGGAACATCCTCCAAAGGCTCGGACATCCCGAAAGGGAGGCGGAGCTCGCCGCTATCGCCGGATACTTGCACGACATCGGCAACATGGCAGGGCGTGACCATCACGGCTCGGTCGGGGCGACGCTCGCCACCATGATCCTCCTCAAGGCCGGAATGGATCCTTCTGAGGTGGCGACCGTCGCCGGGGCAATAGGAAACCACGAAGAAGAGGTGGGGCAAGCCGTTAACAGTGTGGCGGCCGCCCTCATCCTGGCGGACAAGTCAGACGTGCACCGGTCGCGGGTACGAAACGCCGACCCCGCCACGTTCGAGATCCACGACCGGGTCAACTACGCGGTTCTCAGATCCTTCATCAGGGTGAACGCCCAGGCCCGCACCGTCACGCTGGAGCTGGAGATTGATACGGACATATCCCCGGTCATGGACTACTTTGAGATATTCCTCGCAAGGATGGTGATGTGCAGACGGGCCGCCCAGTTCCTCGGGTGCCACTTCAAACTCGACATAAACGGTGCCAAGCTGCTGTGACGGGGCGCGTACGCCCGTGGCGGGGCTTCCGATTTCGTTGACAAGCCCCAACCCAACTCATATAATGTGGTTGTGTCAATTTGGGCGGGCAAAGGAGGAACCGGATTCATGAGGCCAGGAACCGTCTGGAGGCTTCTCGGTATCGCCGTCTTGGCTATCGCATGTGCCCTGGCCATCTACAAGCTTCCCATGAACCTCGGCCTTGACCTCCGCGGCGGCACCCGCATGGTGCTCGAGGCGAGGGATACCGATACGGTGAAGGCCGACGAGGACGCAGTGGCGCGGGCCAAGGAAGTGATCGAGAGAAGGGTCAACCAGCTTGGTGTGGCTGAGCCGGTGATCTACCGGCAGGGCGCGAAGCGAATCGTCGTTGAGCTGGCCGGCGTCAAGGATCCGGAGAGGGCGAGGGAGATCATCGGCAAGACGGCCCAGCTCGAGTTCAAGGACGAGCAGGGAACCGTCATCATGACAGGCAGTGACCTCAAGAACGCGGCGGCGGGCCCCGACGAATACGGGCGGGCTGCGGTCCACTTCGAGTTGAGCGCGGAAGGTGCCAAGAAGTTCGAGAAGGCCACCCGCGAGAATATCGGGCGCCCGATCTCCATCTACCTCGACAAGGAGCTTCTCTCTGCCCCCGTGGTGCAGAGCGTCATAAAGGACAAAGGGCAGATCACAGGCATAGGAAGCATGGACAGGGCCAAGGATCTTTCCATGATGCTGCGCGCAGGCGCGCTCCCGGTACCCCTCGACGTGCTGCACAGCGAGGTGCTGGAGCCGATACTTGGGAAGGAATCCATCGACCAGAGCAAGATCGCGGCGATCATCGGCGGGGGCCTTGTGGTCATTTTCATGCTGGCCGTATACAGGCTGCCCGGGGTCATGGCCGATATAGCGCTCGGCGCATACGCTCTCATCATCATGGCGGTGCTGGCCAGCTTGCATGCCGTGCTGACGTTGCCCGGAATAGCGGGCCTGATCTTGTCAGTGGGCATGGCGGTCGACGCCAACGTCATAATCTTCGAGCGCATCAAGGAAGAGATGCGGGGCGGGAAGCGTCTACGCGCCGCTATCGAGGCCGGGTTCACCCGTGCTTTCGGGTGCATCCTCGACTCCAACGTGACGACCCTCATCACAGCGGGCGTGCTTTACATTTACGGCACCGGCGCGGTGAGAGGGTTCGCGGTGACGCTCGGGCTCGGCATCCTCGCCAGCATGTTCACGGCGATCGTCGTGACGAGGATACTCATTACCACGGTAGTGGACCGAAACCCCGAGAGGTATGCGAAGTACTTCGGAGCGTGAGGAGGTTGGCATCGTGAACATCATCGGCAGGAGGCGCACGTTCCTTGCGATATCGGGCGTGCTCGTGGCCATGGGGATCATCGCGCTCCTGGTGCGCGGCCTGAACCTCGGGGTTGACTTCACAGGCGGGTCGCTCCTCAGGCTGAGGTTCGAGAGGCCGGTAACCGCCGGCGACGTCGCCGGCGTGCTCACAGGCAGCGAGCTTGCGGACATGAACCTTCGAAAGGCCGTGATCCAGCCGATACGGGGGACCAACGACGTGCAGGTGAGGGCGCAGGTCGGCGGGAGACCCCTCAACGATGAGCAGGTCGACCGTGTCGTGAGCGCACTGTCCCAAAAGATGGGCCAGGTCAGCGTCGTGGAGTCCCAGATGGTGGAGGGCGTCATCGGAAGAGAGTTGTTGGGGCGGGCCCTCATGGCGCTCGTGATATCGTGCGTCGGGATAGTGATATACGTCTCGGCCAGGTTCGAGTTCCGGTTCGCCGTCGCTGCCATCCTGGCGCTCATCCATGATACCATAATCGTGCTGGGCGCGTTCGCTATCATGGGCAGGCAGGTGAATAGCCCGTTCATCGCGGCGGTGCTGACGATAATCGGGTACTCGATCAACGACACCATCGTCATTTTCGACAAGATCCGTGAGAACTTGAGGCTCCGGAAGAAGGAGACCCTCGAGGAGCTTACCAACAAGAGTATACTGCAGACGTTGACGAGGTCGTTGAACACAGTCATCACGACGCTCCTCGCCGTTGTTGCGCTGTTCATCTTCGGAGGCGCGAGTATCAGGGACTTCAGCCTCGCGCTCATCATCGGGCTTACGACCGGCACGTACTCTTCGATATTCATAGCAAGCCCGATATGGCTCGAGTGGCGCATGTGGGACAGGGCGAGACAGCAGCGCCAGGCCGCCGCGGTCAGGGCGAAGCAGCCCGGGCCTGCGAAGGCCAGGTGAGACTGCGCGGCGTAATCTTCACCTCTCCAAAGCGATGGCCGGGTATTGACAGCACCCTGCAAGAGTGGTAGGCTCTATAGCAAATAGAGACGGATTCCTTTAAGCTGGCCCGGCGAGGCCCGCAAGGAGCCTGTATCACGTGCGGTTGGTGTCATGGAGGCCTTCTTGCCGATCCGGCAGGAAGGCCGATCTTGTATGCGCAGGAGGCATGCCGTGTGACTCTTGTGGACAAGGCCCAGATTATGGACGCCGAAGGCATGAGGCGGGCGATGGTGCGGATGGCCCACGAGATCCTCGAAAAAAACGGGGGCACCGAGAACCTCGCGCTCGTCGGCATCAGAACGAGGGGTTTCCCGCTTGCCGGGAGGCTTGCCGCAGCCATAAGCCACATCGAGGGCAAGAGGCTGCCCGTGGGCGTTCTCGACATCACCCTCTACCGGGACGACCTCAGCACCATCGACGTGCAGCCGCAGGTCCGCAGGACGGAGATCCCGTTCGACGTCACGAGGAAGAATATCGTCCTCGTGGACGACGTGATCTTCACGGGACGCACGGCCCGCGCCGCACTCGACGCGATCATGGATCTCGGGAGACCGGCGCGCATCCAGCTTGCCGTGCTCATCGACCGAGGCCACCGCGAAGTGCCGATCAGGCCCGACTGTGTCGGGAAGAACGTGCCCACCTCGCGGAGGGAGATCATCAGCGTAAGGCTCCAGGAAGTGGACGGGAAGGACGAGGTGGTGATACAGGAGCCGTAAGGCTCCTGACCCCCCATAAAGGTCAGGCCCCTTTAAGCAGGTCCAGTGAGGCCGGAAGGGGAGGGCGACAGGCGAAGTGGAGCCGCCTCCCTGCCAGCGCGCGCTGGGCAGGGAGGCTTTCGCTGTACGGGCTCAAAGGGAGGAGTCGATGATGCATCAGCCACACTGCAAGGGAGGAGCGACGACATGCCAATGAGACACAAAGACCTGTTGGGCCTCGAGTATCTCGAGCGCGACGAGATCGAGCTGGTCCTCGACACGGCCGTGCCGATGAAGGAGATATTCACGCGCGACATAAAGAAGCTGCCCACCCTGCGGGGCAAGACCATGGTGAATCTCTTCTACGAGCCGAGCACGAGGACGAGGACCTCCTTCGAGCTTGCCGGGAAATGGATGAGCGCGGACGTCACGAACGTCGCCTCGTCCACGAGCAGCGTGGCCAAAGGCGAGAGCCTCAAGGACACGGCGAGGACCCTCGAAGCCCTCGGAGCCAACTTCGTAGTGATCCGCCACCAGATGGCCGGTGCGCCTCACCTTGTGGCGCGCACCGTGAAGGCCTCCGTGGTAAACGCAGGAGACGGCCGCCACGAGCACCCGACGCAAGCCCTCCTCGACCTCTTCACCATCAGAGAGCGCCTCGGGCGTATCGAGGGCCTGAAGGTCGCGATCGTCGGCGACATCCTGCACAGCCGCGTCGCCAGGTCAAACATATGGGGACTCGCGAAGCTTGGCGCCCACGTGACCGTTTGCGGCCCCAGGACTCTCATTCCCCCGGACGTCTCGCGCATGGGCGCGGAGGTCACATGCGACCTCCGCGAGGCGCTTGCCGGCGCCGACGTCGTGAACGTCCTCAGGCTCCAGCTCGAGAGGCAGAAGAAGGGACTCTTCCCAAGCATACGCGAGTACTCGGACCTTTACGGCATCACCCGTGAGAGGGTCGAGAAGTGCAAGCCCGGGGTGCTCATCCTTCACCCCGGCCCTGCGAACCTCGGGGTGGAGATCACCGAGGAGGTCGCCGAAAGCCCGAACGCCGCCGTGCACCAGCAGGTAACCAACGGCGTCGCCTGCCGCATGGCCGTGCTCTATCTTCTGTCAGGAGGAGGGAGACCCGGTGAGGTTGTTGCTTAAGGGAGGCCGCGTGGTGGATCCGCGGAACGGCCTGGATGAAACGAAAGACGTGCTCGTAGACCACGGAAGGGTGCTGACGGTCGATTCGGGCATCGAGGCAGAGGGCGCGCGGGTCCTGGACGTCCGTGAAAAGACGGTTCTGCCCGGCCTCATCGACATACACGTGCATCTCCGCGAGCCAGGCAGGGAGGACGAGGAAACCATCGAGACGGGCACCATGGCTGCTGCCCGGGGAGGATTCGCTGCCGTGGCGTGCATGCCCAACACCGACCCGCCCCTCGATACCGGCGCGGCCGTGAGGTTCGTGTTGTCGCGAGCCCGCGAGACCGGGCGGGTCAGAGTGCTTCCCGTGGGGGCCGTCACGAGGGGCCTCGCCGGGGCCGAGCTCGCGGAGATAGGAGAACTCCGCCGCGCGGGCGCGGTGGGGGTATCCGATGACGGCCGTCCCGTCACGAACTCCAGGGTCATGAGGCATGCCATGGAGTATGCGAGCATGTTCGGCATGCCCGTCATATCCCATGCTGAGGACGTGCAACTGGCAGAGGGCGGGGCCATGAACGAGGGTTACTGGTCCACGAGACTGGGCCTACCGGGCATTCCGGCAGCCGCAGAGGAGAGCATGGTGGCACGCGACATTTTCCTCGCCGAGCTCACCGGGGCCAGGCTCCATGTCGCCCATGTGAGCACCGCCGGGTCTTGCGAGCTTATTAGACGCGCCAAGGAGAAGGGCATACGCGTGACCTGCGAGGCTACCCCGCACCATTTCACGCTCACGGACGAAGCTGTGGCAGGCTACGATACCAACACAAAGGTGAACCCGCCCCTTCGGGCCGCGGGGGACGTGGAAGCCGTGCTGCAGGGCCTTGCGGACGGGACGATAGACGCCATTGCGTCGGATCACGCTCCGCACACCACGGAGGAGAAGGAGGTGGAATACGAGCTTGCCGCGTTCGGCATGATTGGGCTGGAGACGTCGCTCGCTCTTGCCATCACCGAGCTCGTGAGGCCCGGCCTCCTGACCCTCGAGCAACTCGTGGAAAGGATGGCGTATGGGCCCGCGAGTATCCTCGGGCTTGACTGGCCGGGAATCGTGCCTGGCGCGGAGGCCAACATAACGGTGGTTGACCCGGACGCAAGCTTCGTAGTGGATCCGACCGTGTTCGCTTCGCTCTCGCGTAACACGCCGTTTGGCGGGCGCCGACTCTTTGGCAGGGTGGTGGCCACCATCGTCGCGGGCCGGCTGGCATACGAAGCGTGCGAGGCTGCGGTCTAGAGTGTCGGAGGTCGCTCGACGGCGGCACGGCGAGTTGTGGCCGTCAAACCGGGCCTGACGAGAGTCCGGGCACAGGAGTTTCGGGAGGGGGAAAGACCAGTGGAACACGGGCCATCGGACGCGGCGGCATCCGCTTCCGTGGTGCTGGATAACCGGCAGGTGGGGCCGGGGTGTTTCGAGATGCACCTTGCGAACGAGCACGTAGCCCGGTGCGCCGCCCCCGGTCAGTTCGTGCACGTGCGCGTTCCGACCGCGGCGGCGGACCCGCTCCTCAGGCGCCCATTGAGCGTGTGCCTGGCCGAGCCGTCGGGCGGCGTTTTCACCGTCCTTTATCGGGTCGTCGGGAAGGGAACGACCATGCTCTCCGCCCTCCGTCCCGGCGAGAGCCTCGATGTGCTGGGTCCCCTCGGGAGGGGATTCGAAATGCCGCCGAGCGGTGGCGGTGATGGGGGCATGGCAGGCGCCGGGAGGGCGGCCGTGGTGGCGGGCGGCCTCGGCATTGCGCCCCTTATCATGCTGAGCCACGCCCTGGTGAGGGCGAAGGTGGGGTTCTCATTCGTCGTGGGGGCGAGCACCTCCCATCTCCTGGTCGGCCTGGACCTGCTTCCTCCACATGAGGACGCGCGACTGTGCCAGGTTTATGTGGTGACGGAGGACGGTTCCGTCGGACGACAGGGCCTTGTGACAGATGCCCTCCGCGACCTTCTCGTACGCGGCGACTTCACGTGTGTGTACGCCTGCGGCCCGGCCGGGATGCTGCGCGAGGTTGCCCGGCTGGGGGAGGCGTTTCGGGTGCCCGTCCAGGTGAGCCTGGAGCAGCGTATGGCGTGTGGCCTGGGCGCGTGTCTCGGATGTGCGGTGAGGGCGCGGGGACCCGAGAGCGGGGAGCATCCCGCGTATCTTCGGGTGTGCGCCGACGGCCCGGTGTTCCGGGCGGAGGAGGTCGATCTGGATGGGATCGCCTGACCTTTCTGTGTCCATCGGGGCCATCAGGATGAAGAACCCCGTGATGACGGCCTCGGGTACTTTCGGATTCGGGCGCGAGTATGGGCGCATCTTCGACATCTCCGCCCTCGGGGCGGTCGTCACCAAAGGGATCACGCTGGAGCCTCGCGCAGGCAACCCGCCTCCCAGGCTGTGGGAGGTGCCGTGCGGGATCCTGAATTCCATTGGTCTCCAGAACCCCGGACTCGAGGCGTTCATCAGGGACGAAGCCCCGAGGCTGGCCGGGTGCGGCGTGCCAGTCATCGCAAACATCTCCGGCGACACGACCGCGGAATTCTGCGAGATCGCGTCTCGCCTTGAGGGAGTGCCCGGAGTGCAAGGGCTGGAGATCAACGTGTCGTGCCCGAACATTCATGCTGGTGGACAGCCGTTCGCAAGCGACCCGGAATCAGTATACAGGGTGACATCGTCCGTTCGACGGGTCACCCCGAAGACGCTCATCGTGAAACTCTCCCCGAACGTTGCGAACATCGCCGCCACGGCCCGTGCGGCAGAGATGGGTGGGGCGGACGCCGTGTCGTGCGTGAACACCTACCTCGGTATGGCTGCTGACACCGTACGGATGCGCCCCGTGTTCCCGCGGGTTTTCGCGGGGCTTTCAGGTCCAGCGATAAGGCCCCTTGCACTTCGGGCGGTGTGGGAGGTGGCGGCGGCGGTGAGGATACCTGTCGTGGGCATCGGCGGGATATGCTCCGCCCGGGATGCCGTCGAATTCCTCCTCGCGGGCGCAAGGGCGGTCGCCGTCGGTACCGGCAACTTCATCTCGCCCACCGCGTGCCTGGAGATCGTTGCCGGGATCCGGTCTTACCTGGAGGAACGCGGGGTCCGCGCCGTAGCCGATCTCGTGGGCCTCGCGCGGGGTGCAGTCTCAGGGAGCGCCGGCGGCGCCGGGCAGGCCCGGTCCGGTTGCACGCGATGACGCCCCGCACAAGACGTACCTTTTGCGGAGTTTTCACGTGTCATCACGTCATACGGCGGCAGCTCGCGGAACCCTGGTCCGCGGAGCACGTGTGCCGCCGCCGCGAGAGAGGAGCGAGGCCATGCGCGGGAAAGGCGAGGTCATAGTGGCCCTCGATATGGACAGTTCGAACGAGGCCCTGTCGCTGGTGGAGCGGCTCATGCCGGATATTGCCATGTACAAGGTGGGTATGGAGCTTTTCTACTCGTGCGGCCCGGCGGTCATCCACAGCATAGCAGCGCTCGGAGCCAGGGTGTTCCTGGACCTCAAGCTGCACGACATCCCTGCGACCGTGGGACGGGCCATAGCGACCCTCGTGATGCGGGGCGTGGATATCCTCGATGTGCACGCCGCCGGCGGGTCGGACATGATGAAAGAAGCGCTCGCTGGCGTTAGTGCGGCGTCGCGGGCCTCGGGCGTCCAGCCGCCCCGGGTCATAGCCGTGACCGTCCTCACAAGCATAGACAGGGATACGTACACGAGGGAGATCGCTCCAGGGTGCGACATCGGGGACGCGGCCGTCCGGATGGCGCGCATTGCAAGGGAGTGCGGTCTTGCCGGCGTGGTCACCTCGGCGTTCGAGGTAGCGGGCATACGAAGGGCGTGTGGCGAAGATTTCGTCACGGTGGTGCCCGGCGTGAGGCCCGCATGGGCCGCCGGCGCGTATGACCAGCGCAGGTACATGACCCCGCGCCAGGCGGTGCTGGCTGGCGCGGACTACCTTGTGGTGGGAAGACCCATCACCCGGGCCGAGTCGCCAAGAAATGCGGCCCTGGCGGTCCTCGATGAAGTCAAGGAGGCGAGGCATGATGCAGGACACGGATGTTAGCGAAGGGGTTCTGGGGATACTCAAGGAGACCGGGGCGTACCTCACCGGGCACTTCAAGCTCAGCTCAGGGCTGCATAGCCCGGCCTACGTCGAGAAGTTCCGGCTGCTCGAGCGCCCCGATCTCGCGTCGAGGGTACTTGGCCGCCTTGCCGACAGGTTCCGCGACGACCGCGTGACCGTCGTCGTGGGCCCCACCACAGGCGGGATCATCGTTGCTTACGAGGTGGCGCGCAGCCTCGGGGCGAGGGCCGTATTCGCCGAAAGGGAGGGTGCCAGGCGGGTCCTTCGCCGGGGGTTTCACATAGCGGCGGGCGAACAGGTGCTCGTGGTCGAGGATGTCGTGACGACCGGGCTCTCAGTGAGGGAAGTGCTGGACCTCGTTGAGGACAAGGGCGGGACGGTCGTGGGCGTCGGGGTCATCGTGGACAGGAGCGGCGGGCGAGCGTCTTTCGGCGTCCGAACCGAGCGGCTCGTCCGGATGGAATTTGAGACTTACGGCCCAGAGGAATGTCCCCTCTGTAGGGAGAATGTACCGTTGGTCGACCCCGGGTCCCGACGTCTGGGGCCGGAGTGATGTCCTGTTCGAGTCGATGCGTCGGAGTCGAAGCGTCGGAGGAGACATGCCATGATAGAACGCTACACGTATCCTGAAATGAAGCAACTCTGGGAGGCGGAGAACCGCTACAAGAAATGGCTGGAGATCGAGATCCTGGCGTGCGAAGGCTGGGCGAGCATCGGGCGGGTCCCGGCCGAGGCCGTTGAAGCCATCAGGGAGAAAGCCCGGTTCGACATCGCGCGGATTCGCGAAATCGAGGCGATCGTGGACCACGACGTCATAGCGTTTCTTACGAACGTTTCGGAGAACGTCGGTTCCGAGGCGCGCTACATCCACATGGGCATGACATCGTATGACGTGGTGGACACAGCCCTCTCGCTCATCCTGCGGGACGCCGCTGACATAATCATCCGTGACATCCGCAAGGTCATCGACGTCCTTGTCGAGAAGGCCCGGGAATACAAGAACACGCCCATGATCGGCAGGACCCACGGCGTGCACGCCGAGCCCATAACCTTCGGTCTCAAGCTGGCGGTGTGGGTTGCGGAGATGCGCCGCAACCTCGCCAGGGTCCAGAGGGCACGCGAGGTAGTGAGCGTTGGCAGGATCTCTGGCGCCGTCGGCACGTATGCGAGCATGGACCCCAGGGTCGAGGAATACGTCTGCAGCAAGCTCGGGCTCGAGCCTGCGAGGGCCTCGACCCAGGTGCTCTCACGCGACCGGCATGCGGAATACGTTACTACCCTCGCGATAATCGCCGGGTCGCTGGAGAAGTTCGCCACCGAGATTCGGGGGCTCCAGCGCACCGAGGTGTTCGAGGTGCAGGAGCCCTTCAGGCCCGGTCAGAAGGGCTCCTCGGCGATGCCCCACAAGCGCAACCCCATCGTTTCAGAGCGCCTTTGCGGCCTCGCGAGGGTGATGCGCGGGTGCGCCCTGGCTGCCATGGAGAACATGCCTTTGTGGCATGAGCGCGACATCAGCAACTCCTCCGTCGAAAGGCTCGTGCTCCCTGACGCGACGACCCTCATTGACTACATGCTCCGCAGGTTTGCCGACGTCATGGAGGGCCTCGTGGTCAGGAAGGACAGAATGCAGGCCAACCTCGCGATGACTGGCGGGCTCATATTCTCCGAGCCCGTCATGCTGGCCCTCGTCGGGCGTGGCCTGAGCCGCGAGCACGCGTACGCTCTCGTTCAGCGGAACGCCGCCAGGGCCTGGGACGAGGGCCTGAACTTCAGGGACCTCATCTCGGACGATCCCGAGATCACGGCTGTCCTCAAGCCTGCCGATATCGAGGCGTGCTTCGACCTCGCGAGACACCTCGCTCATGTGGACGACATCTTCCGCCGGGTAGGGATCTGAGGGTAGGGACACAGCAGTTGTGAGGGCAACGGCATAGCAGTGTTGAGCGGCGGCGTTGGTGCCCCCGCACCAAACCCCCCCCCCCCCAAAAATATTATGTACATTGCGGTGAGGCCCCCCCGGCCAGACGGCGCCCCCGGGCGTGGGAGC
>JBLNDE010000038.1:0-82315 GCA_050261335.1 Bacillota bacterium
GGGGCCGCCATGGCCCTGACCCGGGGCCTTGCGGCGGAGGTCGGGCGAACCGGCGTCAGGGTGAACGGAGTCATGCTGACCTGGGCGGAGAACGCCTTCGATCCGGGGGATCCTGATCACAGCGCCTGGCTCGACAGGTTCGCTATGGGGCGCGTAACCAAGATGGATGAGGTCGCTCGCGTCGTCGCCTTCCTGGCTTCAGGCGAGGCAAGTGGAATGACCGGAGCCATCGTCCCCGTGGATGCTGGATTCATGTGCCAGTAGCGATGGTCGCGAAACGGACTTGTGGCGATCTATCTGGAGGGCAGGGAGCACAGGTGCCAAAGCCTGGGGCTTGCGGCGGCCAGGTCTTGTCATTGTGCTCTCATAGCTAGCCTTGCCCAGTCCGCGGCTCGTTCGATCTCACCGTCTTTCAGCGGGCCCTCGGAACCCTTTACGAAAAACCCTTCAGGTGGAGCTATCAGCTCTCCTCCCTTTTTTTCGAGTCTGTCGGCTATGGGTTTGGCAGCATATCCAAACAGTCTGACCATTGCGCTCAAGAGGCGCGAGCGCACATCGGCCGTGGAGATCCTGGTGTCGAAGGCCGTCACTTTGACGCCTCGCAGGCCGTCTGAAGGAATTCCATTCAGGAAGTCGGTTATGGCCTTTGTTGGCCTGAAGGCTCGGGTAGGGGAGCCGACGACCAGCAACTGCACTCCATTCAAGCGCTCGGGCTTCATATCGCTTACGTGGAGCGTTTCGACGTTCTCCTCAGAACCGAGAGCACTACTGATTGCCAAAGCTATTTGTTTCGTGTTGCCGAAGATCGAGTCGTATACCACCAGGGTTTTCATCTGGACTCGCTACCCCCTTTGCGGCCGCAAATGACAATTAGGCATATTGCGCCACACCCGACTATTGGGCACAAACATAATTGCATATTCGACCGTTCGACACTGGTCAGTCTGCTTCCTCCCAGTCGCAGGAGTGTTCCTGAAATACCCCGGGCGGCGTGTCTCCCGCCCTCTGCGCTGCCCTCACAGCCTTGCCGCCCCCACAGCCTTGCGCGAGGGGTCTAGAGTGCACTGCCGGTGGGGGGTGGCATTCTCTCAGACCGCTCGTCTCGTGGCATGATCATGGACCGACGATGACCGTGAGAGCCGCCTTGAGAACTGCCTCGAGACCGTGAGAATTGCCTCTTGTCTCGCTCCCAAGTACGTGCTATCATACTATTCATGTATACATGATCTCACCGATGAGGAGTCTATTCCGTGATGGGAGGAGGGTAGATCATGACAGGGCATGAACCGGTTTTCTACGGCGCCGTGACAGTGGGTGAACGCGGGCAGGTGGTCATCCCCCAACAGGCCAGGGAAGCCCAAGGGATCAAGCCTGGTGACAAGATGTTGGTGCTGTGCGGAGGCTTTGACGGCCATGGCCTGGTGATGATCAAGGCCGAGGCGGTCAGCGGTCTACTGGCGAGGCTGAGCGAGCGCGTGACCGCGCTCGAGAGAGTATTTCGAATGTCTGCGGAGCACAAGGAGCAGGAGCAGAACAGGGACCTTGACGGTGGTCCCGAATGCGACCCTGACGGTGATGCTGATGGGGACCGTGACGGGGACGGGGAGCAGGACCGGAAACAGGGCCAGGAGCGGGGACAGAAGCTGGGACGCCGTGGGTGAGGCCTGAGGTCGGCACGAGCGTCGGTGTCAGCGCCGCCGTGCGCGTCACTGCCAGCACCAAGTACTTCGTTCGGGATAAGGGAAATGACGCCGCGGAGAGGCACGGTGGGTTATGGTCAAGTTGTTCAGATTCCTCAAACCGTATCGAGTCGAGATCGCGTTTGTCGCAGGTCTCGTATTCCTTCAGACGCTCTCTGAGCTATACCTCCCGACATTGATGTCGGATATCGTCAATACCGGGATCATGAGGGGCGATGTCGGCTACATCTGGCGAATCGGCCTGCTGATGCTGCTTGTCGCCCTGGGCGGGACAATTTGCTCAATCACGGCAGCCTTCTTGTCTGCCAGAACAGCCATGGGCTTCGGCAAGATACTGCGCGCCAGGATTTTCGCCCATGTGGAGAAGTTCTCGTTGCGCGAATTCGACAAGATCGGCACCCCCTCCCTCATCACCAGGAACACCAACGACGTCACTCAGATCCAGATGGTCACCATGGTTATGATGCGGATGATGATCAGCGCGCCCATCATGTGCATCGGCGGCATCATCATGGCCCTGTCGAAGGATAGGGGTCTGGCCTGGGTTTTGGGCGTCGTCCTGCCCATCCTTGCGGCCATAGTCGCCTTCGTCGCATATAGGGGCCTGCCGCTTTTCAGGACCATCCAGGAGAAGATCGACCGGATAAACTTGATCGTGCGCGAGAACCTGGAGGGCATCAGGGTCATCCGGGCCTTCAACCGCACAGACCATGAGAGGAGGCGTTTCCACGAGGCCAACCTCGACCTGACCGAAACCTCCATCAGGGTCAACAGGCTGATGGCTCTCCTGATGCCGGTCATGATGCTGGTCATGAACCTCACCACGGTCGCGATCATCTGGTTCGGGAGCATCCGCATCGACCACGGAACCCTGGAAATCGGCAACATGATGGCGTTCTTCCAGTATGCCATGCAGATCATGATGTCCCTCCTCATGGCCTCGGTACTGTTCATCATGATCCCACGGGCTCAGGCCTCGGCGGACAGGATCAGTGAGGTGCTGGCCATCGAGCCTGAGATCAACGATCCGGCGGCGGCCAGGAGCGCGGACGGCCGGAAGGGGTACGTTGAGTTTCGCGATGTGACGTTCAGGTACCATGGCGCAGAAGAACCCGCAATCAGAAATGTTTCCTTCTGCGCCTGCCCTGGTGAGGTGGTCGCCATCATCGGCGGCACAGGCTCGGGCAAATCAACGTTGGTCAGCCTGATCCCGCGTTTCTACGACGCCGATGGTGGTAGCGTCCTCGTGGACGGTGTGGACGTGCGGGAGATGACCCAGGAAGAACTGAGGGCCAAGATCGGCTTCGTGCCTCAAAAGGCCGTGCTCTTCTCCGGCACGGTTGCCGACAACATCAGGTATGGCAAGGAAGATGCGACTGACGACGAAATCAGGCGCGCTGCGGAGATCGCCCAGGCCATGGATTTCGTCTCCGAGATGAAGGATGGATTTGATTCCGAGATCGCCCAGGGTGGGGCCAATGTATCGGGCGGGCAGAAGCAGCGGCTTGCCATCGCCCGCGCGCTGGTGAGGAGACCAGAGATTTACGTCTTCGATGACAGTTTCTCCGCCCTTGACTTCAAGACCGACGCCAGGCTGCGCGCGGCGCTGAAGAAGGAGACAGCAGGCGCCACGGTTTTGATCGTGGCCCAGAGAGTCAGCACGGTCATGAACGCAGATCGGATAGTGGTCCTGGATCAAGGCAGGGTCGTCGGCATCGGCACTCATAGAGACCTCCTGAAAACCTGCGAGGTCTACCGTGAGATCGTTTCCTCGCAGCTTCCCGAGGAGGAGATCGCATGAGGGAGGGCAACACAGGCCGCACAAGCCACACAATCCTCACCGGCTGTTCGGGCCGCGTCCGGTCGCGCCTGGCAGTGCAGGCTGGAGAGATCATATGAGCAAGGACAGCGTGAGCAGAGATAGCATGAGCGGAGATAGCGAGGGATAGCGTGAGCAGGGATATTATGACCAGAGACAGCGCGAGCAGAGATGGCGTAAGCAGGGATCGCATGAGCGGGGGCCCTCCGGCACAGCAACGGCCGGTCGGCCCGGCGCTGCCCGGCGGCTTCAGACCCGGCAGGGGAGCCTTCGGCGGCGGTGGGCACGGATTCGGACGGCCGGTGGAAAAAGCCAGGGACTTCAAGGGCACGCTGAGAAGATTGGCGATATACCTCAAGCCCATGTGGCCGCGGCTGGCGGTGGTATTCCTGGCTGCCATCGCCAGCACCGCGCTCGGCGTCATCAGCCCCAAGGTCATGGGAAAGGCCATCACCAATCTGGGGCGGACATTCGGGATGCGATTCATGGGCCTGCCCGCCAGCGTGGATTTTCAATACATCGGGCATATCGTCCTGTGGCTGGTCGGGCTCCATATCGCAAGCTCCCTCTTCAACTATGTGATGCAGTATACCATGGCAGGCGCGGCTCAGAAGACCGTTTTCGCCATGCGCCGTGATGTGAACGACAAGCTCTCCCGTCTGCCGCTGAGATTCTTTGACGGACGCACGCACGGCGAGATCATGAGCCGGATGACCAACGACATCGACAACATCAGCATGACATTGCAGCAGAGCCTGGGGCAGCTCATCACCTCGTTTATCGGCATCATCGGCGCCATCATCATGATGTTCACGATTAGTTGGCTGTTGACGCTGATCTGCCTTCTGACATTGCCACTCTCATTCTTCGTGACGGCCACGATCGCGAGACTCTCGCAGAAGAACTTCGCGGCGCAGCAGATGGAGCTCGGCCTGCTCAACGGCCACGTGGAGGAGATGTATACCGGCCACAAGATAGTCAAGGCTTTTGGTCACGAGGGCAAGGCAATTGCTCGATTCAACGAGATCAATGAACGGCTCTACAACGCTGCCTGGCGGGCACAGTTCGTCTCCGGTATCATCTTTCCGCTTATGAATTTCACAAACAACATCGGGTACGTGCTCATCTGCGTCATCGGCGGGATCATGGTCACCAGGCGAGGGATCGAACTGGGCGACATTACGGCATTCATCCAGTATCAGAGGATGTTCACGATGCCCATAGCACAGACAGCCAATATCGTGAACATCCTCCAGTCGACGGTGGCTTCCGCCGAGCGCGTATTCGAGTTGCTGGACGAACCGGAGGAGATTCCCGACGCAGCCGCTGCCGCAACAATCGCGTCACCGCGGGGCGAGGTCAAGTTCCAGAATGTCAGGTTCAGCTATAAGAAAGGCGTCCCATTGATCGAGAACCTCAACATGGAGGTCAGGCCGGGACAGACAGTCGCCATCGTGGGTCCGACCGGCGCCGGCAAGACCACTCTCGTCAACCTGCTCATGCGTTTCTACGAGATAGATGAGGGCAGTATCACCGTCGACGGCGTCGACATCAGGGATCTGAAGCGCGGAGAGCTGCGCAGGCTCTTCGGCATGGTGCTGCAGGATACCTGGCTCTTCAACGGCACTATCAGGGACAACATCGCCTACGGCCGCGAAGGCGCCACTGACGAGGAGATCGTGCGGGCTGCCAGGGCTGCGCAGGCCGACCACTTCATCAGGGCTCTCCCTGATGGTTACAACACAGTCTTGAACGAAGAGGCCTCCAATATCTCTCAGGGTGAGAAGCAGTTACTGACCATCGCGCGGGCATTCCTGGCTGATCCGGCTATTCTCATTCTCGACGAAGCCACCAGCAGCGTCGACACGAGGACCGAGATCTACATCCAGAAGGCCATGGCAGAGCTGATGAAAGGCCGGACGAGTTTCGTCATCGCCCACCGGCTCTCCACAATCCGAAACGCGGAATCGATCCTGGTCATGAATAACGGCAGCATCATCGAGACCGGCACCCACGGGCAATTGCTGGCCAGGGGAGGGTTCTACGCCGATCTCTACAATAGCCAGTTCGCCGGGGCCTATGCGGACGACCAGGCGGTCTGAGACCCGAACGTCGCCGGCCCCGCCGCGTCGGCCCCGCCGCGCCGCCCGGCATTGGCGATGAGTATCGCTTTCTCGCCAATTGGGGCGAACTCCTTCTCACACCCACGCTCACACCCACGCTTACACCCAGGCTCACACCCACGCTCACACCTACGGCAAACTCAACAGCCATTGCATCACTGGCAGCTGTATACATCGAAGCCGCCGTCCGGCGGAGCCGGCGGGCGGGGCCCGTGCAACGGAGCCATCCGGCGGAGGCGTCCCGCAGAGCCGCCTAACGCGCAAGAAAAGCGCTTGCAGACTGTGCAGGGATCGAGCCGGGCCACAGCGAATAACTCCCGAAACAGCTTTTGGGGATTGCCGCAGTCTGAGCCAAATGAGGTAAGGGCCGGTGAATCGGAGCCGGCGAAGACTCAGGGGGAGGAGGTGAACGGTCGGCGCTCGGTAAACTCAAGGTCTCAAGACGCTCGAGACGCTCAGGAGGATAAGTGGAGGAGGAGACAGTAGTCTGCGAACGAGGCCGTGACGTCAGCCGGCCGCTACAAAGGAGGTAGTCCCAAAGATGAAACTCGGAAGGATTGTGTCCACGATCCTGGGTACAATGCTGGTTCTGAGTTTGATGCTCGCGTGGGGCGGCTCCGCGACGCTCGCGAGCGCCAAGGCAGGTGGCATCCTCAACGACTACTTTGGCGAGGACCCGGGGACTTTCGACGTGCAGGCGGACACCACACTGGCGGTCTATGGTCTTGCCAGGGAGATCTTCAATACCCTCGTCAGGTACAAGGAAGCGACCCTGGAACTCGAGCCGGAGCTTCTGGCCAAGATGCCCGAGATATCCAAAGATGGGCTCGTGTACACCTTCGAGTTGAGACAGGGAGTCAAGTTCCATGATGGCAAGACCGAGCTCACTTCCGAGGACGTGAAGTTCACCATCGAGCGGATGCTCGGTCCGGTCGGCCTCAGCAAGTGGCTCTTTGACCCCATCAAAGGCGCAGCCGAGTTCATCAGCGGAAAGGCCGCCTCCGTATCAGGTATCACCATCGTCGACAAGTACCACTTCAGGATCACTCTGGCGAAACCTTACGCGCCGTTCCTCGCCAACCTCGCGGTGCCCTCGGCTTCGATTTACTCCAGGAAGCTCGTGACCGAGGCAGGCGACAAGTGGGCGCACGGCCCGGTCGGTACAGGGCCGTTCAAGCTCAAGAGCTACATCCCCAACACCGAGATCGTCCTCGCAAAGAACCCGGACTACTTCGAGAAAGGGCTTCCTTACCTTGATGGCATCAACTACCGGGTGATCGGGGACTACACCACTGCGCTCATGGAGTTCGAGTCGGGCAATCTTGACGTCATAGGTGTGCCGTCCGAAGCGGAAGAGCGACAGAGGCTCCTCAATACCGGCAAGTACGAGCTTCTGAAGTCAACGCCTCTTGCGACGTACTACTTCTCGTTCAACATGAGCGATCCGGCATGGAAAGACGTAAGGCTGCGCAAGGCGTTTGCCATGTGCATCGACAAGCAGGCCATCATCGACTCTATCTGGGGAGGCGACGCGGTGGTGGCCACGAGTTTCGTGACTCCGGGCATTCCCGGTGCCTTCGAGATGGGCAAAGGACCGGCCCTGCCTTATGATCCCGAGAAGGCCAGGAAGCTTGTCCAGGAACTCAAGGCCGGGGGCAAACCCGTGAAATGCGAAGCATGGCAGCGGGGAGGAACCGGCCTCTCGGATACGAACATCGCGATGCAGGAGATGGCGAAGCAAGTCGGTATAGAGCTGAACGTGGTCCTTACCGAGAGAGCGGCTTTCGGTGAGGCAAGGTCCAAAGGAACGGTCCCGGCGAACTACGGAAACTGGTGGGCTGACATCCCGGACCCCGACAACTATCTGTACACCTACTTCCATCCCACTGAAATGATGTCCACACAGTATCGGAACGACAAGGTCACCAAACTCCTCGAGGAGGCAAAGGTGGAGACGGATCCCAGGGTCAGGGCCCGGAAGTACCAGGAGGCGGAGAGCATCATCATCAGGGACGACTGCGCCATCGTTCCGCTGCTCCATCCCATCGACCTGCTTCTAGTTCAGAAGAACGTGCATGGAGTCATCATGCATCCCACGGGAGTCAACAGCTATAAGCACACCTGGAAGGATGCTCCCGGCAGATAGGAGACAGACCGGGGTACGCCTGGAAACGGGCGTACCCCCATTCGCATCGTTGCGGGGTGAGGGGCTTTGGTGCAGTACGTCACACGGCGGGTCCTCATGATGATACCCGTTCTCATCGGAGTTACCCTGGTCACGTTCATCCTGATGAACGTGGTGCCTGGCGACCCCGTCATTGAAATGCTGGGCAAGCGGACGGACCCGGAGACCGTTGCGATGGTGAGAAAGGAACTCGGTCTGGACGCTCCGCTTCACATCCAATACCTGCGGTTTGTCGCAGGCGCCCTCAGGGGCGACCTCGGCAAGTCATACAAGCTCCGGCAGCCGGTGACCGCGCTCATCATGAGGACGTTCCCGACCACCGCGAAGCTGGCTCTGTCTGCTGCAGTGGTGGCGATAACACTGGGCATCACCGTGGGCATCATCTCAGCGGTGAAGCAGTACTCCTTTCTCGACCACACCGCCATGGTCGCGACTCTCACCGCGATATCGGCGCCGGTTTTCTGGGTCGCAATGGTTGCTCAGCTTGTGTTCGGGTACTACCTCAGGTGGTTTCCGATTTCCGGGTATTACAGCCCGTGGCATATGGTTCTGCCGGCAATCGTGTTAGGGACGCGCTTCTCGGCGTCGATAGCTCGCCTTACGCGCACCACGATGCTGGATGTCATCAGGCAGGACTACATCAGGACCGCCAGGGCCAAGGGGCTTGCCGAGAGAGTGGTTACCTACTCGCATGCATTGAGGAACGCGATGATACCCATTGTGACCATCATCGGCATGCAGATCTCGGGGCTTCTCACGGGGTCGTTCTTCACTGAAACGGTGTTTGCCATACCCGGTCTCGGAAGCCTGGCCGTAAAGGCGATGCAGCAAAGGGACTTCCCTCTCATGCAGGGGACGGTCCTCTTCGGTGCGGTCGTGCTCTGCGTTGGCATCTTGATCGTGGATATCTCATACGCCTACCTTGATCCCAGGATCCGCCTGGAGTGAAACCTGCAGTAAGGAGGCAAGAAGACGGGAGATGCGGCTACTCACACGCGGAGGCAGAATCCCTGCCGGCAGGACTCTATGGGCGGATTCCTGGAGAAGACTCAAGCGGAATAAGCCAGCTGTGGTGGGCCTTGTTTTCGTCCTGCTGGTCCTGTTCGTCGGCATCTTCGCGGATCTCCTTGCGCCGGCAAGTCCCACGGATCAAGATCTGCGGGCGCGGTTTGCGAGACCTGGTTCACCTTCAAAGATAACGAGAAATGGCACGTACATCCTCGGAGCCGATCAGTTTGGCCGCGATATCCTCTCGAGGATAATCTACGGGGCAAGGGTTTCGCTGACCCTCGCCGTGGTGGTCGAGGCGATCACAAGGATCATAGGTATTACCGTGGGGTCCGTTGCCGGGTACTACGGCGGATGGATAGACATGGCCATATCCCGGGTGCTCGAGGTTCTGATGGCCTTTCCCGACCTCCTCTTCTATATCGGGATAAGGTTTGCCCTGGGCTCCAGCCTGCCCGTGCTCATACTGGCGTTTTCAGCTTTTGGCTGGGCCGGGACGTCGAGATTCGTCCGCGGGCTCGTGATGCAGCTGAAGGAATCGGAGTACGTGGAAGCTGCTCGTGCCCAGGGTTTCTCCGATGCCCGGGTCATCGCCCGGCACATCCTTCCCAACTGCCTCGGGCCCTTGATCGTCTCGATTACCCTGAGCATCCCAGGGACCATCATGGGCGAGGCGGGGCTCGCCTTCCTCGGTCTCGGCATTCAGCCGCCCGCCCCAAGCTGGGGGAACATGATATACGACTCCAGAGCCTACCTGCGGGTTGCCCCTTTCTTCGGGATCTGGCCTGGCGTCGCCCTCGTGGTGACGGTGCTTGCCTTCAACCTGTTTGGCGATGGTTTGCGAGACGCTCTGGACCCGAGGCTCAAGAGATGAGGAACGACCGGAGGTGTACCGGTGCCCGGCGGACAGGCGAGACAAAGAGTAGACCGGGGGTGACTTTTGGGTGCCAAAGGATCTGGTTCGAGTAAAGGAGCTCACCACGAGATTCTTTACCGATGACGGAGTCGTCACTGCCGCAGACAGAGTATCCTTTTGTGTCGGCGAAGGGGAAACCCTGGGCATGGTAGGGGAATCCGGTTGCGGCAAGTCGGTGACCTCTCTTTCGATAATGCGACTCATCCAGTCTCCCCCCGGCAAGATAACCTCGGGAGAGATCTGGTTTCAGGGTAAGGATCTCCTGAAACTGTCCCGCGATGAGATGCGGGCCATACGCGGAGACAAGATTTCTATGATATTCCAGGAGCCGATGACCTCGTTGAACCCGGTGTTCACCATCGGCAGGCAGATCTCCGAAGCGATAATCCTGCACCAGAAAGTTTCGGCACGGGAAGCCAGGGAGAAGACCATTGAGATGCTGCGTCTCGTCGGGATTCCCCTTCCGGATAGACGGTTCGACGAGTTCCCGCACCAGCTGTCCGGGGGGATGCGCCAGAGGGCGATGATCGCCATGGCGCTTTCATGCAACCCCAGGCTCCTCATAGCGGACGAGCCCACGACCGCCCTCGACGTGACCATCCAGGCTCAGATTCTCGATCTCATACGGCGCCTGAAAGACGAGGTGGGAATGAGCGTGCTCCTCATTACTCACGACCTGGGCGTCATAGCGGAGATGGCCCAGAGGGTCGTGGTGATGTATGCCGGACAGATCGTGGAGGAAGCTTGTTGTGACGATCTGTTCTCCGACCCGCGACACCCGTACACCGCCGCCCTGCTGAGATCCATACCCAGGCTCGAAGCGGGCAAAGTGCGGCTTCACGTTATCGAGGGGTCTGTTCCCAACCTTCTCGAGCTTCCTCCCGGCTGCAGGTTTCATCCGAGATGCACCGAGGCTCAGGACGTCTGCCGGGTCAGGACACCTGCGCTCAGCGTGATCGATGGCCGCAGGGTGAGATGTTTCCGCCGGGATTCGCCCCCCGAGGAGGTGGCCTCTTAGGTGAGCGTCGCGTTGAAAAGAGATGTGGATACACTCGAGGCCTCGCCGAACCTGGTCGAGGTGGAGGGTCTTGTCAAGTGGTTTCCAGTGCGTGCCGGAGTCTTCCGAGCGGTCGTGGGTTGGATCAAGGCCGTTGACGACGTGAGCTTCACGATACGTCGCGGTGAGACGCTCGGCCTCGTCGGCGAAAGCGGTTGCGGCAAGACCACGACGGCTCGGGCCATATTGAGACTGATAGAGCCCACGAGAGGCCGGATCCTGTTTGACGGGATAGATCTCATGAAGCTCGATTCGCGGCAACTTGCCCGCATGCGCCCTCAAATGCAGGTGATCTTCCAGGATCCGTATGGCTCGCTGAACCCGCGCCACACCGTCATGGAGATAGTGGGGGAGGCTCTCGCTTACCACGGAATCGTAAGAAAGGGGAAGGCTCTCGAAGAGAGGGTCGCGGAGCTCCTGGACATGGTGGGGCTTTCCGCGCAGCACATGCGTCGGTACCCCCACGAGTTCTCCGGCGGACAGAGGCAGAGGATCGGCATAGCGAGGGCCCTCGCCACCTCGCCCAAGCTCATCGTGTGCGATGAGCCTGTTTCAGCGCTGGACGTCTCGATTCAGAGCCAGATCCTGAATCTCCTCGAAGACCTCCAGGCCAGGTTCGGGGTCACGTATCTCTTCATCGCGCACGGGCTGCACGTGGTGAAGCACATCTCCAACAGGGTCGGCGTGATGTACCTGGGCAAGCTCATCGAGGTGGCTGACAGCGAGGACATCTACGAAGAGCCGTTACACCCTTACACTCAGGCCCTCATATCCGCGATCCCCGTACCAGACCCGCGGCGCAAGCGGCAGAGGCTGATTCTCCAGGGGGACGTGCCAAGCCCCTTGAACCCGCCTCCGGGCTGCAGGTTCTGGACGAGGTGCCCCGTGATGACCGACGCCTGCAAGAAGACCCAGCCTGTCCTCAAGGACATCGGCAGGGGCCATCAGGTGGCTTGCCTGAGGTATTCCTGAGGACACAGCGAAGATGCCGGTCGCATTCCCGGGTCATCCGCCCTGGTAAAGATCGTCAGCGGACGCCGGCATCATGGTTCCTGCGATCTCCTGAGCGGCTGCAAATCGCGATACCGTGCCATCCGTTACTCCCTCCGTCAAGTCTTATTCCGTCAGGTCCCAAAGGCAGGAAGCCGGTTCCTGCCCTGACAGAGCGACGAGGGCTCGAAGCGCCAGGGCGTAGCCGAGAGGGCCGAGGCCCGAGATCTGTCCGCGCGCCACGGGGGCGATCACCGAGTGGTGGCGGAACTCATCGCGGGCGTAAATGTTTGAGAGGTGGACCTCGATGGTTGGGAGCCCGCTGCCGCCGATGGCGTCGCGGATGGCGACACTGTAATGGGTATACGCTGCAGGATTGATGACGAGGCCGTGGCAGCGGTCCGCGGCGTCCCATATGAGGCTCACGATCTCCCCCTCATGGTTCGTCTGGTGGATCTCGACCGTCACGCCGAGGGCCCGGGCTTCCTGTTCGATGAGACCGTTGATGCTGTCAAGGGTTTGAGACCCATAGATACCTGGCTCCCGCAGGCCCAATCGGTCCAGGTTCGGGCCATGAATTACCATGATAGTAGTGTCCGCCATGTTTTCCCCTCCTGTCTCGTGGGCATCTCCCAAAGGTGCTCATCTCGGTATCACGCTTGCACACATCGCGGTCGCCTAAGCCAGGGTGCGTTAGTTCTTGTCTTCTTGCCAGCAGTTGCCGGAAGCGTTCGCCACGTCACGATTAGCGGCTATCGGGCGACGCACATCACTGGTCACGGCCGCCCTACCCGTTCCCAACGTGACATGTGCCAGGGGACGCGTGACGTGCGTCACTCGTCAGGCTCTTCCCGTTCCGTACCTCACGGATCGGGACCCGATCCGTGAGGTACGTCATCCTTCCCGCCTTACCCGTTCCCTCCGTCGCACGTTCCTCATGAAGAGTTCCCCACGTCACGCATTCGGGCCTGACCCGCGACGAGCATCATCACTGCCGCCGTATTCGCTCCCTGCGCCACGGATCCCCCACGAAGTGTTCCATACGTCACTCGTCGAAACTGGACAGGTGACGGACGTCACGGGTGCTTCCGCAACCGTTCCGCACATCCCGCTTGAGAGCCGTCCACTGACGTACATCACCGGTCCGGTCCTGACCCGTTCCCCGTGTCACGCGTGCAGGGGGACCGGTGCTACGCGTCACTCTTTCCGCCCCACCCGTTCCGTACATCACGGGTCTTCCGCGAACGGTTTTCAGGGAACCGCGAGGTCAACTCTAGGGCCACCGGCGCCGGGGGTCGCCCTCCTAGACAAGCCCGCCAGGTCCACGAGGCCGCGCCGCGGCACTTCGTGTCCGGGAAAGTGGCATCAGTTAGTGGCCAGATCGCCCTGAGGGCCAGCGAGGGCGATCCCGCTGGGACCAGCTCGCGCGCTCTGGCCAGGCATGACTATCTCCTCCGCCAGCGCTTCCGCGGCCGGATCCTCGCAGACGGAGCATCTTCCTATGGAGAGCGGCAGCACGACGCGAAGCTTGCCCCCACGGGCTTTCTTGTCAAGGGCCATAGCGGCCAGGATGGATTTGCGGAGGGCGTCACCGTCCGCGAGTGGGACCGACGTTGGCAACCCAAGGCCTGCGAGCAGTCGGATCACCTGCGCCGAGGCGTCCTCCTGAAGGTAGCCCAGGCGCGCGGATGCGCGACAAGCCGCGGCAAGACCTATCGCCACGGCTTCTCCGTGGGTCCAGCGCCGAAAGCCGCCAGCCCGCTCGATGGCGTGGCCGAGCGTGTGGCCGAGGTTGAGGAGCAGGCGGTCTCCTGTGTCGCGCTCGTCCGTGGCCACGATCTTGGCCTTAACCATGACCGCCCTGCGGACGATGTCCTGCCACAAGGCAGGTTCCTGCTGGAGGGTCCGGGCTGCGGCGAACCTGGCGGCGCGCGGACGCCGGAGGCCGGCGGTGCGGCGCCCATCGGTCGAACAGGTGTCGGCGCCGTCCGCTACCAGGGCCACGTGCTCCAGAGTCTCGAAGAGATCTGGGTCCCCGATGACCGCGGCCTTGACTACTTCTGCGAGACCGCTCGTGAGATCGCGCAGTGGCAACGTCCCCAGAGTGGTGATGTCTGCTATCACGGCCGCGGGCTGCCAGAACGTGCCGGCGAGGTTCTTGGCGGCCCGGAGGTTGATCGCGGTCTTCCCGCCGACGGCGCTGTCCACCATTGCCAGCAGCGTGGTGGGCACGTGGACCAGCCTGACCCCGCGCATGTATGTGGCGGCGAAGAACCCAGCCACATCGCCGACGGTGCCGCCTCCAAGTGCGATCACCAGCGAGTCGCGGCCGGCACCGGAGGCCGCGGCGAGGTCGTACAGCTTCGCCAGGGTTGCAAGGCTTTTCGCTCTCTCTCCCTCGGCGACCATGGCCCACGCGATGGGCGGGGCGCAGCCAAGCCAGCAGCGAAGGCCTTCTTCGAGTCGCCCGCCGAAGAGCGACCGGAGCAGGGGGGTGGTGACCACGATGATCCTGCCGGGAGGCCGCCCGCCGCCGGAGCTTCTGTGGCCAAGGGCCGTGTCGTACGTGCCTGGACGGGGGAGAAGGCCGCGGCCAGCGAGGTACGGGTACACTGCGGTTCCCGCGGAGACCTCGAGCAGGTACGGTTCATCGCGATCCGGCTGCGCTTCGTCCCGATGCTCGCACACACCGCGTGAACTCCGAACCGGGACAGCCTGCTCTCCGGCCGCACCGCAGGTTTCCGAACCGTCCGCGAGGGGCGGGCACGCCGCCGTCCACGCGATCTTGCGGACTATCTCGCGGACGATGTCCTCGGGGCGCTTGCCGTCGGTATCGATGGCGACGTGCGCTTGCCGGTATCCTTGCTCCCGCGCGCTCATCAGGGAGCGTACCCGCTCTATGTCGGCCTTTCCTTGGAGCACCGGCCTTGAATCCATCCCAGGCGCGTGCTCGGAGGAGCCGTCTTCGGAGCTGTCCGGCCACGGCCGCAGGCGGGCGAGGACGCTCTCAGGGGACGCGCGCAGCCATACGAGAAGGCCCGCGCGCTTCAGGGCCTTGACGTTTCGCCGGTCCATGAGCGCTCCGCCGCCCACGGAGATGACGGTGCTGTTGAGCCTCGAGGCCTGCCTCACCGCGCGGGCTTCCATGCGTCTGAACCAGGCTTCCCCGCGCGTCCGGAAGATCTCGCTGATGGTGGCGCCTGCCTCCGATTCGATGAGGGCGTCGGTATCGAGAAACGCCATCCCGAGCAGCGCGGCAAGGCACGCGCCGACGGAGGACTTGCCCGCCCCCATGAAGCCCGTCAGTATGATGTTGGTAGCTGTAGTCGGTACGGTCGTCATGTATGCTCTCCCTCGAGTCCCTCCAATGGCTGCGTGGGTGCGTGGGTGGGCGTTCCTCGGCTCCTTTCCCCTTTCCCGCGGCTGCGCGGCTCGCGGCGTTGTATGCTCTCAGGGTCACCAGGGCCGGCAGCCGCCCTCAGGTCCGGGGGCCCCGCATCTTTGTGCCACTTCGTCGAGGTACACGCGCAGGCGGGCCGCCATCTCGCCTACACTGTCGCCCCCGAACTTGGCCAGGAAGGCGTCGGCCAGCACAAGGGCCACCATGGCCTCGGCCACCACGGCGCAGGCCGGGACTGCGCAGGTGTCGGTACGTTCATAGTGGGCGACACCTTCACGCCCGGTGCCCAGCTCAACTGAGCGTAGCGGCGCTCTCATCGTGTTTATCGGCTTCATCACCGCGTTGAGCCATAGCGGCATCCCGTTCGTCATCCCGCCTTCGAGGCCGCCCCCGTGGTTCGAAAGCCGTCGAATTCCTCTTACGCTGCTTACGCTGCCGCTGCGGCCGGCCTCGACCATGGTCCCGGGCCAGGCACTGACACTTCCAGAGCCGTGCACACCGGCAACGGCGCGGGAATTACCAGCATCGGCATGAGCGTCAGGCACGGCGCCGGCACGGGCATCGGGACCTGCACCCACCGTGGGTTCCAGGGAGCCCGTGCCGGACCATGCAGCCACCATTTCGTCTGCAGCTGCACCTCCCATGAGTTCAGCCAGACGGAATCCGTCGCCGAGTTCCATGCCCCTGACCCCCGGAATGCTCATGACCGCCTGGGCGAGCCTGCCGTCGAGCCGCAGGTCCCACTGGGTATAGGTGCCGAGGCCCGGCGGAAGCCCCCACGCGATGACCTGGAACACCCCGCCGACGCTTTGTCCCAGGGACGCCGCATCGTCGATGCGCCGCATCATCCTTGCAGCCGCCTCGCCATCCGCACACCGCACCGGGGACGACTCCACGGCTTCGAGGAGGCCGGGGTCAGGCGGTCCCACCAGGAGGGACTCCCGGAGCGGGGCCCACTCTCCCCCGATGCAGAGGACGTGTGAAGCAACGGTGACACCGAACTGTGCAAGGAGGCGTTTCACGACGGCGCCAGCCGCCACCCTGGCAGCGGTCTCCCGCGCACTCGCCCGTTCGAGCACATCCCTCATGTCGTCGTGCCCGAACTTGAGTGCTCCCGCGAGGTCCGCATGCCCAGGCCTCGGCATGATCACGGGTTCCCGGTGTGCCGTGCCGACCGCGTGCTGTGCGGGCGAACCCTCCCCTGTCGCGTCGCGGACCTCCCCTGCCAGGCTAGCCCATGGGCTCATGACATCCGCCCAGTTGGGGTAGTCCAGATTGGGGACCTCCATCACGATGGGCGAACCCAGGGTTAGCCCGTTCCTGAGGCCCGCCGTGACACGCGCGCGATCACGCTCGATTCTCATGCGCTGCCCGCGCCCGTAGCCGCTCTGTCGCCGGGCGAGATCCCGGTCGATGTCCTCGGGCTCAAGGCGGAGGCCTGCGGGGACACCGTCCAGCACCACGGTGAGAGCGGGGCCGTGCGACTCACCGGCAGTGAGAAACCTCAGCGAACTCAATGATATTCACCTCCGGACGCCTCGTCTCGTGCCGCCGCGGACCGAAGCGCCGCCTCCATTACGCTGACAGGCGCGGCCCTCCCGGTCCATGCCTCGAAAGCCGGCACAGCCTGGTACAACAGGATTTCCAGCCCGGACACGACAGGAAGGCCCAGTGACTGTCCCTGCCGCACCAATCCGGTCACGACAGGCCGGTAAACCATATCACAGAAGACGCAGTTCCGCCGTGGGCGGAGGTCAACGAGCACCGCGTCAGGAATGGGGCTTACTCCGGGATCGCGCGTCACGGGCGTCGCGTTGACCACGATGCCTGCCCCGTCGATGGCGTCCCGAAGGATGCGGGCGTCGTCGTCGCTGCCAAACCATGAATGAGGCGTGGCGCGAAGTCGTCCGGCGCTCGAGACGAGCGCCACGTCCACCAGGCGCACGGCCCGGTCGAGGCTACGGTTGAACACCACGAGTTCGCCCACTCCGGCCTGGGCGAGCGCGGCGGCGGCACCCCTCGCCGCCCCTCCGGCCCCGAATAGCACCGCCTTGCGGCCCACGGGTCCTGCTCCTTTCGCCGCGAGGGCGCGGACGAGGCCCCATCCGTCGGTGTTATCACCGACGAGGGCGCCGTCCTTCTTCACAATGGTGTTCACGGCCCCGGCTGCGCGGGCCCTCGGGGTCAGGCCGTCCACAAGAGCCAGGGCGGCTTCCTTGTGGGGTATCGTGACGTTTGCGCCGACGATGGATGGCGACCTGAGCAGGGCGTGCGCCGCCTCCAGACGGCCTGGCGGGATGTCGCGGGGCAGGTAGCGCCAGTCAAGCCCGACGGCCCGAAAGCCGGCCTCGTGCATGACGGGGGAAAGGCTGGACCGCACGGGCCAGCCCAGAAGGACTACAACTCTCGCCTTCGTTCCTTCTGCTTCACTCAAGAGAACCAGACCCCCTTTGTGAGGTCTCCGGACTTCCGGCGCCGAGGGATCGCAGGGCGGCGAGGAAGCCGGGGTACGAGACTGAGACAGCCTCCCAGCCCTCGACAACCGTCGTCCCGCTTGCCATGAGGCCCGCCACGGCAAGCGTCATCGCCATGCGATGGTCGCCGCGCGCCGACACCCGCGCTCCGTGAAGACGCGAAGGCCGCACGCGAAGCGAGTCTCCGTCCTCAGTGATGCGTGCCCCCATCTTCGAGAGTTCCTCGACCACGGCGGTGACCCTGTCGGTCTCCTTGACCCTCAGCTCGTTGATACCGTGGATCGACGAAGGAGTGCTCGCTGCGCAGGCCAGCACAGCCAAAACGGGGACCTCGTCGATCATGCTCGGAACAGCGCCGGGCGGGACATCTACTCCGATAAGGCCCCTGTGCTCGACCCGGATGTCCGCGACAGGCTCGGGCCCATCGCAGCGCACCGGCTCAACCCTAACGGCCGCGCCCATGTGGGCCAGGACGCGAATGAACCCGAGGCGGGTGGGGTTCGCGCAGACTCGGACTGCAGTGACGCTCGATCCAGGTAGCGCCGCGGCCGCCGCGAGGAGGAATGCCGCAGATGAGGGGTCGCCTGGAATGGTCAGCCTGAACGGTCCAGGACCGTGTCCGCCGCGGATGGAGACCTCTCGAGTGTTACCGCTGGCCGGCCGCTCCTCCACGGGGACGCCTGCGAACCGCAGGAGCCGCTCGGTGTGGTCGCGCGACGCGGCGGGTTCGACCACGGTGGTCTCGCCGTCCGCGTAAAGGCCTGCGAGCAAGAGGCACGACTTCACCTGGGCGCTCGCGACGGGCAGGACGTGCCTCAGCGGGAGCAGGCCTCCGCCGCCCGCGCCGCCTGCGCCGCGGATCACCAGAGGAGCCAGGGCGCCACCCGCCCGTCCGTCAACCATCGCGCCCATGGCCCGAAGGGGCGCTACCACCCTCCCCATGGGCCGTCGCCTCAGAGACTCGTCCCCCGTCAACACGAACATGCCCTCCTGGCCCGCAAGGATACCTGTCAGAAGCCTCATGGTGGTGCCGGAGTTGCCCGCGTCGAGCACGTCCTCAGGCTCACCCAGGCCGCGCAGGCCGCGGCCCGAGATGATGAGTGACCCGCCGTCCTCGCATACGTTGACCCCCAGGGCGCGCAGGCACCTCAGTGTGGACGCGCAGTCCTGACCCAAGGGGTAACCACGGAGCGCCGACGCGCCTGCGCACAGACCGGCCAGCATAGCGGCGCGGTGGGCGATAGACTTGTCGCCGGGCGGCTCGAAAGCGCCACGGAGCAGGGCGCCGCCCTCCACACGAAGCTCCTGCGCTGACGCCGGCGCGCTGCCTTCCACGCCGGCGTCCTGTGCTGGCGCCAGCACGCCGCCTATCGTATGTGGCCCGGGGGGCGCTTGCGTTCCTCGGGGGGAGGCGGTGTCTGCCGCATCGTCTATATGATACGGCCCTGCCGGCATAGCCCCTTGCGCGTGCTCTCGCCGCGCGTACCCTTCCCGCACGCGGTCTTCCCATGTGCGCCCTTCCTGCGTGCACCCCTGCGACGTGCGTTTTCCCCGGAGCGCGGCCGTCAGTGTATCGGGCTTGCCCACGCACATGCGCCTCCTCTCCCGGCGGCTTCTTCAGTTTCTTGCGTCCCCATTCCGTCCACAGGCTTCCTCCGGTCAAGCCAGGCCTGCCGGCTTGTCCGGGCCTGCAGGAGGAACTCCCGGACTGCGCCGGCTCCTGCCGGGTTCGGGTTGATCTGGGTTGCGGCGATCAGCCGGCGGACCTCGTTGATCTCATGCTGGAACTCGTCCAGCGCCTCAAGGATCTGCCCCGCGTTTGCCAGGAGCATGCCGGCGCCCATCTCCGGGCCGCCGGATGCGACGCGCGTTGTGTCCCGGAACCCGCCGGCCGCGAGGTCCCAGATGGACGGGTGGGCTACGGAGCGCTTCCCCACCACCTGGGCCAGGCACGCTGCCACGATGAGCGGAAGGTGGCTCGTGGCGGCTACCGTCGCGTCGTGCTCGTCAGGGCCCATGACCTGCGGGACGGCCTTCGTCGCCTCGCAAGCCTCCATGACAGCCTTGACGTCGGCGTCATCCGCCCACTCAGCCGGAGTGAGTATGTAACGGCACTCTCTCAGCAGGCCGGCTGAGGCGTGCTCGATGCCGCTTTGCTCGGTTCCGGCCATGGGGTGGCCGCCGACGAACGGGACATCCGGGGCGAGGTGCGCACGCGCAAGCGCAAGGACGTATCCCTTTGCGCTTCCGACGTCCGTCACGACCGGCCGACGGCCGCCGTGGGCGACTTTGAGGGAGCGGCCGAGCCCGGCAAACACAGACGGCATTGCGAGAAGCGGGGTCGCCACCACCACGAGGTCAGACCCCACGGCCTCATCGAGCGACCTCGCAGCGCGGTCCAGCGCCCCGAGCGCAACGGCCCGGGCGAGAGAGCGCTCGTCGATGTCGAACCCGTCCACAACGTAGCGCCCCGAGGCGCGAAGAGCCATTCCGAGGGATCCTCCAATTAGCCCGACGCCCACCACAAACGCCCTCATTTCCGCTCCCCCTCCCGCTCACTCTCCACGCCCCGCTCTAGCTCTGGCTCTCGCCTTTGCCGGAGCGGCGCGGCGATCCTCCGCCCGACCGCCCTCGCCACCGGCTCCAGTCGGCGCATCATGTCCGCGAACTCCTCGGGCCGCAGCGACTGCGCGCCGTCAGACAGGGCCGAGGGGGGGTCGTCGTGCACCTCGACCATGAGCCCGTCCGCGCCGCAAGCTACAGCCGCGAGCGCCATCGGGACGACCATGTCCGCGCGCCCCGTGGCGTGGCTCGGGTCCACGAGGACCGGGAGGTGGCTCAGTTTCTTCACCACGGCCACGGCCGACAGGTCAAGCGTGTTCCGGGTGGATGTCTCGAAGGTCCTTATGCCCCGCTCGCACAGGATCACGTTGTTGTTCCCTGCGGACAGGACGTATTCGGCCGCCATGAGCCACTCCTCGACCGATGACATCATGCCCCTTTTCAGGATCACGGGTTTCACCTGACGGCCGACCTCGTGAAGGAGGGCGTAGTTGTGCATATTCCTCGATCCTATCTGGAGGGCGTCCGCGTACGCGCCGACCAGCTCGACGTCTTGTGGCGACACGACCTCGGTGACGACGGGCAAGCCGGTCAGCTCGCGCGCCTTCGCGAGGATGTGAAGGCCGGGCTCGCCAAGCCCCTGGAAGGAGTACGGGGACGTGCGCGGCTTGAACGCCCCGCCCCGGAGGACGGCGGCTCCCGCGCCAGCGACGAGGGACGCGATGCGCATCATGGATTCCTCATTTTCAACGGCGCAAGGGCCTGCGATCACGGGGACCTCATTGCCGCCGATGAGGACTCCTCCGAGAGGGATGGCGCTGAGGCTGGGTATAAACTCCCTGCTTGCAAGCTTGAAAGGCTGCACGATGCGCACCACGCGCTCCACGCCGGGCAGGAACGCGATGGTGTCTGCGTCGAGCCGACGGACGTCGCCGATGAGACCCACGATCGTGCGCTCCTCGCCCCTTGATAGGTGGACGTTGAGGTGGGCGTTTTCGGCCACGCGTATGACCGCCTGGATTTCATCTTCTGTCGCGCTCTGTCCCATGACGACTATCATGTGTTTGTCCTCCCGGAGACTCGAGTTAAGTGCGATTCCGAAAGACGGGTCACAGGTCATCCGCCTGCGCAGGCGTGAGGTCCGGGCGCAGGGCGGCGGCCTCACCGAGGTAAACGTGGACAGGACGGCGCAGCCCTGGATCAGCGCGGCCGGGGCCGGAGAGCGTCCGCTGGTGATGCCGGCGCCCGCGGGGCGCAGGAGGCGCGGCGCTAAGGCCGTGGCGGAGCGGCCGGTGGCGCCGCCAACACAGCGCGGTGGGAGCGGCGAACCCGCTGTCTCGCCCGCTGCACCCCTGTCGACACAGGGCGCACCAGCGGGCGGAACGGCCGCACTCGGGCCTGCGGCAGAGCAGAAGCACCCGTATGCAGGCTGGAAGCGCCCCTTCCACCGGCACCTCGAGTCCGCACATCATTGGTACCGAACTCCATCCCGCGGCCCTCGCGGCCGCGGCGGGAAAGGCGGCGTTGAGGTCCGCGGTTACGGTGAAGAACGCAAACACGACGCTCTCGAGCCCGAGGCGGTTCCGGCTCAAAATGGTGCCAAGCAGCTTGCCCGTGGCTTCGAACACGCCGTCCCTGCTGTTCGCGACCGGTGCGATGGCGCCGCGTATGGCGAAGATGTCGCTATTCATAGTAAACCCCCATGCAAGCGCAGGAAGCTGGTGGAAGGTCGGGTTAGCATGAAGGGGCGACACGCTGACGAGCGAGCGAGCAAGCGAGCGAGCGGGGGAGCACCTTGGGGCGACGACCCACGGATTACGAAAGACCAAGACCCAAGGAGGGCGAGCGGCTAACACAAAAGGGCTACCCCGTAAGGGGTAGCCCTCGCATCCGTCTCGCCCGAGCCCAGTCCTCAATGTCCCCAGCGTTACGTCCCCAGTGTCATGTCCCCAATGTCACGTCCCTGGCGTCACCAGTCCACGGGATGTCCCGAGTGTCGCTGGTTCCGCGGTGCGCGGCAACCTCTCCGGTTCGTTCGCGACCCCGCCCGGACGGGCCCCGAAGGTTCTGGCCCTGGAGAGCTGCTGCCACGCGGAGCGGGGCACATGACCGCGACGTGTGCGCCACTGGAGGCGCGTTACATGCGATGATCTCCCCTACCGTCCTACCGTCCTGCTGAAGTAGTATGTAGTTGTCACGCTGTCACTGCCGTCCGGGGCAGGCACCATGGGCTCTTGCGCGCCCGAGACTACCGTCCTGCTTGCCTGCCTGTTATCAGGAAGTATAGCATCTCCTGCGCGGTTACGCAAGTCGCGGGGTCGCCATTACGAGTACTTTCTCCCGTGACGACACGATTCCCCGCTCGAGTGCTTTTCTACGCGGGGCAACGGGAACCTGTTGAGGCGCAGATGTTGGGGCGCAAGGGGCTTGGTTATCCCCACCGCAAGAGCGGCAATCCAGTTACTACCAACGACGGCTATCCCGGGAAGCCCTTGTCATCCGTGACTCGTGTGGTCGAGTCCGCTGGTGTCTGTGGCACGTGAGCAGAGCGAAACGCGTCCGCCGAAGAAGTATCCGGCGCGGTCGCTGGTTCTGCCGTCGGTGTGTCTGGCACGTGGGCCGACGCCGATCGAGATGCGTCCGAGCCGTGCGACGGTTACGCCGCAATGGATCGCGGGAGGCAGGGATGGCTTCGGGCGGCTGCCGCGGAAGGATCCTGTCTGGCCGTGTCGAATCCAGAAGCGTCGCACCCGTTCCAGTCCCGGCCCGTCCCGGCGAAGCCGAGCCAGTCTCAGCTGGCTCCGGGGGCCACGAGGCTCAGCATGCCGGCAAGGCACCCGCTCCCACCATGAGCGACGAGCGTCTCAGGGTGATCTGGCAGCGGTGGGTCGCCAAGGCAAGCGATGTGATGGAGAGAAGCGCCATGATCCGTAACCTGCTTCTGTCGGACCTCGAACGCCTGTTCAAGGAAACGAAGAAGGATGTCCAGGAGACAAGAGCACCTTAGGGCAGCTGCCGTCCTGCTGGGGCACGCAGACCTACTCGTTCATAAGCTGACGGACCAGCCAATAGCAAGGCTCGGGCCGCGGCACAGGTACGTCACACATAACGTGGAGTACCTGCGCGCCATCCGTCAGCTGTTCGGCGGCGAGGCCGCGCTTGAGGCTACCCTCCATCTCCTTCAGGACTGGGGGGTCATAAGCGAAGAGGATTACGCGTTTGGCGTGGCGAGGCGCGCTCCTCGAGGTGTTCTGCCTCGTGCCGGCAGGAGAGCATGACGAGCAGAGCACGACGAGCGGGGTACGACGAGCGGAGGTGGGGTGAGATGGTGGGTTCCAGCGAACCGAGGCCGCGGGTGCTCGAGTATGTGGAGCTGAGGCTACCTGATCTTCAGGCGCTCGACCGAGCTACGACGGTGTTCCTCATGAGCGCTAGCCCCGTCGAGGTCCACGGGCCGCACCTCCCTGTGGGCACGGACGTGTTCATCTCCGAGGAACTCCTCCGCCGCTACGTGGCTGCGCTTGCCAGCCGCCACCCTGAGCTGACCCTCGTGAAGCTGCCGCCGCTCCACTGCGGGTCCGACGCGCTGCCGGTGCCTGGCTCCCTCTCGGTGCCGGCGCCGCACCTGGAGGGCGTGCTCGTGGCGTATGGGCGCGGCCTTGCGAAGCAAGGGTTCCGCTACCTCTTCGTGGCGGACAACCACGGCGGCCCGCGCCACCAGATGGCCGTCGAGGCCGCGGCCCGCACGCTCTGGCGCAGGCACAGGTTCTATCTCATAGACCCGTTCGGCGTGGACTACCGGCTCATGGTGCAGCACGACCCGGGTTTCCTTCGGCGCACCGGCCTCAGGCCGGGGACGTGCGGGGACGATGCCGACAACCACGCGGGCACCAACGAGACCTCGCTCATGCTCGCATGCGACCCGGCGCGCGTGTCAACGGACTTTGGCGAAGTCCCGCCGTCTCATTTGCCGCAGCGGCGCACGGGAGCGGCGGCGCTGGTGGCCGGGCTTGGCCGGCTTGTGCGTGCGCTCGGCGGGCGCGTCATCGGCCGCGACATCGAGCACCTCGCGAATACCCTTGCCTGGGTTGGGAATCCCGCGATGAAGCCCTACATGGGCGATCCTGGCAGGGCAAGTGCGGAGGCGGGCGAGGCCATGCTGGCCGCCCGCGTCGCAATCGGCGTGGACCTTTTCGAACGTGCCCTCGCGAGCGCTGGACGTGCGCCTGTGCACATCACGCCCATGCTCTGGGCCGTGCGCTTCCTGCGCCGCCTGCCGGAATAGCTCGCGTGTTGGTACCAGCTCATCAAGTTCTCGGACACGGTCGCCGTTCCGGAGAACGTCAAAGACGCAGCGATCCTTGCTGATTATCCCGTGACGACGCGCTACGCCGGCGGCCGGGAGCCGGCGGGCGAAGATGAGTCCCGTCGCGCCCTGAAGCTAGCCGGAAAAGCTTGGGCTTGGGTCACGAGTATCGTCCCCCAGAAGTTTGCTCCAAAATCCGCGCGCAGCCTGTACTGCGGCCCGCTATCGGCTCTACCTCAATTCGCTACCAGTACGTGTTCGAGCCGAGGAGCACACAGCCCAGTTGACGAGCGAGGCAGCAGCGGAGCTGCAGAACAGGTTCGTTGAGGGCGACGTGAACGTTCTGAGCTGCTCTACCAGGTTCGAACTCGGAGTGGACGTCGGAGAGCTCGATGCGGTGTTTATGCGGAACATGCCGTCTTCGGCGGCCAATTACATCCAGAGGGCAGGCCGCGCCGGAAGGCGGACCGATAGCACGGCGTTCGCGCTTACCTTCGCGCAGCAGCGGTCTCATGACCTTGCGCACTACCGCGAGCCCTGGCGGATGGTATCGGGAAAGATCATGGCTCCCCACTTCAAGGATGTGGTGGGACTCCAGACAGGCGGGGGTGTGGCAACAAGACATCCCATGCTGCGAATTTCGGTGCCGTGTGCGTTCATGACTTTGCACAGCATTGTGCCTTTAGCCTGTCAGGATGCTGTGGACAGCGACAACATGTGTGGCAGCGCGACTTACCAGGTGCTACGGGCGGGGCGTCCGCTGCAGTATGGCCAAGAGCCGATGAATGACATCCCTGCCGAGGACGACATTATGTCCCGACACGCAGGTGTCAAAATCCAGGTCCAGGTAGCGATGTAGCGAATCCACATATAGGTCCTTGTCAGTATCAATGCTGGGCACGATCTCCTCCGGGGTGTCGCCTATATTGTCACCCGCATTCAGAACCTTGTCCGCCTCATCCAGCACGCTGATTGAATCGATGGTATGCCCCGGCGTGTAGACCAGCCTGACCTGATCCTCCGGGAAGTATAGCTCTCTTTCGAAAACCAGACTGGGTAGGACCATCTCCACTTCCCCATGGTGATATCTGTGGTTCTTCTCCATCATATCCTGCCAATGCGATTGTATCATCTCCCTGCACAGGCGGTGGGATACGATGGTGCAGTGCCGGAGTGAACCATTGCCCCAGACATGGTCCCAGTGGTAATGAGTATTGACTACGATAGCGGGTTTGTCATACTGCAGGTATTCCTCCATAGGGGCAATGCTCAGGGAACCCAGTCCCGTATCGATGATATAGTCGCATCTTTCTCCCCGGATCAAATGCAGATTCAGGTCCCATTCCTCGTGAGGGACAGTAAAGGTGAAGAGGAAACCCCTGGCGCCAACCTTCTGAACTCGCATAGTGCAACTCCTTACCCTGAGCGCTGTTACTAGAAGAGAGCAGAGCAGACTGCCCTCTTCCCTTTCGCACCTCAGAGCACTTATCGTACTCCGAATTCCTTGCCGTCATCCATACACAAACGCATAATGCTCCATCAGCCGGTGACTAGTACCGCATTTCGTGAGTCCTCGTAGCCTTTGGTCTTGGGTCTTGCACCCGGCAGCCCGGTGGTCCGGCCCCAAACCGGGTGATACCCTGTACGGTCTCGCAGAACAGAGTACCGAAGATCTCTCCAAAGCCGCTTGTGCCTCGCCCATAGGATAGCCGGCACGCTGCCAAGCTGCAGATCCGCTCCGCGGGCGTGCCGCCTCGCAACGAAAACCGCCATGCCCTCTAGCTATGGGGTTGTGATGGAAGCGGGCCGCAGTATGGGCCGCGCGCGGCTTTTGCAGCGAGATCCCACGCCGACCGGGACACCGTCCGAGCTATTTACCCACTGGCCCGCCGTGTAAGGACGGCCGATTTCCGTGCTCATGATAGCATCCGGACACTAACAACGTCAACGACACAGACTGAGTTTTAGCGTTGTTGACGAGAAGAGGCTTGACGAGACCCGTACCATGTTCTGGAACGGCCGAGTGTTACTCCAACATATCGATTGACCGTTCTCATATATCGCTCATAGTCCGCCCCGAACTGTTGAAGACACCATCGCTCTTCGGACAGGATCAACCAATGAACAGATACCTGAAATACGGCGAGCACCAAAAGGTAGAGCCACGACGCAATGAGGAGCCCGCATCCAAAGAAGTAGATGAAATACGCAACATACATCGGGTTACGGGAGAGGCGGTATATGCCGTTCTGGTTTATGCCATTCTCCCTAGGCCGGGAGTAGGCGATCACCGAAGCTGCGTATAGCAGGCAGCCGAAGGTATATAGAGCGAGACCCGCCCAGAACCAGACGGATGCCATGCGTATCCTGAAGAAGAACAGGGAGAATATGAGGAATAGATTCGTGACCTGATAGACCCAGTATGCGGTGACCTCAGCTCCCTTGAGCGGGGGAAAATAACCTGCCCGAGCAAGGGCATCTTTGCTCAGCCAGCCCATAAGCCCGAATCTGATGAGGATGATGGGAATGACGAGGAAAATCGCGTTCAACTGCATTCCGTCCTTTCCAAGCCCACCGTTCTGTGTAGCCTATGGGGTTACATTCGGCCAGAAGCCTGCTCCGAAACTCGTGCACGACTCAAACGACTGCGGGCTCAGACCGCAGATCCGCAGCTATACGGCGCACCGACTCATCATACATAGGAGGACCCCTTCGTCTCTTGTAGACGAGGCGATGAAAAAAACCACAGCGGTCGTAGGAGACCGCTGCCCTCTCCTCGTCGAGGGTCCACGCTGTTTTCTGCCATGAATAGCGTATCACAGAAAGAACCCACAGGCAATGTCCGCTGATCGCCGCGGTGCGTGAGTTCCCAGAGACCTGGACGCTACACTCCGTCTAGGGGAGGGTGCGTTAGTTCTCGCTCCTCTTCAAGTAGTTGCCGGATTGCCGGTGTTGCACTCTCTTCTTGAGTCACCGGCAACCTCTCCCAAAAGTCGGGAGCATTTCGACACCCTCCTGCACCCTCACTTAGTCTGCTGGCACGGCCCTGTGTGCCACCGCAAGGCCGACATCGTCAAGGTGGAGGAGGCCGATCTCGAGGAAGACGGCCACTGACAGGTGTTCGCCGCACCGGGCCACGCCCACCTTGCCGCCGACATTGAAGCCCGCGGCCCTCGGCATGAGCTGGGCCAGGGCTTCACGTGCCGCTCCTGTCACAGCCCCTTCGTGAGGATGTGACGCGGCGATCACGCCCTCACGCTTCGCTGCCACCAGGATGTTCTCCACGGCCTTCGCGATGGACTGCACGAAAGGCCCGCCGATGTCCACTGCAGCGGCCCTCACCCCGGCCTCAGTGAACGCGCGCTTGAGGTCCCGCTCCTGGTCGCGCGATGTGGACATGGCCATCTGCACCGCTGCCCTTGCTGCCGCGGCACTCGGTCTCTCGTGATGCGTGTCCGATGTCTGCATCCCACAAGCACCACCTTTCAGGCGCGAGACGCGCGCCGCTCCGCAGAAGCGCCGCGTGCCGCGTCGCCCCACTTGTCCCGATGATGCGTGTTCATCAACCTGTCCACATTCTATGTGAGTTGCCTGCAGACGTCAAACGAGCACCATGCTTACGTGCATGACGTTCTTTCACGGCAGCCACACCCAGCGTCGCGAGAAGACGTTCTGCATGGTGTGCGACGCTCCCGACGTCAGCATGATGACGGTGTGGGGAGGCCACGGCGGCGGAGACCCGGTGGGCAGGTTTTCGTGGCCGGACCGCGTGCCGCTCGCTGAGGTGTCGCTACGCCTCTGCGTCCTTACCACGGGGACAGACGGGATCCCCCTGAACACGTGGTGCTACTGGAAGCCCCTCCTGAAGGACGAGGACTGGGCGCGCGGGGAGGCGAGTTACGTCTGTGAGGCCCGCCTAGTCCTCCAAAATGCCCGGCTGTGAATTGTCGCATGCGGAATATCGGCTGCAGTCGGGATGTGACGTGCCGGGGCGGCGCGGTTGGACTAGAGGCCCATGCTAGCCATCGAGACAGTGTCTCAGAGCGATCAAAAAACGTCCTTGCGAAGTGGAATCCTGCTGGAGGATTTTCGGGCCGGGCGACGAATACAAGATACGAGACACGGATGTGCACAATAGGGCACAAATGTGCGCCGGCGTGGAGCCAGGAGTGCTATCGAGTCTGCCAACGCTCGCCCAGTGCCTAGAGGCATGCCGCCGGGGCCACCTACATGCCTGTCAGGCGCGGTTCGGCAACGATGGCAGGGGATCCCTGGCGGCATCAAGCCTGTCGCGAATGCGAGACCTGGAAGTGGAGATATGCACGCGACTGTAAATGGCAAGAACATGGAGCTCCTCGTGGAGATTGCGCGCATGTACTACGAGTATGGCCTTGGCCAACAGGAAATTGCAGAAAGGGTCGGTCTATCGCGCAGCCGCGTCTCCAGGATGCTGACAAGGGCGAGAGAGGCAGGCATTGTGCAGGTCAGCATCGCCGACCCGTTTCAGGAGGAGTCTTTACTCGCCCAGGAGATCCAGGCGAGGTACGGACTGAAGAGGGCTGTCGTGTGCCCGGTTCCCCGGTCAAGCCGGGCGCCCCTGGCGTGGCATCTGGCGCAGGCCGCGGCCAGGCTCCTGCGAGAGATAGTCCGGGATGGCGTCACCATAGGCGTGTGCGGCGGCACGACGATGCTGGAGGTGGCGAGGGCGCTTAGGCCACTGAAGCGGAAAAGCGTAAATGTTGTCCAGCTTGAGGGAACGTTGTCCGGGCAGGGCGAAGCGCTCATTCACGGTAACGAGATCGCGCTCCTGTTCGCAAGAGCGCTCACAGCCACCCCATTCTTCCTGAGCGTGCCTGCCATTGTTGAGCATGAGGAGGTCAAGGAGGCTCTCGTGAGCGACCGTAATGTGGCCAGGGTCCTTGACATGGGCAAAGCGGCCAACATCGCAGCTTTCTCGATCGGGCGCCCCGACAGATCTTCCCTGCTCGTCCGGGCCGGCTATTTTTCGCCTGAGGAAATGGACTCACTCGTAGCCGCAGGGGCGGTTGGAGACCTTTGCTCGCGATTCTTCTCAGAGGACGGGTCCATCTGCGATGAGTCGCTGAACAGAAGAACGATCGGACTGGAACTTCAGGACTTCATGCACAAGGATTTCTCGGTAGCAGTGGCAGGCGGTCGACAAAAGGTTGCGGGAATAAGAGGTGCCCTGCGTGGCCGGTTCGCTAACGTACTCGTCACCGACGAGGCGACGGCAAGGCAGCTGCTGGATCTGGAGTGCTCTCTGGACCAAGGTCAAGCCGGGTCGCCAGCCGGAGATGAGGCGGGGGCGCGCGTCGAAGTTCGGGAGCAGACACAGACACAGGTAATTGACACACCCTGCGCTGGCCGTGCCGCAACAAACCACGGCCAGACCGGCCGGATTGCCGAAACCGCACCTGCTGGAAGGGCAAGGTGAGATCGCGATGGCGCTTGATACGGACCTTCAGTCAGTTCAAGAAGCAAGAGACGCAGTGCGTCGCGCCGCCGAGGCCCGCGCGAAGCTGGCATCCCTCACTCAGGAGCAGGTAGATCGCATTGTTGCGAAGATGGCTGAGGCGGGGCGCGCAAATGCCCGTGCTCTTGCAAAGATGGCCGTCGAAGAAACGGGTTTTGGAGTATACGAAGACAAGATCACGAAGAACCTGTTTGCCTCCGAACGCGTGTATGAGGCCATTCGCGATCTCAAGACGGTCGGCATCATCCGGTGGGACCCGTCGCGCAGTGTCGCCGAGATAGCTGAGCCGGTGGGCGTCATCGTGGCCCTGGTTCCGTCGACCAACCCCACGTCAACAGTGATATATAAGAGCCTGATAACCCTGAAGGCGCGAAACCCGATCGTCTTCAGCCCGCATCCATCCGCGCGCAGCTGCAGTTGTCAGGCGGCTCAGGTCATGATTGACGCGGCTGCCGCCGCAGGAGCGCCCAGGGGAGCGATCCAGAGCCTGGTCCACCCGACCAAGCAGGCCACCGACGAACTCATGCACCATTCCGACACAGCACTCATCCTCGCCACAGGCGGGTCGGCGATGGTGAAAGCGGCATACAGCGCGGGCAAGCCTGCCTATGGCGTCGGCCCCGGCAATGTGCCGGCATTCATCGAGCGCACTGCCGACATAAAGAGGGCCGTATCAGATATCTTCGCCAGCAAGACCTTCGACAACGGCACGATCTGTGCGTCCGAGCAGGCAATAGTGACGGAATCGGTCGTCGAGAGCCAGGTCGTGGAGGAGGTCAGAGCCCAGGGCGGGTACTTCCTGACCGATGCGGAGGCGACGGCGCTTTCCAAAGTTGTGGTGAGTTCCGGGGGCAACATCAACCCGTCCATTGTGGGAAGAAGCGCGGAAACCATCGCCAGAATGGCCGGGATCTCCGTGCCGGATGGGACACGCGTCCTGGTGGCCCGCCTTCCAGGCGTCGGGCCAGACCATCCACTTTCAAGGGAAAAGCTCAGTCCCATACTGGCTTTCTATGTCGAGCCTGACTGGCAGGCGGCCTGCGAACGGTGCATTGAGATCCTGAACTTCGGCGGGATCGGCCACAGTCTGGTCATCCACTCGCGAAATCCGGCTGTCATCAGGGAGTTTGCCATGAAGAAGCCGGTTTTCAGGATACTGGTCAACACGCCCTCCTCGCAGGGGGCCATCGGTGCGACCACCGGCCTCGACCCGGCGCTGACACTCGGTTGTGGCACCTGGGGCGGGAGCATCACCGCCGACAATGTCGGCCCGCTGCACCTCATCAACGTGAAGCGCGTGGCGTACGGCCTGGCTACGGAGGGTGTTGACGAGCTTTACGAAGAGATGGCCGGGGGTACCACCGGGGTAGGCGCGATCTGGAGGAGCCGTGAGCTTTCCAGTGTGCCCACGGGGCTAGGGTCGTTATCCCGAAGGGATCTCCCGGCAGAGGCCGGATTGAGACGGTCTGGACTGGCGTGTGGCTCAGGACAGGATAGAGCCGTGCCGACCGTAATCGGCCCTGCCGCAGCTGTGGACAGGTCCGTCGTGGCGCCGCTGCCCACTGGGGCCGGGCGTCGAGACATAGGCCAGGCGGGGACGGCGCTGTCAAGTGCGGCCGGCGCGTCGGCCGCCGGGCAACGGAGAGGGTCCGACCGAGAGCGGGGAACGCAGGAGGCTCAGAACACCGTGCACTTGACGCGTGGTGAGCGGCAGGTCCGCCAGACCATGCTCGTTACGGATGAGGAGATCCGGGCCGCTGTGGACAGGTTCCTCTTAGAGCTGAAGAGCGGCGCTGGCAATAGCGGTGGAGGTGGCGGCTGAGGCGGTGCAAGAGCATAGTCACGTGGCGGAGTGCAGGCGCATGGTTGCGTGACGTCGCAACATACCCCGACGATGCGCTGCATAAGGTTGATATGCCGCTTGAGCAGGATTGGAGCCACGGAGCACAGCAATGACGGGGGAGGCGGGACCGGTGGTTCAGGATGCATTGGGGATGATCGAGACCAAAGGCCTTGTGGGAGCAATCGAGGCAGCAGACGCCATGGTGAAAGCGGCGAACGTGGTACTTATCGGCAAGGAGTACATCGGCGGCGGCTACGTGACCGTCATGGTCCGAGGCGACGTCGGGGCCGTGAAGGCCGCAACCGATGCAGGAGCTGCGGCAGCGGCAAGGGTCGGGGAGCTCGTGAGCGTGCATGTGATTCCCAGGCCGCATACGGACGTGGACAGGGTTCTACCGAAAGCATAAGGCCTGATCATGCCGCGATGGGTGCGGGCCAGATGTGCTCTCGCAGCCTCCCAGGCGTCCCCCTTTCGGGCCATCCACCCCTCAGGCCGGGGCGAAAGCGCCGGACGCCTTTATGGAATAAGCCCGGGGTGCCGAGCATCCGGCTGGCAGGGCCAGTGCGGCAGTGAGCGTACACGCGCACGTGCGGGGCAGGGGTAGATCAAGATGGACAATGGCTCCCTCGAAAACCTGATCGCAAGGTGTGTGAGAGATCTCGAGGCAAATGGCCTTGTGGCTCCTGTGTCCGGGCCGATCCACTCGCCCGCGCCGGCCGCGGGTGCCAGCGGCGGACAATCGCGGGGCCAGGCAGGCGGCGCCGAGGCAAGGCTGCGCCGTGGACTGGTGGTTCCCGTGGGCGTATCGAACCGCCACGTGCATCTATGTGAGGAGGACTTCCAGGTGCTCTTCGCACGCGATGCCGCCAGGCGGGGCCTGTCGAAGTTGCGCGACCTTTCACAGCCCGGGCAGTTTGTTGCAAGCGAGGTCGTGTCCATTGCAGGCCCCAAAGGGAGCATAGGCTCGGTCAGGGTGCTGGGTCCTCTTCGGGCGAGGACCCAGGTCGAGTTGAGCCGGACGGATGCGTACACCCTGGGCATCTCGCCCCCGGTGCGCGACTCCGGCGACCTCGACGGCTCCGGGCCCATCGTGCTCATTGGGCCGAACGGAGGCGTGAGTCTGAACGAAGGCGCAATCATTGCAGCGCGCCACATTCACATGACTCCGGATGAAGCGTCGCAGTGGGGACTGCGCGACGGCGACCGGGTCGAGGTAGAGGTCACAGGACAGCGCGGCCTTGTGTTCCGCGAGGTGCTCGTCAGAGCCGACGAGAGATTTCGGCTCGAGATGCATGTGGACACGGACGAGGCCAACGCGGCACTCTTGCGTACTGGAGATTCTGTGGAGGTCATCGTGGGTTGCCGGGCGTCGCAGTGAGCGCGAGAAGAAAGTCGTGCAGGTGCGTCGTGCACGTATAGCGGCGAAGAACGGCTAGCCTCGGACTGATACCGGAGGGAGGATCCCCGTGGGTGCAGCGATAGGCCTTGTGGAATTCGCCAATGTGACCAGAGGGATAGAAGGTACTGACGCCATGGTCAAAGCTGCGGACGTGGAGCTTCTGCTTGCGCGCCCAACGTGCCCAGGGAAGTTCACGACCCTCGTCTCAGGGGATGTGGGCGCCGTAAAAAGCTCAGTCGCGGCAGGCACCGTGATCGGCGCCGATGCTGTGGTGGACGAGTTCGTCCTGCCGAACGTGCATCCTGGAGTGTTCCCGGCCATAACGGCCACGTCCGACATACGTGAGGTCAGCGCCCTCGGAGTGGTGGAGACCTTTACGGTCGCGTCCGCAATAGTTGCTGCCGACGCAGCGCTGAAGGCGGCGGCCGTCGAGGCCATCGAACTTCGCCTCGCCATCGGGCTCGGCGGCAAGTGCTTTGTGACCCTCACGGGTGACGTCGGTGCGGTGCAGGCGGCTGTCGCCGCTGGTAGTGCTGACGCGAGCGCCAAGGGACTGCTCGTTTCGCGAGTCGTGATCCCGTCTCCTGCGAAAGAGCTTGTCGCGGCACTTCTGTGAATGTGGAGGTACCGGTGGCACGATGCGTGCAGTCATCACCGAGGTTGAACTGAAGAAGCTTGCGGCAGCCTCGAGCGTCATACTGCCTCGCGGTGCGATTGTGACTCCTGCAGCAAGGGACTACGCAAGGGAACATGGCGTCACGCTGGTCGAGGCGACTGAGGCAGGGGCCACTGCGTTCGCGGAAGTCAGACCGCATAGGAGCGCGGAAGCCGCAACTGGCTTCTCCAGAGGCGGGGGTGCCCCATCCTGTGTGGCCGGAGCTGCTCTTGACGGGACAGAGAGCATTTCGAGCGCTTCGGTTGGCCCTGGCCGGTCTCAAGCCTCCATTCAGGTGGACCAGCTCATGGTGAAGATAGCCCGTGCTGCAGCTGCAAATCTGGGGCCGCACGTTGAGCGCGAGGTCCTCATTCGGGTGATAGCCGCGGTACTGGCCCGTCTGGGCTACGCAGTCGTGGTTTCCGCAGTTACGCAGCGGGATTAGCGAAAGGGGGTGAACCCAAATGGCTATGGAAGCGCTTGGAATGATCGAGACCAGGGGGCTCGTCGCGATGATAGAGGCCGCGGACGCTATGGTCAAGGCGGCAAACGTGAGGCTGGTGGGCTGGGAAAGGATCGGCGGCGGGTACGTGACGGTCCTGGTTAGGGGAGAAGTGGCGGCATGTAAGTCGGCCTGCGATGCCGGCGCGGCTGCAGCGGCGAAGATCGGTGAGGTCGTGTCGGTGCACGTCATCCCGAGACCTCACTTCGATCTCGAAGGCAAGCTGCCCATTTCCCTGCCGGAGACGAAGAAGGAGAAGGGCCAGTAGGCCTTCTTCGCCGCCGAGACCGGGCGCGGCGGCAACGTTGCAAGCGCACGAGATGCGACCTGGTGATGATACCTTGTGCGACAACGCTCGCCGCCGCGGCGGCACGGCCGCACCCTGGTAGCGGGGCGGGTAAGGGCGCCGGCCCGAGTATACCCCGGTTCGGCAAAAGGGGGGACCTCCTTGATTGCGTGCAGAGTGGTGGGCACCGTGGTGTGCACGAGAAAGGACGAAAAGCTCGTGGGCTCGAAGCTTCAGATCGTGGAGCCGATAGCCCTAGCAGACCAGTCCGCCGATGGCAAGCCCCTCGTGGCCGTCGACACGGTCGGCGCGGGCGAAGGGGAGATCGTGCTTGTCGTGAGCGGGAGCTCCGCGCGCCAGACGTCGCGGACCCAGAACACGCCGGTTGACGCGGTCATAATGGCGATCGTGGACTCCATCGAAATGGACAGTAAGCTGGTCTATCGAAAGGGTTGAGGAATTGCGGGGTTCCTCCGGGTGCGCGCGTCCGTCTGAAGGGCTTCGCCAGTGGGCCTGCAAGGCGGACCGAGGTCCCGCGGGTGGTGCGAAGATGGCATCGGGAGCAGCACAGGACGTCATACAAGCCATAAGAGATGCAGGTGTCGTAGGGGCGGGTGGGGCAGGGTTTCCAACGCACGTCAAGCTCTCCGCGACTGTGGACACGGTAATCGCAAACGGCGCGGAATGTGAGCCTCTGCTTGGAGCGGATCAGGCCGTGATGACGATCGAGCCTGCCACAGTTCTGGCAGGCCTGAAGATCGCCATGAAAGCCACAGGAGCCAAACGGGGCTACGTGGCTGTCAAAAGGAACCATGAGACGGCGTTCCGCGCGATAGCGGAGGTTGCCAGGGACGAAGACGGGATCGATGCGTTTGCCCTGGACGACGTGTACCCCATCGGTGACGAACACGCGCTTGTCCACGAGGTGACCGGCAGGTACGTTCCCGAAGGGGGCCTGCCCCTCGAGGCAGGGGTGGTGGTCAGCAACGTGGCCACCCTGGCGAATGTCGCTGATGCTGTCAGTGGACGCCCGGTGACCTCCCGCTACGTCACCGTCGCCGGGGCAGTCGCACGGCCAGTTACTGCGCGGTTTCCGATAGGCACCCCGGTGGTGGATGCAATCGCATTTGCAGGCGGGCCGCAGGTGGAGCGTTACAGGGTTGTAACGGGCGGGCCGGTCATGGGCAAACTCGCGCCTGACACATCAGCGGTGGTGACCAAGCTGACAGGCGGGATCATCGTGCTTCCCGCGGACCACCCGCTGGTGAAGATGCGTGAGGAGGACATCGCGATCATTATCAGGCGGGCGAGGGCTGCGTGTTGCCAGTGCATGAGCTGCACTGAGACATGCCCGCGGCATCTCTTGGGCCACAGGATAGCCCCTCACCTAATCATGCGCGCAGTGAGCATGGGGCCTGGAGTACCGCCCGATGTGATTGCCGGTGCGTGGCTGTGTTCTGAGTGCGCGGTGTGCGCCACCGTCGGGTGTCCCTCGGGGCTGTCGCCGGTCAGAATCAATCAGGCTCTCAAGCAGTCCATGGCAAGGAAGGGAATGAAGAACCCTTACCACGAGAGCCAGATCGCGGCCCATCCGCTCCGAGAGGCCAGGCGCGTACCTTCATCCAGGATGATAACGAGAACGGGCATCGCTTCTTATGCGGCGCCCCACAGGGATGCCCTGGGCGAGGCCCGCGAGGCCGGCGAATACGAAGGAAACGCAGGGCGTGCCGAGCATACGCTCGTCACATTCACACCCGACAAGGTGAGCGTCCCACTGCTGCAGCACACCGGGGCTGCGGCGATGCCGTGCGTCAGGCCGGGCGATGAGGTCAGTGAGGGCGAACCCATTGGCGAAATCCCTGCCGGGAAGTTGGGGGCAAGGGTCCATGCGAGTATCTCAGGGACAGTCACCGAGGTTGGGGATGCGATAACGATAGTAGCCAGGAGGGGCAGACGATGAGGATAGTAATCGGCAGCGACCACGGAGGATTCGAGCTGAAAGAAGACATCAAGGCCTACCTGGCAGAATTTGGCCACGAATGCGTGGACTATGGAACGTATAGCAAGGAGTCCGTGGACTACCCCGACTTCGCCTTTCTCGTGGCCGAGGCGGTGGCCAGGGGGATCTTCGAGCGCGGCATCATAGTGGACGGGGCGGGCGTTGGCTCCGCCATGGCGGCGAACAAGGTGCCGGGCGTGAGGTGCGCCCCGTGCCAGGACATATACACGGCCAGGAATAGCCGCGAGCACAACGACGCGAACGTGCTGGCCCTGGGGGACAGGGTCGTGGGTAAGGGTGTGGCCAGGGATATCGTGAAGACCTGGCTTGCAACGGAATTCGCCGGGGGAAGGCATCTCCGCCGCGTGAACAAGATCATGGACATCGAACGCAGGTTCCTTTCGAGGGGCGAGTAAGCTCAAGCGACTGAATGAGCGTCGCCAGACCAGCGCGACGCGGAGCAGAAGCGGCAACGCAGGGATCTCCCCATGGATGCGGTGTGAGGTGAGAGCCATGTTCATCGCGAGAGTGGTTGGCAAGATAGTTGCGACTCGCAAGGATGCGAACCTGGAAGGCGTCAAGCTGCTCGTCATCGAACCGCTGAAACGAGACGGCACCGCCTGCGGCAAACCGCTGATTGCCGCGGACAGTGTGGGGGCTGGCCCAGGGGATATAGTGCATGCCGTGAAGGGAAGGGAGGCATCCTTTCCGCTTCCCAGGGCTGGCGCTCCTGTTGACGTGGCCATCGTCGGCATAGTGGATGATGTGCATTGTGATCCCGCCGGCTATGAGGTTCTGCCGGCGAACGGGTGAAACGCGCTGCCCAAGTCGAGCTGGCCCAGGTGGCTGACGCGGTTGAGGTGAGGCTGTGGTAATCGGAAGGGTGGTTGGGTCGGTCGTTGCGACCCAGAAGAACGAAAGTCTTGTCGGGTCCAAGATGCTTCTCGTACAGCCGCTGGACCCCGACGGCATTGATTACGGTCAGGAAATCCTGGCTATCGATACCCAGGATGCTGGCCCCGGCGACACCGTCCTCGTCGTGAGCGAGGGCAATTCCTCACGGCAAGCTATGGGGAAGAGCGACGCGCCTGTGGACTCCGTTATCATTGGTGTCGTTGATACGATTCGTGTGTCACGGAATCGCGAAGGGAGGTAGGCTGTATCCGGCCCGGGCAGCGAGGGGCGGACGGGCGGGATACAGTGAGGTCCTATGGGAATCGACGAATTGATCGAGAGAGTCACCGACGAGGTGATAGCTGAGATGAGAAGACGCGGCGAGATCCCAGCGAGCTCGGGGTCGGCGACGAAGCCGTTGCCGCCTGCTGCGGCCTCTCCGGTATCGTCCGCTTGGGCATGGACGTGCGTCCCACGTGTGCTGGTGGTCCTGGCGGGAGCGGGCGACGGCGCCTCCCTTGAAAACGGGCTGGCCCAGTTGGGGAGGATCGGCGATTCCGGGTTGTCCGTGGCGTGCCTCGTATCGGACGAAACGAGGGGAACCTGCGGGGAGGACACTGTGACGCGCATCCTCGGTCCGGTTTCGTTCGTGGGCGAGCACGATGCCATCGTGTCGGCCGCATGCGCTGATATCGTGGTGATCCCGGTGCTTCCCTTGCACGTTGCGGCGCGAGTGGCGCTGCTTACGGGGGGCGACGTAATCACCAGGGCTGTTGTCGCGGCGCTCTTGGGGGGCAGGCGAGTTTATGCCGCTGCCGACTCTATCCTCCCTGCCGCGGCCGGCCATGTCGACGGCGTGACGTGGGCTGGGTCTGGAGATAGTGCCGGGGTATCCGCTTCCGTCCCCGCGCGCTCTGGCGCCATCAGAGAAAGTGCAGCGCAGAGCCGACACAACTTCGCCGTGTGCCGGCAGGTGGACGAGTACCTCAAAAGACTACGCGAATATGGCGTCATTCTGGTCGGCGCCAAGGATCTCGGGCGTGAGGTGGAGCGCGGGCTTCGCGTAATCGGGTTTGGGCCCGCAGGTTCCGTGCCAGGCTTTCCTGGGATGCACGGGGCTCATGGAGTGGAAACACCGACGCCGCATCGTACGGAAGCAGGCAGCGTCGCGTTCGCCGCGGCAGCAAACGCTTCGCCCAGGGCTGGCGTGGATGCCGGAACCAGGTCTGCGGCCGGGGCGGTCAGCACGAACTCGACATGCTCGAGACTGTCTGGTGAGTGCTCGGCGTGCGGGAGGTGTGTTGAGGAGAATCCCGGGGGGACGGCGAGTATCGTTGAGGCCGGCGCGTCCCGAGTTGGCGCCGCGCCAGGCATCGGGGCTGTCTCGAGCGACCTGGCCGCCATGATAGACCACACGCTTCTCAAGCCCGATGCTACGAGAGACCAGGTCATCAAGTTGTGCGAGGAGGCCAAGCAGTACAGGTTTGCATCGGTGTGCGTGAACCCCGCCAACGTGAGCCTTGCTGCTGGGCTGCTTAAGGGCACACCGGTCAAGGTATGCACGGTCATAGGCTTCCCCCTGGGGGCGACGACTCCGACCGCCAAGGCCATGGAAACGCGTGACGCGATAGCCAACGGTGCGACCGAGGTAGACATGGTCATCAATGTCGGGGCTCTCAAGTCCGGGGATTACGACCTCGTCAAACGCGACATTGAGGCCGTTGCCGAGGCAGCCCGCGGCAGAGCGCTGGTCAAGGTGATCCTCGAGACGGCGCTCCTGACAGACGAGGAAAAGGTGAAGGCGTGCCTGCTCGCAAAACTGGCGGGCGCGGACTTCGTGAAGACCTCGACAGGCTTCGGTCCTGGCGGCGCCACTGTCGAGGACGTGCGGCTCATGCGCAAGGTGGTCGGCGCCGACATGGGAGTGAAGGCAGCGGGCGGGATCAGAACTCTTGAAACCGCCCGGAAGATGGTCGAAGCAGGTGCCTCACGCATCGGCGCCAGCGCCAGTGTGGCGATCGTGAAGGGGCAGTAGGAAGGGGCGTGCGTGTAGTGATTATGGCACGAAAGGGCTTCCAACGAGGTTGTCCCGTTCGTCGTGGAAACTCGCGTAGCGCACCCTCGCTTGGTTTTTCATGCGTTTGCTGCCTCGCTCGTGGTGGCGTTGAGAATCTCGCTCTTGGGGCGCATCCGCAGGAGCGGTAATTCTCGGTAGCGTGCCACGCGCCGGAACCGTTGATATCGATGCCGAGCGCACAAACCACTGTGTGCTCTGCCACCACGACCCCATCGATGTATGGCACCACCAGGTCAATCCCATCCAGGGGCTTGTCGAGAAGTTCGGCCAGCGCCTCCGGCGTCACTCGGGCAAACCTGCGGCTTATCGAACCTTTGGAGATGCCGGATGCCACCACGTATTTCAGACGTTGCCGGTATTCCTTCTCGCCTCCCATAACTACCTCGGGTTACCTACAGGCTATCTCCTTTCAGAAGGTGACCACTGTCAGCCGATCTAGGCGCTTCTTCCCAGGGCCTCTCCACGGTTGCTGAGCCGTCGGGCTGGTGGCACGAGGCTTCTCTCGCAGGCCGGCCAGGCCGGGCCGTCCGCACGAGCTGTTTGACCTTGTCCACCGGTCCACCTCCTTTAGTGGTTCATGTCGCTGTGCCTCCTGACAGAGATGCCCCTCATCGTCAAGCAGTGGCGAGTACAGTTTTTGTGATGGCAAGGCAGGAATTCCGCGATCCGCATAGAATTCCTATATGGCGAACGATGTTCTGATATGCGGAACGAGGTGTAACTATGAATGCCGGACCTGATGGGAAAGGCACCCTTCGCATCGCTGACCGGATCTTTGACGTGCTAGAATGCTTCACTGGGGATCGCCGCGAGTGGGGCGTGACCGAACTAGCCAATCATCTGGGCATGCATAGGAGCGTCACCCACCGAATCCTCTCTTCTCTCGTTGCCCGCGGCTACGTGCGGCGCAACCCCCATACCAGGACATACACCCTCGGACTCAGGTGTCTCGACCTCGGATATACAGTTCTGGAGAGAATCGACGTCAGAACCGTGGCTCTTCCCCACATGAGGGACCTGGTCAGGACAATCAACGAGACGGTGATGCTCCACATTGTCGACGGGGATCAGGCCTTGTGTATCGGGAAGGTTGAGAGCTCACAGGGTCTCAAGTGTACCTCCAGGCTCGGAAGCCGCGTCCCTCTTCATGCGGGGGCCGTCACCAAGCTGCTTCTGGCTTACCTTCCCGAGGAGCAGGTGGAGGGTATCCTCTCCCGCCCGCTGAAACGGTTCACTGAGTATACAGTTACCGACCCAGCAGTACTCCGCGCCCAACTTCAGGAGATTCGTCGCAAGGGCTATTGCGTGACCGCGCAGGAAGTGGACCTCGGGTCCATAGGGCCGGCGGCCCCCATCCGGGACCACACCGGGACCGTGATAGCTTCGATGAGCGTGTCCGCACCCATGTTCCGGATGCCTGACGAGAAGCTGAATCAAGTAGTCCAGCTCCTTCTGGCTACGGTGGATCAGGTGTCAAGGGAGCTAGGGTATCGCGGGCAGACTTGTGACAGTGCCCGTGAAACTGCTATTTCACTTGGAGAGACCCAAGACTGATTGGCCGCCCGGCAGGGCGATACCATGCGGTGATGAGCACCGAGACGGAGGGGCGTTCCGTGGATGTGAAGGAAGAGGTAGGGGACAGGCCCGCGGACGTTGATCTTCTAGTAAGTGCGGATGAGATGCTCATCGGCGACTGCGATATAGCGCAGAACATGGCTGTCGCTATCCGGGGCGGGCGCATTGTCGACATGGGCCCACGCGGGGACATCGCAAGGAAGTACAGGGCGCGAGAGACTGTCGACGGCTGCGCGAAGCTTCTGATGCCCGGCCTCATTGACGCTCACACGCATGTGTGCCAGCAGCTTCTCCGTGGAAGGCTCTTCAACGAACGACCCATGATCTGGACCAGGATACTGGTCCCCTTCGAGAGCAACCTGAGACCTGATGAAGTCCATGCCGGAGCGATGCTCGCAGGAGTCGAGATGATCCGCGCAGGGATAACCTGCTTTGCCGATTCCGGCGGGCCGCACATGGACCAGGTCGCCGAGGCAATGATAGAACTCGGCCTGAGGGCTGTCTTGTCTCGCTCAACCATGGACACCGGAGACGTCATCCCGGCGTCGATGAAGGAATCCACCGACGACGCGATCTCCAGAACTGAGGAACTCCACGCGAAGTATGACGGAGCTGGGGATGGCAGAATCCGAATCTGGTTCTCGCTCCGGCAAGTCATGACGTCCACCCCCGAGCTGGTCGTGGGAGTCCTCGAAAAGGCGAAAGAGAAGGACACCGGCATCCATATCCATCTCGCGGAACACCGCGGCGAAGTGGACCATTGTCTTGTCAGATATGGCAAGAGGCCCGCCGAATGGCTGGACGACATGGGTGTGGTCGGCGACCGGCTGCTAGCGGCCCACTCGGTTCTCCTTGCTGACCGGGAAATCAGAATGCTCGCGGAACGGGGCGCTCACCCGGTGCACTGTCCGAGGGCGAACCTCCAGAGCCACGGATTCCCTAAAGCCACGCTCTTTCGGGAATTTGGCGCCCAGGTCGGGATGGGCAGCGACGGCGCGGCTGGGGGTCCACTGGATCTCTTCTCGAGCATGCGACTACTCCACTTGGCCTCTCTCAGCTACTTCGGCCTTCCTGTGCACGACGCGACGGCAATGACCGCCCGGGACCTGATCGGCTTCGTGACCTCGGGAGGGGCGGCGGCCGTGCGCATGTCGGATATGATCGGATCGATTGAGAAAGGTAAAGCGGCCGACCTCATTCTTATAGACCTGCACCACTCTCATCTCTTTCCAATCACGCCCACCATGGATTCATATGTGAGCTTCATCCAAGCAGCGGATGTCAGTGATGTCATCGTTGCTGGTAGCGTCCTGATGCGCGACCGGCAGATCCTCTGCGTGGACGAGGAGCGTGTGATGGCGAGAGCACTGGAAGCTCGCGAATCTGTGTTTCGGAGGGCCAGTCTCTGAAGTGTGCGTTCCCCCGTGAACGTGGAGGTCACCGTGCAATTCAAGGGGGTGATCATTGCACAGGAGAAAGGCGGACTCATCCACTGGTTGGTTTGTTGTCCAGGTCGCAACAGGAGTTCGTCAAGATGCAAGGGAGGGTAACATACTATGTCTCGTCGTACACTGTCGCTTTTTCTGGCTGCAGTCATGGTATTTGCATTGGTCTTCGATGTCGCTGGTGCGGCGGCCGCGTTAAAGGCCAAGAGGTACAAAGTTGGACTGCTTGTCAACTTGCTGGGTGACCGCTCTTACTGGGACTCCGCAGCCCGAGGCATCAAGTGGGCCAACGAGAAGCTTCCGAACATCGACGGTAGGGTTTTTGAGCACAAGGACACCGGCGAGATGGAACTGACTGCTCGTGCCCTCGCGGATCAGGGCTACGACATGGTCATCGTGATGGGTTGGGGTTCTGAGGACTGGGCCGCGCGTGTGGCCAAGGAATACCCGGATACCCACTTCTTCGGCGCCGCTGTGAAGCTTCCGAATCTCCCGAACACTTCTAGCGGTGACTTCCTGGAGCACGAGGGCTGTTTTACCGTGGGTATGGTGGCCGCGATGATGACCAAGACCGGCAAGGTCGGGTACATCGGCGGATCGGACAGCCCACTTCTCAATCGTTTCCGGCTTGGATATATCCAGGGCGTCAAGTACGCTAACCCGAAGGTTGAGGTAGTCACCGGGTGGGTCGGCGTGTTCAACGATCCGACGAAGGCTAAGGAGCTGGCGCTTACCCAGTACCAGGAAGGTTGCGACATCATCTTCGCCGCGGCGGGCAAGAGCGGCGAGGGTGTCCTCGCTGCCGCGGCTGAGAAGGGCAAGTACGCGATCGGTGTGGACTCTGACCAGTGCTGGATCCGGCCCGGCAACGTGATCACGAGCATGCTCAAGAGAGTTGACATGGTTGTATTTAACAAGTGCAAGCAGCTGTCCGAGGGGGCCCTCAAGACCGGCTTCGAGGCGTACGGCCTGAAGGAAGGGTTGGTTGGCGCCTGCCATCTGTATGGGGAGGACACCGAGTTCCTGGACAAAGGGCCCAAAGACATGGTTGCCAAGCTCAAGAATGAGGTAATGCCCCAGGTGCAAAAGGCTGTGGAGCGGATCAAGGCCGGCGAGTTCGGAGTGGAGGACTACATGAAGGTGTTCCCCGTCACCAAGACCCCACCGGTCGGCGGCATGATCAAGTAACAACGGTTTCTCCACCGTCCGCGGGAGGGCGGAGCACCGCCCTCCTTCGGGCTCAGGTCAGGAGGTTGTAGCCAGTGCAGCCAGCTGTTGAGATGCGAGGCATCCGTAAGATCTTTCCTGGCGTTGTTGCCAACGACAATGTGGACTTGACCATCAACCAAGGTGAGATCCACGCGCTCGTGGGCGAAAACGGGGCTGGCAAGAGCACCATCATGAACGTGTTGTATGGGCTCCATCGCCCAGATGCAGGGACGATCAAGATCAACGGTCAGCCGGTGCAGATCCGCAAGAACTCCGACGCCATCGCGCTCGGAATCGGCATGGTTCATCAGAGTTTCAAGCTAGTGCCTTCATTCACCGTTGCCCAGAACATCGTCCTCGGAGCGGAACCTCATCGTCGGATGTTCGTGGACCTAAAAGCGGTGCACGACAGCGTGGTCGAGATATCGAAGCGGTTCGGGTTGAAGGTCGACCCGGAAGCCCGGGTCAGAGACTTGCCTGTTGGTGTCCAGCAGCGGGTCGAGATTCTCAAGACACTGTATCGAAACGCCAATATACTCATCCTCGACGAGCCTACCGCGGTCCTGACTCCGCAGGAGACACGTGAGCTGTTTGGCGTTATTCGATCCCTTGTGGCCAAGGGCAAGACAGTCGTTTTCATCACGCACAAGCTGCGCGAGGTCATGGAGATCTCAGACCGAGTCACCGTCATGCGTGCCGGCAAAGTGGTGGGGACGAAGGCCACAAAAGACACCAACCCCACGGACCTGGCTCGGATGATGGTCGGGCGCGAAGTTCTGCTGCGTGTGAAGAAGGACCCCGCGAAGCCGGGCAAGCCCGTTCTCCAGGTCCAGAACCTGAGGGTACGTGATGACCGGTACCTCATGGCCGTGCGTGGCCTCTCTCTCGAGGTTCGGGAGGGCGAGATACTCGGCATCGCCGGAGTGGAAGGCAACGGCCAGCGGGAGTTGGTAGAGGCCCTCGTCGGGCTCCGGCCCCTGGTGGACGGCAAGGTTGTCATCCACGGGCAGGAAGTGACGTCCGCCTCCGTGCGCGACAGGCGCGAGTCCGGCATGGCGTGTGTCCCAGAGGACCGGGCCGTGCGAGGCCTCGCCCTTCAGGCGAGCATAGAGGAAAACTTGGTAGCGGTTTCTTACTTCAAGGAACCCATGAGCAAGCACGGGATTCTGGACCTCAAGGCCATGGGTGAGTTCGCTCGCGATTCCATCAAGGACTTCGACGTCCGGGCGGTTGGGAAGGACGTTCCCGCCTTTACCCTGTCAGGTGGCAACATGCAGAAGGTCGTGCTCGCCCGGGAGCTCAGCACTGATCCCAAACTCCTTATCGTGGCCCAGCCTACTCGGGGTCTGGACATAGGCAGCATCGAGTTCATGCACTCCCGGATAGTGGAGGCGCGGGACCGCGGCGCCGCTGTGCTGCTGGTCTCTGCTGAACTCGGTGAGGTCATGTCCCTCAGCGACCGGATCGCTGTGATGTATGAGGGCAGGATCGTGGGCGTCATAGACGCCGCGAAGGCCACGGAAGAAGGGCTTGGACTGTGGATGGCGGGTATCACGGATCGAGGCAATACAGGAGTGAAGGGTGAGGGGCATGAGCAGAGTTGTTGACGGGCTCAAGAAGCATGTGAAGCGAGCCCTCCACGGCTCGTTCAGGCTGGGCGTAAGCATGGCCATCGCCGTGATCATCGGCTCGATTATCATCCTGCTATACGGGCACAACCCCATGGAGATCTACGGGATGCTCATCCAGGGCGCCTTCGGCAGCCGGAGGAGCCTCTTCATTACTCTGCAGAGGGCGACCCCTCTCATATTCACCGCCCTCGCGTCGGCGCTCGCGTTCCGAACAGGCGTGTTCAACGTGGGCATCGAGAGTCAGTTTTACATCGGTGCTCTGTGTGGGACAGTCGTTGGATATGCGTTCGATCTTCCGGCAATCATTCACTTGCCTCTGACGTTCCTTGCCGCGTTCGTCGGCGGGGCGCTCTGGGCCGTCGTCCCTGCAATACTCCGGGAGAGGCTCAAGATAAGTGAGATCGTGACTACGATCATGACCAACTATGTTGCCTTCCAGCTCCGCGATTACCTGCTCATCTACGTGCTCAGAGTGGGGCCGCATCTTGCTGAAACACCTTTCGTCAAGGACAGTGTCAAGTTGCCCCAGTTCACTGAGCTCGTTCCGGGGCTCGGCAGGGGTAGCCAGGCGCATGTGGGCATCTTCCTCGCCTTCGCCACCGCCATCGTACTGTACGCCGTTCTCAAGTACACCAGGCGTGGGTACGAGTGGCGAATGGTCGGTGTGTCCTTTCCGTTCTCGGAGTTTGCGGGCATGAACATGAAGCGGGCGTTCATGACCGGATTCGTCGCGAGCGGCGGGATAGCGGCCATCGGCGGGCTGGTGGAGATTTTGGGCGTCTGGCGCCGCTACAAGCAGCTATTTGGCGTTGGCTTTGGGTTCAAGGGGAACCTCGCGGCCCTGCTCGGCGGGCGGACGGTGATCGGCTCGACGGCTGCAGCGTTGTTCTATGGGAGCATGGAGGCGGGATCCGTGGCGCTCGAGTGGAATTCCGGTGTCCCAAGGCAACTGATCGACATCCTCATCGGCTTGATCATCTTCTTCATGGCGGCACCCGGTCTGTGGGACTTCCTGAAGAGTGCCAAGCTGATATCTGGACCGATAACGGCTCGCCGCGCGCCTGCGGGTCGGGAAGCATAGGAGGGAAGGCAAGCAATGGATGAGGTAATGGTGGCCCAGATAGGGGAAGTACTGGAACGGTACGTCTTCAACCTGGCCAATCTCCAGGGGATGCTTCGTCTGTCCACTCCTGTGATCCTGTCTGGGTTGTCCGCTCTCATCACCAGCCGCGCTGGGATCATGAACATCGCGGCTGAAGGCATGATTAACCTGTGCACATTCGCAGCCGTGGCCGGGAGCTACTTCCTCGGGCACGCCATAGGCGGTGTCGCTGTGGCGCTGCTCACGGGTCTCCTGGTCGGCGGCTTTTTCGCGCTATTCTCCATCAAGTTTCGCGCGAACACCACTGTCATGGGAATCGCGATCAACATCACCTCCGTTTCGGTGACTATGTTCCTATGCAGGGCCATCTTCAAGCAGGCGGGCGCGTTCAGCGATCCGAGCATCATGGGTCTTTCTCCCATCCGCATTCCGATTATCGAGAAGATCCCGATACTTGGCCCGCTGGTCAGTGGGTACAGCATCATCACCTACCTCGCTTGGGCCCTCATACCCATCATCACCATATTCCTCTATCGGACGAGGACAGGGTGGCATCTCCGGGCCGTCGGCGAGAACCCCCAGGCCGCGGAGACTCTGGGCATCAACGTCGAGCGGATGAAGTTCGGGGCCATGGTGGCCAGCGGTGTGTTCGCGGCTCTGGCCGCGCTGTACCTGTCATTGGCCCACCTTCAGATGTACACAGACGAGATGGCCGCCGGCCGAGGCTTCATAGGCATGTCCGTTAACACCTTCGGAGCAGGCGAGCCCATAGGCGTATTCCTCTCGAGTCTGTTGTTCGGGTTCGTCGACACCATCGGCTGGCGCCTGCAGGCCGACCGGATCATGCCTCCGCAGTTCATCACCATGCTACCGTATGTGTCCACGTTAGTCTTCCTCACGGCATTCACTGTCCGCAAGAATCGACGGCTCAAGGCAGCGCTTGAGAAGGCTGCCCGAGAGGACGCGCAGCAGAGCCAGAGTACAGCCGCTAGCGTGTAAGGTGGGCGTCTTTCCCACCGGGGCGCTAACGAAAGGATGGGTGCTCGAATTGCGGAGAAGAAACGTCATCATTGATACGGATCCCGGCGTCGACGATGCGCTGGCTCTGCTGTTTGCCCTGCGCTCGGACGCGTGGAATGTTCTTGGGATCACCACTGTCGCGGGCAACATGAGCCTGGACCAGACAACCCGCAACGCGCTAATCGTGGTCGAGATGTCGGGCGTATCGGTTCCCGTCTTCAAGGGGGCATACCGGCCTCTCAGGGAACCTCTCGAGACCGCTGAGCACGCCCACGGCCATGATGGCCTCGGCGATGTGGGCTTTCCCGATCCTGTCACGGCGGCAAGGCCAGAACATGCCGTGGATTTTATCGTCAAAACGGTCATGGGGTCGGACGAGCCTGTGGATCTGATCACTCTGGGCCCTCTGACCAACATCGCCCTGGCGATCACGGCGGAGCGCGCGATCGAGGAGCGGGTACGCCGTCTGGTGATGATGGTAGGAACGTGGACGGTGGGGAACATCACCCAGGCTGCGGAGTTCAACGCCGGGGTCGACCCCGAGGCGACTGATATCGTCTTCCGAAGTCGCATCCCCAAGACCATGGTGGCTTTGGACCCGATCCGCGAGGGAGCGCTGATCGAGGCAGATGACGTCCCGTACCTTGAGAACACGGATAGTTCATGGGGCAAGATGGCCGGGAAACTACTCCGCAGGAGCCTTGAGCGGTGGAACAGGCCCAGGCTATCCATGTGCGACCCGGCCGCCGTGGGTGTGGCCATCGACCCGTCCATTGCCGAGATTCAACGGCTTCCGGTCGGTATAGAGACCAGGGGTGAGTACACCCGAGGCATGACCGTGGTCGATCTGCGCTTCGGGCGCGGGCACAAGCTCGGGATGATGGAGCCCAACGTCGACGTAGTCATGAGCATAAACCCTGAGCGGTTCCGTCGCCTGTACATGGATACCATGCTCGGTCATTGAGCCGCCCGTAACGCACGACACGTAGAGACGACGAGACGGGCTGAACCCCACACGAAGGAGTGGACACCTGATGGCCAGACTCAAAGCTTACATCGCAAACCCCCTGATCTTCAGCCCAGCCACGCGGGAGTGGTACAAGAACACGATGATTCCTGTGGTCGAGCGGTACGCTGAGGTCATCAATGCGCCCGGTGTGGCGGATGGCGCCAAGCTCGACGAATCGATGTCCAAAGCTGAGCGCAGCAAGGCGATTTTCGACTGGAACGTCAAGCGCCTGGACCAGTGCGATTTCGTCATATGCGTTATTGACGGTGTCCAGACCGACGATGGTACCGCCTGGGAAGTCGGGTACGCCTGGGCGAAGGGCAAGCCGTCCATGGCCGTGCGTTTCGATGCGCGCGACGGATGCAAGGAGAAGGTGAGCCGGTTCACCAACCTGATGATCGAGAATAGCTGCGTGGACATGGTGGAGGGGCTCGAGGCACTAGACCAGGCTCTAGCCAAGTACGTCGCGGAGCGCTCGGCGGAGTAGATCCAGCATCGCACCGGCACCATGTCCACCGGCATCATTACTGGAGGAGGAGCCTACATGGCCAAGATACAGCATCACATTCACTGCCAGCCCGAGGACCTCGCCCCTTATGTGTTGGCCCCCGGTGATCACGCCCGCGTCGACAGGATTGCGGCACGCCTGGAGGAACCCAGGTTGGTGAGCGAGAGCCGCGGGTACCGCATAATAACCGGCCGGTACAAAGGAGCTCCTGTAACAGCCTGCTCCACGGGCATGGGATGCCCGCAGGTCGCGATCGCCGTCGAAGAGCTTGCCAACCTTGGAGTTCACACCTTCATCCGTGTGGGGTCGTGCGGAGCGCGGCAGGACTTCCTAAACATCGGCGACGTCGTTATCACCAACGCCGCATACCGGGACGACGGGACGTCCATGTGTTACCTGCCGGCGCCCTTCCCCGCCGTCGCACATCAGGATGTAATGGATGTCCTAAGAGACGCCGCACGCAGCGTCGGTATACCTTACCATGTTGGCATCACAGTGTCTGGCGATGCCTTCTATGGCCGGAAGTACGACAACCACTCTGAGCTTCTCAAGCAAGCCGGTGTCCTCACTGTCGAGATGGAGAGCTCCACTTTGTTTATCGTTGCTCAATGGCGCAAGGTCCGAGCGGGAACAATCCTGGCCGTGAGCGACAGGCCCGGGCAGAGAGTAACCGATCCTGAGATAGAGAAGATCTTCCGCCGCGGGGAGCAGGACATGATACGAATTGCGCTCGAGTCGGTGAAGTTGTTGCACGACAGGGATGCTGCGGCCAGATAGAAGGTGTGCCCGTCCCATTTGCTATCCAGATACTAGAGGGGTGCACCGAGTGGCAGTATCGAACAGGGCGCTGTCTTGGCGGAAGTCTCTTTCGTACGCTGAGAGTCTTCAAGTATGGACCCTGGTAGGGCCGATAGTAGTCATGTCTCTTCTGGAGAATGGTCTGCGCTTGTTGGAGATGTGGTGGGTGAAACCACAAGGAACCGCAGCTACTGCGACGCTGCCGGTCGCCACCTCGATCGCCCTCATCCTCGAGGCTGTCGCGTGCCTCCTGCAAACAGGGAATCTGGGCATCGCCGCCCGCGACGTCGGGGCGGCCGACCCGCAAGAGGCGATATCCGCCTTCTGCCACACCTTCATGCTGGCCATCGGTATTTACACGCTGCTAGGCCCGATTGGGCCGGGAGTGGCCCGTCCGCTCATCCTCCTTCTGGGATGGGAGGGGGAGGTGGCAGGTCGCGCGGCGAGTCATATCCGGATCATCCCTCTGGGGTCACTAAGTGTGAGTTCAGAAATCCATGCCGGATCTCGGCGGCCACCTCCACCGTTGCTCTCATGGCAGCGCCATGGCTGGTCGGGCAGTTCACCCGAGACGCGGAGAATGTCGTAAACGCCGTGGCTTACCTGAGGATGCTCGCTTCGCTTTTCTGCTCGGGCAACACCTGGGTTTCGGGACCCAGGGCCTTTGGTGGGGGATCGCCATCTCCGAAGCGGTTTTGGGCGTCGCGTACATCTGGGTCTTCAGGATGGGGTGCTGGAAATATGTCAGGACAACCCAGACCCAGGCGTCCCAGGGCCGATGCAGGGGGGTCACGGCGCCCTGGAGGTCCTAGAGCCGACGCGGAAGACTGGGGTACGGGTGTGAGCCGTGTGCTGGGAGGAGAGGGAAATGAGAATCTACTACGCAAGGCCGATCTTCACCCGCTCGGAACACGAGTTCAACACAAAGGTGGAGAGGCTCGTGGACGAGGCGGGGATCAGGCGGCAAAGATCGGGTGGCATGAAGGAGAACGACACCCGCACCAGGGCGAAGAGGGTGTTTGACAACGACTATGCCGGGATCGAAGAGGCCCAGGCTATGCTCACCATCTTGAGTGGGACGGAAGTCGACGACGGAACGGCTGCGGAGATCGGAATCTTCCACGCGCTCATGAGGGCGGACAAGGGTAGAAAAGGCATCGTAGCGGTATTGGACGACTGGCGAACCGACACCCAGAACCCGAAGTTCGAGGGGAAGGGCCTGAGCTATTCGATATTGGGCTGTCTACGGAGATCGGGTGTGATAGTCCAGACTGTCGAGGATGGGATCGAGAAGCTCCGGGAGTGGGATAAGGAGCTCGAGGTTTCACTCCCGATGCCCGACGCATCGTGCGCAGGCGACGGGACTAGTGAGCCAGCAGGACTTGTCTACCTCACCGGCCCTCTGTATACCCCCTATGCGCGGCAATACATCGCCGAGCGCGCTCAGGCCCTGCGGGACAGAGGCATGGAGGTCTATGTTCCTTCCGGGCGAGCCGAAGTGCACCCAACGCTCACGCCCGAAGAGGTGTTCGACCAGGACTCTGAGGCGTTGTCGCGCGCGAGCGCACTCGTGGCAGTAATGGATGGTGCACAGGTCGATGACGCGGTGGCCATGGAAATCGGCATATTCTGCGTGTTGTCCAGGAGAGACCCTGCGAAGAAAGGAATTTTGGGCCTCATGACAGACTCGCGCGGCTTACGCTGGCGAGACAACGAATTCGGGACCAACCTGTTCGTTGCGGGGGCCATACACGAGTGCGGCCGCATCATGGACAATTTCGACGGGCTCGTCGGGCAGCTCGGTGGCTGGATGAAGGACGTGACTTGTGGTTGATGACCACATAATCCGGACTAGAGGTCAAAGGAAGTCTTGACATGAGAAGCGTTGTTAAGAGCACGTGTGACTACATGAGACGGGTGCGCAGGCTGGACCGCAGCATCGGTCTGTACTTCGCCGCGGTGGCGTTGAGCAGTATCGCGCTAGGTATATTCGGCGTCGCTTTCAACTTGTATATCCTCTCTGTCGGGATTGGCGAGGGCAAGCTCGGCGCGATCGTCGGCGCAGGTCCCTTCGCCACGGCGCTTGTGGCGATCCCCGTAGCCTTCGCAGCGGAGATCATCGGCTACAAGAGCAGCTTCTTGATCATTCTGGCCATTACCGGGGCCACGCAGCTCGCTCGGGTAGCCACGGCCAGTGTGCCAGTGATACTCGTGGCCGCCTTCATAGGCGGGCTTGGCTCCGCGGGCGAGTTTGTGGTGAAGCTCCCGTTTCTTGCAGACTACAGCGACGCCTCGAACCGAACCCTCGTTTTCAGTCTGAACACCCTTCTGACTAGTGTCGCCACAGCCGTCGGCACCGTTCTCGCCGGTTACATGCCGAATATGGAGCGCCTCGCCTTGGTCGACCTCAGCCTGGCATATCGGTACACCTTGTACTTCGCATCCGCGCTGACCCTGCTTGGGCTGGTGCCTTTGTGGTTCATCAAGGCGAGGAAGCCAAAAGAGAGGAAGAGAATAAGCCTCGCCCCTTACCTTTGGGGAATAGACAGGTGCACGGTGAAACTGGCATGCCTGTCATTGTTTCGCGGCTTGAACATGGGATTCGTCAATCCGTTTCTCAACATCTACTTCATCAACCACCTGGGCACCACCCGAGAGTTCTTCAGCAACGTCTCGGCTCTCGCGATAATCCCGATCATGATCGGAGTTGCCCTGGGGCCGCAACTGGCGAAACGCATCGGCAGTGTGCGAGCCATTACAGTGCTGCGTTGGGGCATACCTGTCCCCGCCCTGGTAATGGCTCTCACGACCAACCCGATCACCGCAGCAGTTGCCGAGTGGGTTCACCGGGGGACTTCGATGATGGAGACGCCCTTGTCGTTTTCTTACTCCATGGAGGTGGCCACGGAGCGGACCAGGGCGGCGACGGCAGCGTGGCTTCATGTTACTTTTGTACTGGGAACGGCTGCGGCGGCTCCCATCACAGGCCTCTGCCTGGCCCAGGCCAACTACCGGCTTCCGTTCTATCTGTCTGCCGTGTCCATGGCTGCAGCGGGCCTGCTGAATGAGGTGTTTTTCGGGGTGCGGGCGGCGCGGCAGCAGATGAAGGAGCGGACAGCAGCATGACCCGAAGCGGAGGGGTGAACATGATAAAGGTCAACGTCGTTCCTTTTGCGTCTCCACGAGCTAACAGAAAGAGCATGCAGGACATGGTATTGCAGCTCTTCGCGGAAATCGAAGCACTCCCGGGGCTCGAGTGCACGCTGGAGGAGCCCAATGAAAAGCAGCCCGAAGCGGACGTCACGGTGCTTCTGGCGATGGGCGGCGGGATCGAACCCAGGATGCTGCCGTTCATCGAATGCATGGACGAGCCGGCATTGATCCTCGCAAGGACGGCAGGAAACGCCCTTGCGGCCGCGCTTGACGTCTTGGCGATCGCAAACGGGGCCGGCCGCCCAGGCCGGATCGTGCAGGCGACGGCAGGATGGCAGGATGAGCTTAGTGAGCTCATCGCGGTTTTCGCCGCCGGTGCCAGGCTGAAGAGAAGGCACATTGGGGTCATCGGAACCCGAGTGATCGATGTCATGGACGCGTTCCGCCTGGCAATCCAGGTCAGGAAGGTTTGGGGCCCTCGCCTCGTTCATATGGAGATGCAGGAACTGATCGATGCTACGAGGAGCGTCGACCCTGCTCAAGCCGCGCAAGGAGCAGAGGAGTTCGTCAGGGGCGCCTCCAAGATCGTCGAGCCAGATGAAGAGACACTCGTCGGGGCGGCACGGATCTATTTGGGCCTGCGCCGAGTGGTCGAGAACCGGCGCCTGGATGCGGTTACGGTCAAGTGCTTCGACCTCATCCCGGTCCTTGCCAATACCGGATGTTACGCGCTAGCCCGGCTGAACGAAGAGGGAATCCCGGCAGGGTGTGAGGCGGATGTTCTCTCCACTCTCGGCATGCTGTTCATCCGCGAATTGACGGGTCTTCCTAGCTTCATGGCTAACCCAGTAGTGATAGATCCAGGTGCGGGGACGGTGACCCTGGCCCATTGCATGATCGCCCGGACCATGACCGCTTCCTACATAATCAGGTCTCATCTGGAGTCCGGGCTTGGCGTCGGCATCCAGGCGGATCTCACGCCCGGTCCCGTGACGGTCGTTCGGTTGGGCGGTAAGAAACTGGATCAGGTGTTCGCGGCTCGTGGAGATCTTCTGGGGTGTAGCTTCAGGAACGACATGTGCAGAACCCAGCTCATGATGCGGCTTGCAGATCCCGAGACTACCAGGTCGATTCTCTCCCGGCCTCTGGGCAACCACCATCTTGTCGTAACCGGAGACTGGGTGAAAAGGATCCGCGAGTTCACGTCAGTGTTCATGCAGGCGAACGGAGTCTAGCGGACGTGGCCAGAGCGGCGCGGCGGAATACCCGAGATGCGGGGAGACAACTGACTAGTGAGCGTGGGCATTGTGGACAGACTGATACTCGTCCTGATGGACAACGTCGACATCGGCGCGTTGCCGGACGCTGACGCGTACGGGGATGTCGGAAGCGACACGCTGCGAAATACCGCGAAGGCGGTGGGAGGGCTCGACATGCCCTTCTTTGCCCGTCTCGGCCTCGGAAATCTCGCGGAGACCTTCGGGCGAGCCGCTGGGAGGGGTGCCCGCCGTCTCCGCCCCACTTGCTGCTTGCGGGCGCATGGCCGAGAGATCCGCAGGAAAGGACACCACTCGTCGGGACGCCGGGCAACTTCACAGGGACGGAGGGGCGCCACGAAGGCGACGTGCTTGTCATGACCGCCGGCCACGGCTGCGACCCCACGACTCCCAGCACGGATCACTCGCGGGAGTACGTCCCGCTACTCGTATACGGTAGCGCCATACGGCCGGGTGCGTTCGTTGGCACCCGCCACACGTTCGCAGACCTCGGGCGCACGGTGGCGGATCTCCTCGGCGTGCCTGCCGAGGATCCCGCCGGCGACAGCCTCAAGTCACGAGTGGTTGCTGATGCTCGTCAAGAAGCCTTTCTGTCTGGTACGAACTAACGCAACACGATGCGGCCAGGGGGTGCACACTTCTTACTAGTTGACGGCAACAATGTGGGAAGTGGTTCCCTTGTGAATACCGTCCCTCCCCATGCCAGTGACGACGCTCACCCCAGGCGCCGCGGGGCTCCTGGCTATGACGCGTGCGAAGGGAAGGGTTCAGCCACGGCCTGAAGTCGAATTCCGCGACACCGGCACAAAACACGAGCAGGGGCGGAGGCGCTCCCCCCTGCTCGCTATCGCAAGCGGTTACGAGATCTGCCCAGAGATACGGGCACCTATCGCTCCGTGTTACTGCTGAAGGCCAGTGGCAGTGAACCCGGCCTGCTGCCCGACGTTCTGCGCCGGAAGGCTGCCAGGCAGGTTATACGTGCCGGTCGTGCCGAGGTTGGCGCCAAGCCCGGCCCTGAAGCCCGCCTTCACGTTGACTGCGCTCTGCTCGACGAGCGATCTCTCGGCTGCCTCGATCATCCTCTTGACCATGTGGCCGCCGACCGCGCCGCACTGGGCGGAGGGGATGCTACCCCAGTAGCCACCGACGATCTGGTTGGTGGGGAAGTTGATCTCGTTCGCGATTTCGTACTTCCACTGGTCCAGGGCGTTGCCCGCCTCGACCACGAGAGCGCGGTTCCTCTTCTGTCCGCGTGCCATTGCTATTTCACCTCGCTTTCCTTTTCTGCTGCTAGTGTTGCCTTAAGGAAAGACTGTATGTTAGCGAATGTGTGGCAGGGTTGCACATGAAGTTCCATTCCGAGAGCCGAACCAGACTCCATGACTTGCGCGTCTTGCGCGTCGTGCCTGACTCCTGGTAAGGAGGTTTCTTCAGGATATCTTGTCCAGGAAGGAACGTCGGAGTGTGTGGAGAAGTAACTCGGGCAGCCCGTTTCGGCAGTCGATCCCGGACTCGTACCTAGCGACAGCCGCAGCAATTCAAGCAGGAGGAGGCAACTCAACCACAGTGCGGTTTCTTTTCCAGATGTTCTGGTCGTTCTGCAAAATCGGCGCATTTACGTTCGGCGGCGGCTACGCCATGGTCCCTCTCATCCAGAAGGAGGTCGTGGACGCCAGGAGATGGGTGACAGATGAGGAGTTCATCGATATGCTGGGCCTCGCCCAGACCGCTCCAGGGCCCGTCGCAGTGAACACCTCGGTATTCGTGGGGTACAAGAAAGCACGGTATGTGGGAGCGATCGCGGCGGTCATCGGTGCGACCCTCCCCTCGTTCCTCGTTATCCTGGCGGTGGCCGCGCTCTTCGCCGAGATCAGGCATCTTCCCGCAGCCGAGGCTGCCTTTTCCGGTGTGCGGCCGGCGGTCGTCGCACTGGTCGCGGGCGCCGCGTACAAGATCGGCAGGACGGCCATCCGTGACGTCCGCGGGATCGTCATCGGGGCGGTCGCTCTCGTCGCCATCGCGGTCTTCGACGTCCATCCCATACCGGTGATCGTGGGGTCGGCGATCGTGGGCTATCTCCTCTACCGGAAGGACATCCAGGCAGAACCGCAGGCCGTGAGAGCGCGAACGGCCGGACCGCGAACTGAGGTGGGCGGTCCGGGACCGTCAGACCAGGTCTCTGGCGGCACAGACGAGATCGCCCACGCAGCGTCAGGTGCAGCGGACCCGCTGGACGTCGCCGGCGACGGAAAGGTGGCGAGCGCGGAATGATGCTCCTCAGGCTTTTCCTGACGTTTGCCAAACTCGGGCTGTTCACGTTCGGCGGCGGCTACGCCATGATACCGCTCATCCAGAAGGATATCATCGTTGTCAAAGGCTGGCTGACGATGAAGGAGTTCGTGGACATAATCGCCATCGCAGAGATGACACCGGGCCCGGTCGCCATCAACTCGGCCACGTTTGTCGGCTATAAGCTGGCAGGGGTGCCGGGGGCCGCCGCGGCCACCGTCGGAGTCATATTCCCGTCGTTTGTGATAGTGGTGACCTTCGCCACGCTCTTTCTGAGGTATAAGGACGCTCCCGCCGTGAAGGCCGTGTTCAGGGGTCTCCGCCCGGCGGTCACGGCGCTCATAGCTGCCGCAGCCATTTCGCTCGTGAAGGCTTCTTTTGTGGACGTCGCGGGACCCATCGTCGCCATCGCTGTGCTTGTGGGCATGCTCAGGTTCGATCTGCACCCCATTCTCGCGATCGTGCTGGCGGCCGTGGTGGGAGTGGTGCTTTACTAGGTACGGCGCCACGAGTCTGCGCCACTTCTCCTGACGGTGTTGGGATTGCCGGTGCTTGCCAGGGCGGGGCGCCTGGATTTGGCAAGCCTGAATGCCAGATCTCGCGAGGCTCACCGCACACGCCGTCCCCGCAGTGCGACACCGGCAACCCTGCAACACCGGCGACCCTGGACAGGACTTCCGCGATGAAAAGTAGCGCGGATTCATGGCGGTGTACTCAGCACGGCTCATAAGTGATGCAGGGAACAGGCGAGTACGGACGCTTGACATGCCACAACCTCGGCCTCAGGGCGTGATCTACGTTAGCTCAGATGTCAGGTGAGGGAGGAATGGCGATTGAAACACCAGGGGCAACGTATCGCTGAGACGGCCGAAGCCGGTGGGGTTGGCAGCGCCGCCGATACCACGAATACCATGGATACCACGAATACCCTGGAAGCCACGAATGCCGGGAACGCCGGGAACGCCGCGAGGGTCCTCATGTCTGGAAACCAGGCCATCGCGCGGGGTGCCTACGAGGCAGGCGTGGGCGTCGCATGTGCATATCCCGGCACTCCCAGCACCGAGATCCTGGAGCACATGCGGGCCTTCAAAGGTATCTATGTCGAATGGTCCCCCAACGAGAAGGTGGCGCTCGAAGTCGCGCTGGGCGCCGCCGTAGCAGGTGTGAGGGCGCTTGCCGCCATGAAGCACGTGGGCCTCAACGTTGCGGCGGACCCGCTGTTCACGGCGGCATACACAGGGGTGAACGCGGGGCTCGTAATCGTGTCAGCGGACGATCCCGGCATGCATAGCTCCCAGAACGAGCAGGATAGCAGGCATTACGCAAGGTCCGCGAAGATCCCCATGCTCGAGCCGTCCGACTCGCAGGAGGCGAAGGGCTTCGTCGGGCTCGCCCTCGACATCAGCGAAAGGTTCGACACGCCCGTCATGCTCCGGACCACCACACGCGTATCGCATTCGTCAGGGGTCGTGGCGCTGGGCGCGCCCCAGGCTCTTCGGCGACTTCCGTATAAGAAGAATCCTCCGAAGTACGTGATGGTGCCTGGGCACGCCAGGTTGCGCCGCATCGAGGTGGAGGCCCGGCTGAAGGCCCTTGCGGACTTCGCCGAGGATTTCGCACACAACACCATTGAATGGAACAGCTCCCGTGTGGGGATCATCGCCAGCGGGGTAAGTTACCAGTACGCCAGGGAGGTTCTGGGGGAAAACGCATCCTACCTCAAGTTGGCGCTCACGAACCCGATCCCGGAAGGGGTTATACGGAGGTTCGCTGCGCGGGTCGACCGGCTCTACGTCGTGGAAGATCTTGACCCCTTCCTCGAGGACCATATCCGCGCGCTTGGTATACGCGTTACCGGAAAATCGCCGCGCCCCTCTACTGGCGAGCTTACGCCGGAGATGATCAGGCGGGCGATGGCAGCCGAAGGCGTTCTCGATCGTGCTGGCGCGGGGATCTACGCGCTGGGTGGCCGAGAGGGCGGCGCGGACAGGGACAGCAGCGGGACCGGCGCGCCTGCGACGGGCGGGGGTGAGAGCAGACCGGCCGCGCTCGTCACGAACGAAAGCGCCGGCGTGGAAAGCCCGGGCGCGGGCTGCGACGGGCGAGATGCTGTCGAAAGCACCTTCGTGCCCGCTCGGCCCCCGGTCATGTGCGCGGGTTGTCCGCACAGGGGCACGTTTTACGTCCTGAGGAAGCTCAAGACTGTCGCCACCGGCGACATCGGCTGCTACACCCTGGGCGTCGCTCCGCCTCTCTCAGCCCTTGACACGACCATTTGCATGGGTGCCAGCATAGGCAATGCCATAGGATTCGCTGCCGCTGCGGCCGCTATGGCTGCCGGTGCATCGACATCCGCTGCTACGGCAGCAGCGGCGGGAGCCACCGGTGAGCCGGCGACTGCGGCCACTGCTAGGGCCGCAGATCCGACCGTGATGACCGTGTCTCCTGCCAGTGGCGCGGATGGGAATGACGCCGACGGGAAGGCCACCCGCTTCGATGCGAGGGTGACCACGGGAGCTCCTGATACGGCGACCGACGCCGCCATTCCACGAAAACCCGTCGCCGTTATCGGCGATTCCACGTTCGTTCACTCAGGGATCACAGGTCTTGTCGACGCCGTGTACAACCGGGCGTCAATCGTCATTCTCATACTGGACAATGGGACCACGGCCATGACAGGTCATCAGAACCACCCGGCGACCGGCGTCACGCTGCGCGGCACGCCCACGCACAGGCTCAGCCTGGAAGACCTTGCCCGGGCGTGCGGCGTCGAGCACGTGGCCGTTGTGGACCCGTATGACCTCGCCGCTACCGAGCGGGTGCTCCGGCAGGCCATGGACGCACCCGGCCCGGCGGTGGTCGTCGCGCGAAGGGAGTGCGTCCTCCTTCCCGGTGCAAGACGGTCGGACAGGTATACAATCCGCGACGACCGCTGCACGGCGTGCAAGCTCTGCCTCGGGCTCGGCTGCCCGGCCATCGAAGCCCGCGATGGGCGGCCGGTCATAATCTCAGGCTCGTGCACGGGCTGCGGGGTCTGCGCCCAGGTATGCAGATTTGACGCGATCGCGTTGCAGAAGGCAGGTGGGGATCATGAGTGAACCAGCGAGAAATATCCTCATAGTCGGCGTGGGCGGACAGGGGATTCTGCTCGCCAGCAGGCTGCTGGCGAGCGCAGCCATCGAGGCGGGGTTCGACGTCAAGATCTCGGAGGTCCACGGAATGGCGCAGCGCGGAGGGAGCGTGGTGACACATGTAAGGCTGGGCGCCCGGGTGCACTCGCCCCTGGTCGAGACGGGTACCGCCGATGTAATGGTGGCGTTCGAGAAGCTGGAGGCGCTGAGGTGGCTTCCCTTTGCGAGGCCCGGGGCGACGCTCATCGTGAACGACGTGGAGATCCCTCCGCTTCCGGTCATCCTCGGCGCCGAGCGGTACCCGGTGGACATAGCCAGCAGGCTCGCCGCCGGAGGGCGATGCGTCGTCGTGGTGGACGCCGAGACGATGGCGCGGGCGGCAGGGAACGCCAGGTGCGCGAACACTGCCATCATGGGGGTGCTCGCCCGACGCCTGGGCCCGGAGATCGCTGAGGAGCGCTGGCGGGCAGCCGTGAGCCACGTGGCGCCCCGCGGGACTGCCGACGTGAACTGGAAGGCGTTTTCCCTGGGCTACACATACACGAGTCAGAAGCAGACCACTTATGAAGGAGCATCGTCAGATGTCTTGCGGCAGTAGCAACCATTTCGTGTCCCCACTTGTGGACTTCCATGTTCATTCCACCTTCTCTCCCGACGCGAACGACACGATAGATGCAATGTGTGAGGCCGCTGCGAGGGCTGGCCTCAGGGAAATCTGCTTCACAGACCACGTCGACTTCGAGCCCCGGGACGAAAGCCACGGATACCTGCGTTTTGACGCCTATCGGGCCGCGGTGGAGCAGGCGGCAACGAAATGGCAAGGGGTCCTGGAGGTCAGGGCAGGGGTTGAAGCAGACTACCAGACCTGGTACACGGGCCAGGTACGGGAATTCCTCGCAGACCGGCGCCTGGACTTCGTTCTCGGGTCCGTTCACTGGGTGGACAGCCTCTCCACGACCGGCGAGATCTTCGACCGCTATGGCCTCGAGGAGGCTTGTCGTCGCTACTTCGAGAATGTGCTCGGGCTCGCGCGGTCGGGCCTGTACGATTCGCTTGCGCACCTCGATTTCATAAAACGCTATGCCTTCGAAAGATGCGGCGCCCTGCCCCTCGAGGCGTTTTCCGACGAGATCGAGACGATCCTGAGGGCGATCATCGAGCGAGGGACCGCGCTCGAGATAAACACGTCCGGGCTCAGGCACCCAGTGCGCGAGACTCTGCCCGGCGTCGACACGCTCAGGCTCTACCGGAGGCTCGGCGGGGAGCTCATAACGCTCGGGTCAGACGCTCATCGCACCCGGGACATGGGATTTGCCATACCGCAAGCGATCGAGCTTGCGAGATCTCTCGGGTTCCGGAACGTCACGGTATTCCGCAATAGAAAGCCAGAATTTGTCAACATAGCCTGATGCGGCCAGCCCGGGTCAACTGTGGCAGGGGAGAGTCTCCGCGCCGCGTCAGGAAGCCAGCGTCAGGTCTTCCATCGAGCCGGTGGGCAGGCGCAGCGCCTGATGTAGGGTGCGAAATCGTCGGAGCGCGAGGAGACCCGCGGCAGGGTATGGCGCTTGCAGTAAGGTAGGCAAAGGTAGGGCACCGGTAGCAGGGGAGGACGCTGGTAGCAAGATAGGACGCTGACAGCAGGATTGGGCGCCGGCGGGCATCCACCAGCACGACCCTCACATAGGCCGCATGCGAGCCGGGAATCATATGCGTACCAGGTGAAAGGGGGGCTTGCGGTGCCGGCCAGAAAGAATCGGCCTGCTACGAAGCGCGCGGGGCGCCCGCTCGATGCGCTCAAGTACGAGGTCGCCAGGGAGATGAACCTCCCGGAAGAGGTATATCAGCATGGCTACTGGGGTAATCTTTCGTCCAGGGAATGCGGTGCCGTCGGAGGACACATGGTCAAGAGAATGATCGAGGCCGCCGAGAAAGCCATCGCTGAGCAAGTGGCAGCCGAGGCAGTGGCCGGATTCCGATCCGGCCTGGGGCTACCTGTGGGGAAGGAAAATGAAGCGGGAGCGCCACCCGAGTCGTAGCGCCATCCGGACTGTGACGTTACGGCGCTGCGATAGACCATCACAGGTAGCTGCGGTCCCGGCCCTGGAGAAATCCCCGGGTCGCGCGTAGTGCCGCGCACGATCAGGTTGGGGAGCCGTGGACCGCCGGAAGGGCCCGGTGCAAGAGCCTTCATTGCACCCGGCCCTTCCTTATGCCGCTGCCGCGGGACCGCCATTATGTCCTACCTTCCGCACGCAGCACTCGGCATTGTGGGGTGGTTTCCCCGGGCTGGTGAACGTATCACGATAGGTTAACCCAATCGCGCCCGCCCCATACGTTCCCTGGCATATCTTTCGTTCGAAGTGTGAAACTATAGGCAGAAAACGCGAAGGGTGGTGAAGAGGAGTGGCACGAGGCGCGGGCAGAAGGAACCGTCCGGTTGTCCCCAGCGCCCTCGCGGGCCTCGACAGGTTCAAGTACGAGATAGCCAATGAGCTGAACCTGCCCAGCAACATCATCAACTCAGGTTACTGGGGTAGTCTGCCCTCTGCTCAGTGCGGGGCTGTCGGCGGACACATGGTGCGCAGGATGATCGAGGCCGCCGAGCGGTCCCTCGTGGAGGGCACCGCGGCAAACGTGAAGGCTGGGTTCCAGACCGGGCTCGCTCAGGCCACCGCCCAGCAGCTCACTCAGCCCGGATATGGCGCCGGCCAGACGCAGACCGGCTACAGCCAGCCCACGTAAGCCAAATGTGTGATATCGGTGTTCGTAGCGCCCCTCCCTCGCGGAGGGGCGCTTCCGTTCCGCCGACCATTCCAAGTTCCGCCGGCCATTCCAGGTTGCTTGACAGGGCATGCTTCCCTTTCCCGTGGGGAATACTGAGACTCGCCGTGAGCCTGCCGGCACGGCGCAGGCGCGCGGTTCAAAAGTCAGGGCTGTACGCGGCCCTGTGGGAAGGAAGGTGAGCACGCATGAAGAAAGATGACAAGCGCGAGTGCCCGAGGATGCCCGACAATGCCGAGGAGAGCATCAAGTGCAAGCAGTGTGGGAACATGTTCGCGGTGGGCGGCGCGTCGACGGAAGAGACGGTGTCGTGCCCTGTCTGCGGGGCGTCCATGAGCGTGGCCGACTCGCTCCGCACGAGGACCTCGAACGAGGACTACTGAGAGGGCGCGCACACGCCAGGTCGACACCACCTGCATCGACAGGAGGTCGAGAGCCGTGGGGAAGCGCATTCTCGTAGTGGGCGGTGTGGCAGGAGGGGCAGGCGCAGCGGTTAAGGCCCGAAGGACGTCGGAGGATGCGGAAATAGTCGTCTTCGAGCGCACGCCTTATGTCTCGTGGGCCAACTGCGGCCTGCCCTATTACATGGGGGGCGTCATCCAAAGACGTGAGGAGTTGTTCGTGGTAAGCCCGCGAAGACTTGCGGCGAGGTTCAACGTGGACGTGCGGACACGCCATGAAGTGACGGCCATTGACAGGGCGCGCAAGGCCGTATCCGTCCGGAACCTCGAAACCGGCGATACAAGCGATGAGCGCTACGATGCCCTCATCCTGGCCACGGGGAGCGAGCCCGCGCGTCCGCCGATACCGAGGCTTGACAGCCCTGCTGTGTTTACCCTCGTATCGGTGGAGGACGCCGACAGGCTGCAGAGTTTCCTCGAGGAGCGTCGGCCGTCGAGCGCGGTGGTCATCGGGGGTGGGTTCATCGGCCTCGAGACCGTGGAGGCCCTCCTTGAGCGTGGCACTGCCGTTACGCTCGTTGAGATGATGGACCATCTGCTGCCGCCGGTGGACCGGGAAATGGCGGAGCCCCTTGCCATTCACCTTCAGGATAAGGGCGTGCGCGTCCTTCTCGGGCAGAAGGTTTCAGAACTGGTGCGGAATGGCAATAACGACAGAGTCGAGGTAAAGCTGGCGAGCGGCGACACGATCCTGTGCGATTTCGTGCTCTCTGCCATGGGGGTGGCGCCCAGGCTGGACCTTGTCAGGCAAGCCGGGCTTGCTATTGGGCAGGCCGGCGGCGTGGTCGTAAACGACAGGATGGAAACGAGCGACCCGGATATCTACGCGGCTGGGGATATCTGCGAGATAAGGCACCTTGTTACAGGCAAGCCTGTGCGGGTCCCCCTGGCGGGTCCGGCCAACAAGCAGGCGAGGGTTGCGGGAGCGAACGCCGCGGGCGGCAGCATGCGCTATGCCGGCTCGCTCGGCACGATGGTCGTCAAGGTCTGCGACCTCACCATCGCGAAGACGGGCCTATCCGAGAAAGAAGCGCGCGATGAGGGTATTCCACACTACGTTTCCTACACCCACTCCCAGCACCACGCCGGGTATTACCCGGGCGCCCGGATGATGACAGTGAAGCTCGTAGTTGACAGGTTCACAGGGAGGTTGCTGGGCGCGCAGATCGTTGGAGGCGCCGGGGTGGACAAGAGAATAGACGTCGTCGCCACAGCCATCCACGCCCGGATGACCGTGGAGGACCTGGAGGACCTCGACCTCTCGTACGCGCCTCCGTACTCATCCGCGAAAGACCCAGTGAACATCGCAGGGTTCGTGGCCGCCAACATCCACCGGGGCGAGGTTGACGCCATTACGCCCGATGAACTCGATGCGCTCCTCGAGCGCGAAGACATCCAACTTGTGGACGTCCGGACCCCCGCAGAGCGCAAGGCGGGCGAGATCCCCGGCGCCCGGCTCATGCCCGTGGACCAGTTGCGCGAGCTTGTCGGGGAGCTGGATCCGCACAAGAAGACAGTGGTGTATTGCGCCGTCGGCTACCGCTCTTATCTCGCCTACAAGATCCTCGAGCAGCGTGGGTTCGACGACGTATCCCACCTGGCGGGCGGGTTCGACGCATGGAAGATGTCCCACGGGGAGCCGCGGATTACCTGACGGGAGGCGCCGGTGCTATACGGCAAGCTCCCCGGCGCCGGCGACTCTGTCCTGCGCAAGGGCTGAGAAGAGCCTGAGGTAGTCCGCGAGGTGCCGCGTGGAGAGGAAGCGCCGCCTCACGTGCTCTTTCCCGGCGAGCCCCATCTGCCGGGCCTTTTCCGGATTGCTGAGAAGGTAGAGGATCTTCTCTGCGCACTCCTCCACGGACTTCACGAGGAACCCTGACTTGCCCTCTTCGACCTGCAGTGGAATCCCGCCGACGTCGCCCGCGACCACCGGCCTGCCTTTCCAGAGCCCCTCCGACACGGTGAGTCCGAAGCCTTCGCGGATGGACTTCTGCACGACGACGTCGGCCGCGGTCTGGAAGGCGTTCACGTCCGCGTTCCCGACGCCGTTCAGGTTCGAGAGAATGTGTACGTCCGGATCTCCTGCCGCATGCTCCGCCGACATCCGGTAGTACGCGATCCCCTCGGGGTCGTCAGCGGCCATGGACCCGATTAGGGCAAGCTGCACGCCGGGCATCTCGCGCTTCACCATGCGGTAAGCATCGACGACCCCGAGCGGGTCCTTCCATGGATCGAACCTGGACACCTGCACCAAGAGAGGCCGCGAGGGATCCACGCCATAGCCGGCCACGATCTCCCTTGCCGTTCCCACCGGCATCCCGACGTTCTTCGGGCTCAAGGGGTCGATGGATGGCGGGATCATGGCAAGGCGCGGCACGCGGAGACCCTCCTTGGCGTACGCCGACATCGTGAATATCGCCGCGTCGTAGCGCTCCACGAAAGGTCTCACGAGGTCCCACGCCTCCTCGGCCGGGCTCGAGAGGTCGATGTGGCATCGCCATATCCATTTCGTCTTTGACCCGAACCTTTCCCGAAGGTGGCTTGCGAGTGGGGCGGGCTGGGGGTCGTGGACCACCACGAAGTCCGGGGTTCCCGAGAAGTGGGCGGCCTCATGTTCGTTCGTGGCGAGGTATCTGTCGAGTCCTGTTGTGAGATCCTGGCCCGCCATGCCCTGGAGCGCGTTGTGAAGCGCCTTCGTGAAATCGAAGAACGCCGGCGGAGCCTCGATCACCGTCCACGTGGCTGCGAGGCCGACATCCTTCATCAAGGGGACGAGCGTATAGAGGATCTCGGACACCCCTCCGCCGTAGGCGGTGGAGTTGATGTGGAGGACCTCTGCGCCCCTGAAGGGGGCCGCGAGCGCTCTTATCTCCTCGATCGTGTGATCTCCCGCGACTCTCCCGTAATCATTGAGTGATCTTGCTGTGGTCTTGATCGTCTTTGCCATTCTCCATCGTCTCCGTATCCTTTCACTTTGTCCGGGCGAGCCCGGCGTCACCGCTCATCTGCCTGCGGCCGACGGCGCCGGTTGCAGCCCGAAGGCGTCGGCTAGAGGCCGGCCGCGCGGCGCACTACTTGGATACCCATCCGACCATTCCCCTGACGTAGTAGCGCTGCAGGAAAGCGAACACGAGAATCGGGGCGAGCATCACGATTATAGTCCCTGCGGTCAGGACGCCCCAGTCGATGTGGTACATCCCCCGCAGGAGCGGGATACGCTGGGTGGCAAGGAGCTTCTCAGGCGAGTAGATGAGGATGAGCGCCAGGAAGAAGTCGTTCCAGACCCACATGAACTGCAGCACCGCTGACGATACCAGAGCAGGGATGCACATCGGGAGCACTATCTGGAAGAAAACGCGGAGGTCCGACGCCCCATCGACCCGTGCTGCCTCCTCCACTTCGATGGGGAGCGTGGAGAGGAAGTTCCTCATGAAGAAGAGGATCCACGGAATTCCCCAGGCGGAGTGGACGAGCACGAGTCCAAGAGGCGTGTCGACGAGGCCCAGGTTCTTCATGATCTGGAATATGGGGACCGCGATCATCTGTTGCGGGACCGTCATCAGCATCACGATGGTGAGGAAGAGGTAAGTCCTCATGGTGAACCTGAACCTGGCGAACCCATACGCTGCGACGGCCGCGACAAGTAGCGGCACGACCGTGCCTGGGACCGCAATCTTCAGCGAGTTCACTACCCCCTGGGAAAGCGGGGCGGCCGGGTGGTTCCACGCGCCGACGAAGTTGCGCAGGGTGGGGGTGAACGATTCGAACCTCCACCAGCCGTGGATGATCTCGCCAAGCGGCCTTATGGACGCCATGAAGATGCCGAGGAACGGGACGATCCATATGAGTCCGATGATCCATGCGGTTGTGTCTCTTGATAGCGACGTCAGGACTCTCCTCTGCATCTCGCGCCTCACCTCGCTTCCCGTGCAGACCTTATCATCATTGGGGCTGCCACAAGGGTCGTCAACGCCATGAGCACGCACGCGACAACCGCCGCGTTATTCGCGTTGAACTCGCGGAATGCATAGAAGTACATCTGGAGTGCGAGCACGTTGGATGCGCCGCCAGGCCCCCCCATGGTGGCGGCGTACACCACGTCGAATATCTTCAGATCCCATAGGAAGGTCATGGTCACGACGACCTCGGTGATCGGCTTGAGCAGGGGGAAGGTTATGTTGAAGAACATGGAAAGGGGCGATGCACCATCTATCATCGCCGCTTCGTACACTTCTGAAGGAATGGTCTCCAGCCCTGCGGAATACAGCACCATACCGAAGGGGACCCACAGCCACAAAGAGCCGAGGACGAGCGAGAGAAGGGCGGTCTCCGGATATGCTGTGAGCGTGTGGGGAGTCCCGCCGAAGAGTCGGACGATGCTGGGCACTATACCTATGCTCCCGTCAAACATGAAGCGCAGTATGATACCGCCGACGATCATGGGAGTGACCATGCCGAGGAAAACTACGGATTTGATTATCGATCCACCCCTGACGCGTCTCAAGGCGACCGCCAGGGCGAGGCCCAGGAGCACCGTCAGGGGAAGGTGAATGACGAGCCACATGAGGTTGTGGATGAGCGCCCCGTACGGAAACCCTCTCTGGAACCCCCTTGGGTCCACCATCTCGGACTGGCCGAGGACCCTGGCGTAGTTGTCGAGAGCAACGAAATCGCCCTCCGGCGAGAGGAAGCTCAGCCATACAGTGTTCACCACAGGGTAGATCACGAAGGCGGCCAGTAACACCAGGGCCGGCACAAAGAAAAGCGGTCGGAAAAAGCTTTCTTTCATGGTCCGAGCTCCTCTCCTCGCCCACGGCGGATAAGGCAATCCCCCCGGCTGCCGGGCCGGCCGGGTCCGGCAGCCGGCGCGGACGCGGCTGGGCGAGGGGCCGCGCCCGCATCTCCTGCTGCACGATCCGGGTGCAGGTGACTCCCCGTGGTTACGGAGCCTTCTTTTCCAGTGTCTCGAGGACCTCGACGTACCTGTCCGGCTTCACCCAGAGGAGCTTGAGCTGATCCCAGAAGGCAGCCTGGAACTCTCCACCGATGGTGTCGTCCATGTCGGCGAGGGCCACGCGGCCAGCAAGAAGCTCCGCCACGCCCCTGTCAACAGGCGGATACGCATCCAGCGGGACCTTCGTGTACGTGGCTATGTGTCCGCCCTTCGTCACCTGGACCTCCTGCCCCTTGGTGGCGAGGAACTGGATGAGCTTCTTCGCTTCCTCGGGGTGCTTGGTGTACGCCGGCACGAAGGCGTAGTCGGCGCCGAAGACTATACCCCGCGCTCCAGGCAGCGAGAACACGCCGAGGTCGCTCGGGTCCTTCACCATTCCCGTTATCCAGCTTCCCATGAAATAGAGGCCGTAGTCGCCCTGCCACCACAGCTCCAGAGCCTGGGTCCACTCGACGGGCTCGCCGAAGCGCTTGGCCCTGAGGAGCGGCACGAGCCTGCCTTCGAAGATTCCCTTGACTACCGGGTCGGTCCACGCGATGGTGCCGGCGGTCAGCTCCTTGTGCAGCTGCGGGCCGCCGAACGTCGCGATGAAGTGCTCGGTCACGTCGGAGAGCGGCCAGCCGACGCCGTTACCGCTCGCGATGGGGGCCTTGATGCCGGGGATCTTCGCTATCTTGTCGAGAAGCGCGGTGAACTCGTCCCAGGTGGTGGGCGGAGTCAGGCCGTGCTTCTGGAAGAAAGACTTCCGGTACCAGAAGCCGGGTTTCACCTTACCCGTGTACGCTATGCCGTAGAGCCTGCCTCCTGCCTTGAGGCCGTCGAGTGCGCCCGGCAGGTAGTCGCTGTCCTTGATGAGGCCCGTGAGATCCATCGCGTGTCCGGCCTGGCCCTGCTTGGCGACGAACCACGACCACATGAAGATTACGTCGCCGGGCGCGGTCTTCGCGGAGAACTGTGCCGGCAGCTGGGCCGAGAGATCTTCGGCACGGTAGATGCGGTAGTCGACCTTTATCCCCGTCTCCTTCTCGAATGCCTGAAGGACCGGCACGAACGCCTCCATCTCCGCTCCGGACCACGGGCCTATGCACGTCAGGGTCTTCGCTTCAGCAGCGAGTGCCGCGTACGTGGCCACGAGAAACAGCGCGCACGCTACGAGCAGAATCCTCTTAAACACGGTTTTTCGCCCTCCCTTTTCGTTGCAAGATGTCGCAAGTCTCCCCGACCATCAACTCCGGCTCGCCTAAGTGTGGGTTCAGAAATCACCGCCACTTTTCCAGGGTTGCCGGTGTTGCCCTCCGGGGACGGTGCGCTTGCGGCGCGCCTCGTTCGAATTTGGCACTTAAGGCTAGCCAAATTCTCGACGCCCCGTCGTGCAAGTACCGGCAACCCGGAGTCTTTCCCCAAACCGGCATGGATTTCTGAACTCACACTTAGCTCCATCGGGCGCATGGTACACGCAGTTTCTCCCGCTGTCACCTCCCCGGCCGGAAGCCATCCGGCGCCTCCGTGCTCTCTGAGTCTCCCCACACCCAAAGCTGAAGATGTGCAAGCGGTTGCACGAAATCTGCCAATGGGCCGCGCCATAATATAGAATGAGGTAAATTGGCCCGCCAATCATGGTGATGCAACCGGTTGCACTATGTGCGTTTTAACAATTCGCCGTGCGGTCCCTGAATCCTGCTTTGTGGGGGAGATCCGTGAGTGGTTTTTTTCACGCGCGTGCTCGCACCCGTCTCTGACTACCAGACGATCTTCAGCAGCCAGAATACGGTGCCGCGGTCCCAGCCAAGGTCCCACGGCACGTGATAACGGTCGGCGGTGTGGGAGTTGACCACCACGTAGCCGTGGGAGTCGGTGCCGGTCACCACTGCCATGTGCTCGATGCGTCCACGTTCCTCATAGGCTATGACGTCACCTGGGTGAAGGGCGCCGATAGGACCGTATGGGAGCTTTTCCGATGGTGCGACCACGTCGGGGTATGTGCCGCGGGCGATCCTGACGGCGCGGCCGCTGTTGATGAGGAACCCGGCGAGTGCCTCGGCCTGAGCCCAGGCGCGGCTTGCCCCTGCCCCGGAGCCTCTGAAGGTGTAACGCCAGGTCCAGTCCATGGGAAGGCATCCGGCCTCCGGGTCGCCGAGCACCTGGGACACGAAGTTGCTGCAGTCCCCGCCGAGGCCCGTGAAGTCCTTGTACCTGGGGTTATACTCGCGGTTGTTCCCACAGCCCCAGGCCGACCCGCAGTATTCGTCGGCGTACGCCACCGCTCGATCCCTGTCGTAGCGGGGGGTTGAGGGAAGACCCGGGGGGCCTGTGCTCTCCGGCTCTCCGGGTGACGCACTGACGCCTGCCTGAACGGTCTGGCCCTGGAGTTTGCTGTCTTGCCCGTCCGTGTGGACCACCGTTGCAGGGAGGATTCCGTCTGAGACGATGGCCGGCCTCACGTTGCCTACGACAGAGTCCTCGTCAAGGGGGTCGGTGTACCAGTCGCGCCTTATGACCCACGCGCCGTCCCGCCGCACGAGTTCCGTGAAATGGCGGGTGCCGATGCCGAAGCGGTCGGGCGGGGCCGTCGGATCGGCGTCGTAGATGTATGCATACTCGGCGCTCTGCCTGAGCCTGAGCCATGCCGCGTCCCCCTTGACCTCCGCGGAGTCCACGCTGATCTCCACTGTCGTGCCGACAAACCGCACCGCCCGGGCTCGGCTCCAGGCCTCAACATACCTGATCCGCCGCTGCTCGCGGTCGAAAGCCCAGCGCCCGTACCTGGCCTCCAGGTCGTAATGGGACGCCAGGGCCTCGGCGTCGCCCTGGATGACCGACTGGGCGCGGTCGGAGAAGATCATATTGAGCCTCGTTATGAGTTCCCTGTCCAGTACTATGGAAGGGCTGCCGACGGTCTGGACCAGCATGGACGCGGCCACAGATGCGCACGCCGCGAACGCGAGAAGACACACCACGAACCTCCTGCGGCTCAGGACATACAGCCTCATGCGCCACACCCTTCTTCCCGGCAAGACCCGTCGTTTCGCTCTCTCCCTGATGTATATGCCCCACGGACTACGAATAAGAGATTGACGGGGGACGGAAGTGACATGTGGACTGTGCTCGTGGCGCTATTCGGCGCGTTGTGCTGGGGGGTAGCGCCGATATTCGGGAAGATCGGCCTTGCACGGGTGGACCCTCTTGCCGGGCTGTGTCTGCGCACCCTCATTGCCTCCGGCATAGTCACAGGCTGGCTCCTCGTCAGCGGGGAACTGCGGGCGATGGAAACGGTGTCAAGCAGGGCATGGCTCTTCATCGCACTCGAGGCCATCCTGGCGACGCTCGTGGGGGACCTTGCTTATTACGCGGCGCTGAAGGGTGGAGGGGCAGCGCAGGTCACACTCGTGATGTCCACCGCCCCCCTTTTCACGCTGATAATAGCTGTGGTGTATCTTCGTGAGGTCACCACGTGGGCGCAGGTGATCGGCGCCGTGCTCATCGTGTGCGGGCTATTCCTTGTGAGTCTCGGTCCGCAGGTCTAGGTAGATCGCCACGAGTTCGGGCTACTTTTCAGCGCGCAAGTCCTGTCCAGGGTTGCCGGTGTTGCCCTCCGGGGACGGCGCGTGCGGTGAGATGCGTTCGAATCTGGCGCGCGGGCTAGCCGAATTCTCGACGCCCCGCCCTACCAAGCACCGCGAGCCCCAACACCGCGAGAAAAGTGTCGCAGACTTATGGCGCCATACTTGGTACCGTCACTTGAGCCGACGGCTGACGCACGTCACGGGTCCGTCCTCAACCGTTCCCTGCGTCATGCTTGAGAGCGGTCCACTGATGTACATCACTGATCCGGTCCTTACCCGTTCTCTACGTCACACATGCAAGGGGAAGGATGACGCACGTCACTCGTGAGGCTCTGCCCGTTCCGTACGTCACGCATCGGGAGCCGAGCGGTGATGCACATCACGGGTTGCTCCCCAGCCGTTCCCTACATCACGCGTTCTCCATGAATCGTTCCGTACGTCACTCGTCGAAGCGGGACGGGTGACGTACGTCACGGGTTCCTCCTGACCTGTTCCCTGGGTCATCATTGAGAGCCATCGAGTGACGTACATCACCGGTCCCGGCCTTACCCGTTCCCTGCGTCACGCGCCGGGACCGACTGCCGACGTACATCGCTCTTTCTACGGCACCCGTTCCGTACATCACGGGTTTCCTGCGTTGCGCGGTCGGCTTGAGCGCGGCGGTGGGGGTCGAACGCGTGATCAGCGCAGGGCTATCGCGATCAGCGCAGAGCTATGACGATCCGTTTCTGCTGTTGTGGGCGTAGCTTGATGAGGCCGAGCTCCGCTTTCACGATGGTGTCCACAGGTATGCCCGTCCTGAGGGAAAGCTCCTTCGCGCTTATCCCCGCCTTTTCGCGTAGCTTCAGCAGGGGAGTCATAATACCACCACCTTCCTACGATAGTTGCCATTACCAGTATAGGCAGGCTCTTCATAACATATGCACGAGGTGCCGGGACAATGCCTGGCGCCGGAGTTGCCGTCCTGAAAGCCGGATCGGCAGTCCGGAGGATGTTCTCGAAAAAAGCCCGGTGGCAGACTTGACAGAGAGCCCGGCGGGCTATAGAATAACCCCAAATACAAGCTATGTTAGGAAACCTCACATGACCCCACGAGCGACAGACGAGCGGGCGGATGTCCGGTCTGAGCGGATGAGCGGGTGAACGGTCTGAGCGAACGGCGATTGCGCGGACGGGCGAGCAGCCTGGCCAGGCGCCGCCAGCATGCAGCTGCCAGCTGCCAGCTGCCAGCTGCGAGCAGTGCGGAGAGCGGTGTGCCCAGTGACGCGGCGAAGGGGTGATGGAAAATGGACGTCCCACGGGACGCGCCGGTCTATACCATTGGCGCGGTGCGGCGCCTCACGGGCCTGACAGATCGTCAGATCCGTTACTACGACGAAACGGGTCTCGTCGTACCGGCGCGCACCCCCGGCAACCAGCGCCTGTATTCAGAGGCTCATGTGGACACTTTGAGAGAGATCAAGCACCTTCTGGCAGAAGGGCGGCGGATCGACGAGGTAAGGGCCATACTGGCTCTTCGGAGTCGAGTGCGAGCGGCGAGCCGTGAGGACCTCATGAAATCCAGCGATGCCGGGATGCGCTTTGGCGAGGCGGCCGCGCTCAGATCCATCTACCCGCTGGCAAACCGTCCCGAGCTCCTGCGGGCCATAGACACCCGCAGAAACCCCACCGCCCGGGACAAGAAATGAGGAGGAAGCGAAATGCCGAGTCTCACGAAAGAAGACGTGCTGAAAAAGGCGGAAGAACTCAGGGTCAGATTCGTCCAGCTGCAGTTCACTGACATCCTTGGCGTCATCAAGAACGTGGCCATCCCTGTGGAGCAGCTGGAAAGGGCGCTCGACAACGAGATCATGTTCGATGGATCGTCCATCGAGGGGTTCGTGCGAATCGAGGAATCCGACATGTACCTGCATCCGGATCCGGCGACGTTTGCGATCTTCCCGTGGAACGGCGACGATGCGGTGACCGCCCGGCTCATCTGTGACATCTACAACCCCGACGGGACGCCGTTCGAGGGCTGTCCCAGGTATACGCTGAAGAAGGTCCTGGCCGAAGCGGAGAGCATGGGCTTCACGTTCGTTGCAGGCCCTGAGCCTGAGTTCTTCCTGTTCACCAGGGACGACGCCGGCAAGCCGACGACCAGGACTCACGACCAGGCCAGCTACTTCGACCTCGCTCCACTCGACCGGGGCGAGCGCGCGCGCCAGGACATGGTGGTCATGCTACAGAAAATGGGGTTCGAGATCGAGGCGTCGCATCATGAGGTCGCGCCGGGGCAGCACGAGATAGACTTCAAGTATACGTACGGCCTCACAACGGCAGATAACGTCGCCACGTTCCGCTTCGTGGTGCGCACAGTGGCTCTCGCTCACAACCTCCACGCGACATTCATGCCGAAGCCGGTGTTCGGCATCAACGGCTCGGGCATGCACACGCATCAGTCGTTGTTCAGGGGCGATGATAACGCGTTCTACGATCCTGACGCGCCGAACGGGCTCTCGGAGGTCGCGCTGTACTATATCGGGGGCCTCATGAAGCACGCCCCGGGCTTCACCGCCATTACGAACCCCCTCATAAACTCCTATAAAAGGCTGGTGCCGGGGTACGAGGCTCCGGTGTACATCGCCTGGTCGGAGAGGAACAGGAGCCCGCTCATCCGGGTTCCGGCGGCGCGCGGAAAACATACCAGAATCGAACTCCGGAGCCCCGACCCATCGTGCAACCCCTATCTAGCCCTGGCGGTGACTTTGAAGGCCGGCCTGGACGGGATCAGGAACGAGGTTCTCCCGCCAGACCCGGTGAATCTGAATGTCTACGGGCTGTCAGGGGCCGAGCGCGAGGAGATGGGCATAAAGAGCCTGCCGGGCAGCATCGTGGAGGCCATCGAGCGCCTAAAGGCCGACGAGGTCATCGCGGGCACCCTGGGGCCGCACATCGTGAACAGGTTCGTGGAGGCGAAGGAGATCGAGTGGGACATCTACAGGACGCAGGTCCACGCGTGGGAGATCGAGCAGTACTTGAACGTCTTCTGATCCTGAGGACGGCGTCGTAGGTCTGCGCCGCTTTTCCTGATGGCGCTGGGATCGCCGGTGATTGCACGAGGGGTGTCAAAATCCGGGCGCTTGCTCGACGGGCCGGATTTCGGCGAAGCGCGCCGCGCCTGGGGCGCCGTCCCCGAGTGCAACACCGGCAACCCAACAGCCGCTGGAAAACTGGCAGGAGCTAACGGACCCTCACCTGGTTCATGATCGCCATGATCACCCCGGCACCGCCGGAGCCCGGGGCCGTCTGTCCGCAACCAGCCTGCATGCGGGAGTGGCCGGATCCCCGCCACCTGTTTCGGCCCCGGTCGTTTCACATCTGCCTGCGTGCGACCACGGCCCGCCGCTATGAGCCGCCCGAGGGTTGGGGGTGCGGAACCCCAACCACCTGGGTGTCGGCCCACTTGTCGCCGAGTCGGCGGCCGGCGGGGTCGGTGAACACCAGTACGACTTCGATGATGCCGATTACGCCCCCGATTATCGGGCCCAACACCCATCCCGCAAGGGGTATCGCGGCCAGAAGAGAGCCGATGGAAATGGTGACGTTGCGCTTTATCGAGACGGTCATGTCAACGTCTCCGTCCCCCAGGTTGACCACCTGCAGGCTCATCAGCTTCTTGCCGATGCTCCTGTTCTTCCATTGAGCGTCTTTCGTCAACTGAAACATGAGTGCATCTTTCGTGAGGGTGTACGCAGCCCCCAGCAAACCACCAAGGATTGGAATGAGAATCGTAGGGATCCCTGCAATGACGCCGTCGATAAGCGCCGCCACAACTCGCTTTCCAAGGTCGGCTTTCGGGTAGTTCAAGAGATCACCTCCTTCCGTGCCCTGATACCAAATATACGCTATCATTTGAGTTTTTCCTCCACTCTTGTGGGATTCCAGAGCTGTGAACGCACAAGCGGGCGCGGTCGGTCTTCGTCAGCGGGAGTCCGCAGGTACGCTGAATGCCCTGCTCCCGGTGTCCGGTGCCCGGGGCCCGGCTCCCTGGGTCCCGACTCCTACGGCCCGTAGTCTTGTCGCACGGCTGGCGGACCGGGGACACACGGGATGGTTTTCCTCGATCAGCGCCTCGGCGACCCCGTCGACCGCCAGGCCTTGCTCCTCAACGAGAATGCCGGCACCCACCGTGACGCCCCCGGACACGTCCTGTCCCGAGGGACCGCGGTCGACGGCCTGCCCTCTCTTGCGGGATAGGCGGCGGCTCTTCTGGTGTGTGTATAGCCTGTCCAAAATGGGCATATTATGGAAGAGAAAACTGCATGCGCCCCGGGAGGAACCACGACATACGTGACGAAGTAACGGCACTGCGCGCCTTCCTGGGGAGGCATTCGACCTGCGAGGGGGCGCTTTTGTGTGGGGCAGGCCCCCGCGCGAGCATTCGGAGGTGGTTGGCGAGATGTTGTTTTCGAGGAGTCCACGGTTGCGAGCGCACCGCGCACGTGTGCTTTTCATGGCGGGCCTCGTGGCGGCGCTGGCGGCGACGATCGGGCTGCCGGGATCTCTACAGGCGGCCGCACCCGAGCTGAAGGCGCGTTCGGCCGTGCTCATCAGTGCCGAGACGGGTCAGGTCCTGTACGAGAAAGAGCCTGACATGCGCGTCGCGCCTGCGAGCATAACCAAGGTCATGACGATGCTCCTCGCCATGGAGGCTGTGGACTCGAAGAAAGTCGGCCTTGATGACATGGTGACAACGAGCACCGAGGCGAGCCAGATCGGCGGTTCACAGATCTGGCTTGCGGAGGGCGAGCAGATGAAGCTCGGCGACATGATGAAGGCCATTGCCATCGTCTCGGCGAACGACGCGGCATACGCGGTCTCCGAGTTCATCGCCGGGAGCGCCGAGGACTTCGTGAACCAGATGAACGAGAAGGCCAGGGACCTGGGGATGAAGAACACGCACTTCGAGAACCCCGACGGACTCCCGGCCCCGGACCACTACAGCACAGCCCGTGAAATCGCCATCATGTCCAGGGAGCTGGTCACGAAGCATCCGAAGGTGCTGGAGTGGACGAGCGTCTGGACCGACACGCTCGAGCGGAAGGGTCCGAGGGTGCGGCAGGAGGAGTCCTTTCTCAGGAACACAAACGAGCTGATACTCCGTTACCCTGGGGCTGACGGCCTGAAGACCGGGATGACAGACGAGGCAGGTTATTGCCTTTCCGGCACGGCGAAGCGGGACGATGTGAGGCTCATCTCGGTGGTCATGGGGCTTCCCACGAACGATGATCGCCTCGAGGACACGATAAAGCTTCTAAACTACGGCTTCCGCGAGTTCGATCGCGTGGCCGTGGCGAAGAAGGGCGAGGTGGTGGGCAAGATACGGGTGCCCAACGGGCGGCGCGAGGATGTTCCCGCCGCGACGAGCGCGGATTTCGTGGCGTTCGTTGAGAAGGGCAAGAAGGACCTGGTAAACACATCGATCGAGTCTGAGGAGCGCCGCGCCCCCATCCGGAAGGGAGAGAAGCTCGGAGCCATCGTGGCGTCCCTTGATGGCCGCGAGGTGGCCCGCATGGACCTCGTCGCCACGGAGGATGTGCCCAGGGCGAACATCTTCACCGTCATCATGCGCGCGATCCGCGACTTCTTCAGGGGGCTTTTCGGACGGGGCAGGTAGGACGGCGTCAATACCGCCACCCTTGACGGAGTCCCCAAGACAGGATGCGTTGGTAGGGCCGCCGGGTAAGGGTGCAGAATGCTCCCGGCTCTGGAGAGGGTTGCCGCCAAATCGCGGTCAGCGGGTTTTCCGGGCAAGCCCCGGGTGAAGCAGGAATTCCCGATGTTGCGCATAATCTATTAAGCGCAATGGCCAGAACGGAAGGTAGAAGACTTCTCATCGTTGCGCGGGCGAAGCTTAACCTCACGCTCGAGATCCTCGGTCGGCGGCCGGACGGGTACCACGAGCTCGAGTCCGTGGTGCAGTCCATCGACATGTACGACGGTGTCGCGCTCGGGTCCACGCAGGCGCGTCCCGTGTCGGGGCGTGGCAGGGAACTCGGCGTCACTCTGGCCTGCCAGGACCCCCGCGTCCCGCTGGGCCACGAGAACCTCGCCTTCAAGGCCGCGCTCGCTCTGTCGCGTTTCACCGGGCTCGGGGCCGCTGTATGGGTCGACATAAGGAAGCGGATCCCGGTCGGAGCGGGGCTCGGCGGGGGGAGCGCGGACGCGGCTGCGGTGCTCGTCGGTCTGAACGAACTGTGGGGGCTTGGGCTTGACGCGACTGAGCTTGCGAGGGTCGGCGAGACCGTCGGGGCCGATGTGCCCTTCTGCCTGACAGGCGGCACCGGGGTCATCCGGGGCAAGGGGGAGCAGGTCGAAGCGCTTCCTGCGCTCCAGAACCTGTGGTTTGTGGTGGTGGTCCCCGAAGACAGGATAAGTACGGCTGAGGCGTACGCGGCATACGATAGGCTTGCAGGGGACGAGCCCGGCGGGGCGGGTCGTGCCACCCCGGAGATGCTGGCAGCCATAGCCGCACGCGACGTGGGGCGGATTGCGGCAGGGCTCGCCAATGACCTCGAGCGGGCGGCGACAGGCATGGTTCCTGAGATTCAGGAGGCGAAGCAGGCACTGCTCGATGCGGGTGCCACGGGAGTGGGGATGTCCGGTAGCGGTCCCGCGGTGTTCGGGATAGCCGAGGATGAGAAGGCTGCAAGGCGGATGAGGCGCATTGTGCGGGAGACATACGATACGACGTTCGTGTGCTGTTCGGCCCCGGGTGGACTCGAGCGCATCCCGGTGCGGCAGTCGAGGCGCTACAACTAGAAAGGAGACGGTGCGCATGGTCGATGCCGTGATCCTGGCAGGGGCGGACAACGACGGGAGGCTTGCGGGCTACGACGCCGCGCGCTACGAGGCGCTCATCGATATAGCCGGGAAACCCATGATCCACTATGTGTTACGCGCCGTGAAGACGTGTTCGAGGATCGGACGTGTGGCCGTGGTGGGGCCGAAGAAGGCGCTCGAGGAAGCCATCCCGCCGGGGAACGCCATCATGGTGGAGAGGGTCGGTTCCATCGTCGACAACCTCAAGGCAGGAATCAGATCCCTCGACCCGCAGGGAAAGGTGCTCATCGTCACTGCGGACCTGCCCCTCCTGACGCCCGAAGCCCTGGAGGACCTCTTTCAGAAGGCGGACGCGAGCCCCGCGGATATCCATTACCCGCTGCTTCGCAAGGAAACGAACGAAGCGAGGTTCCCGGGGATGAAACGCACTTACCTCACTGTGGCCGAGGGGACGTTCACCGGCGGCAACGTGATCCTGGCGTCGCCCCTGGGGCTGGAGGCGTGCGGCAGGCTCCTCGAGCAGGCAGTGGCGACACGGAAGAAGCCCTGGATGATGGCGGCATTCCTCGGGCTGCGATGCACGGTCAAGTTCATACTTGGACGCCTTTCAATACACGATGTGGAGAGGCGTCTACAAGAGATCGCCGGGGTACGGGGCGTGGCCATCATATCGGAGTTCCCGGAGATCGCGGTGGACGTGGATAAGCCAAGCGACCTGGAACTCGTCCGGAGACTGGTGGCCTCCCCGGCCTGATGCTGCCCCGTTACGCATGCGCTCCTTGCCGGAATCACAGGTTTGGAGCCGCTGACGGCGCGGATTTCCCGACCTGGCTGTGCAACCAGCGCCGTTGAACCGGATGTCATTACGTATCTGACGAAGCAGTACTAGGCGTGAGTTCACGAATCCATACCGGTTTGGGAGGAACTTCCGGGTCGCCGGTGCTTGCACGACTAGGCGCGCTCGAGTCGGCAAGCCTGAATGCCGAGTCTGGCGAGGCGCGCCGTCCCCGGATTGCAGCACCCGCGGCGTCTGGAAAAGTGGCGATGAATCCCGAACCCGCACTTGGCCGTGTCGGAGCCAGCCAGAGCAAAGAGTCGGCGATTTCCGTCTGCCATAAGCAGGAATATATGGGTGAGCGTGGAATGTACTTTACGCAACCCACATAAGTACCTCTTATGGAAGGCGGTGACCGAAATTGAACATCACTGAAGTGCGGGTCAGGCCGGTGAAGAGCGACGGGAAGACGAAGGCGATAGCGTCGATAACCTTCGACGATGCGTTCGTCGTCAAGGAACTCAAGGTGGTGGAGGGCCCCACCGGGCTCTTCGTGTCGATGCCCAGCCGTAAGGTGGGGGCCAACGGATACAAGGATATCGCTCACCCGATCACAGCACAGGCGCGGGCCGAGATTCACAAGGCGGTCATGTCGGCGTACGAAACCCAGGCAAACGGGCAGTCCGTGGCCAACTAAGTGGTACGGCGCCATGAGTCTGCGCCGCTTCTCCTGACGGTGCCGGGGTTGCCGGTGCTTGCCAGGGCGGGGCGCCTGGAATTCAGCCAGCCTTGAGGGCCAGATTCGAACGCATTTCACCGCACGCGCCGTCCCGGCAGGCACAACACCGGCAACCCTGGGGAGGGCCTGCACGCTGAAACACGCTGACAAGAGGCGCGAATCGCCGCGACCGACCCGGAACCCGTTTGGCGGCCGCGTGTAACGTGTAATTGGAGTGTCGGCGGCGAGCAGAGGGGCACGTATCTAGGCCGGAGACACCCCGCGGCACTGTGGTGCGACCCCGGCGGCAGGCAATGCCCCGACGACAGCGATGCCCCGGCGTCTCTTGACGTGCCCCGGCCTCTCTGCTATACTCGTGATGCCGAAGATGAAACAATTCATGGCTTTGTGCTGGGGCGTAGCCAAGCGGTAAGGCACGGGACTTTGGATCCTGCATGCGGAGGTTCGAATCCTCCCGCCCCAGCCAAATCATGTACCCTTCATGTCCTGCAGGAGCGGGAGGAGCCTTTCCCGAGAGTTGAGCTCAGGGTCCTCGAGCACGGCATCGAGGAGCCTCGAAAGCGCCTTTCCCACCTGCGGCCCCTCAGGCACTCCGAGCACCTCCATGACGTCGTTGCCGTTCACGGCAAGGTCGCGCACCGAAAGCACCGGGTCTTCCGACATCACGTCTTCGACCCTGGCGAGGAAAGCCGCCATGTTGCTGTCAGGCCCCGGCCCGGCGCCGAGGGCCGTTCTCTCAGCCTCGCGCAGCTTCGCGAGATCGCGGATTACGTCGATCCCGAGGGTCGCGACGATGCGGCGAATGCCCCTGTCCTTCGTCGCCGGGTCGCACGTGAACATGTGCCGCTCGATGAGCAGCGTAACCCTTCGAACGAGTTCGCCCGCGTACCGAAGCCTTTCGAGCGCCTGACGCGCGAGCGCGGCCCCGACCTTCTCATGGCCGAAGAACCTCGTCGCGCCGCTCGCGTCGCGCCCCAAAGTCGCGGGTTTCCCGACGTCATGGAGGAGCGCGGCGAGGCGAAGGTGGAGCACAGGCTCGACGATGTCGGTCACCTTCAGGCTGTGGTCGAAGACGGTCCCGGCTCCCGGGGGACCTGCCGGGGCCGCGATGCACGCCTGGAGTTCGGGGATGATGTGCCGGAGGAGCCCGGTCTCTTCCGCAATGCGTATCGAGTCGCCGGCGCGGGGCGATATGAGCATCGCGGAAAGCTCCTCGCGAATCCTCTCCCACGAGATCCTTGTGATGGCCTCATGGTTGCTTTCGATGGCTGCCAGGGTCCCGGACGCGATGGCGAATCCAAGCTCAGCGCCAAGGCGGACCGCCCGCAGCATCCTGAGCGAGTCCTCCTGAAAGCGGGCACAGGGATCGCCGACGGCGCGAATGACCTGCGCCTTCAGGTCACCCAGGCCGTTGTAACAATCGAGCACTGCTCCTCGGCGCACATCGTATGCCAGGGCGTTGACGGTGAAATCGCGGCGGGCCAGGTCGTCCCTCACGTCGGAGGAGAAGACGACCACGTCGGGCCTGCGTCCGTCGCTGTAGGTTCCGTCCTTTCGGAAGGTCGTAACCTCTACGGGGTCGTGGTCTGCTGACAGGATCGTGACCGTGCCGTAGCGCTTTCCCGTTGGCACCGCACTTCCGCCGAAGATGTCCTCAACGTCATCCGGGGTCGCTGAGGTGCAGATGTCCCAGTCCTTCGGCGTCCTGCCGAGGAGCGAGTCCCGCACGGCACCGCCCACCACGTACGCGTGGTGTCCCCGAGCCTCCAGTTCCCGCGCGATACGGGCGACGTGCATCGGCACTTCCATATTCATGTTGACGATACACTCGAAGTTCAGGTCCATGGTCCTCGCGCGGCCGTGCCGCTCTTCTGTAAGCTGCAAGCACGTCCTGAAAGAGGGCTCGCTAAGTAAGGGTGCGTTAGTTCTCACCCCTCTTCCAGTAGTTGCCGGGTTGCCGGTGTTGCACTCTCTCTTTGAGTCACCGGCAACCCCCTTTGAGTCACCGGCAACCCCTCCCAAAAGTCGAGAGCATTTCTGCACCCTCACTTAGTTCCTCCCCAGGACGGGGCGGCACAAAAACGGGATAGCTTTACTGAAAGTATATCCGAGGGCTACCGTGAGCGTCAATTGAAGGGAGGCGCGGGTGCGTGTCAAGAGTTTGTAGGTAAGCTTCCCTTGTTCGAGTGATTAGCTTCTAGGCCACGCCTTGGATTGATGTTACCTCCCGGAGGACATGCTTTATCCACTCGCGGCCGGCAAACGGTCCAGTGAGAGCTGGCACCTTTGCCCTTAGCCATGCTTCGACATCCTCCGCCTTGGCGCTCATCCGCCCTATCTCGACCGTAGGCAGTGTCCGTGACTCCGGGTCCTGAGTCTTC
>JBLNDE010000039.1:0-33042 GCA_050261335.1 Bacillota bacterium
CCCGCTCGACTTGCATGTATTAGGCACGCCGCCAGCGTTCGTCCTGAGCCAGGATCAAACTCTCCGTGAAATATCCCCGAAGAGCTATCTCTAGCCCTCTCTCACACAAGCTCTAAATCAATACCGCACCTTACCATACTTCACTGTTTAGTTTTCAAGGAGCAAAGTCAACTTCAGCAGAGTCTTACCTCTGCCGCTTTTTGATATTACCACGACCCCGGACCCCTGTCAAGGCCCATCCGCAATTCTCTCGCAACACATTTCCAATAGTGTCCTTAGAACCGCCCAGCTAGACGAGACGGTGCGCGTCGGCCGCAGCCACGGGCCCATGTCTCCAGCAACCGACTCCGCCCGGCTCAGGCGCTCTGCGCCTCCCGGATCTGCCCTCCGGGGCTGCGTCGCCGCCTGCGCCGTGATGAACTCCCGGAGCCCGGCTGCCAGATCGGGATCGTTCCTGGGATCAGGATATGCTGTCCCGTAGGGTTCTTGTGACGCCGCAGGAGGCCCGAAGAGCACCCGCACGTCCTCTGCGAACGTCTCCTCCGGCGATTTGGCCCATGCCCTGGTGTTGACCTTACCATCAACCGTCCATTCAGGTATGCCACGCAGGCCCATATAGCGCCTCCAGCCTGCAGGGTTGTCCCGATACGTCCCGCCCATGGCGCCGAGCTGTATGTGATGCCCGAACTCGTGCGCCACCGTCACCGGCACCTGGTTCGCAATAACCTCGCGCCCCGAGGCCGCCGCTCCTACGAGCGTGTAGCCGCTCGCTCCGAGGCCGCTTACGTCACCCATCGAGAACGGCAGCAGGTAGACGCGGTAGCCTTCGAACGCGGCGCGCGGCAGGTCCATTGACCGCAGCGTGCTCACAACCTCGTCCACCTGGGGGAGCCTGGACGGGTCGGCCTCGTACAGGGGAGTCCCGTCGTTCAGACGGTACAGCGCATCCGCCTCCCGAACGGCCGCCTCCCGCACCGCAGTCTCTCGCGCGGCAGTAACCCACCCCACCAGCGGCGACCGGAGCGCCGCCAAAAGATCCTCACGCGTCCGCAGTGCCACGCTAAGGACGTGCAACCAGCCGGTGGCCTTGGTGTCGTACACCGAGAACCCGAGGTCCGAGTCGCGGTACGACGGACTTTCATCAAGACAGGTGATTACCTCGCGAAGGCGTGCGATCTCGCGAGATATCCGCGCTGTCAGGACCGCATCGTCTCTCGCGGCTGCGTCTCCGTGGCTCGAGCGCCCGCCCAGGGCTTCGAGGTACTCGACGTCCCGCTCGAACCAGTCCAAAAACCCAGTGCCTTGCCCGATCACGGGGTCGTTCACAGGGCTGTTCACCCCCGCGGGCTCCATCACCGCGGGCGCCGCCCCCACGGCCCCGCCGCCCTCGGTGCCCTGGGTGCGCTGGGTGCCCTGGGTGCCCGAAGAGTCGTCCCAGCCAAATTCCCGACGCCCCGTCGTGCAAGCACCGGCAACCCTGACACCCTCAAGAAAAGTGGCGAAACCTTTTGGCGCCATACTTAGGCACGAGCCGCGACGCGGTGCCGTGCCACCGACATCCCGCGCAAGTTCGGCGACTGCGGGCTTGGTAGACACGGCGGACACGGCGGCCGCCCGAGAAAGGCAGGCCCCGGCCACTGCAAGAGCGGCTGTGAGAAGCAGCGTCACGAGAACGCCGGCCGCCGCCCGGCCTGTCCACCATCCCGGGATTCCGGCGGTCACACCGCTGCTCTGCCGGGCATACGTCTTGCGCCCTACACCTCCAGCCTGGCCGGACACGATCGAGTTCCTCCCTCCCACTCTAACTTGAACGGAGCAATGATACCACGGCTAGCGCATTATGTAAACCTCACGTCAGCAAGTCCTCGCCTGTCCCCTTGACACTGTGCCTGGTCTTGGATATCGTGGAAAACGATGGCGCACCACGACAAACGGCGGTTGGCCTCGCACAGGCTATGTGAACGCTGCGGAGCCGCCGACGTCCAGGAGGTGAAAACCCGTGGCGATGCGATGGACCGAGGACCTCGCGACAGGCGTGGATGAGATCGACAGCCAGCACAAGGAGCTATTTGGCAGGGTCAACGCGCTCCTCGCCGCGATGAGCGAAGGCAAAGGAAAGGAGCGTGTCCACACCGTCGTCAGGTTCCTCGAGGACTACGTGGTAACCCATTTCAGCACCGAGGAAGGACACATGGCCCGCCACAGCTATCCCGGAATGGCAGCGCACAACGCGGAGCATGCCGCTTTTGTACGGGACTTCGGAGACCTCAAGAGGGACTTCGAGAGACAAGGGGCGTCGTCTGCCCTCGCCATCCAGGTGCAACGCAGGATATGCGATTGGCTCGTGCATCACATCGGTCAGAGTGACAAGGCGTTCGGGGCATACCTCAGGACTCACGCTGCCGGCACGGGCGCCACGTGACATGCGCGCTATGTGGCCCCGCAGGAACGTAGTATGGCGCCATAAGCCTGCGCCACATTCCCTGAAGGTGTCATCTCACCTCACCGCACGCGCCGTCCCCGGAGGGCAACACCGGCAACCCTGGCAAGGACTCACTCGCACGAAAGTAGCGCGGACTTGTGACGATCTACTGTGGTCCCGTGAAGCCACTTCGTCAGACCGGATATAAAGTTACAGGGGGGACGCGTGAGGCGCGGAAGAGGAGGAGACCGATCCGTGATGTGTGGAACGCGTCGTGGGGAACCCGTGATGGGCGGAACGCGTTGGACGCCGACGGTGATGTACGTAACGGGTTGGCCGCTGATACGTGACGCACGGAACGCGATACGCTTAACGAGTGATGGATGTCATCCTTCCTCCTGGACGCGTGACGTGGGGAACGAGTAAGGCCAAGACCAGCGACGTACGTCACTGGTTGGGTCGCAACAATGACGAGGGGGACGCTTGACCCGGAACGCGTGACCTACGTCAGCCGTCAGCGCGCAGCCGTCAAGGATCGGCGGCCAGGAGAAGTGAGGACGCTGCCAGGATTTCCGCAGGTAACAAAGCAGCGCCAAGAAGGAGAAGCCCACCGCGATGCGAAGCGACCTCCAAGTCAGCCTGTTCGACCTGGTAGCATGCTTATCCCGCGCCATGGACCTCGTCAGCCCCGCGGTGTCCAACCATCATCTCCGCGTGGCTTACATCGCCCTGAGCCTCGGCAGGGAACTCGGCCTGCCCCCTGACGAGCAAAGGGACCTGGCGCTTGCCGGATCGCTGCATGACAGCGGGGCTCTCTCCCTTAAGGAGCGCCTCGATGCCCTGGAGTTCGAACTTACCAGCCCCCAGACCCACGCTGAGACAGGCTACAGGCTTCTCATGACCTTCCAGCCCCTCGCCCACGTGGCCAGGATCGTTCGATACCATCATGTCCCGTGGAAGGGCACGAGCAGGTCAGCGTTCGCGGAGGCCGCGGAGGCCGCGGGGGCCGCGGAGGCTGCAGAAGACGCGGAAGACGCAAAGGACGCGGAGGACGACGTGCCCCTTGCAAGCCACGTACTTCACCTGGCAGACCGCGTTGCAGTGCTGATCCGGGAAGACGGCGAGATCCTGGGCCAGGCGAGGAGCATCTCCGAGCTTGTGCGGACCCGGTCCGGGACGATGTTCGCTCCCGACCTTGTCAACGCTTTCCTGAGCCTTGCCACGAAGGAGTTCTTCTGGTTTGACGTTGCACTGCTGCCGCTTTCGGAGACGATATCAGCCCTCACCCGCGCCGGCATAGGGACGGGAACGGGGACGGGGATTGGAACGCCAGCTTCCGCCGAGTTTCGGCTTGATCTCGAGGGGCTCCTCGGCCTTGCGGACCTCTTCCGGCGGATCATCGACTTTCGCAGCTCCTTTACGGCAACCCACTCCGCCGGGGTGGCGGCCACCGCCGCGCGCCTCGCGTGCCTTGCCGGGTTCTCGGAAACGGAGTGCAGGATGATGAGGGCCGCAGGCTATCTCCACGACATCGGCAAGCTTGCTGTGCCCGCGGAAATCCTGGAGAAGCCGGGGTCGCTCACGGAACACGAGTTCAACATCATCAAACAGCACGCCTTCCACAGTTACCGTATTATTGGGTCCCTCCCAACGCTCGACGTCGTCAACCGGTGGGCCTCTCTCCACCACGAACGCCTCGACGGACGGGGCTATCCTTTCCATTACTCAGGGCGCGAGCTGTCGCTCGGCTCACGCGTCATGAGCGTAGCCGACGTGTTCACAGCCTTGACCGAGAAGCGGCCTTACCGCCGCGCAATGGAGGCTGGGAAGGCCCTCGATGTCGTTCAGGAGCTCGGCTGCGCCTCCGCTCTCGACCCGGAGATCGTGTCTTTGCTCGCAAGCCACCTCGACGAGGTCGACGCCGACCGCAGGGCTGCCCAGGCAGGCGCAAGCGAGGACTACCAGGCCAGGGCTGTAAAGCGCCCGACTTCGAGCATGGCCTGCGCCTCGCCGGTCACGGCGCATTATCCCGCGACGCCTGGCAGATAATATGCCCTGAGGAGGTGATCACGTGGACGACCGTCTATCTCCAGATGACCGAACAGGAGGCAACGGCGGCGGACAGGGTTCCGCGGCAGGCGGCGGGAACAACGACAACGCGATGAGGGGCGGCGGCAACAACAGAGGCGGACGGGTGAACACGAGCGCCTGGATAATCGGCGCGCTGGTGGTCATCATCGCCGTGTTCGCCGGACTCAGGTACGCGAGGGTTCCGGCGCCATCCCGTCCTGCGCCCACCAGGCCTGCACCGACCCAGCCCGCACCCACGCCGACCCCGACGCGCCCAGCGCCGACAGCTCCGGCCGCGACCACATCCGATCTCGAGCGGGATCTGACCAGGGTCGAGGACGCCGTGCGGCGCAAGGACTGGGCCGCCGCGGACAGGGAGTCAACCAAGCTGCGCACGACCTGGGAGTCGCTTCGTTCCCGTGTGACCAGCACGAACACGACAAAGGACGTCGCGGCGTTCGATGCGCGGATGGACAAGCTACGGGCGGACATCAAGGCCAAGAATGAGGCCGGTGCCAGGGCGGACATAACTGAGCTCAAGTCAATAGCACGGAGATTCAAGATCTCACCGACCCGGGGACCGACTTCGGGATAGTCAGCACGGGAAGCATAGGCCCGGGCTTCATCTAGCAGGGCCCGGCTCACTCGAGTTGGGGAACCTGGAAGACAACCGCCGCTTTTCCCCCAGCACCCCCTGGGAGGCGGCACGCAGGCTGACACTCGGACAGACAACACACAATCAGAGGCACGAGGAGCGGCGCCGGCGTCTCGCTGCACGCTGAACGAGGATGGAAGCGCTGCAGCGGGGGCCGGTGCCCCTCTTGCTACCCCTTCTACCCCTTACCCCTTGATGACCCCGATAGGCCTCATGCGCGCGACCTTTCGCGATATGCCCGCTCCGTGACAGACGTGGACCACCTCGTTCACGTCCTTATAGGCCTCAGGGGTCTCCTCCGCGAGCGAAGCCTTACTGGCGGCCTTCGCGATGATACCGCGCTCCCGCAGCTCCGCCTGGAGCGCCGCGCCACTCACCGTCTTCTTCGCAGCCGCCCTGCTCATCACGCGTCCCGCCCCGTGGCAGGTGGACCCGAAGGTTTCCTCCATCGCCTTCTCCGTCCCCACCAGGAGGTAGGAGTTGCGCCCCATGTCCCCCGGGACGAGCACGGGCTGCCCGACGTCGCGGTAGTCTGCGGGCACGTCAGGATGGCCCGCAGGGAACGCGCGCGTCGCGCCCTTGCGGTGCACGCACACTCTGCGTCGCTTGCCGTCTACCACGTGATCCTCGATCTTCGCGATGTTGTGCGCCACGTCGTAGATCAGATCCATCCCGAGGTCCTCGGGCGAGCGCTCGAACACCTTCGTGAAGGCCTGGCGCGTCCAGTGCATGATACACTGGCGGTTTGCCCACGCGTAATTTGCGGCGCAAGCCATGGCGGCGAAGTAGTCCTGCCCTTCCGTGGAGCTCAGCGGTGCGCAGGCAAGCTGCCTATCCGGGATGGCGATGCCGTATTTCCTTATCGCTTGCTCCATCGTGACGAGATAGTCCGTGCAAACTTGATGGCCCAGGCCCCGCGACCCGGAGTGGATCATGACCACGATTAGGCCCGGGGCGAGGCCGAACCGCTCGGCCAGCCCTCTGTCGAAGATCTCCTCGACCACCTGCACCTCGAGGAAGTGGTTGCCGGAGCCCAGGGTGCCGAGCTGCGGCATGCCTCGCTTGACGGCCCTGTCGCTCACCTTGCCTGCCCGGGCGCCTCTCATGACGCCCCGCTCCTCAGTGTGATCGAGGTCGCGGGGCCAGCCATATCCCTTCTCCACTGCCCAGAGCGCGCCCTTTTCGAGGACCTCGGCGGTGTCGTTCTTCCCCAGCCTGATCACGCCGGTGGAGCCAACGCCCGACGGGACGTCGCGGAAGAGCTGGTTCACAAGCTGCTCGAGGCGCGGGCGCACGTCCTCCTCGAAGAGGTTGGTGCGGAGCATTCTCACTCCACAGTTGATGTCGAAGCCCACCCCGCCCGGGGAGATGACGCCTTCATCCGCCAGGGTTGCGCCGACCCCGCCTATGGCGAAGCCGTAGCCCCAGTGGATGTCGGGCATCGCAAGGGACGTGCCCACCATCCCGGGGAGGAAGGCTGCGTTCGCCACCTGCTCGGGAGCCTGGTCCGCCCGGATGTGGTCGATGTGCCGCTCGTCCGCGTAGATCGTGCCTGGCACTCTCATGCCGGGCTTGTAAGCCACGGGGATGCGCCAGCGAAACTCGTCCACTCGCTCAAGAGGCCCCTTCCATCCGCTGCCCACGACGCGCCACCTCCTGAGTCTTCAAAACGAACCCGCCATGCCTATCTTACGTCCCGCGTCCAGGTAGACCAGCAAGAATCCGCTGTGCCTGCTTTATCTGCCGGCAGCCCCCGAGATCATCGCCCACGCTCGAAACGGCGCGATCCTGGAGTGCCTTCCTCAGACATCGAAGATTGCCTGAGCCACCCACCCGACACCCTGGACGTTCCCGTCGCCGACCACCCCGCCCATCACGCGAGAGGCGCAGGCCCTGCCGGGTCGGTCCACCCGCTCGACCTTCACCAGGTGATAGCTCACGCCCTTGATCTCCATTTCTGGCGCGTGTCTCTCAGGATCAATGCCCTCGCCACGTACGAGCGCCGTCACAGTCCAGCAAGTCTCCCCGACGAAGTCGCCGCTGACGACGTCCCGGGTGCCGGCGCCTGCTGTTGCGCCCTCTCCGCGAGGGCCCTCTCCGTCAGGGCATCGCGACGCCGCCCGCCCGTCGCTCCGCCGGGACTCCTGTCCCGCGGTCTGCCCCGTCGCCTGCGCAGCCGCTCGCCCCGCCGTCCGCCCGAGATCTCTCCTGCGTATACGCACGTCCTCGATGCTCGCCGCCAGGAACCTCTCAGCGTCGATCAGGTACACGAACTCGGATAACCAGCCCACGAGGAGGCCCTCCAGGTCCGCGGCGCAGGCCCTGACCTGCCGTTCCTCCCTCTCGAGGACGCGCCCCGGCTCCGGCACGACCAGCGACATCATGCCAAGCGCCGCGTTGGCGAAGGCTTCCTCGAGCGTCCGGCCCCGGGCGCGGATGCCTACGTCAGCGGTATGTTCCAGGACTTCGTACGACCGGGACACCGCCGCGTCACCTCAGCCCCCGTTCTTGCCGACCACCTGAGCTACGGACACCACCTTGTCGCCGGGCTCCAGCTTCATGACGCGCACGCCTTGAGTGGACCTGCCCTGCTGCGAGATATCGGCGGCATTCATCCTGATTATTATGCCTTCAGCCGATATGATCATCAACTCGTCGTCGCCGGTGAGCACCTTCACGTCAGCCGCCGGCCCCGTCTTGGGTGTGACCTTGAAGGTCTTGATGCCTTTGCCGCCCCGCGACTGGAGCCTGTACTCCGCCAGAGGAGTCCGCTTGCCGAAACCGTTCTCGGTCACCACCAGCAGATCGCAGTCCTTCCTGACGACGTCCATGCCGACCACGGTATCCCCCGGAGTAAGTGATATCCCCTTGACGCCGTGGGCCACGCGCCCCATCGGGCGGACCTCGTCCTCCTCGAAGCGTATGGACTGCCCGTGCGAGGTCACGATGATGAGCTCCTCGCGTCCCGAGGTCAGCTTGACGCTCACGAGGTCGTCGCCGTCCGCAAGGTCGATGGCGATGATGCCCGACCTTCGGGCGTTGTCGTACATCGAGAGAGCCGTCTTCTTGATGATGCCCTGCCTCGTCGCCATCACCAGGTACCTGTCGTCCGCGAACTCCCGGATGGGTATGACCGCGCGGATGCTCTCGCCCGGAGGAAGGGAGATCAGGTTCACCACCGCGGTGCCCCTCGCCTGCCGGCTGGCCTCAGGCACCTCGTAAGCCTTGACGGAGTACATCCGGCCCTTGTCAGTGAAGAAGAGGATGTAGTCGTGAGTAGTCGTCACGAACAGATGCTCCACGAAGTCCTCCTCTTTCGTGTTCATCCCTGCGACCCCGCGCCCACCCCTTCTCTGGTTGCGGTACGTGGTGAGCGGCAGTCTCTTGACGTAACCCTGATGGGTCAGGGTCACCACGATGTCCTCCTCCGCGATGAGGTCCTCGACATCGATCTTGGTAGCCGCCGACGTGATCTCGGTGCGCCTGGGGTCCGCGTACTCCTGCTTGACGGCTAGAAGCTCTTCCTTGATCACTTCCAGCACCCGTTTCTCGTCCGCCAGGATGGCCTTCAGCTTCGCGATGAGCTTGATCACGTCGACGTACTCGTCCTCGATCTTTTTCCGCTCGAGGCCGGTGAGGCGCTGCAGCCTCATGTCGAGGATGGCCTGGGCCTGCTTCTCTGAGAGCCTGAACTTCTTCATGAGCCCCTGCCGGGCGATGTCGGGCGTCCGCGACTCCCGGATGAGCGTGATGATGGCGTCGAGGTTGTCAAGGGCTATCTTGAGTCCTTCGAGGATGTGTGCCCTCTCCTCGGCCTTTGCCAGTTCGAACCTGGTACGCCTGGTGACGACCTCTTTCTGGTGTTCGACGTAGTAGTGCAGCGTCTCCTTGAGGTTGAGCACCCTGGGCTGGCCGTCCACGAGCACCAGCATGATGACGCCGAAGGTCTCCTGCATCTGGGTATGCTTGTAAAGCTGGTTCAGCACCACATTGGGATTGGCATCGCGCCGAAGTTCGATGACTACACGCATGCCCTCCCTGTCGCTCTCGTCGCGAAGGTCGCTTATGCCGTCGATCTTCTTGTCGCGCACGAGCTCGGCTATGCTCTCAACGAGCCTGGCCTTGTTGACCTGGTACGGGATCTCCGTCACGAGGATCCTCGTCTTCCCGCCCGAGGACGTCTCTATCCTCGCCCGGGCCCTCATCTTGATGGACCCGCGCCCGGTCGTGTACGCGTCACGGATGCCGTCCCTGCCCATGATGAGGCCGCCGGTGGGAAAGTCGGGCCCCTTTATGGCCATCATGAGTTCCTTCACCGACGCGTCGGGGTTGTCTATCAGCATGATGACGCCGTCTATGACCTCGCCCAGGTTGTGCGGCGGGATGTTGGTGGCCATGCCCACGGCGATGCCGGCCGAGCCGTTGACCAGGAGGTTCGGGAACCTCGCCGGGAGCACCGTCGGCTCCTTCAGCGACTCGTCGAAGTTGGGGATGAAGTCCACCGTCTCCTTGTCGATGTCGGCAAGCAGCTTCAAGGTGATCTTCGCCATGCGCGCCTCGGTGTACCTCATGGCCGCCGGCGGGTCGCCGTCGACAGACCCGAAGTTGCCGTGCCCGTCTATGAGTGGGTATCTATGCGAGAAATCTTGCGCCATCCTCACGAGCGTGTCATATATCGCGGCATCGCCGTGGGGATGGTACTTGCCCATGACCTCGCCCACGATCGTCGCGGACTTGCGATGAGGCTTGTCGGGCGAAAGTCCGAGTTCGCTCATGGCGTACAGGATACGCCGGTGGATGGGCTTGAGCCCGTCGCGCACGTCGGGCAGGGCCCGTCCCACTATGACGCTCATCGAATACAGGAGATACGAGCGTTTCATCTCGTCTTCTATGTTTATCGGAATCACTTTCCCGTCGATTGGTTGAACCAAGCGTCAGGACCTCCTTGCGGAGCTATCTGTCTGGACCTATATGTCGAGATCCGTCACGTCTTTTGCGTGCTCCTCGATGAACTCGCGCCGCGGCTGCACCTTGTCGCCCATCAGGGTGGTGAAGATCTCATCAGCGGCCATCGCGTCCTCCAGGGACACCTGCAGGATCGTACGGGTCTCCGGGTTCATCGTGGTCTCCCAGAGCTGCTCGGCGTTCATCTCGCCGAGACCCTTGTACCGCTGCACGGTCACCCCCTGGCGGCCCACGTTCTCCAGGATGGATTCCAGCTCTTTCTCACTGTAAGCGTATAAGTCCTTCTTCCCCTGCCGCACCCGAAAGAGGGGTGGGTGGGCGATGTACACGTTGCCGCCCTCGATGAGCGGCCGCATGTAGCGATAGAAGAACGTCAGGAGCAGCGTACGAATATGGGCCCCGTCCACGTCGGCGTCGGTCATGGTGACCACCTTTCGGTAACGCAACTTCGATGGGTCGAAGTCGTCGCCGACGCCGGTGCCGAGCGCCGTTATCATCGCCCGGATCTCCTCGTTTGCAAGGATCTTGTCGAGACGCGCCTTCTCGACGTTCAGAATCTTGCCGCGCAGCGGCATGATTGCCTGGAAGCGTCTGTCTCGCCCCTGCTTCGCGCTGCCGCCTGCGGACTCTCCCTCGACCAGGAAGAGCTCGCACAGGTCGGGCTCGCGGATGGAGCAGTCGGCGAGCTTGCCGGGAAGCGACGATACCTCCAGAGCGGTCTTGCGCCGCGTCAGCTCCTTGGCCTTTCGCGCCGCCTCCCGGGCGCGCGCCGCGGACAGGCATTTGTCGACGATAGCGCGGGCCGCAGCCGGCTTTTCCTCGAAGAACTCGGCAAGGGCATCGGCGACCACCGAATCCACGATGCCGCGCATCTCGGTATTGCCAAGCTTCGTCTTGGTCTGCCCTTCGAACTGCGGGTTTATCAGCTTGACGCTGATGACGGCGGTGAGACCCTCTCTTACGTCGTCGCCGGTGAGGTTCTCCTCGTTCTCCTTCAGCATCCCGGCCTTTCTCGCGTAGTCGTTGATGGTGCGGGTGAGGGCCGAGCGGAAACCGCTGAGGTGGGTGCCGCCTTCGGTCGTGTTTATGAAGTTGGCGAACGCAAACGTGTTATCGACGTAACCGTCGTTGTACTGGAGAGCGACCTCCACGGAACAGTCGCCGACCTCGCGCGCTACGTAGAACACGTCCGGGTGGATGGGATCTCTGTTCTTGTTCAGGTGCTCGACGAAGGAGACGATCCCCCCGGCGTACTGGAACTCGACGCTCTTTCCCCCGGCCTCGGCCTGGGCCTTGGCTTCGGCTTCGCCGTCGCCCTTGTCGTCGCCCTTGTCGTCGTCCTTATCGCGGCCCTTGTCTTCGCGCTCGCTCGCACCCTCGCGCTCGTCGGTAAGCGTGATCTTCACCCCGCGGCTGAGGAATGCGAGTTCGCGCAGGCGGTGGGCCAGCGTGTCGAAGCTGAACTCGATGGTCTCAAAGATGGTCCGGTCCGGCATGAACGTGATAGTGGTGCCGGTGGTTTCGGCCGTCCCCGCAACCTCGAGATCCGTCACAGGCTTCCCACGCTGGTAGCGCTGGCGATAGATTCTGCCGCCCGAGCGCACCTCGACCTCGAGCCACTCCGACAGCGCGTTAACCACGGATACCCCGACGCCGTGGAGGCCGCCGGACACCCGGTAGGCCCCGCCGCCGAACTTGCCGCCGGCATGCAGCACGGTGAGGACCACCTCGACCGCGGGCCTCCCCATCTTGGGGTGGATATCCACGGGAATGCCCCTGCCGTTGTCAACTACACGCAAAGAGCCATCTTTCCTGATGATCACGTCTATGGTGTCGCACACGCCGGCAAGGGACTCGTCGATACTGTTGTCCACGACCTCGTAAGCGAGCTGGTGAAGGCCACGGACACCGGTGCTGCCGATGTACATGCTCGGCCGCTTCCTGACAGCCTCGAGCCCCTCGAGGACCTGGATCTGCTCGGCGCCGTACGGCCCCTCGACCGCCACCCTGTCAGGGCGCCCGTTGGGCTGAGAGGCGTAGCGGTTCTGGTTCATTCCGTTACCGATGATGTTACCCATGACACCGCCGCTCTTTCCGTTAGGAGTTGCCAAGAATGCTTGAGAGTACGTCTTTGAACCGCCAAGAACCGTGATGTTGCTCACCACGGTTCCTGGGATGATGCCGCCCGACACTATTATACCAAACACAGGTTCGCAGTCAACCTGACTCGAGCCCCGTCGCCGACATCTATGTTATTATACCCCTGCACCCTTGTCAACGAGGGGCGAAGCAGCCCGAAGCAGCGAAACGGCGCCCGGGGCGCGCCAGGCCAGCCCACGATGGGCCGCAGCAGTTCGCAGCGGCGCGCCCCCAGCAGCACACCGCAGCGACACACCGCAGCAGCACACCGGGCAGCACGCGGCGCGGTACCCGCGCATGGCCGGCTGTACCGAGATACCTCGTCCAATCATGACAGGGCCAAGACTCGCGGCGGGACGGAGCGAGGCTGAGCGGTAGAGAACGGCACGCAACGCACCGGCGGCGCGACCCTACGATAATCAGCGGACATCCCGGCGCGGCCTGTCGGGTACATCGGCGTACACCGACGCAAGGCGCCGCTTCAGCGTTGGAAGGGATATCGAGGAAAGATACACTCCGGAGGACGTGATCACCGCGCTTCTGGGCTCCTGCCCGTCGACCGAGACAACCGTGCGACTCGCTTTCACGCGCGACACGAACTCCGGCGCGAGAGCAGACTTCCTCAGTGTGTCCATGTCCATTATCGCCACGAGATCCTCGAGCGAGATGCTTACCTGCGCTCCTATGTGCAGGAACACTCACATCAGCCCCTCATATCGCGTTCATGTCCGCGTCGCTCGACCCGGCGCAGCCGGATCCTGGCCCATCCTGGCAGCCGCGAGGGCCCGAGAAAAGGCCTCTCTCAGCGCGGGATCGGCAATCGCGGAAGAGATGTCGCGAATCTCGTCCATTTCGGCCGAGGTCAGCTTTTGCCGTAGCCTTGCACCGCTTTCCTCACCTGTTGCACCGGAAGATTCTCTCTCCCTGGTCCGCAGGGACCCTCTCGCCTGAAACCGGACGTCCACGATGGTGCCCCTTCCGAGACACCGGTTCAGCTTTTTGATGATGTCAGCCTTCAATAGGGACAACTCGTTTGCCCAGACGGAGTTCCTGACCCAGACGAAGAGGACTCCGTCCTTGCACTGCATCGCCCTGGAGGCACTGGCGGCCGCCTTTCCCACGACCTCCGGCCAGAGATCGACCGCCCGCGCCCTCCGCGCCTGCCTCATGATGCCGATGCGCCTGAGGCTTTGATCGAGCGCCTCCCTGAGGCGAACCACCTCACCTCACCTCTTCCACATGCCCTGCTTCCACTCGAAAGCGCTTTGCGGGACCGCCCGTGTCGCCCAGCGACTTCTCGTCGGTGGTGGTGATGATGGTCTGAACCCGGTCGTTCAAGTACTCCCAGAGGCGTGCCCTCTTGCCGGGGTCAAGCTCGCTTGAAACGTCGTCAAGGAGGAGTATCGCATCTTCCCCAGCCTCGCTCGTGACGAATTCAAGCTCGCCCAGCCTTACCGAGAGGAGTACGGACCGTTGCTGGCCCTGGGAGCCGAAAACCCTCATGTCCACCCCGTCAACGAGGAAGAGGACCTCGTCGCGGTGCGGCCCTACGAGCGTAACCCCTCTCATGATTTCTTCTCCCCTGGCCCTTTCGAGCTCGCGTCTGAAGGCCTCGGTCCACCTGCGCAAAACGTCACCGCCGTTGGAGTCAGCCCTTCCGGAGGGCCCAACGTGGAAACATGGTCGGTACACCATCTCGAGTGTGCCGTCGGGAGATATGTGACGAAAGGCAACCTTGGCCAGAAGCGAAAGCTTCCTTGTGGCTTCGGCCCTCTTCACAATCACACGCGCCCCGGCCGCAGCCAGCTGCTCATCCCACACATCGAGGGCTGGATCGCGCCTCGCGGCCGGCATCGCGCTATAACGGCTATCCTTGAGGAAGGCGTTCCTCTGGGCGAGGATCCTCCGGTACGATGAAAGATCCCGGCGGTAAACCTCGCTCACAGCGCTTATCTCGGTGTCAAGAAACCGCCTGCGTTCAACAGGCCCACCCTTTATCATGCGAAGATCGTCGGGACCGAACACCACGACGTTGGCTGCGCCGATGTTCTCCAGGGACGACTCGTGCGGCACGCCGTTGAGCCTTATGCTCTTCCCCGTGTCCCGTGAGCAAGCCACCTCCACCATGAGAGGTTCGCCTCGCCGAAGGAACCGGCATGCCGCGTAGAAGCCGTTCTGTCCCCATGCGATGAGGTCGGTGTCACGCGAGGTGCGGTAGGAGGACCCCGTCCCACAAAGATACACGGCCTCGAGGACGTTTGTCTTCCCCTGCCCGTTGTTCCCCGACAGGACGTTTTTCCCGCGAGCAAGCTCGATCTCCGCGGAAGCGTAGTTCCTGAAGTGTCTCAGCTTCAGTCTCTCAAGGACCATCCCCTTCAGCCCCCGTGACCTCGTAGACCTGCCCGCCCGGACGCCGCTTCCCCTCCCGTGCCGGTTGATCTTGTACGGACACGGTGTCTCCCGGATGTAGCTTTCGCCCGCGCCGGACTTCCTGCTCGCCGTTGACGGTGACACAGCCCTCCTCGATGAGGGCCCTGGCGTGTCCGCCTGTGGGAACGGCGCCCGCCCACTTCAGGAACTGATCGAGCTTTATGTGCGGTCCCTTGATCCGCACTCTTACGGCGCCGCGCTGCTTCGGAGTCATGCGTTCACCGTCACGGGCATGATAAGGTAAAGGTAGTCCCCGGCCTGCTCCCCCGGTCGCTTGAGGACCACGGGGCTTATCGGGCCCGTGACTTCGAGCGTAATCTCCTCATCGTCCACGGCACGCAGGGCGTCGAGAAGGTATCGTGCGCGGAGCGCGGTCTCGCCGCTCTCGCCCTCGCTGGTGCCCACGGTCATCTCCTCGAAGGCGGTCCCCACGTCAGGCGCGTTGGCGCTGATGGTCACCGTGTCGCCGCCGAAGCCCAGCTTCACCGTGCCGAATTCATCCCTGCCCAGGACCGCCACACGCTCCACGGCCTCGAGGAGCTTTGGCGTCTCCACCAACATCCGGCTCTTCCAGGTCTTGGGGATGACCCTCTCGTAGTTGGGGAACTGCCCGTCTATGAGCCGACTCACGACCGTGGTCTTGCCGCACTTGAAGGCCACCTGATTCGCTGACGCGTAGATCTCGACCTCGGCCTCCTCAGCCTGGACGATCCTTCCTACCTCGGCGAAAGCCCGCGCAGGAATAATCATCTGCCGCACGCTCGAGGAAGGCGCGGAAGGCGCGGCCGCGGATCCTTCATCCGAGCTGAAGCTCACCTTTCGCAGGGCGAGCCTGAAGGTGTCGGTGGCCACAAACCGAACGCCGTCGCTATCGAGGGCGACCAGGACGCCCGTCAGGAATGGGCGGTTCTGATCGGTGGCGGCGGCGAACGCAGTCTGCTTGACGAACTCGGCGAGCTGCCTCCCGGCGACCTTCCACCAGACCTCCCCTTCTACCTGCGGGAAAAGCGGAAACTCCCCCGGTTCCATGGAGTTGATGTCGTACACCGCCTTCCCGCTGGAAATCGTGGCGACTCTCCTTGCGCCGTCGAACGTTATCCTGACCTCTCTTTCAGGTAAGCGCCGCACGATCTCCCCGAGGTACCTCGCGGGAAGCACCATGGCCGCGGCTCCTGTGGAGCTCACGGGTATGTACGTCTCGACCGAAAGCTCGAGGTCAGTTCCCACGAGACGAAGCCCGTCAGGTGTCGTCTCGATGAGCATACCTGAGAGAATCGGGAGCGTCGTTCGCGACGACACGGCGCGCTGGGCCGCGCCAATAGCTGCGGTGAGCTGGTCGCGGTCACATGAAAGGTCTACCGGGGACGCAAGACCTGTCTCTGCCTCCGGCCCTGCGAGGCCGATTGTCTCAAGGCTGTCCACTTTGTTCTGGTCCTCCTCTCGTTATAACGCTATTTATAACGCTATGACCTGATGCCGGAAGTCTACGTCCATAGCTCGGTGCTCCCCGAGCCATGGAGGAAATTGGCACACAGGCAGGTCGCCTGGGCGGTTTTCCACAGCACGTACTCCGGATCTCTTTCCTTAGTACATGTACAGTTTTATAGTACTAGTAGTAGGGGCTGTGGATTTGTGGATAAGCCCTCTCCTTCCTTCAGCCTTGCGGCTTTGCCATGTGGACAAACCTGTGGATTCTCGTCACGACTTGTCCACATTATACACAATCCTGAGCGAATCGACATCTTATGCACAGAGAGTCCACAGGTTGTCCAGAGCTTATCCACAGGAACCCCACGGCAGGCCCCCCGCCCCTCTGGGCCCCAAAGTCAGGTGATCTCCTTTAGCCGTGCAATGATCGTGCGGATGGCACCCGCCAGCGCCTCGTCTTCCTCCATGTCGGACCGTATCTTGGAGCATGCGTGGAGGACGGTGGTGTGATCCCTTCCGCCGAAAGCGCCGCCGATAGTCGGCAGGGATTCCTCCGTGAGCTCGCGGCACAGGTACATGGCCACCTGGCGCGGATAGGAGACCGTCCTCGTGCGCTTCTTGGCCTTCATCTCATCCTGGGAGAGCTGGTAGAATTCTGCGACCGCCTGCTGGATGTGGGCAATGGAGACCTGCTTTGGCTTCTCTGAGGGGATCATGTCTTTCAGGCATTCCGCCGCGGTTGCAACGGTGACGGACCTGTTGTGTATGGAGCAATGAGCGGCCACGCGGGTGAGAGCGCCTTCCAGCTCGCGGATGTTGGAGCGGATCTGGTTCGCGATATAGGCCAGGACTTCAAGGGGCATGTCGAGATGCTCGAGCTGGGCCTTCTTCTTCAGGATCGCTATGCGGGTCTCCAGATCGGGCGCCTGGATGTCGGAGATGAGGCCCCATTCGAAGCGCGACCTGAGCCTGTCCTCGAGAGTCGGTATCTCCTTCGGGGGCCGGTCGCTGGATATCACGATCTGTTTTCCCGCCTCGTGCAGCGTGTTGAATGTATGGAAAAACTCCTCCTGGGTGCGCTCCTTTTGGGCGAGGAACTGCACGTCGTCTATCAGGAGGACGTCCACGTTACGGTACCGTTCACGGAACTCCACGGTCGTGTCGTCGCGGATGGCGTTGATGAGATCGTTTGTGAACTTCTCGCAAGGAGCGTACACGACGCGCGTGGCCGGGCTGTGTTTGAGCACGAAGTGGCCGATGGCCTGCATGAGGTGGGTTTTGCCGAGTCCTACCCCCCCGTAGATGAAGAGGGGGTTGTATGCCTTCCCCGGCGCCTCCGCGACTGCGAGGCACGCTGCATGGGCGAACCTGTTGCTGTTCCCTACCACGAAAGTTTCGAAGATGTACTTTGGGTTAAGACGTGTCGTGTACACTTCATCGCCCATGAGAGACCCTGCGTGGGCCGAGTCGTCTTCCTGAGCGCCTTCCGGACCCTCGCCCGGGACGGCGCAGACGAACGACACGTCCAGATCCACGTCCGTGATGGCGCGCAAGGTCCGGCGGATGGGCTGACGGTAGTTCTCGGCGAGGAACTTGCGCCCTATGTCATGGAGAGTGCGCACTATGAGCGTGTTCCCATTGATAGCGACGCCTTCGGTTCCTCGAAGCCACGTCTCGAAGCTCGGCTTCGATATCTCCCCTTGCATGACCTCGAGCACCTTGCACCAGAGCGCGTCCGCACGTTCAACCATAAGTCCTTACCCCCTACACGAAGGCCCAGCCTCGTCTTCCACCACGACGTTTTCCACGACCACGCGCGCACGGCGCGCACGCCGCGTCCCGCGCCTTCCACCGCCTTCCGCGTTTACCTTGCCAGACGTGCCAGGTACGTCATGCCCTGCGCGGTGAGGCGCCGCTTACCGCTGGCGTCCGCCGGCTCCACGAGCCCGTGCTCCTCGAGGGACACCAGATCGCGGTACGCGGTGCTCAGGCTGATATCCAGCTCCTTCACAATGGTGGAAGGGCCGGCCTCGCCCTTTTCAGCAAGCACTCTGAAAACCCTCCTCTGTCGGTCAGAGAGTATTTCATCCAGGTTTTCGAGCCCGCCTTTCTGCTCCTGACCTTCCGGCAGGCGGGCATCGGAAGGCACGTCTTCTTTTCGGGAGACACCAGAAACATATGAAAGGGTCACCACGCAGCCACGCTTCAGATTGTCTTCTATGGACACAGTCCCGCCTATCGTGCGCATGGAGTCGCGCACAATGGGGAGGCCGGACCCAACCCCGCGGATGATCTTCCGCATCTCGCTGCTGGCCGTCGTGAACCCAGGAAGAAATGCCTTCTCCTTCTCAATTATGCCAGGACCCTGGTCCGAGACTCTGATAGTATTACCGTCGGGGAGAATGGTTATCACCGCCTCCTGGAAGTCCGCGTGGAGGAGGTTTTCCACGATCTCCTTGATGGCTACGAACGGGAGTCTTCCCCCTTTTTCATGCGCGAAAGAGTAGGTCTTCGAGGCGAGTTCGTTGAGAAGGTCCGCGTAGTTCCTGGCCCGCACGTCCACGATCCTCGGCACCGTGCCGAGAGAATCGTACACCGCGATGCGGACCTCGCGTTCGCGCTGCCTCCCGCGCTGAGAAAAGCCATCTCCAGGCTGGGAGAGGCGAGGAAGGCGGTCTTCAGGGTCTCTGCGAAAAAGCCGTGAAAAGACGCCTGACATACTCCGGCCCGCCTTTCGGCCCGAGTTTTCCACAGAGTTTTCCACAGGTGTGAAAAACTCTGCGGGAAGGGAAGATGCACAGGAAATCCATAGGTTGTCCACAAGTTATCCACAGAAACTGTGGATAAAATCACCGGAGGCCACAGGGGCTTTCCGCCGACGGAAACGGCGTGTAGCTCGGCCTTAGAGATATCCACAGCGGATTCCGGAAAGTGCTGAAATGCTTGTGGCGTCGTCACCCAAAACATCAACAGGTTACCCACAGAGTTATCCACAGCCTGTGAATAACTCTGTGTGAAACTGGGAATCCTGTACTGTTGGTCAGCACGCGTGGAAAGTATGGAAAAGCCTCCGCAACCATATTAGCAGAGGTTTTCCAGCGAGGCAAGGGGCGGACCGGGGCGAGACAGGGCGGTACAGGAACGTATGTGAAAGCGGTGAGGAGCGTCGGGGAGCCGGGGAAGGAAAGCGGTGGGTTTCGGAAAGGCCGGGGAAAAGGCGGCCCAGGTGGTGGAAGGAAGGGTATAGGGTGCGGACGTGGGCCGGCTCAGCGCCGTTGAGGGCGTACGTGGCCGGGGAACCGGGGAGAGGAGGTAGAGGATGTGCGCAGGCGTGGACCGGCGTGGCGATGCGGAATGCAGCGGCGGTGGGCGATGCGCGACGCAATTCGGGCCAGAGCGGCCGAAAGCTGGGCGAAGCGGGCAATTGCGGTTGCGGACAAGCGCCTACCCTTGACATGCAGGAAGACCTTGGCTATAATTTGGCTGGCGTACCTACGTTTGCGCTTACGCTATGGAATGGGTTCGATGCGGGAGGCCTGGGGAGAGACATGAAAAGGACTTATCAGCCTAAAGTCAGGCGGCGCAGCAAGATTCATGGTTTCATGAAAAGGATGGCGACGAGGGCCGGGCGCCTGGTGCTCAAGAGAAGGCGCGCGAAAGGGAGAAAGCGGCTATCGGCGTAGTCTCGAAAGGGGAGTCGCAGAAGCTGCGGGGTGCACACGATGCCGAAGAGCGGGCGGCTCCGCAAGAGCAGGGATTTCACGAGGGTCTTCGAGCACGGAAAGTCCCTTCCTGGCAGCCGGGTTGTGGTGTACTATCTTGAAAACGGCCTTTCATTCAACCGCGTCGGGATCGCTGTAAGCAGGCGTCTCGGCGGCGCTGTTGAAAGGAACCGTCTGAAAAGGGTCGTGAAAGAGGCTTACCGGGCGAGCGAGGCGGCACTTCGACAGGGCCTGGACCTTGTGCTGTTACCCAGGTCGAAAGCGAAGACCGCCTCTTTTCAAGAGGTGAAAGACGAGCTTCTGTGGATCCTTTCAGAGTGCGGGGCCTTACGAAAGGGCGACGAGGAAAAGTGAAAGGCATGCAAGGCTGGGGAGGAGTCGCACGGGCGATGACAAGAGCCGCATCCCAGGCAGTGAGGACCGTAGCTCTCCTCGGCGTCGGGTTTTACAGGAAGTGGCTCTCGCCGCTGAAGGCGAGGCCCACGTGCAGGTTCTACCCCACGTGCTCGGCATATGCGTATCAGGCCATACAGAAACATGGCGTGTTCAAGGGCGGTTATCTTGCAGTAAGGCGGATCGTAAAGTGCCATCCATTCCATCCCGGGGGGTACGACCCGGTGCCGTAAGGAAGCCGGGGATGGAGAAGCGACAGGAGGGGGCTGTTTTTGACTCTCACTGGCATTGTCAACTCTATAGTTCAGTTCCTCCGGGATGTGACAGGCAGCGACGGACTGGCTATCATTGCGCTGACCATCCTGTTGAAGGTAGTGACGTATCCGCTCACGGTCAAGCAGACCAGGGCCATGGAGGAGATGAAGGTCCTCCAGCCCAAGGTGAAGGAATTACAGGACAAGTACAAGTCGCAGCCGGAGGAGATGCAGAAGAGGGTAATGGAGCTCTATCGGGAGCACAAGGTGAACCCTCTGGGCGGCTGTTGGCCGACTCTCATCCAGTTGCCGATCATCTGGGCGCTTTTCGCCGCGCTCAGAACGTACCCTTTTCAAGAACGCTTTCTCTGGATGCCGAACCTGGGGAAGCCTGACGTGATCCTGGCGGTGCTCGCAGGAGTGGCGACATACTTCCAGTCGGCGATGATGAGTACGGACCCGAGCCAGAAGATGATGAACCTCATCATGCCCGCCTTCATCATCTGGATCAGCCTGAGCTTTCCTGCGGGCGTCACGCTGTACTGGGTGGTCACCACGATCCTGGCGGCAGCGCAGCAATGGTGGATGGGCAGGCAGGTTGCGCGCACCGGGCTCGTGGTCGAGACGATGACCCGGCCGACGAAAGGGAGCGTCCCGAAGGCCGTTTTGCCGAAGCCGCAGGAACCTGAGGAGGAGTCCGGGCATGGTACAGAGCGTTGAGAAGTCCGGCAGGACAATCGAGGAAGCCGTGGAGGAGGCTCTCGGTGAGCTGGGCCTGACCCGCGACAGGGTTGAGATCGAAGTGCTCGAGGAGCCCGCGAGAGGGCTGCTTGGGATCGTCGGCCAGAGACCGGCGCGCGTCAGAGTGACGGCCAGGGCTGAAGAGGTCGACGTAGCAGAGAAGGCCACGGAATTCCTGAGGGGTCTGCTCGGGCACATGGGGTTCACGGGTGTCTCCGTGACTGCTCGCGAGGGCGACGGGGTGCTCCGCCTCGACGTGGAGGGAAGAGAGCTGGGGTGCCTCATCGGAAGGCGTGGAGCCACTCTCGATGCCGTCCAGTACCTGGTGAACCTTGTGGCCAGTCGGCACGCCCGGGCGGGTGGCCGTGGCGCAGGGGAGCAGGAAGACCGCCTCAGGATAATCGTGGACGCCGAGGGATACCGGGAGAAGCGTGCGCGGTCCCTGGAGAGACTGGCCCGGGCCGTGGCGGAGCGGGTGCGCAGAGAGGGCAGGCAGGTCGCGCTCGAGCCGATGAACCCCATGGAGCGCCGCATAATCCACCTGGCCGTGCAGGACTATGAAGGCGTGACGTCGTTCAGTGAGGGCGAGGAGCCTTACAGGCGTGTGGTGATAGCACCCGAGAAGCTGTGAGACGCGGCGCATGTGGGCGCATGTAGACGCAGGGCTGGAGCATGGTGCAGGCACCCGGTGTCAGGACGTGTGGAGACGTAGCCGCGGGCAATGACGGAGCTGGCTGAAGGGCCAGCGACCGGGGATCGGGTGTGGCGGATATGGGGCATGAGAGGCCTGTGCCGCTCAACCTTTTTGAGGAATGCGTGTCTTTTGGGGCACGCATTTTCAGTTGGGTCGGCCCTCTCGTAGCCAGGCGCAGGTTGAGGAGGCCGCCGGTTTGCTCCACGCCGGCCGTCACCTGACCGCAATACAGCAGCGCCCGGGAAATGTGTCGGCTGCGCCCGAGGCGGCGTGTGGGGAGCGATGGGGGCGAGTGCCAGGAAGGGGTCGTATTGCGCATGGAGGGGCGCGGTTTTGCCGGGAACGACACAATAGCAGCCATCTCCACCCCTCTCGGTGAGGGCGGCATCGGGATCGTCCGTATCAGCGGGCCGGAGGCCTTCCAGATCGGGTCCAGGCTCTTCCGGGATCCATCGGGGAGGCGGCGCCGCGCGCTAAAGGCGTGGCGTCTGAGATACGGGGTCGTGGTGGATCCTGAGACGGGTGAGGAGATAGACGAGGCGCTCGCAAGCGCCATGCCTGCCCCGCACAGCTTCACCCGTGAGGATGTGGTGGAATTCAGTTGCCACGGTGGCATCGGGCCGCTTACGCGGGTGCTGGATGCCGTGCTGCGGTGCGGAGCCCGCCTCGCGGAGCCCGGGGAGTTTACGAGACGAGCCTTCCTCTCGGGGAGGATCGACCTCGCGCAGGCCGAGGCGGTCATCGAGATCGTGAGGGCAAAGACAGACTCGGCTCGGCGGCTGGCGCTCGCGAACCTGAGGGGCGGCCTCTCAGCAACGGTGGGGGCGATCCGCGACGATGTGGTCGGGCTCCTCGCGGAGATCGAGGCTGCCGTGGACTTCCCCGAGGACGACGTGGCGGCGCCGGACCCCGCCTCGATCGTGCGTCGGGCGCGCGATATGGAGATGAGGTTGCAGGACGTGGCGGCCAGGGCGCGGCGCGGACAGGTGTACCGCGACGGGGTGACCGTGGCCATCGTGGGCCGTCCCAACGTCGGGAAGTCGAGCCTGTTGAACGCACTGGTGGGGCGTGCGAGGGCCATCGTGACAGACGTCCCCGGGACGACGCGCGATGCCGTCGAGGACTGGGCCAGCATGGACGGCGTGCCGGTGAGGCTCGTGGACACCGCGGGGATCAGGGAGACGGACGACCCCGTGGAGCGGCTCGGGGTTGAGCGAGCCGAGGAGCGCCTCGACGAGGCGGACCTGGCCGTGGTCGTGGTGGACGGCAGTTCCCCCTTGAGACGCGAGGACGTTGCAGTGGTGGAGCGTGCGACGAAAGCGGCGGGGGGCGGGGTGGTCGCCCTCAACAAGAGCGACCTTCCGCAGGTGATCACGGAGAGAGATGTGGCGCCGCATGCGCGCGGGATGCCTGTAGTGCCGGTCAGCGCCAGGGAGGGGACCGGCATCGACGCCCTGGAGAAAACCATTGCGGCGCTGGCGCGGGGCAGGGTTGCGGGCGTGAGCGAGGGCAACGTGATGGCGAGCGCGCGGCAGCGAGAGGCGCTGGAGCGGGCAGCGAGAGCGCTGGGCGATGTGGCACGCGGCGTGGAGGGAGGAACGCCGTGCGACCTTGCGGCCATCGACGTCCGGGAGGCTCTGTTCTGGCTCGACCAAATCACGGGGCGGTCGGCATCCGATGACGTTCTGGACAGGATATTCTCTGAGTTCTGCATAGGTAAATGAGGGAGGGAGGTGTCAGCGGAGGTGAAGGGCCGGGCAGCAGATGTCATAGTCGTGGGCGGAGGCCACGCCGGGTGCGAGGCAGCGCTGGCGTGCGCACGCATGGGCGCAAGCGTGCTTCTGCTGACCCTCGGGTGGGACGGGGTGGCGGCCATGCCGTGCAACCCGTCCATCGGCGGGCCGGGCAAGGCTCAGCTGGTGCGGGAGATAGATGCGCTCGGCGGCGAGATGGGCAGGAGCATCGACGCCGCCTACCTGCAGATGAGGCTGCTCAACACGGGGAAGGGGCCGGCGGTGCGGTCCCTGCGTGCGCAGGCTGACAAGGCTGCCTACGGGGCGAGGATGCGTGAGGCGCTGCTGCATGAGGCGAACCTCAGAGTGGAGACGGCGCACGTCGTCGGCATCGAGGTCGACCGGGACGGCGCGGCCGGGGGCGTCGTGACTCGGGAGCACGGGTCCCTGCGCGCAGCGGCGGTGATTGTCGCGACCGGCACATACCTGGGCGGGAAGGTTTACGTCGGGGACCAGTCCTGGTGCTCGGGGCCGCAGGGACAGCGCGCCGCTGTTGAGCTCGGGCGCGCGCTGGCGCTGCTGGGTCTCAAGCTGACGAGGTTCAAGACGGGGACGTCGCCAAGGGTCAGGCGAGACAGCGTCGACGTGAGCAAGACCGAGGAGCAGCACGGCGAGGTGCTCCCGTTCGGGTTCTCGTTCGAGACCCGCGGAACGCGCCCGGACCAGGAACTGTGCTGGCTTACGTACACAACGGCGCGCACTCACGAGATAATCCGCGCGAACCTGGGGAGGGCGCCGCTGTTCACCGGGGCCATCACCGGACGCGGCCCGCGCTACTGCCCGTCCGTGGAGACGAAGGTGGTGCAGTTTCCGGCGAGGGAGAGGCACCAGGTGTTCCTGGAGCCGGAGACGAAAGACGGCGACATCATGTATCTCGGAGGGCTGTCCACGAGCCTCCCCGCGGACGTGCAGGAGGAGATGGTCCATAGCGTGCCGGGGCTCGAGGAGGCGGAGATCGTCCGGCCGGGGTACGCGATAGAGTACGATTGTCTCGTGCCGACGGAGCTTACGCCGTCCCTGGAGACGCGGAGGGTCCCGGGGCTTTTCACGGCGGGGCAGATAAACGGGACGTCCGGGTATGAGGAGGCAGCAAGCCAGGGACTCATCGCCGGGATCAACGCGGTCCTGAAGATCCGGGGCATGGAACCGTTCGTGCTGGAGCGTTCGGAGGCTTACATCGGCGTGCTCATCGATGACCTGGTGACCAAGGGAACCAGTGAGCCGTACAGAGTGATGACGTCGCGGGCGGAGTACCGGCTGTCCCTCAGGCAAGATAACGCAGACCTGCGCCTGACTGAGAAGGGATACCGGCTCGGGCTCGTCCGGCCGGAGCGGTACGAGATGTTCCTTACGAGGCGGAGGCAGATCGAGCAAGAGATGAGGCGCCTTGGGAGCGTGGTGGTTCCGGGGGATGCCGCCACCGCGCGGACGCTGGCGACCATCGGGACGGCGCCCCTGCAGTCGGAGACGACCCTCGGGGACCTTCTCGCGAGGCCGGAGGTGACCTACGAAAGCCTGGCACCCATCGACCGGGAGCGGCCGCGGCTACCGGTGGACGTCGTCCAGGTGGTGGAGATAGAACTCAAGTACGCGGGATATATGAGGAAGCAGAGGGAACAAATAGAGCGGGCAAGGCGGCTCGAGGCGCGGAGGATCCCGCCGTGTGTGGACTACTGGTCGATAGCCGGCCTGTCGCGGGAGGCGCGGGAGAGGCTTTCCGATATCCGGCCGAGGTCGATAGGCCAGGCGGCGCGGATATCCGGTGTGTCGCCTGCGGACATCATGGCGCTGCTTGCGTATATCGAGGCCAAGCGGTATCACGACAAGACCGGCGAGAGCGACGCAGGCCAGGCGGCGGGTTGCTAAGTATGGCGCCATAAGCTTGCGGCATCTTCCCTGACGGTGCGGGGGGCCCGCGGTGCTTGCCAGGGCGGGGCGCCTGGAATTTGGCCAAGTGAGGGTGCGTTAATCCTTGTCCGTTTTCCAGTAGTTGCTTGGTTGCCGGGGTTTGACTCGGGGACGGCGCCCCAAGCGGGGCGCGCTTCACCAAAATCCGGCCCGTCGGGCGAGTGGCCGGATTCTGACACCCCTCGTGCAATCACCGGCAACCCCTCCCAAAAGTCGGGAGCATTTCTGCACCCTCACTTAGCCTTAAGCGCCAAATTCGAACGAGCCGCGCTGCCGATGTGGCGAGTGGAATGGCGCGGGCCGCAATGTTGGATGTGACGAGGCGCGGCGCGAGGGCTCCGTCGCGGGAGTGTAGTCAACATGGAACATGGGCAACTCCGAGGCTTGTGCGGGGCAGCCGCGGGTCCGCAGACGCCGTGCCCGGAGATGGAAGGTGCGGGCGGTGGACTTTACGGGAACGCTCGAGAGAGGCGCGAAGGAGCTTGGCATCGATCTCGACTCCCGGGTGCTCGGGCTTCTGGGCCGCTATTACGAAGAGATTGTCGAGTGGAGCGGGCGGATAAACCTCACGGCGATCGAGGGCGAGGAGGAGGCCGCCGTCAAGCACTTCCTCGACTCGCTCACGTGCCTTCTTGCCGTTGACCTCGCCGGAGGGAGCAGCGTGGTTGACGTCGGGAGCGGGGCGGGCTTCCCAGGGGTCGTGCTGAAGGTGGCCCGGCCCCGGATCAAGCTTACTCTCGTTGAGGCATCCCGCAAGCGGGCCGAGTTTCTGGAGCACGTCGTGGGCGTGCTCGGTCTTGGGGATGTGCAGGTGATATGGGACCGCGCGGAGCGAGTCGGCCGCGCGGCGGAGCATCGCGAAACCTATGACGTGGCGACGGCCCGGGCTGTCGCGGAGATGGCGGTGCTGGCTGAGCTGTGCCTTCCGCTGGTCAGAACCGGCGGAGTCCTGGTGGCGCAAAAAGGACCCGGCGCGAGCGAGGAGATGGAAGCCGCTGCCGCAGCGGTCGACGCCATGGGGGGACGGGTGGAACGGCTTACGCGTGTGTCGCTCCCGCTAGGATATGGCGAGAGAATGCTGGTGGTGATCTCGAAGGGGTCGCCCACGCCCGACAGGTATCCGAGGCGGCCTGGAATCCCGGGGAAGAGGCCCATCAAGACCCGTCAAATCGGAGTTGCGCGGACGATCCCGGCCATTGACGCGGACTAAGCATGGCGCCATAAGTTTGCGACGCTTTTTCTGACGGCGTTGGGGTTACCGGTGCTTGCTAGGGCGGGGCGCCTGGAATTTGGCTAGCCCTTGCGGCAAATTCGAACGCATCTCACCGCACGCGCCGTCCCCGGAGGGCAACACCGGCAACCCTGAACAGGACTCACCCGCCTGTCTTTGGGGTCTTGATGAGGTCGCCATGCATGTGGCGTAGTCCCGCCGGGTAGTTTCTTGGCGCACGAGTGGGGAGGATCTGGGTTCCGGGCGACGAAATACTATCGTACGGTTTTGGCGAAGAGGCGGCTCGGCGATGAAGGATGAGCTCGCGCGCCTGATAGGGCTGCGCAGGAAGGGCGAAACAGGCGTAAAGGAAACCGTCAGGGAGATCCCGATAGACCTCATCAGGCCCAACCCTTATCAGCCGCGGGAGAACTTCGACGAACAGAGCTTGAAGGAGCTTTGTGACTCCATCAAAGAACACGGTGTGATTCAGCCGGTTGTCCTGCGGCAGGCTGGTGAACAGTACGAGGTCATCGTGGGAGAGAGACGGCTTCGGGCGTGCCGGATGGCAGGCCTGCCGAGCGTGCCCGCGATCATCCGGGACATGTCTCCCATCGAAAGCGCCGAGGTCTCGCTCATCGAGAATCTGCAGCGGAAGGACCTCAACGTCCTTGAGGAGGCCGCAGGCTATCAGAAGTTGCTTGGTGAGTTCGGGCTGACCCAGCAGGAGCTTGCGCGGCGCGTGGGCAAGAGCCAGTCCACCATAGCCAACAAGCTCAGGCTGCTGAAGCTCCCGGGCGCGGTGATCGACGCTCTTGGGCGGGAGATGATATCCGAGCGCCACGCGAGGGCTCTTTTGAAGCTGCCCGCTGAGCGGGATCGGATCGCGGTGCTGCAGCGCATCCTCGCCCAGGGCCTGACGGTGGGGCAGACGGAGGCGCTCATCGACCAGAGGCTGAACGATATCCGCCGGAGGCGCGCCAGGCGCAAGGTGCGCGGCCAGGATGGCGGTGCCGTGCGGGCGTTCAAGGACATCCGGGTGTTCCTGAACTCTGTGCGGGACGTGGTCAGGCAACTGAAGGCGACCGGCGTGAAAGTCGGTTTCGAGGAGACTGACGATGGCAAGGTCCTGGAACTCAGGATCCGGATCGCCAGGTCCAGGGACGATGGTGATGGTGATCCTGGACGGCCGCCGGTTATCACATCTGCGGGGGCGTGTGATTGATCATGGGCAAGGTAATGGCTGTGGTGAACCAGAAAGGCGGTGTCGGGAAGAGCACGACGGCGGTGAATCTCAGCGCGTGCATCGCTGTCCAGGGCGTGCCGGTCCTTCTTGTGGACGTTGATCCTCAGGGCAATGCCAGCAGCGGTGTGGGGGTTGACAAGGGGTCCACGAAACGCTGCGTCTACGATGCCATCATCAATGACCAACCCCTGGAGAGCCTCACACTCGGGACGGCCATCGAGCACTTGAAAGTGGTGCCTGCCAGCATCCAGCTGGCTGGGGCGGAGATCGAACTCGTCTCAACCATGTCGCGAGAGGTGAGGCTGCGCAGGGCGCTCGATAGCGTGCGGGACCGGTATACTTACGTCATAATTGACTGCCCGCCCTCACTCGGCCTGCTTACTCTGAACGCCCTGACGGCCGCGGATTCGGTGATAGTGCCCATCCAGTGCGAGTACTACGCCCTGGAGGGGCTGAGCCAGCTGCTCAACACCGTCCAGCTCGTTCAGAAGCACCTGAACCCCGCGCTGAAGCTGGAGGGCGTGGTTCTCACCATGTACGACCCCCGTACAAACCTGTCGCAGCAGGTGATAGACGAGGTGAGGGGCTTCTTCAAGGATAAGGTGTACGCGACGGTCATCCCGAGGAACATTCGGCTCAGTGAGGCACCCAGCTACGGGCGGCCGATCATCCTCTACGACGATAGATCGAAGGGTGCGGAGGCATATAGACAACTCGCGAAGGAAGTGATGGCCGGTGCCTAGGAAGGGGCTGGGTAAAGGGCTCAGCGCGCTCATTCCAGATATGGAACCCGAGGCTGTCGAGAGGGTTCAGGATCTGCCGATAGATCGTATCCAGCCCAATCCGTACCAGCCCAGGAAGCGATTCGATGATGCTAGGCTTGGCGAGCTTGCCGAATCCATCAGGGTCCACGGGATCGTGCAGCCGCTGGTGGTACGCAAGGCGGGTGACGGGTACGAACTGGTGGTCGGGCAGCGGCGTCTCCTGGCGGCGAAGATGGCGGGGCTTGCCGAGGTGCCCGTCGTGGTGAGCGATCTTGGCGATGCTGAGATGATCCAGGTTGCGCTCATCGAGAACCTCCAGCGTGAGGACCTCAACCCTATGGAGGAGGCCGAGTCGTACCGAAGGCTGGTCGAGGAGTTCGGCTTGACCCAGGACGAGCTGGCTGGAGTCCTCGGGAGGAGCAGGCCGTCCATCGCGAACACTCTGCGGCTTCTGAACCTGCAGCCGGAGGTGCAGGAGGTTGTTTCACGTGGAACAATCTCCATGGGACATGCCAGGGCTTTGCTTGCCATCCAGGATTCCGCGCTGCAGGTTGAGGCGTGCAGGCGCATAGTGGATCAGGAGCTGTCCGTGCGTGAGACGGAGGAGCTCGTGCGACGGGTGCTTGCCTCCGGACGAGTGGGTGTCAAGGGGGAAGATGAGAAACAGGAGCGGCCCAGGGACCCGGAGATCACGTCGCTCGAGGAGAAGCTGCGGCGGGCGTTTGGGACGCAGGTGCGGATCGTCCAGGGCAAGAAGAAAGGCAGGATCGAGATCGAATACTATAGCGACGAGGACCTTGAGAGGATTCTCGCGCTGGTGCTGTAGACGGTGAGAATGACGTCTATCGCGTCCCCACTGACGCGCGAGGCACGGGCGCCGTCAGGGTCGTTGGGGAAAGGCAAAGCGCGGCGCAGTCGCGGGGCCATCGGCCCCGCGTTTCCGTTCTCGAAGGGTGGGCGGTTTCGGCTTCCGCATGCAGCGGCAGCCTAAACTCGGCAGGTAGGTGGGGTTGGTCGCCACGAAGCCAGGTTGAAGATGAACCTGGTCTGCTATCGGCGGGCCTCCTGCGAAGGCTGATTCCCGCGCGACCACCCCTCGCCCCCGAGCGACGAGACTGGCTCCCTCGCGACCAGGTAGATCGCCACGAGTTGCGCTACTTTTCAGGGCACGAGCCCTACCCCAGGATTGCCGGTGTCGCCCTCCGGAGGCCACGCGCTTGCGGCGCGTCTCATCCGAATCTGGCACTTGGAGCCAGCCAGATTCCGGGCGCCCCGCCCTGGCAAGCACCGGCAACCTCAACACCATCAGGGAAGATGGCGCGAGCTTGTGGCGCCATACTGAGGGGCGCGACACCCTCAGGCCAGCCCTTGCCTTCGCGTCGGCGCCGGGAACGGCCGGTATGATGACGGTCCATATGGTCTTCATGGCGGCACCGTACACCCCGCTGGTGTTCCTGGTCTTCCGTTACCTTGGCGGGGAGAGGGGGACAGGGGAGCCTACTGAGGGCGTTTCAAGGCTTCGTATATGGCTTGACTCCATGCGCGTTCCTGGGTTCCTGCCCTATAAGGGTCGGGTCATCGGGGTGTACGCGCCCATACTGCGGACGTCCAGAGGCCCGTCAATCACCATGAGGAACCGCAGCCTGGGTGCGTATGTCCCTGTCATATTCGTCCTTGCTTACGCTACCGCGCGCTACCGGAACCGTACCGCACTTTAGCGGAACGTGGACTGCCGTCGTCCAGGGAGAGCGGCTCGCACCCGACCCGCCCGCTGGGTGGGTTGATCAGTGGGGTGAAGCTGAAGCCGTGTCGTCCGATCAGCTTGCCCGCGCTCCTTTTGCAGCATACAGTGTGATGCACCGCTCGAGCATCTCGGCGGCGCCTGACCTTCCGCGCCTTCCGCTCGGATGCGGCAGGAGCGCAACCACAGGTGGGACGGGGCTCGGTCCATGCCACCTGAGGGCGGCACTCCCCCGCCGCACTCCTTCCGAGGCACAGGCGGTGTGCGTGAACCCGAGTGTTCCACGTGGAACATCTCCGAAAGGCACGGCGAGGCAGCGAACCCAGCACTGCATGGAAAGAGCGTCCATTCATCGGAGGACGGCTATTTCCCGGGAAATAACCCTCGCGTATTTCCGCCCGGCTCGCCCGCCTTCGCCCGTGCCTTCCCGGAAGGGGCGTCCGGCATCAAGTCTGGCAAGGGCGCGCAGGGTGTCACCATGTCCCCGGACGCATAGCTACGCTCATCGCCATGAGACCCTGGGGCCAGGGACTACTAAGTAGATCGCCACAAATTCGCGCTACTTTTCAGCGCGCAAGTCCTCTCCAGCGTTGCCGGTGTTGCCCTCCGGGGACGGCGCGCTTGCGGCGCGCCTCGTTCGAATTTGGCGCACAGGCTAGCCAAATTCTCGACGCCCCGTCGTGCAAGCACCGGCAACCCCAACGCCGTCAGAAAAAGCGTCGCAAACTTATGGCGCCATACTTAGGACACGTGAAAGGCAGCACCAGCAGAAGGAAAGCCACCGTGCACGTCGAACCGTTATCGCTAGGCTAGGTGAGGGTGCATTAATCCCCGTCCCTTTTCCAGTAGTTGCCGGGCTGCCGGTGTTGCACTCGGGGACGGCGCCCCAAGCGGAGCGCGCTTCGCCAGAATCCGGCCGGCCGGGCCAGTGGCCGGGTTTTGACACCCCTCGTGCAATCACCGGCAACCCCCTCCCGAAAGTCGGGAACATTTTCGCACCCTCACTTAGGAGGAGGCGGTTGCGTCGTGGGGATAATCTCCGTGATCCAGGATACGGTCGCCGCCAATCTCGAGACGGTGGCGCTCGTCCTTGTCGCCCTTCTTGGTGCGGCTACAGTAGCGCTAGTCGTCCTCGATTGGCGTATGAGTCGACTCATACAGAGATACCAGGCTCTCGTCAGGGGTTCAAGCGGGGAAAGCCTTGAAGACGTCATAGAGGACTGTGTGCACCGTGTGCGGCAGGCTGAAAGCGATCTCGATGAACTCAAGCGGTTCACTGAGGACATGCACGTTGCATCGCGGCGGCACCTCCAGGGCCTCGGGGTGGTCCGGTTCAACGCGTTCGAGGACACCGGTGGGGACCAGAGTTTCGCCCTGGCGCTCCTGGATGGCACCGGCGATGGAGTGGTGTTGAGCAGCCTTTACGGACGCGATGAAGCCCGTGTGTACGCCAAACCCGTGGAGCAAGGGACGTCCCGGTACGCCCTGACCGACGAAGAGCAGCAAGCTGTCGCCGAGGCACTTCGCCGGAGGCGTTGAGAGGCGTGAGCGTGCCGGCCGAATCCATCGCCGAGACCCGAGTAGATGGCCGCGGATCCGCGCCACTTTTCGACGCGCAGGCACTCGCAGGGGTTACCGGCCTTGCTCTCCGAGGACGGCGCGACTGTGGCGCGCGTCGTTAGAATCCGGCGCTCAAGGCCGGCCGGATGCCGGGCGCTCTGGCCTAACACTACTCCGTTACGTATGGATCTCCTGGTACTGCTGTCGCTTGAGCTGACAGTTGACGTACGTCACGGGTTCCTCGTTGACGGTTCCCTTCGTCACCAGTGAGGGCTGTCCAGTGACGCACATCACTGGTCCCTGCCATACCCGTTGCCTACGTCACACATGCAGGAGGAAGGGTGACCTACGTCACTCGTCACGCCCCTCCCGTTCCATACGTCACGAATCGGGAGCCAATCGGTGACGTACATCAGCGCTCCCGCCTTATCCGTTCCCCGCATCACGGGTTCTCCACGAAGAGTTCCATACGTCACCCGTCGAAGCGGGACGGGTGACGTACATCACGGGTTCTTCCTCAACTGTTCCGCACGTCATCGTTGAGAGCCGTCCAGTGATGCACATCACGGGTCCGAGTCGTACCCGTTCCCTGCGTCACGCGTCGTATCCAATTGCTGACGCACGTCACTCTTTCCGCCCTACCCGTTCCATACATCACGGGTCTTCCGGGAACCGCGCGGTCAAGGGCCGCCGGGGCCAGGAATCGCCACGCCAGACAGGCCCGCCACGCCCGCCGAACCGGGTGGCGTTTCGTATCTGACAAAGCAGTACTAAGTGAGGGTGCAGGAGACTGTTGATGTTTCCCACATTACGGCAACACGGCTCGGTTGAATCGCGCAAAACCATCGCCGTGCTCCGCCAAACTGGCAGGTACTGGGGAAGTTCAACGATCCCGTGCAGAAATGCT
>JBLNDE010000040.1:0-41714 GCA_050261335.1 Bacillota bacterium
GCGTCGAGAATTTGGCTAGCCTTAAGCGCCAAATTCGAACGAGGCGCGCCGCAAGCGCGCCGTCCCCGGAGGGCAACACCGGCAACCCTGGAAAAGTGGCGGTGATTTCTGAACCCACACTTAGGATTCGCCGCCGGCAGCTCTCACTTGAAGCTCCCCTGTCGAACCCTCAAGACAAGGAGGATATGACGATGAACCTGTTTGATGCGATGAGAAAACACGACTACGAGCAGGTCCTTTTCTGCAGCGACACCTCCACGGGCTTGCGGGCGATAATCGTCGTCCATGATACCACCCTCGGCCCCGCTCTCGGCGGAACGCGTATGTGGCCGTACAGGACCGAGGATGAGGCGCTTACCGACGCCCTGCGCCTCGCCCGCGGCATGACCTACAAGAACGCCGCGGCGGGCCTGAATTTCGGCGGCGGGAAGGCCGTCATCATCGGTGACTCGCGCAGAGACAAGTCCGAGGAGCTCTTCAGGGCGTTCGGACGGTTCGTGGACACTCTCGGCGGCAGGTTTATCACAGGCGAGGACGTCGGCATCACAGTGGACGATGTGGAGACCATCAGATGCGAGACCAGATGGGTCGGGGGATCATCCAGCGCCTCGGGAGGCAGCGGCGACCCAGGCCCGGTGACCGCGTATGGTGTCTGGCGCGGCCTTGCGGCCTGCTCCAGGGCGGTTTTCGGCAGCGACTCGCTTAAAGGGCGCACCGTGGCGATTCAGGGCGTCGGCAGCGTCGGCTACCACCTGGGCAAGCACCTCCGCGATGAGGGCGCGAAGCTCATCGTTACAGACATCTTCCCTGACAAGGTCGAAAGGGCCGTGCGCGACCTCGGGGCCCAGGCGGTGGATCCCGACGCCATATACGGCGTCGAGTGCGACATCTTCGCCCCATGCGCCCTCGGTGCCATCCTCGACGATGACACCATCCCGAGACTCAAGTGCAAGATCGTGGGAGGCTCCGCCAATAACCAGCTCAAGGAGGACCGCCACGGCGACGTGCTGCAGGACATGGGCATCCTTTACGCGCCCGACTACATCATCAACGCAGGCGGCGTCATCAACGTCGCGGACGGGCTCTTCGGTTACAACCGCGAAAGAGCCCTCCGGAAGGCGGCGGGCATCTATGATACGATACTCAAGGTGGTCGAGATATCGAAGCGGGACAGCATCCCAACTCACAAGGCCGCCGACCGCCTCGCCGAGGAACGTATCGCCACCGTGGGCAAGATCACTCGCCGGATCCGTTCAGGCCGCACCTGGGACATGGTGGAGTAGCGCTGTCGCGTCCCGGCTGTGCGTGCAACGGGTAAGCAGCGACGCTTTCGGGAAGGCATGGCTGCCCCAGAGCTGCGACCCGGGACCCCGGATGCACAACAAATGAAGAGGGTCTACCGGCGACTGCGGCCCCGGTCCGCCGGTAGACCCCGCCACTTCGCACAGACCGGCCTGTTGGGTCCGCCCGTTGCTCCCACGCTTTTCAATCTGAATCCGGTCACGCCTCCTGCCTTCCCGCCGAGCTTGCGGACCTTGCCTTGAGGGTTCTCTCCGCCAGGTACACCACGGTAGGAACGAAGACGAGTTGCAGGATGATGCCGGGCAGGCTCCCCACGATCCCGCCAGTCAACGGGTAGAGCACGGGCACCCGGTTCAACCCGAACAGTGGCAAAAGGTACGCCGCGAGCACGCCGTACACCAGGCGACCCCCGATCATCGCGGCCACGAGCGACACCACCACGTTCTGCCTCAGCGCCTTATAGAGGAGACCGCTCAGGAGGCCGTACACCGCGAGCTCTGCCATCATGGCCTGAGCCATGGGCGGCATCAGGGGGGGCATCCCCGTCAAAAGCGCGGAGAGGATCGGCGTGAGGAAGCCAACGGCCGCCCCGATGACAGGGCCTGTGAAAAAGCCTGCCAGAAGAACCGGTATATGCATGGGAAGGAACACCTTACCAGCCCCTACGGCGTGGAAGAATACCGGAAAGACTATCCCGAGCGCGATGAAGATCGCCCCATACGTAATCCCTCGAACCACGTTGCTCCGCACTGCCATCTGCTCCCTTCATGTAGTATCTTCCGTGGCGCCGCCGGGTGAAGCGTCATGAACCACCAGCGTCTTGTCAAAGCTCGGCTTGCTCGCGGTCGCCGATGCCAACATCTCACCGCCCCGTCGCGCGGCTGGCGGCAACCTCACGGGCCGCACCGACACCAACTATGGCGGCACAAGCTTGCGCCGCTTCTCCCGACGGTGCTGGGTTGCCGGTGCTTGCCAGGGCGGCGCGCCTGGAACTCGGCCGGCCCTGAGCGCCGAATTTGAGCGCATCTCACCGAACGCGCCGTCGCCGGAGTGCAACATCGGCAACCCTGGTGGACAGGGCTTGCGCTGAGAAGTAGCGCGAGTCTGTGGCGGTCTACTGAGTCAGCGGAGGCCCCTCCCCGTCGACGTCATGGTAAGCCTCCCGTGCTTGACCCCCTTTACACTGATGAGGCTATCCGCCAGCCTCCTGAGGACGGCGCTCCTCCCGCGCACCACCAGGACCTCGAGGCAGTTGTCGTGGTCGAGATGGACGTGGAGCGTGGAGATGACGAACGCCTGGTGGTCGTGCTGGATATCGGTGAGGTGCTCACCGAGACCCTTCCCGCGGTGGTCGTACACAAGCGTTATCGTGCCTACGACCTCCTGGTCACCGCCGTCCCACTCGCGCTCCACCAGGTGGGCTCTGATGAGGTCGCGGATGGCCTCGGACCGGTTCGCGTAGCCCTGCTCCTGGATAGCCCTGTCGAAGTCCGAAAGCACCTTTCCGTTCACAGCCACTCCGAACCGCACAAGGCCACCGGAGCATTCGCACTCGTCCCTCACCGCCCCCATCGCCTCCGATACAGCACCTGCGTAGCACGTTATGGACATATCGTAGCACGCTGTTCTGGAACATTCTCCTTTGGTTGTCCAGATCCTTCTGCTCGACATGGGAATTTCTCAAAGCAGCCCGGGTGGCAGACAACTCCCGGTCTATCCCGGGCCAACTCCACCGCATCGTGGACTCGTGCCTCCAAAGAGGCAGCCTTCCTGATGAGTCGGGGTTCGAAAGACGCCCATCTGCCGGTCCAATCGAAGACAGGAGGAGTGGAGGTCGGATCCGGAAGGCGCAGAACACCTCTGCGGCGGACGTGTCCGGCGGCGCAAATCCGCCGGCAAGTCAGAACCGTACAGGTGTCGACGAGGCCGGAGGGTCCGCGTGGCAAGCGCGGCAGACCCTCGAACAACAGAAAGCGGGCGCCGGTTCCAAATGAGCGCCCGCCTGAAGCTGAACAAGCAACCAGACCTGTAAGCCGAATCCTGTCGAGGGTGGCCATCTGTCTTGGACCCGGGTTGCCCAGGGCCTCATGCGACCGTACCCGAGGGGAAGGCGGGCCACCTTGTGTCCCTCCTATTTGGTCTTGCTCCGGGTGGGGTTTGCCTAGCCGACCGGTCACCCGGCCGCTGGTGCGCTCTTACCGCACCATTTCACCCTTGCTCGCGCGCCGCTGCCCTGTCGGGAACGGCCCAGCGCGAGCGGCCTAATCTCTGTTGCACTTTCCTTGGGGTCGCCCCCACTGGGGATTACCCAGCACCCTGCCCTGCGGAGTTCGGACTTTCCTCAGGCGCGTCGGCCACACAGCTTTGCGCCCGCGACCACCCGGTCTGCTTGCTTGTCGCAAACCACCTTTTAATTTTACTACCGTCTGCCCAGCCAGTCAAACCCAGAAGCTACCATAGCCGGCGGTTACCCTGCTCAGCACCTGAGTTGCCCCTGGCACCTCGCCGGCTCAGCGTCGCATATCCGCACGGAGCCCCAGGCCGTTCCCCTTGCCGCGGGGACGTCCGTTGACTGCATCGATAACCAGACCACTGCCGGGTGGGTCCACCCGCGCACATTCGTGGACGCGAGCCGATGCGCCCGCGGTAAACAGATGCCGGGTTTCGGACCCGTGCCCGCGCCGTGCGGCGACTTCGCAGCTTGCCAGCACATGGTGGGACACAGGGATCCTCGTTCACGTCCGATGTCGGCCGTCCGCAGCGTCGATACCCATGTTGGCAAGCTCGTCGGCCCTGGCGTTCATGCCCCGCTTCACATGCGTCACGCGGCACGACTCGAAGCTGCGTCTCAGCTTCTGCACCCTCTCCACCAGGGGCCGCAGCCGGTCCGACTTCACGGCATACTGCCCTGAGATCTGCCTCGCCACGAGCTCGCTGTCCACGTACACCCGCACCCTGCGCGCCCCGAGCGTCTTCGCCCGCTCGAGCGCCTTCGAGAGCGCCATGTACTCGGCCTCGTTGTTCGTGGCCGTGCCGATCCCCTCGCTTATCTCGGCGACCACGTTTCCGTTCTCGTCAAGGAGCACCGCGCCGATCCCCGCAGGGCCTGGATTGCCCCTCGAGGCGCCATCGCTGTATATGGTCAGCTCGCAACCTGTACCCATCTGCAAGTAGTCGTCCACCACGTTCCTTTCAACATCTCCCACGGCTCAAGTCCCACGGCTCAAGAATGGCACCACCGAAAATGCGGCACGGCACTCGAGCACACGGACGACACCAGCTGACATCACGGCCCCTCCCACAGTATCGCGCAACCGGCACGTAGCATGCGGCACGACAGGCTCAGGCTGGTACACCCCGGGCACCTCGCCCGGGCAGCTCGATCACCCGACCCAGCAGAGAATCCTGCCACAGCTCTCGCACCTGACCACCTGGTCGTTGGGTCTTGCTCGGGACACGAGCGACGCCGGCAGGACCACGTGGCATCCGCCGCATATCCCGCCCTGGACGGGTGCGACCGCGACGCCCCCCTTGTCCTTTATGAGCTGCTCGTACTTCAGGAGCAACGCCCTGGAGATCTCCGCTGCGAGCGCCTCCCGTCGCTCCGTGATGCCCGACATCTCGGATTCTATCTCCGACACCCTGGCGTCACGAGCGCTCTTCAGCCTCTCGAGGTTCGATGTGCCCTGGTCTATCTCCTCACCTCGCGATTTCGCCTGGGCCTCCAGAGCCTCGCTCTCCTCCATGTAGGCGATGATCCGGTCCTCGAGCTTGGCCTTGCCTGCCTCCAGCATCTTGAGTTTTCCCCGCATGCCCTCGATCTCCCTCGGATTGGTGACCACGCCCCCGTACAGTTTCCTGGAAATGGCCTCGATCGCTGCCACCGTTTCCTTCAGGCTCCATTCCACTTCCTTCTGCTCTTTACGACAGCGCGCAAGCCTTGCATTTGCATCTGCAAGGCTCGCGCGCAGCGTCCTCAGAGTGGCCTCGAGGTCTTCGATCTCCTTCCGGACAGGCAGTCCTGCAAGCGTCTTTGTCAGCTCCTGTATCTGCATGTCCATCCCCTGGAGTTCGAGGAGCAACTGTATCTCGGTCATAGGCATTATTCCCTTCGCGCTATTGTGTAAGCCTCAAGGGAGCGACCTCGTGCAACGTCACGTTCTACGCTACCCTAACTTCTTATCGCCCCCAGGAGATCCTTGTAGGTTTCGATGTCCATACCTACCTCGGTGCGCTTGGCCTGCACATCTGTGCCGTTTTTCTTTGCACAGTCAACGCATCGTTTCGTGGTCGGCAGAATCTCGAGCCTCGCCTTGGGGATGACCTTGCCACATATCTCGCACTTTACGACCATCCTTCTGGGCCCCTTTCTCCTCCGGTCTGCCGTTCCCGCTGGCCTCAAGATCCCGATGCCGGAGCATCCCTGCTGTCGCATCAGGCCCCGGCAGGCACGGGCCGCCTTCTCTGTTACTATAGTTATTTCTACACCGGGTTTTCAGTTCCTGCACGGTTTCCCCATCCGTACGGCTGACCCGGAAGGCGCCGAATGTCAAGACCGCTGCTGCAAGAACACCAGGACCCTGGGGCGCGGTTCCCCACCAGCGGGGGCCGACGCAAGGATCTTGAGTGGGACCACAGGATGGCACAAGCAATCGCACGGGCGGCCCGCACACAACGCAGACCACGTAAACGCGGACAGCCCAGACGACGCGGACAACAAGTGGAGCGGGCGCATTCTGCCCGCTCCGAAAACATGGTGGGCCCACCTGGGATCGAACCAGGGACCGACCGGTTATGAGCCGGTTGCTCTACCGCTGAGCTATAGGCCCGAAAAATGGCTCCCCGGGCAGGATTCGAACCTGCAACCTACCGGTTAACAGCCGGCCGCTCTACCGTTGAGCTACCAGGGAACAAAACCTCACTTACATTAGCTATTATACATGCGTATCCCCACCCGGTCAAGAGGCAGACGCCGCGAAAATCCGCGCGCCGCCTCCGCCCGGTTCCCGGGGCTTACTCCAGATAGTCCTTGAGTTTCTTGCTCCGGCTCGGATGCCGCAACTTGCGGAGCGCCTTCGCTTCGATCTGACGGATCCTCTCGCGGGTGACTCCGAACACCTGCCCTACCTCCTCGAGGGTGCGAGATCGCCCGTCGTCAAGCCCGAACCGCAGGCGCAACACCTTCTCTTCCCTGGGAGTCAGCGTGTCGAGGACGTCCTCCAGCTGCTCCTTGAGCAAATGGAACGACACCGCGTCGGCGGGGGCCAGCACGTCTTCGTCTTCGATGAAATCCCCAAGATGGCTGTCCTCCTCCTCGCCGATGGGCGTTTCGAGAGAAACGGGCTCCTGCGCTACCTTCATGATCTCCCGGACCTTATCCTCGCTCATATCCATGGCCTTCGCCGTCTCTTCTATCGTAGGTTCTCGGCCATACTCCTGCACGAGCTGCCTTTGTACCCGAACTAGCTTGTTGATTGTCTCAACCATGTGGACGGGAATCCGTATGGTCCTCGCCTGATCGGCGATGGCGCGGGTAATTGCCTGCCGGATCCACCACGTTGCGTACGTACTGAACTTGTATCCCTTCCGGTAGTCGAACTTCTCGACCGCCTTCAGGAGGCCAAGGTTGCCTTCCTGGATGAGGTCGAGGAAGAGCATACCGCGACCGACGTAACGTTTGGCGATGCTCACCACGAGCCGGAGGTTTGCCTCGGCGAGCCTGCGCTTGGCCTGCTCGTCGCCCCTCTCGATCCTTTTCGCAAGCTCGATCTCCTCCTCGGCGGTAAGAAGCGGGACCCTCCCGATCTCCTTGAGATACATCCTGACCGGGTCGTCGACGCTTATGCCTTCGGGGACGGAGAGATCTATCTCTACATCTTCGTGGACTATCGCATCCCCGTCCGGACCATCGGGCCCTTCAGGTTCTACGGCCTCCTCAGGCGCATCGTCGGCTTCCCCGTCTCCCGGCTCGGGCACAACATCTATGCCCATTTGCCCGAAGGCCTCGTAGATGTCATCTATTTGCTCGGGAGAGAGCTCCACGTTCTGGAGGGCGTCCATTATCTCTCTATAGGTAAGCGTGCCCTTCTTTCTACCAAGCTCGATGAGCTCCCTCAACTCGGGTACGTCAGGCTGCCCAGGCTTCGTCATCCTCATCCCTCCTTTCCGACGCCATCTGCCGGATGCGACTCCGGCCATGGCAACTGAATCTCGCGGCGCCGCGCTCCCTGTTGCGTGCGTCTCGAGTCCTCAGGCTCGCGGTGCTCACCCGATTCCAGAAAACGGCTGGAACTCCTTCGAGAGCCTCGACCGGAGGCTCCCAAGCTCCGCCAACAATGCTCTTGATCTCTCCGTCTCTCCTGTGCCACCAAGGGACGCAAGCTCCCGCTCGACCTCACGTATCCTGCCCCTCAGGCTGTGTTCCCGCAGGACACTCAGGCAATCCTGGGCCATTCTCGACGGATCGCCCTGCCCCTCGCCAGCCTGTCCGAGGAATATCCCCGCGGCGTACCGGCGAGTCTCCTCGTCATCGAGCGCGGCCATGACCCTTGTCGGTTCCACCGCGTCGCCGCCGCCCCCGCCTTCGGCCTCAGCCCCGCCTCCAGACCCGGACCTGGCCATGACACCCTCCACGACTATCGCCCTGGCTATCTCCCGGTGTCCCGGATCACAGAAGCCGTCGGCCCCGACCTGCTCGACGACGATCCTCCGGACCTCGCCGCTCTCCGCCATGAGCCTGAGAAGCATCTTCTCGGCTTCCAGAACTTTCATCATCTCGCCTGATCTGGCAATATCATCCTCTGACTTAGTATGCCTGCTCGCGACGTTTCTATCCCCAGACGGCCCGGACTCCTCCGGACGTACCGCCACTCGGGGCCGCCCGCCCCTCCCCGGCCGTGCCGGGCGGGCACCTCCCGCGCGGACGAGCGCCTCGACATCCTTGCCCAGGGCATCCGGGTCTATCTCCAGCTCGGTCGCGACTCTACGAGTGTATTCGCTGCGCCCGACGGCGCTCTCTATGGTCGCGAGAACCCTGGCCGCTTCGCGCGCCGCGCTCACCCTTCCGTCGACCGTCCCGCGATCGCATCTCGAGGTCGCCAGGTGCAGCTTGTAGTCAATGAGAGGCCTGGCATCCGTCAGCGCCCGCGCAAGGGCCTCCGCGCCGCCTTTCCTGACGGTGGAGTCCGGGTCCTCCCCGGCAGGCAGGCTCGCCACCCGCACATCGAGCCTCGCTCCTGCCAGGATCTCCATGCCGCGCACCGTCGCAGCCGCCCCTGCTGCGTCGGCGTCGTAAGCGATCACAACCCGGGACGCATAGCGGCGGATGATTCGGGCCTGGTCCTCGGTGAGCGCCGTGCCCAGCGATGCGACAACGTGGCCGAACCCGTGCTGGTGGGATGCGATGGCGTCCATATAACCCTCTACGATGACAGCCGTCGACTCCCTGCGAATGGCGTCCTTTGCCAGGTGCAGCCCGTAAAGGTTCCTGCCCTTCTTGAACAGCGCGGTCTCGGGCGAATTCAGGTACTTCGGAACGGAGTCATCCAGCACCCGCCCCCCGAACCCCAGCACCCTGCCTTGCGCATCGCATATCGGGAACATGAGCCTTGCTCTAAACCTATCGTAGTGACCACCGGGATCTTTGCCCTGGGCAACGAGCCCGGCATCGAGAAGGGCTTCCCTAGGAATCTTGCTTGCCGTGAGAGCCTTCAGGAGGGCATCCCATGATGGGAGCGCATACCCGAGCCTGAACTTCCTGACGATCTCATCACGGATACCTCGCCGCCTCACGTACTCCCGGGCCGCCCCGGCCTCGGGGCTTTCCATTAGCACGCGCTGGAAATACTCGCACGCCGCCTCGTTTACCTCGTACAGGGCCCTCAGCCTTTCCCGCTCCTCCCGCGCCTCCTCCGAGTCTTCGCGGATGAGTATGCCTGCCCTGTCCGCAAGGATCTTCACAGCCTCGGCAAAGCCCACGTTTTCCGCCCTCATGATGAAGCTGAACACATCGCCTCCGGCGCCACAGCCAAAACAATGGAAGAGCTGCTTCTCCGGGGACACCACGAACGACGGCGTCTTCTCCGTGTGAAACGGGCACAGGCCCTTGTAGGTCTTGCCGGTCTGCTTCAACGCAACGTAACCGGATATCACCTCGACGATATCGCTCTTTGCGCGGACATCGCCCAGCACGTCTTCACTATAGCCGCGCATTGCGCCAGTTCTCCTCGTCACACCCCAAATCAACGAGACGCGTTCGTTGTAGTTCCTCTTTCGCCACTACGGGCGTTTTTCCTCTTTTGCCAGACGCGCCCGCCCAAAGAAAGCCACCATCCCGAGACTGCGCGTGTCCAAGTAGACCGCCACAAGTTCGTGCCACTTCTCAGCGGATGAGTCCTGTCCAGGGTTGCCGGTGTTGCCCTCCGGGGACGGCGCATGCGGTGAGATGCGTTGGAATTCCGCGCGCCGGCTGGCCAGATCCCAGGCGCCCCGCCCTGGCAAGCACCGCGAGACCCAACACCGTCAAGGAAGATGGCACAAACTTATGGCGCCATACTTGGCGGATCGCCCCTCCCGCACGGTCCCGGACTGCAGGAAAACCGGCATACACGGTTCGACGGATTCCGCCAAAATCCTGCCTCGTACTGAAGATTTCGCATGAGAGTTACGGCCTACCGGATCACGTGTTCGCATATACGATAGTATAACATAGTTAGACCAGTATATGCCCGAAAATTCAATCGGGTGCGACAAACAGGCTGATAGACAGCGTGCGGTCCCGCACTCAAGACCGTTCCTCCGCACCGTTCCCCCGCACCGTTCCCGGCACGGCTCGCCCGCGGGGTTCCCCTGCACGGCTCCCCTGCGCCTTCGGGTCCGGTCGCCCGCCCACGGCAAGCAGGCGCCCCCGCACGCCTCAAGCGTCGCGGGGGCGCCATCGACTGCCACCTCATTGCACGGGGTGCCGCTCGCGGGAGCTTCCGTTTCCTACGCTGTGGTGTATTCCTCCACGCGACCGGCCTTCCCTTTCCCCTTGCGCGGGTTTTTGATCTCGGCCTGCGCCGCGGCGAGTCTTGCGATTGGCACCCGGAAAGGCGAGCAACTCACGTAATCGAGGCCTGCATCGTGGCAGAATTCAACGGACGAGGGGTCGCCGCCGTGCTCGCCGCATATACCCACCTCGAGCTCGGGCCTCGTGCGCCTGCCGCGTTCCACGGCGATCTTGACGAGTTCGCCGACGCCCTTCCGATCCAGCACCTCGAATGGGTTGTGCTCCAGGATGTTGTGTTCAAGGTAGTAGGGCAGGAACTTGCCCTCCGCGTCGTCACGCGAGAAGCCGAAGGTGGTCTGCGTGAGATCGTTGGTGCCGAAGGAGAAGAACTGGGCCTCCCTCGCGATCTCGTCGGCGGTGAGCGCCGCCCTGGGAAGCTCGATCATGGTGCCGACCATGTACTCGATCTTTACGCCGTATTTCTCCATGGTCTCCTTCGCGACCCGCTCCACCACCTCGCGCGCTATCTCGATTTCCCTGACGTGCCCGACCACCGGGATCATGACCTCCGGGAAGACCTTGTATCCTTCCTTCGTCAACTGGCAGGCGGCTTCGAAAATGGCCCTTGCCTGCATTTCGTTGATCTCCGGGTAGGTTATGCCGAGGCGGCATCCCCTGTGCCCGAGCATGGGGTTGAGCTCGCGGAGCTTGTCAACGCGCGCAAGGAGCGCCTGCTTCTTCTTGAGCTCCTCCGGGTCCGCCCCCTGGATCTTCATCTTCGTGACCTCGACGAGAAGCTCCTCGTGGCTCGGAAGGAACTCATGGAGCGGCGGGTCGAGGAGCCTGATGATGACCGGATAGCCGGCCATGGCCTTGAGGATCCCGCGGAAGTCCTCGACCTGGAAGGGAAGCAGCCTGTCGAGCGCCGCCCGCCGCGCCTCGGTGGTTTCGGCCAGGATCATCTCCTGCACCACGGGCACCCGTTCCTCCCCGAAGAACATGTGCTCCGTGCGGCAGAGGCCGATGCCCTTCGCCCCGAACTTGAGCGCCGTCTCGGCGTCATGCGGCGTGTCGGCATTCGCCCTGACCCCGAGGGCCTTGACCTCGTCGGCCCACTCCATGAGCGTGGCGAAGTCGCCGCCGATCGTCGGGTCAACGAGGGGCGCCTGGCCCAGGATAACCCGACCCTGCGTCCCATCGAGGGTTACGACGTCGCCTTCCTTCACGACCACATTGCCTACGCGGAAGCTCCTTGACGCCTCGTCCACGGTGATGGCCTCACAGCCCGTGACAGCAGGCGTGCCCATGCCCCGCGCCACGACCGCAGCGTGGCTGGTCTTGCCGCCCCTGCTCGTGAGGATGCCCTGGGATGCAGCCATCCCGTGGATGTCGTCGGGCGAGGTCTCCTTCCTCACGAGGATAACCTTTTCGCCCGCCGCGCCCCGCTCCGCCGCGTCATCCGCGGTGAACACTACTGCGCCGACCGCGGCGCCCGGAGACGCCGCAACGCCCGTTGCAATGACGTGCACCTTGGCCTTGGGATCGATCATCTTGTGGAGGAGCATGTCGAGCTGGGCAGGCTCCACGCGCATAATCGCCTCTTCCTTCTTTATGAGGCCCTCCCTCACCATGTCCACGGCGATCTTTACAGCAGCCGCTGCTGTGCGCTTTCCGGCCCGGGTCTGCAGCATGAAGAGCTTGCCTTCCTGAATTGTGAACTCGACGTCCTGCATGTCTCGATAGTGCTGCTCGAGCTTGTCGAAGATGCCCGTGAGCTGCTTGTAGACCTCCGGCATATCCTGCTCCAGCTCTGCGATGGGCTTGGGGGTCCTGATACCGGCCACCACGTCCTCGCCCTGGGCGTTCTTGAGGTAGTCGCCATAGTATTTCTTCTCGCCGGTGCTGGGATCGCGCGTGAACGCGACGCCGGTGCCGGAGTTCTCGCCCATGTTCCCGAACACCATCGCCTGCACGTTGACGGCGGTTCCCCAGTCGCCGGGTATGTTGTGGATCTTGCGGTAGGTTATGGCACGCGGGTTGTTCCACGACCCGAAGACGGCGTCGCGTGCCATCTCCAGCTGCTTCATGGGATCCTCGGGGAAGTCGATCCCCTTCTTCTCGCGGATGCGCGCCTTGAAGGCCTTCACGATGTCCTTGAGCGCCGCCGCGTCGAGTTCGGTGTCCAGGTGCACCCCAAGCGCCTTCTTCTTCGCTTCGAGGATCTCCTCGAAGTCGTCGTGGGACACCCCCAGCACCACGTTGCCGAACATCTGGACGAACCTGCGGTAGGCATCGTATGCGAACCGTTCGTTGCCGGTAAGCCGGATGAGGCCCTGAACAGTCTTGTCGTTGAGACCCAGATTGAGCACGGTGTCCATCATGCCGGGCATGGACACCCTCGCGCCCGACCTCACGGACACGAGCAGGGGCCGCTCCGCATCGCCAAGCTTGAGACCCATCGTTTTCTCGAGTTTCGCGAGGTTCTCCTTGACCTGCTCGTCAAGCTCGGGCGGGTACTGCCGGTCTTTCTCGTAGTAGAAGGAGCACACCTCGGTGGTGATGGTGAACCCCGGCGGGACGGGGATCCCGAGGTTCGTCATCTCGGCTATGTTGGCGCCCTTCCCTCCGAGAAGGTTCCTCATCTCCTTGCCGCCTTCAGCCTTGCCGTTACCGAAGAAATAGACGTACTTCCTGGCCATGAATGGTTCAGCCTCCTTCGTTTCTGACCTTCAGTCGTGTATTGTGGTACGAACGCCGCCTGCCCCCTCGTCCCCCGCCGAGACTTGCGAGACGGGCGGGCCCGCCGGTCACGCAATCCTGTATCCTCAGCTTCCCTCCGACTGCACGACCCTGGAGAGGTCGGCGATGCCCCCGGCCAGCGCCGCCACGCGTGCGAGGAGCGCAAGCCTGTTGCGCCTTCGCGATTCGTCCTCGGCCATCACCAGGACATCGCGGAAGAACACGTCGATGGGATCCGCAAGCGCAGCCATGGCCGTGAAGGCGTCCGGATAGTCCCGCCGCTCCATTGCGACCGCCACCCGCTCCCGGGCGTTCCTGTACGCGGCGAAGAGCGCGTGCTCAGCAGGTTCATCGAAAAGCGACTCGTCGACCTCGCCGCGGTCCTCCGTGCCGGCGATGCGCGATGCACGGGTGTAGCCGGTGACGGCCCGCCGGAATTCCTCGGTGTCGCTTGCGGATGCGAGGGCCTCGGCCCGCCGGAGCGCGTCCGGAACGTCGTCGAAACCCGCAGCGAGTACCGCGTCCACGAGGTCGTATCGTATGCCCCGGTCCACAAGGGTCGCCCGCAGGCGCTGTCGCAGGAAATCCAGTATGGCCTCGATCACCTCGTCAGGCGGGAGCTTTAGAGCCCCAGCGTCAGCAAACAGCGACACGGACTCCGACGCAAGCAAGGAAAGGGGCATGCTCACCCGACCTTCGAGGAGAATGGCCACGATGCCCGCCACCTGCCGCCTGAGGGCGTACGGGTCCTCCGAGCCTGAAGGCTGGATCCCGACCCCGAAGAACCCTGCAAGCGTATCCATCTTGTCCGCAAGCGCGAGAACGACTCCAGGCACGCTCTCCGGGACGCTGTCCCCGGCAAATCTCGGGAGGTAGTGCTCGAATATGGCCTGAGCCACATCGTCGCTTTCCCCGGAGAGCCGGGCGTAATACCGGCCCATCACCCCTTGCAGCTCGGGGAACTCCCGGACCATGTGCGTCACGAGGTCCGCCTTGGCCAGCTTCGCCGACCTTGCCACCACGGCGCGGGCGTCTCCGGAAAGCCCGAGCCGGCACGTCACGTCCGCCGCAAGCGCCTCGATTCGCCGCGTTTTGTCGAGCATGGTCCCGAGCCGCTCATGGAAGATTATGCCGGACAGATGCTCAACGTACCGCTCGAGCGGAACCTTCGTGTCCTCCTCGTAGAAGAACCTGGCATCCTCGAGCCTCGCCGCGAGCACCCGTTCGTTCCCTCTGCGCACCGCGTCGAGGTGCGAGGCGAGCCCGTCCCGGACGGCCACGAAAGCGGGCATGAGCCGGCCCGATGTGTCCTCCACCGGAAAATAGCGCTGGTGGTCGCGCATTGGGGTGACGATGACCTCCCTTGGCAGGCGAAGAAGGTCCGGGTCGAAGCGTCCGACGAGCGCCACCGGGTGTTCTGAAAGGAACGTCAGCTCCTCGAGGAGACCGTCGTCCTGGACGACCCTCCCGCCGATGGACTCCGCAGCATCGGAGGCGCCGCGGGATATGGCCCTCCTCCGCTCGCGCTGATCCACCACGCAATAGGCTGCCCTGAGCACCTCGATGTAGTCCTCAGCCCTCGCCACCTCCAGCGCGCCCTTCGTGAGAAACCTGTGCCCGGAGGAGTGCCTGCCAGCCTTTATCCCATCCACCTCGAGCGGGACCACCTCGTCGCCGGAGAGCGCCAGTATCCAGCGGATGGGGCGGGCGAATCGGAAATCCCGGTCAGCCCATCTCATGGACTTCGGGAAACTCATACCCGTTACGAGCCGCACAAACGCCGAGCCGAGCGCCTCCTTTGCTGGCCGCCCCGCTTCTTGCGTCACGGCGTACACGAACCTGCCCTTCGCCTCCTCGCGCGTTACCAGGTCCTCCACGCGCACGCCGCGAGACCGGGCGAACCCCTCGGCAGCGCGGGTCGGCTTCCCGGCCGCATCGAAAGCCACGCTGTACGCAGGACCCCTGACCTCCTGCACAAGCGCCGGCCCGACCGGCGCAACGCCCTCGACATACAGCACGAGCCTCCTGGGGGTGCCGAAAGCCCTTGCGGCCCTGAATCTCACCCGCTCCTCCGTGAGGAGGCGCGTCCCCTCGCGCTCGATGTGTTCGAGGGCCCCAGGAAGGAACCTTGCCGGTATCTCCTCTGCCCCCACCTCCAGCACGGCGTCCCTGGGACGGGCGGTTCTCTCACTCACTCGAACCACCTCCTTCCTCACCGTGCGTCTGCTCAGGCTCGCATCCGCGCTCGCGCCCCTGCAGCGACCGGGCGCTAAAGGCGGCGATAAGCGGAAAACCGAGATCCTCACGCTTCCGGACGTACGCCTCCGCACACCCCCTCGCAAGCGCCCTCACACGCCCCACGAGGGCGGTTCGTTCGCTCACCCCGAGTGCGCCCCTGGAGTCGAGCAGGTTGAAGATGTGAGAGCACTTGAGGACGTAATCGTAGGCGGGGAGCACGACTCTCGCGGCGAGTCCCCGCTTCGCCTCGGCCTCATAGGTGTCGAAGAGGAGGTTCAGCGTACGGACGTCCGCAAGCTCGAACCCATACTTCGAGTGCTCCACCTCGAACTGGCGCTGGATCTCACCGTAAGTGATCTCCGGGGTCCAGGCGAGGTCGAACACATTGTCCACATCCTGGAGGTACATGCAAAGACGTTCAAGGCCGTAGGTGATCTCTGCGGACACGGGACGGGCGTCGATGCCACCGACCTGCTGAAAATAGGTGAACTGGGTGATCTCCATCCCGTCCAGCCAGACCTCCCAGCCCGTCCCCCAGGCGCCCAGGGTGGGCGCCTCCCAGTTGTCCTCCACGAACCTTATGTCGTGTTCTATGGGATCGATCCCCAGCGCGCCGGTGAGGCTGCCCAGGTATCTCTCCACCACGTCCTCAGGGGACGGTTTCAGGATGACCTGGTACTGATGGTGAAGGAACACGCGGTTCGGGTTCTCGCCATACCGCGCATCGGCAGGCCGCCTCGATGGCTGCACGTACGCCACCTTCCACGGCTCGGGGCCGAGGGCGCGCAAGAAGGTGGCGGGCGCCATCGTACCTGCGCCGACCTCCATGTCGTAAGGTTGCTGGAGTACGCACCCCTCGGCGGACCAGTACGACTCCAGTCGCTGTATCATCTCCTGAAACGTCACGGCTTCACCTCCAAACCAGCAGGGACTTGCCCTTCCGCCTGCTGAGCAGACCGCCACGAATTCGCGCTGCCTTTCAGCGCGCAACTGCTCACCAGCGCTACCGGTGTTGCACCCTCTCTTTGAGTCACCGGCAACCCCTCTTAAAAGTCGAGGGCGTTTTTCCACCCTCGCCTGGCCGAATTCCAGGCGCCCGCCCTGGCAGGCACCGGCAACCCCAGCATCGTCCGTAGGAGTAGCGCAGACTCGTAGCGCCATACTCAGTGCCATCGAAGAGCGTTTCCCATGACCCACTCCACAAGGTGCCGCGTCACCGTGACCTCGATGAGCGAGCCGAGCACGAGGAGGGGGACCACCACCGCCACCAGTACGAGCACGGTGTCGAGGATGATCGCCCGCATGCCACGCCCTTCGCGGCGGCCGCGCTGGTATCCGAGGATATTGAATCCGAGCCGTATTCCGAGCGTGCCGCCGATGACGTAACCAGGTATCTCGAACAGCCCGTGGGGCAGGATCCCCACGAGGATGAAAGGAAAGAGACCAAACCCCTGCCGCGCCACGTCACCGGAGACCAGCCCCACGAGAAGCCCGTTGACGAAGACCATGACCATCGGCAGGATGCCGAACGCCAGCCCTCCGACGACAAGGAGCCCGGCCGCTTTGATGTTGTTCCAGAAAACCATGCCCGCCATGCCCGCCACCTGCATGCTGGACATGACCTCGGACATGGGGCCGAACTTCTGGTCGAGGAGGAGGAACAGCCACGACGAGTCGACCGGGTGGCGCCGGAACGCCGCGTACCCGAAGACGGCGCCCGTCGCGAAGAGAACGCTCGTGAAAACCATGTATCGCCTGCTCGCCCGGAGGATCCTGGGGACCCGCGCCAGGAGCGCCGGCATCCGCAATGCGATCCCCTCCCACAAAGAAACCTCTCGCCCTCGACGCAACATCCAGGGACGAGAGGTTGCTCCCGCGGTTCCACCCTGACTGGCTCATCACACCCACAACACAGACAGCCAGCCGGCCACGCAAAGAGGCAGGATAGCACCCAGGCGCCCTGGCGATGAGCCCACTCATCCAGAGAACACACCGGCTCGGAAGACGCCGTTCCCCGGGACGGCGGCACCGGATCCCACCCTGCCCGGCTCTCTCTTGCCGCCCGCCTTACGGGTACTCCTTCTTCATCATCGCCGGACCACGATCATTTTTCTCCCAATATACCAGAGGTCTCCGAGCATGTCAATCCTAACCTGGGGCCCCGGGTGCCCGCGGCTGGTCCGGGACCTCCCGACCTGAATCGGCCACCTTGCACCGCCCAGCCCCGGGGCCGCCGAGCCATTGCGCCGGCACGCCACCCAGGCTGCGCACACACGAGTCCACCTGTTTGCCAAACCTGGGGCGCCCCGTCGTGCAAGCACCGGCGACCTGGCAGTTTCTCCCACACCAGCATGGATTCCTGAACTCACAGTTGGGCGGGCCCCTGCTGCCAGATCACTCCGCCTGGCCTTGGCCCTCCTCGCCGGATAGACCCCCGCTTTCGCTTTCCACAGAGATGGAACAACCGGTTGCGAGGGCCGTCACGGCCCCCACGAGCGCAAGCTGCGGCGCTATCGCCGTTCCAATGACCCCGGCGGTGACCGGCAGCTCGACCATGGTCCTCCCGTCGCGCTCCACCCTTATCTTCGCCTCGTTGCCCCGGCGTATGACGTCCTTGATCCTTTCAAGGACTTCCTGCCCTCTGCCTGCGAACTCGGCGCGCTCCGCGCGCCTGTCCTCCTCGATGAAGACAAGCGCCCTCACGACGTCGCCGTCCGCCCTTTCGAGGTACTCCACGGCATCGCGGTACGAAAGCCCCGCCCGTTCGCGGATGACATCAACCTTCTCGAGGTCAATCTGCATACCCTGCTCCTCCCTGCTTCCGTCGTGCTTGGGCCTCCCGTTTCCCACCGGCAGGCGCCCGCCGCGCCCGTCTATCGGCCCACACCCGGCGCCGCTTTCACGGCCGCGAGGAACTCGAGCGACTGCAACTTACGGTCAAGCCTATAATCGAGGTGCGCTCTCATGGCCCTCTCCATCTCGGACCTCGCGCCCGGGCCCGCGCCGAGCCGCGAAATGCGCTCGAAATCCAGGTCAGAAAGCCTCTTCAGGAGCTCGACCGTGCCGCGCGAGAGCCGCACGGCGACTGGACCTCGACCAAGACAACCTGCGCAGACGACCCCGCCGGCCTCGGGATCGAATCCCACCTGGCCGCCGCGATCGGCACTGCCGCAGCGCGCGCATGAATCGAGCACAGGCCTGTATCCGAGGACGGATGCAAGCTTTATCTCGAAGGCGCGCGTGGTCATCTCGGGGTCTCGCCCGCCGGACAGGGCGTGAAGGTACGAAAGCAGAAGACCGAAGACCTCCCCGCTCCCCTGCCCCCCTTCGTCCCCCTGGTCGGCCTCGCCTCCCCCGCCCTCCTCCGCCATCGCATCGAGGAGTTCCGCGGCGTAGCTGGCGAATGCCAGCTTCGTGAGGTCATCGTGGAGTCGGGGGAAGGACGTTTTCACCTCAACCTGGCTTATGCTGTCAAGGGACTTGCCCGAGAACACCAGAAAGTCGGCATGAGCGAACATCTGCGTGGCGCTCACGAACCTGCTCCGGGGTCTCCTGGCGCCGCGCGCCACCGCCCGCACCTTGCCCCTCGCAGGTGAGTAAAACGTGACGATCCTGTCAGCCTCGCCGAGATTCCTGGTCTTGAGGACGATCCCCTCAGTCCTGTAGAGCGCCACGGCACTACCTCCAGGGAATCGCATCCCCGTCGCGCTTAGGGTTCCCGGGCCTTTCCCGGTATATGCGCTGCGTCGCGCGCGGGCGGTCGTGGATCCTCCGACGCGCGCCGACGGCCGCTCCCGCCCGGTTCCGCGCGGCACATCCGGCCCCGCCCGGCCAGGTCTTGCCAGGCCCGGCTCGGACTGGACTCGACTTACGCGGTCCGCGAGGCTCACCTGCGGGAGAAAAGCGCGAGGAGAAGCGTCAGCAATACGCTCAATACGATGCTCGTCGCGAGAGGAAAATAGAACGTGAAGTTTCCGCGTCTTATGAGAATGTCTCCAGGCAGCCTGCCGATGCCCGGGATCTTGCCGGCAAAGGCGAGAATCGCGCCAAGCACGACCATCGCGGCCCCGAGCACCATCAGCATCTTTCCCAGCGAACCGAACCCGTCCAAGCCAGATCACCCCGCCGTCCGCCTGGTCGATCCTGCTCTATTATACCACATCGACGCCGGGCGGGGCGATTTGGACCGGACGTGCGGCAGACAGCGTCACGGGATGGTGTCCACGGGGTTGGCGACGGGCAGGACTGGGAAGACTTAAAGGCGGCATGAAATCCCGCCGCGGAAGGTGATGAGAATGAACCCCGTAGCCCCGGGTTTTCTGGCGCTCACACTCGTCTCCCTCGGTCCGGGCCTCCTGTGGGTGTGGTTCTTCTATCGAAAGGACCGGGCTGAGCCTGAGCCGAAAGCCCTCGTGACCAAGGCGTTCCTGTTCGGCGTCGCATCGGTCTTTCCTGCCGCCTTCCTCGAGGCGCCGTTCCGCAGGGTAATAACCACGGGCCGTCGCGACCTTCTGGCCTTGCTTGTGGTCTCCATCCTCGTGGTCGGTGTTGTCGAGGAGATCTCAAAGTTCGTGGCGGTGAAGGTGGCGGCATACGACAACGCCGAGTTCGACGAGGTGATGGACGGGATCGTATATGGCGTTGCTGCAGGCCTCGGCTTTGCGGCCACCGAGAACCTCTTTTACGCAACGACGTACGGCCTTGCGGTAGGGGTGTTCAGGGCTTTCATAACGGACCTCGCCCACGCCTCGTTCTCAGGCATAGTCGGCTACTACCTCGGAAGGGCGAAATTCGACGCAAGGCACGCCACAGGCCTCGTGGCGAGGGGGCTTGGAACCGCCATCGTCCTGCACGGGGCGTACGATTTCCTCATAATCGGCGGCATAGTCCCGGCGACCTTCGGCATCTTCATGGTGCTCGCGACTTACGCGTACCTCAGCCGCAAGATCGTCCAGGCCCGGAAGCTGTCGCCGTTCCGGAGACGTCGAGGGGCTGCAAGGGAAGACGCGGGAGCGGGCCGGTCCGTCGCGGGGCCACATGCCGGCAGCGCGTCCCCGGTCAGGGCCGCCGGGATGACGCCTTCCGGCGAGTTGGAATGCCCGCAGTCCCCTGTCCCGGCGAGCGCGCCGTCCGAGGAGGCCGTCACGGAGGCCGATCCCTCCAGTCCCGGCTGAGTGAAACTCCGGCCGGTGGCGCTGGCAAAGACCTCTGCCGGCAGGGGCGGCGGCCAAGACCCGGTGACAAACCCCGATACCGTATGCTAAGATTGTCGTGACGGGAGGGGTGAGATATGTCTGGACATTCCAAGTGGGCTAACATCAAGCACAGGAAGGCGAGGGCCGATGCCGAAAGGGGCAGGATGTTCACCAAGGTCGCAAGGGAGGTCCTCGTGGCCGCGCGTGAAGGAGGCCCCGACCCAGAGGCCAACTTCAGGCTGAGGATAGCGATAGACCGGGCAAGGGCCGTGAACATGCCCAACGACAGCATCGCGCGGGCGATAAAGAGGGGCGCGGGCGAATCCGGCGCCGAGACGTATGAAGAGATCGTCTATGAGGGGTATGGTCCCGGAGGGGTCGCGATCATGGTCGAGGTCATGACGGATAACAGGAACCGCGCAGCCTCCGACGTGCGGCACACCTTCACCAGGCACGGCGGAAACCTCGGAGAGACCGGATGCGTGGCGTGGATGTTCCGCAAGAAAGGCCTCCTGGTGGCGGACCTCGCCGACCTGAAGATGAGCGAAGACGACCTCATGGCCCTCGTTGTCGAGGCAGGAGCCGAGGATTTCAAGTCCGACGGGGCGACCGCCGAGATCACCACGTCTCCCGAGGAATTCGAGAACGTTCAGAAGTTCCTCAAGGAGCGTGGGGTTGACTTCACCGTCGCCGAGCTTACCATGGTCCCTCAGACCACGGTAAGGGTCACGGGCAAAGAGGCAAGGCAGGTCCTCAGCCTGACCGAGGCGCTGGAGGAACTCGACGACGTGCAGCAGGTCCACGCGAATTTCGACATACCGGATGAGGAGATGGAAGCGGCCGCAGAGGAATGACCTCCGGCCGCTTCACGATGTGCGGTGGCACGAGGCCTGCGGTGGTTCACCGGGCGTTCACGGGTCGTTCACGGGCTTTTCACGGCTCGTTCACGGCCGGATTCCGGCGACGACGCCCCGCTTGGGACGCCGTCCGCGAGTGCAACACCGCAGTCCCGGCGGCCGGTGGAAAACGGGGAGGGACCGGCGAACCCTCGCTCAGACCGAGGTTGAAACGGGCACAGGAGAACATGGCAACGATGCCATGTTCTCTTATTCGGAGGAATACTCCGCGCAGTTTCGGGCATGATAGCCAGGGGACCGGGCGATAATCCCCCGGAGGGGTGACGTCGTGAACCGCAAGGGCAGGCTCGTGGCCCTGTGCGCCGCCCTCACCCTGGCGTCGGCGGGGGCGACGTACGCGTATCTCAGCCTGAAGGCTGCCCAGAACATCGAGCGCGCGCGCGAAAGGCTCGAGGAAGCCCACCCCGGGCCGAATGGACCATCCTTGCCTCCTGAGGGCCTAGGTGCCGGGCTCGAGGGGATTGGCGCGCCTGCCGCGGCCACGATATCCTCTTCCACGGAGATCGTCTATAGAGTCATGTACGAATGCGGCCATGAGGAACTCAACAGGATGGCCGCCCCTCCCGAGATGGTGGGCCTCACCCGTGAAGAACTGGTACGCCAGGTCGATGACTGGACCATAACCGAGTTTTCCCCCGAGCGCGTCGTGATGTCCCAGAGGCGCGCGGGGATGTCCCCGGCGTGCCTTGCGGCCATGCACATCGGCGAGAAGGACGGGTGGGTCACGGTGTTCTACGGGGACCCCAGGCATCGGTGCCGGCCGAAGAGCGTGACGCGGATAAGGGTGACCGGCCTTCCGCCGAATGAGAAGGCCGACCTGCGAGCCGGCATACCCGTTTCGGGCGAGGAGGACTTGCTCCGCATCCTCGAAAACCTGGCAAGCTGGGCTGACGGCTGAGTGTGGCGCGATGAGCTTGCGCCACGTCTACTGACGGTGTCAGGGCGCGCGGTGCTTGCCAGGGCAGGGCGCCTGGAACCTGGCTGGCCTTGGGGCGCCGAATTCGAACGCATCTCGCCGCACGCGCCGTCCCCGGAGGGCGACACCGGCAACCCTTGCGAGGACCCGCGCGCCGAGAAATGGCGCGAAGCTCTGGCGACCTGCCCAGGCTGTCGGGATCGGGGTGCGTCCACGCCGTGGTTCGGAGGCTTGCAGAGGTGTGGTCAGGCCCCCTCGACGGTCCCGGAAATTTGCCCGTCCCCCTATTGACAATCTGGAGAGGGGTTCTGTAATATGGTACCGGATTGTTAGCACTCCCCCTCGGTGAGTGCTAAATTTCAGCCCAGAGGAGGTATGACGCGTGGTAAAGCCATTGGAAGACAGAGTGGTGGTCAAACCGAGCACCGAGGAAGAGCGCACGAAGGGCGGCATCGTCCTGCCTGACACCGCAAAGGAGCGCCCGCAGGAAGGTGAGGTGATCGCCGTGGGGCCCGGGAAGCTTCTCGAGAACGGCCAGAGAGCGCCGATGGACGTGAAACCCGGGGACAAGGTGATCTTCGCGAAGTACGGCGGCACCGAAGTGAAGATCGAAGGTGAGGAGTACATCATCCTTCGCCAGAGTGACATCCTGGCCATCAAGTAGCACACCGCATTCTCACCGCAATCAGGAGGGGGTATACATACCATGGGTGCCAAGCAACTCACTTTCAGCGAGGAGGCCAGGCGCGCGCTTCAGAGGGGCGTTGACAAGGTGGCCTCCGCCGTCAAGGTGACCCTCGGCCCGAGGGGTCGCAACGTCGTGCTCGAGCGGAAGTTCGGGTCGCCCACCATCACCAAAGATGGCGTGACCGTCGCCAAGGAGATCGAACTCGAAGACCCGTACGAGAACATGGGAGCCCAGCTCTGTAGGGAGGTTGCGTCGAAGACCAACGACGTGGCCGGTGACGGCACGACCACCGCAACGGTGCTGGCCCAGTCAATCGTGTCCGAGGGTCTCAAGAACGTCGCGGCCGGCGCCAACCCCATGTTCATCAAGAAGGGGATCGACAGGGCCGTCGATGTGGCCGTGGAAGAGCTGAAGAAGCTCAGCATCCCAGTGGAGGGCAAAGAGGACATCGCGCACGTGGCTGCCATAGCCGGCAACGATCCTGCCATCGGTGACAAGATCGCCGAGGCCATGGATCTCGTCGGCAAGGACGGGGTCATCACGGTCGAGGAGTCCAAGGGCATCGAGATCACCGTCGAGAAAGTCGAAGGCATGGAGTTCGACAAGGGTTACACCTCGGCCTACTTCGTGACCAACGCCGAGGCCATGGAGGCCGTGTTCGAGGATCCCTATATTCTGCTCCACGAGAAGAAGATAACAGCGGTCGCCGATCTCCTGCCGCTCCTCGAGAAGGTTGCGCGCGTCGGCAAGCCGCTCGTCATCATCGCAGAGGATGTCGAGGGCGAGGCCCTTGCCACCCTGGTCGTCAACAAGATCCGCGGGATCCTCAACGTGGCCGCGGTGAAGGCGCCCGGGTTCGGCGACAGGCGTAAAGCCATGATGGAGGACATCGCCATCCTGACCGGCGGCACGTTCCTCTCCGAGGATCTCGGCGTGAAGCTGGAGAACGTCGAGCTTCACATGCTCGGCCAAGCGAAGACGGTCAAGATCAATCGTGAGAAGACGACGATCGTCGAAGGCCGCGGCAGCGCCGACAAGATCAAGGGCCGCATAGCGCAGATCAAGAAGCAGATCGAAGAGACCGACTCCGACTACGACCGCGAGAAACTCCAGGAGAGGCTGGCCAAGCTAGCGGGCGGCGTGGCCATAATCAAGGTCGGTGCTTCCACAGAGACGGAACTCAAGGAGAAGAAGCACCGCATCGAAGACGCCCTCGCCGCGACGCGCGCTGCGGTCGAGGAGGGCATCGTAGCAGGCGGCGGCACGACCCTCGTGAACATCCTGCCTGCCCTCGACAAGATCGATGTGAACGGCGACGAGAAGGTCGGCGTCCAGATCGTGAAGAGGGCGCTCGAGGAGCCGCTCCGCCAGATCGCCAACAACGCGGGCCTCGAGGGTTCGGTCGTGCTGGAGCGGGTCAAGAACCAGGAGAAGCAGGGCATCGGCTTCGACGCCATAACCGAGGAATACGTGGACCTCGTCAAGTCCGGCATCGTCGACCCGGTCAAGGTGACGCGGAGCGCACTGCAGAACGCGGCGAGCATCGCGTCCATGCTCCTCACCACCGAGGCCCTTGTGGCGGACATTCCCAAGGAGGAGAAGAACCCGCCATACCCGCCCGGAGGCGGCATGGACTACTAAGTAGATCGCCACTAGTTCACGCGGCTTTTCAGCGGGTGAGTCCTGTCCAGGGTTGCCGGTGTTGCACTCCGGGGACGGCGCGTGCGGTGAGCCTCGTTCGAATTTGGCGCTTAAGGCTAGCCAAATTCTCGACGCCCCGCCCTAGCAAGCACCGGCAACCCCAACACCGTCAGGGAAGATGGCGCAGACTTATGGCGCCATACTTGGGCGGCTGGACGGCACACGGAAATACGCTGCGAGAAGGCGGCCCCGGGCCAGGCTCCCGGGCCGCCTCTATGCCATAATCCAGGTACGGCGCCGCAAGTCTGCGCCACTTCTCTGAAGCCAGGTGACCTGTGAGTAAGGCAGAGGCGAGCGCTCCCCGGTGCCCGAAGAGCAGGGCAGGCACGCGTCAGGAGTCCCGTCCGGCCCGCATCACCCTCACGGTCTCCACTACGCCGTCCGTGACAGTCACCACTTCGATCACGGCATCGGCCATGCGGAACGTTCGCTGCGGGACTATGTCAACCCCTTGCTCCTCTGCGAGGCGCGTCACCATCCCTCCCAGGGTCCTCGCCATCCCCGCAGGCATGTGCACGTCCGCGATCTGGTTCGCGACGCCGACCGGCGTCGCGGCGCTTAGGACGTGTTCGCCTGCCTCCATCCGCGCGACGAAGAGGAACTTCCTGACCGCAAAGAGGCCGCCTATGGCGGCGACGCCCACCAGGAACTCGATGACCGTCGTCTGGGGACCCAGCATTTTCCTCGCGGCCACGTACATGAGGACCTCGATCACGCTGCCGGGCGTGTGCCTGATGAGCATGACGCCGAGCTCTAGCCCAACCACCAGCAGAAGCACGTGGCTTATGAAGGCCTGAAACGTGCCGTACGGGTCCTGGAGCGGCGCCCCGGGTGGCTGAAAAGTCAGCGTTCCGATATATCTTACCAGTTGCACACTGCCTGCGACGACGCTCAGCAGCACGAACAACGCGAGGAGCGTCTCCCAGATGATGATTCCGCGTTCGATGTAGCTTCGAGTGAGGACCATGTCACGGCTTCTTTGCATCTACTCCGAAAACCCCCCGTGCGCTCAGCCATCGGCGTGTATGAATTCTCCGCCGCCGTGCAGATTCCTTCCGGAAGGTGCGGCATCGTGCCCCGTGGGCCCTTCGGTCGAACCTGTGCAACATCAGCAGCCTCGGGACGCGCTACTGGCCGGGCGACGCCTGCGGCTGGAGGAGATTCCGGAGTTCCGTGCCCTGGAGCTGAATGTAGGTTTCCGGCACGTCGCCCATGATGAGGACCTCAGTGATAGGCACCTGGACGGTCACGTCCACGGTGGAGATCACGAGCGGCACCACCAGCTTGATGTGGGCCGCGACGTCGAGGTATATCTTGTGCCTGATCTGGTTTATGCCTGCCTGCTCGAAATCGCTGAGTATCTTCGTGGCGACCGTGCCTATCGGCACCACCGAGATACGTATGCGCGGGCCCACATTGGCAAGGATCTGGCTTCCGAGCACCTGGCCGAGGGGTATCCTCACCTGTGTCTCCGTGATCTTCTTGAGGTGCTCCTGGACGCGGATGGTCACCTTGGAGGTGAGCCGGTCGATCTCTGCGGTATTGGGTTGCACGAGGACGACGCGGCCGGTGCTGTCCGGCCTGAGGGCATAGAGGTCCTCCCAGCGAATATCCTCCGCGATCTCCGTGGCGACGGCCTGGGTCACGGCCTCGGTGGCGAGGACCCGCGCCTGGGCTGTAGCGATCTGGTGCAGCGTCGGCCGCACGCGCCAGTCCGCGATGGCAAAAAGGAGTCCGCCGACGATCGTCAGGGCCGCCAGCAGTCTGAAGAGCCGCAACCACCACGGTGGGCGGCGGGAAAGCCTGGGCCACCTTCGCGCGGATCCGCGCCGGAACCCGAAGGCCAAACCCCCAGAGTCGCGGGCTGCAGCAGGAAGCCCTCTCCTCACGCGGCCACCGCGACCAGGTGCGGCGGGCCTGGGCGGACGCATCGCCCTCGGTCCCCGGCGCATGGGCCACCTGGGACCAAAGGCCCTCGAAAGGGCCCGGCCAAGCTCCGCCCACCACGCGTGCCTCGGAAGGCCGCTCACCCAGCGACGGCGCGCCATCTGCCCGCGTCCCCCCTCTGCCCTCCTGCGTACGTCGGGCTATCGCACGGAGTCCGCGGTAGATCATATTCGAAGCGCCTCTCGAAAAGGCCTGAGGGAGCGGCACCCCCCGGATTACCTCCCGTAGACGCCGGATGTCAAGCTCTCGATTCAGCCTGGTCCCGGTCCAGGGGCCGGGCCCGGGGCCGGGGGCAGGGCAGCGGCGGCGTGGACGCCAATCAGTCCACCCGTACCCGTGCGAACCTGCGCTTGCCCACCCGGATCACCATCCCCGGCCGCACCGCGACGCACGCCTGCGGGTCTGTCACCCGCCTGTCGTCGACCCTCACCGCGCCCTGGTGGATTAGGCGGCGCGCCTCACTGGTGCTATCGGCAAGCCCCGCAGCCACGATCAGCCTCGGACACCACATCCTGCCGTTCTCGAGGTCCGCACCGCAGATGGGCACTTCGGGCACGTCCGCCGGGAGGCTGCCCTCACGAAACACGGCATCGAACTCCTCCTCGGCGGCCATTGCCGCCCCCGGTCCGTGGTAGAGCGCCACGATCTCGCGGGCGAGCCGCCTCTTGGCGTCCCTCGGGTGCAGGCGCCCGGAGGCAAGCCCCGCGCGGACCGCCTCGATCTCGTCGTCTGGAAGCGTCGTGGCAAGCTCGTAGAAGGTCATCATGACGTCGTCGGATATCGACATGGTCTTGCCGTACATCTCCGTGGGTGGCTCGGCGACGCCGATGTAGTTGCCCACACTCTTGCTCATCTTCTTGACGCCATCAGTGCCGACGAGGATGGGCATGAGCATGGCCACCTGCGGCTGCTGGTCGTACTCCCGCTGAAGCATCCTCCCGAAGAGGATGTTGAACCTCTGGTCCGTCCCGCCGAGCTCGACGTCGGCCCGCAGCGCGACGGAGTCATACGCCTGCATGAATGGGTAGAAGAACTCATGGATGTATATGGGCCGCTCCTCGCGAAATCTCTCCGAGAACTCCTCACGCTCGAGCATCCTCGCCACGGTGTACTTGGACGCAAGTTTGATGACGTCCTCGAACACGAGCTTGGAAAGCCACTCGCCGTTGAAAGCGATCCGGGTCTTCGCCGGATCCAGGATCTTGTGCGCCTGCTCCTGGTAGGTGCGGGCGTTCTCCACGACCTGGTCCTGCGAGAGCTGCCGCCTCGCCTCCGACTTGCCCGTGGGGTCGCCGATCCGCCCCGTGAAGTCGCCCACCACCAGGATGACCTCGTGACCCAGATCCTGGAACTCCCGTAGTTTCCGGAGGACCACCGCATGCCCGAGGTGAATGTCGGGCGCCGATGGGTCCAGGCCCAGCTTCACGCGGAGGGGCCTGGACGCACGGTGCGCCTGTTCCAGCTTCTCGCGCAGGTCCTCCTCGGACACGATCTCTGCAGTCTTCCTCTTGAGGACGTTCATCTGCTCCTCGGCGGTCACGACCAATACCTCCCAGCCAGCGTTACGTCCAGTTTAGCACAACCCGTTCTCCGGCGTCAATTGCCGCCGGAGGAGTCTCACCAGCCGGAGGCGCTGTCGTCTGGGGAGTCCGCCGACGACAGCGCATCGCCGGGGATGGGTGGGCCGGTCAGGGGCTGAGGTTGACGCGCGCAGCGACCGTTGTGGTATAATTGGGCCGGGCAAGGCGTAAGAAGCCCTGGGAAGGCGGCGGTCATTCCTGCAACCGCACTTGGTTGCGCGGGCGGAGTCCATCGGCGCCGACCCCGCGGGGCTTCCGGAGATCGGCGAAAACGGGGTGACGGCCGCGCAGCCCGACTCCCGGCGACAGCCCGTCGGCAGGGCGGCGGCAGCCTTCCAGTACATATACAGAGAGGGGCGCAATGATGTCCAGGGGCTTGGGGCGGATCACATCCATCCTCGTAGTCGGCTTCATCCTGGTAGTATGCGTGGCCTCCGGCGTCTTCGTGGGCGTCGTGATGGGCGCCCTTCGGAACATGCCTGCGCTGCAGGATCTTGAATACAGGCCCAGCGAGGCTACGAGGATCTACGACATCAATAACAAGCTCATCGCGCGGCTGTACATAGAGAACAGGGTCTGGGTCCCGCTCCGGGACATCCCGGAATCGCTGCAGAACGGCGTCATCGCCATCGAAGACCACAACTTCCGCCGCCACCATGGCGTGAACTTCACCGCGATGGTGAGGGCGCTGCTCGTGGACCTGAGGGAAGGCAGAATCGTGCAGGGCGGGAGCACCATCACCCAACAGCTCGCCAAGAACGCTTTCCTGACCCACGAACGCACGTTCACCCGGAAGATCCAGGAGTTCATCTACGCAGTCCAGCTCGAGCGCGCGTACACCAAGGATCAGATCCTCGAACTCTACCTCAACGAGGTCTACTTTTACCCAGGGCAGGCCGTATACGGCGTGGAGGCCGCATCCCAGGGGTACTTCGGCAAGCACGTGCGCGACCTGAACCTGGCGGAATCCGCGCTCCTTGCGGGGCTCATACGCAACTCCCAGCTTTACTCGCCCACCAAGAACCCCGAGGCGGCGCGTGCAAGGCGGGCGACGGTGCTCTCACGGATGGAGGAACTCGGCTATATCTCGCATGAGCAGGCCCAGGCGGCGGCAAAGGCGCCCCTGGGAGTCATCGAGAAGAGGTCCTCGAAGGAGGTCGCTCCGTATTTCGTGGACTACGTCCGCTCCCAGCTCCTCGAGAGATATGGGCAGGAGACGGTGTACAAGGGCGGGCTGAAGGTCTACACCACCCTCGACCTCCGGCTCCAGGAACTCGCTGAGAAGGCGCTCATCTCCAACCTGCCGCAGGGCAAGCCGGACGCCAAGGGCCTCATGCAGCCGCAGGGCGCCATGGTGGTGCTGGACGCGCACGACGGGTACATAAGGGCGATGGTCGGCGGGCGCGGCAACGACGAGTTCAACAGGGCGGTCCAGTCATATAGGCAGCCCGGGTCTGCCTTCAAGCCGTTCGTGTATACCGCGGCCATACAGGCCGGCTACACACCATCCACCCTCCTCGACGACTCGCCGGTCGAGTACGCCATTCCGGGCCAGAAAGAACCGTGGGCACCGGTGAACAACGACAACAAGTTCCGGGGACCGGTGTCGCTCCGACAGGCCCTGGAGAACTCCATCAACGTGGCTTCGGTGAAGCTGCTCGATCAGATAGGCATCGCGAACGCCATAAAGACTGCCAAGGCAATGGGGATAACGAGCCTGGTGGAGTCGGGCCGACGCAACGACCTGACCCTCTCGCTCGTGCTGGGCGGTCTCACGAAAGGTGTCACGCCCCTTGAGATGGCCGCGGCGTACGCCGTATTCCCGAACCAGGGGATAAGAGCGGAGCCCATCGCCATCCTGCGGGTCGAGGATCCAGACGGGAACGTGCTGGAGCGCAACGTCCCCACGAAGAAGGTGGTCCTTGACGAACAGACCGCCTACATCATGACGGACATGTTGCGCGGCGTCGTCACACGAGGAACCGGCAAGGCGGCGAACATCGGACGCCCCGCGGCGGGCAAGACCGGCACCACGTCCGATTACACGAACGCGTGGTTCGTCGGGTTCGTGCCCGATCTTGTGGCGTGCGTGTGGATCGGCAACGACGAACAGCAAAAGCCCATGGTGTACGGGGGCGTGCGAATCGGGTCTGCACGAGCGGCGACGATATGGGGCGCCTTCATGAAAGAGGCCCTGCGGACCGCGCAGCCCGCCGAGTTCCCCGTGCCGAGCGGCGCGGTGTTCACGAAGATCTGCGCGGAATCGGGCATGCTCGCGACTGCTTCGTGTCCGAGGACCGCCACCGAGGTCTTCATCCCCGGCACCGAACCCAAGGACTTCTGCACCCTGCACAGCGGAGTCGTGGAGGCCCCGGTCTGCGCCGACTCGGGATGCCTCGCGACCGATGCCTGCCCGCCGGACAGGGTCGAGGTCCGCAGGTACCTCGCTTCCAGCGGTCTCCGGGTGCTCAGCGACGGTACCATCGTTGCGGGGGAGTCGATGCCCAGGACCTACTGCCCGCTTCACGGATGGCACAGCGAATCGCCTTCCGACGCCCCCTCCCAGCAGGATACGCAGGATACGCCGCCGAAGTCTTACTATTCGAACCCGAACTAAGCAGTGGACCGCCGCGAATTCGCTCTGCTTTTGAGCGCGGCAGTCCTCGCCGGGGTTGCCGGTGTTGCCCTCCGGGGACGGCGCGTGCGGTGAGATGCGTTAACCCCAACACCGTCAGGGACGGCGGAGCAAACTTGTGGCGCCATACTTAGTCCGCGCGAATGGCGACGACGGTGACGCCGTCCCCACCCTCGCCGGGTCCCCCTGGCTCGAAGCCGCTGACGTGCGGATGGCTCCGGACGAACTCACGAACGGCCTGCCTGAGCGCGCCTGTCCCCTTTCCGTGGATGATCCTGGCCCTGGGTAGCCCTGCAAGGCATGCATCGTCGAGGTATTTGTCCACCTCTGCGAGGGCCTCCTCGACGGTCAGCCCGCGCAGGTCCAGCTCGCTGGACACAGTGGTTGCCTTCTCGCGGGCGACCGGAGCGATGAACACGCCGCCGAAAGGCGACTCGGCCGAAGGACGCTCCTCTTCGATGACGGCAAGGTCTCTCGGAGACACGAAGAGCCTCATGGCGCCCACCTGCACCTCCACGTCCTCCCCGTCCCGCGGCGGGCTCACCACGCGTCCCGGCCTGCCCAGCCTCAAAACGTACACGATCGCCCCAGTCTCAACATCGCCAGAGCCAACGGGCCTCGTACGTGGCGCGGGCGCCTCCTCCAGCGCCTCGATCCGGGCGCCGGAGGTCTCCTCGGCCACCTGCTTCAACGCCTCCCTCGCCCTGCGCGCCGCATCGTCCACGGCGCTCCTGTCGAACGAGCCCTGTTTCAGTTCGTCGATGATCCTCGCCACGTCCTGCCTTGCGCGGGACACGATGCGGGACGCTTCATCCCGGGCCTTCCGGAGGATGTCCGAGCGTGCTTCGCGAAGCCGGCGGGCCTCCTCGTCACGCTCGCGGACGAGCCTCTCCATCGTCTGCCTCGCCCCACGCACCCGCTCCCTGTCCTCCTCGAGCTCCCTGCGGCTTCGCTCCATCCCGGCAATCATGTCCTCCACCCGAACCCGGTCCTCCCCGAGCCGGGCGCGGGCGGCATCCACGATCTGCCGAGGCAAGCCGAGACGTGACGCAACCTCAAACGCACAGGAACTTCCCGGGACGCCCACAATGAGGCGGTAGGTCGGCCGAAGCGTCGCCACGTCGAATTCACACGACGCGTTCTCAACGCCGTCGTGCTCGTAGGCAAACGTCTTGAGCTCGCTGTAGTGGGTGGTCGCCACCGTACGTGACCCGCGCGCGTGCAGGTGTTCGAGAATGGCTATCCCGAGGGAAGCTCCTTCGGCGGGGTCGGTGCCCGCGCCGAGTTCGTCGAGAAGCACGAGGGACTCCGGCCCGGTCTCTTCCAGAATGCGCACGATGTGCGTCATGTGCGATGAGAAAGTCGACAGGCTCTGCTCGATGCTCTGCTCGTCACCGATATCCGCGAATACCTGCTGGAAAACGGCGAACCTCGTGCCGCTCGCCGCAGGGAGATGCAGCCCCGCCAGGGTCATGAGGGCAAAGAGGCCTATCGTCTTGAGAGACACCGTCTTGCCGCCCGTGTTGGGCCCGGTCACCACCAGCGTGCGAAACGCGCCGCCAAGCTCGACGTCTATCGGCACGACGTGCCCCGACAGAAGCGGGTGCCTCCCCTGCCGGATCTCGAGGTAACCGGAGGTGTCCAGACCCGGCTCCACGGCGTCCATGTCCAGGCTGAGCCTGCCCTTGGCGAAGGCGAAGTCCAGGGCGGCGAGGGCCTCGACTGTTCCCTCGATCTCGGGGCATGCCGCGCGCACGAGCCCGGAGAGGTGACGAAGGATCCTCTCCACCTCCTCGCGCTCCCTGGCATCGAGAGACGCAAGCTCGTTGTTGAGTTCGACCACGGCCATCGGCTCGACGAAGAGGGTGACGCCGCTGGACGACTGGTCGTGGACTATCCCCGGCACCGCAGCGCGGTGCTCCTGCTTCACAGGCACCACAAACCGGCCGCCGCGCAGGGTGATCACGGGGTCTTGTAGATAGCGCGAGGCCTCCGGAGACCGGATGAGCGAGTCCAGCCTGTCGCGGATGCGACCGTTCACAGCGCGGATGTCCGACCTCAGCCTGGCGAGGACCGGGCTCGCCTCGTCCACCACGTTGCCCTGGTCGTCCAGGCATCGAGTGATTTCCCTTGCAACGGCAGGCTGGGGCGCGATCCGGGCGGCGTGGTCGCGGACAGACTGAAAGCCCTCGCCGAGGCCGAGGATGAACTTCCGGAGCCGCGCGGATGCGTCCATCGTCCAGGCGACGTCGAGAAGGTCCTGGGGCGCGAGGGTGGACCCCACCCTCGCCTGGGCTACCGCACGACGGATGTCGCGGATTCCGCCCAGCGGCACCGACGGATAGCTCGCAAGTATCGCCCTCGCTTCCGTGGTCTCGCGCTGCCTTGCGCGGACCTCGTCCGGGTCGGTGACGACGTCGAGGGAGAGAGCAAGCTCCCGGCCCAGGCTGTTCGTGGTCGCCGCCGCCAGGCGCTCCCTGACCTTGTGGAATTCCAGGACACGCAGGGTCCTCTCGTCCAACCGACATCCCTCCGGCGGATCGGGGGCGCCTTGCGGCTTTGCCCTCCGGGCCGCCAGCCACCATTATACCACATGTCGGTATGGATCACGGCTCCGCCGGGGCATGAACGCCTGAGGCTGATGTACGTCATGTCATGCATGCAAGGGAAAGGACGACCCGCGTCACTCGTCAGGCTCTTCCGGTTCCGTACATCGCGGGTCTCCCGGGATCTGCACGGTCGAGAGCCACCGGGGCCGGGAGTCGTCCCACGAGACACTCCCGCCGGGCCGGGCAAACCGGATGACGTCCCGTATCTGACAAAGTGGTATTAGTGTGCGGGTGGCCGCTCGACAGCCTCGGGCGCACCCTCGGGCCCGCCGCCGGTCCCTCCGGCATCAGCCCGTCCCAGGATATCGCGGGCGGCCTTTCGCACGGCCTCGTCGCGCGCGTTCTCGGCAAGCCATCCCACGTAGGCCGGATCCTGCCGGACTACGGTTCCCAGGGGTTTCCTCGCATACTTACCGAACGTGAGGACGAGGTCATCGGGGTTCTCGGGCCCCGGGACCTCATCCAGCGGCAGCACGTCACCCAGCTCCTCGAGGGCCACGAGATCGATGCCCACCGCGTCCCTCATGGCCCGCGCCTTGGCGCGCGTCGCAGCCATCCGGAGGATGTGCGGCTGGATCGCCCTGTTCACGCTCTCCGGCGAGGCGTCGCCGACCTCCTTGAACAGCCCGTTCTCGGTCTCGATCTCGGCCTCGACCACAGCGTACATGCCATTGTCAGGCGACGGGATCTGGACTATGTTCGTGGTGATACGCTTGAGCCCGTGCTGACGGGCGAGTTGAAGGAGGCCGCCATACAGAACGTAGTCCTTGCCCTGAAGCGTCTTGACGAATCTCTCCCGGAACTCCCTTGGAAGATCCATGGAACCATCCCCACCTACTTGCCAGATTCGGATCTGTCGGATGCCTTGCGAGATGACTTCTCGGATGCCTTGTCAGATTCGGACCGCGCCTTCGACTGAAGGTCTCGCACCTCCGCGCTCTCTTTCTTCGCAACGTACAGCTCGCCCGCGGTGTCGAGCGTCGCCAGGAGCGCATCGGACGGATCTTTCACGCCTTTCTTCTCCAGCTCCTCCTTGAGCCACGCAACGGTCAGGCCAAGCTGATCCAGGTGGCGGTAGTGGACCCTGCCGTCGGTGATGAGCGGGTAGGGCAACCCCTCGTACGCGGTGGTGATCCCGAGATCCCGCGGGGTCACCGGCCGGGCCTGCGACTTCATGATGACGCTGAGGCGCCCTGACCCCTCGAGGATCGCAAACTCCACGTCCTGGATGTTCGAGACGTTCTTTTCGCGCAGACCTGCCAGGAGGTCATCGAGGTTGTAGCGGAGTTCGCGCAGATTGCCCTCGAGGATATGGCCGTCACGGATGACGATGGTAGACTGCCCGCTGATGACTGCCCTTGCCTTGTCGCTCCTGAGCGTTATATATGCGAAGAGCACCTCCGTCGCGGCCAACACCGCGATGGGGACGACCGCATCGTGTATGTGAATGCGTTTCTCCTCGAGAGGCATTGCAGCAAGGTCCGCTATCATGATGGCCACAACCAGGTCGAACGGTGAGAGCTGGCCGATCTCCCGCTTGCCCATGAGTCGCGTGATGAACAGGACGAAAACGTACATGAATGCGGTCTTGGCAATGGTGGAAAGCACTTGAGGACCAGCCCTTTCTCAGGCGTCAACCCATGAACCCGGAAACGCTGCCGTCTCCGTGGTTGGCCCGGCGCTGCCCTGCGGTTGCGGCACGGGACGAAACGTCGATGACACAGCCCCAGCCAGAGATGTAGTATGGTCCCGGTCGAGCAAGGCTATTCCAGCCAGCGTGGCCTGGCCCGAATACAGCCGGGGCGGCGCGTCCACACTATGTACCGCTTGCCAGGCGGCCATGGGCTGATCCCGGGCACGAGGCCCGCGCCAGGGCGCGCTGGACAAGGCGAAAACATGGGACCAGGGAGATGGTAGCGTGAGAGGAGTCCTGGACCTTCCACCGCAACTCGAGGACCGAATCCGGGCGGTGGACCGCGTCATCGAGGCGGCTCTGGCCTCAGAGAGCGACCACCTTGCCCGTCCAAGGGACCACATCCTGGCGACGAGAGGCAAAGGCCTCCGACCCGCCCTCGTCGTTCTCTGGGCGTCGGCAGGGCCGGGCAGGGAGGCATGCCCTCACGTGGGGCCGGAAGCGGTCGACGACAGGGCCACGATCGAGGTCGCTGCGGCCGCAGAGCTCATCCACATGGCCTCGCTGGTCCACGACGACGTGATCGACGGTTCGACCACCCGCAGGGGTCTGGAAACCCTGAACGCGCTCTTCGGAGCGCGCCCGTCTGTCCTTCTCGGAGACTTCCTTTTCGCCAGGGCCTTTGGGCTTCTCGCCCGTCACAGGGACCTGGGCGTCGTCGAACTCATGACCGACGCCATCTCGGCCATGTGCGAGGGCGAGCTCGAGCAGGCAGCGTGCGCGTTCTCGTGCGATGAAACGGAAGACGGGTACCTTCGGAGGATCACGCTCAAGACCGCGAGGCTCATAGCAGCGTGTTGCCGGGCCGGTGCCGTCATCGCCGGAGCGTCCGCCGAGGATGTGGCGAACGCCCGCGAGTACGGTCTCGAACTCGGCATCGCGTTCCAGCTCACCGACGATGCCCTCGACTTCGTGGCAGACGAGCAGGAGCTGGGCAAGCCAACGTGCCAGGACCTGGTGTGCGGCGTCCTCACGCTTCCGGTGCTGAGGCTGCTCGCCCATGAGTCCCTCGGCCCCAGAGCACGGGATCTCATCGCGTCGAGGCGGTTCGACCCGGAGTCGGTGATGTGGGTGCGCAGCGCCGTGGTGGAGTGCGGAGGGGTGGACCTGACTTACGAGCGTGCGCAGCAGTGTGTCGAGCACGCGTCGGCCTGCGCCTCGAGGCTTCCCGCGGGGCCTGCCCGCGACGCCCTTGCTGCGCTGACACGGCAGGTCATCATCAGGCGACGCTGAGCCCGGCCCTACAGTATCCCCATCCGCCGGAGGAGCCGGCACGCCCGCCACATGCTGATCGCATCGGGGCCGGCCCTGTCCAGGAGAAATGCGGCCACATCATCGAGCCCGGCCGCCTGAACCTTCGGGTCAGAAAGGTAAAGGGCGGCGATCCCCTTCACCAGTCCCTGGTGAAACGACCGGCCCGGAAGGGCGGACGTGCTCTCGAGCGCTCTCGTCAGGAAATACCCCAGCCGCTCGCGACGTTCCCGGGAGTCCCTGTAAAAGCTGACGAAGTTGAGGTCGCCCTCGCGGGCGTCCTCTTCCTGGTCTATGAAATAGTCCATGAGGATGTGCAGGCCGCACACCCACGGGAAGTACGCGCGCGATGTCGTCCCAGCCGCCTCGGGACCGCGGTCCCCCCGCGCCGCAAGGTTCAGAAGCGAGAAGATCCCGAGAGTGGAACCGCAGGCAGCCGCGAACTCCCACCAGGCGAGGTCCGCGCGCCAGTCGGCGCCCTCGCGCGCAAACCAGTCCGCGAGAAGCGGCACCCTCTCTTCCCCGCGGACGTGCTTGTAAGCCTGAAGGTCCCGGTACAGTCCCGCGAATCGAAGCACCTCGCCTTCTATAGCCGCATGATACGCGGGAAGGCGCGCCACCCGATGTCTGCACTCGTGTACCAGCGACCGGAGGTAACCGCCGTCGGCCTTGTGTGGGTATAGCGCGTAGTAGTCCTGTCCGCAGGCGCCGCCGGGCGGAGTGGCTGGCGAGGTCACCGCATCGAGCATGGCCTGGTGCAGCCCGCAAAAGGCAGCGCCATCCTCCACCCCGGCGCGATCGCAGAGGTTATCCAGGTAGTCGCTGATGGTCTGGTAGGCAACTATGAGGGAAACCAGGTTGCCGGAGGGGTGCGGGTCGAGACCGAATACCGAGCCGCCCACGGCGTGGAAACTCTTGTGTCGTATGCTGGTGATCCCCTGCCTGCGAAGCTCCGGATCGGGGCACTTGCGAAGCGCAGCCTGCCACCTCGCGAGTTCCCGACGCACCCTCGGTGCCACCCACAGGGACATTCCGCCTATAAGCCGTGCGGCGGTCCAGCGGACGCCGTCCTCGTTGTCCTTGCGCACCATCGGCCTCACCCGGCCGTAGTGTTGCCACGCTCACGCCTTGCGATTACGTCCGATTATGGCCGATTGCGCCTTCGGGCAAGCCACTCTCGCAGCCGCTCCAGAGGCCATGCGTTTATCACGTGGGACCGCTCGAGCCAGCCACGCCTGGCCACGCCGACGCCGAAGACCATGTAGCCGAGCTGGTCCGAGCTGTGGGAGTCTGTGTTCACGGCGAGCACCGCGCCTGCATCCTTTGCCTTTCGCGCCCAGCCCGAGTCGAGGTCGAGCCGTTCGGGGTATGCGTTGATCTCCAGCGCAACCTGGCAGCGCGCGGCCTCTTCGATGACCTTCTGCATATCCACGTCATAGGCACTGCGCCTCCCGAGGACCCTCCCCGTAGGATGGCCTATGATATCCACGTTCCCGTTTCTTATGGCGCGGATGATCCTTTCTGTCATCACATCCCGAGGTTGTCTGAACGACGAGTGCACGGAGGCGACCACCACATCGAGTCTGGAAAGAACCTCGTCCGGAAGGTCCAGCGTGCCATCCTTCTTGATGTCAACCTCCGTGCCCGCAAGCACCGTGATGCCGTCGAGGTGACGGTTGAGGTCCGCGATGAACTCGACCTCCCTCAGGACCTCGTCACCACTGAGGCCTCCGGCGATGCCGAGCGACTTCGAGTGGTCGCAGATGGCGATGTACTCATACCCATGAGCTTGCGCCGCGTCCGCCATGGCGTTGATCGAAGACAGGCCGTCGCTGAAGTCGCTGTGTACATGGAGATCGCCGAGGATGTCTCTCTCCTCGACGAGAGCGGGAAGCCTGCCGTCCATGGCCGCCTCGATCTCGCCCGCATCCTCTCTGATCTCAGGCGGAACGTACTGAAGCCCCAGCGCGGCGTATATATCCTCCTCGGCGTCCACCGGCAGCTGCGCGCCCGTCCTGCGGAACACGCCGTGCTCGTTTATCTTGAGGCCGCTCTCGCGGGCAATGCCCCTGAGCCTGACATTGTGGGCCTTCGAGCCTGTGGCATGGTGCAGCGCAGCCACGAACTCCGCAGGGGGGACCACCCAGACATCGACGTTCATCCCGCTGCGAAGGGCGAAGGACGCCCGTTCGTCACCGATGGTCAGGACCTCGCCGACCTCATGCCACCCGCTCATGGCCTCCATCACACCGCCACCGTTCCGAGTCCCAACCACAATGTCGAGGTCGCCACATGTCTCCTTCCATCTCCGTACGCTCCCCGCTGCGGCTGCCTCGCGGACCCCCTCCACCTGGGCTATCCGGTCGAGGACGGAGCGAGCCCTCATCACTGCAATCCCCAGCGGGACGCGGGTCCAGTGCTCATCCTGCATCCTCTCTATGGCATGGATGACGTTCTCCTCGGTTTTCGCTCCCATCCCCGGGACGTCTTTGAGCCTGCCGGCACGGGCCGCCTTCTCGAGTTCCTCCACGCTGGCAACGCCAAGGTGGCGGAAGACCGCTGCCGCCGTGCGCGGGCCTACCCCAGGGATCCTCAACATGTCGCGGAGGCCCGGGGGAACCTCCTGCTTCAGTTCCTCGAGAAGCCTGAGCTTTCCGGTGGTCGCGATCTCCACCGTTTTCCTCTCGATGGCCTCGCCTATCCCCTCGATGTGCTTGAGCCTTCCCTCGGCGGCAAGAGTTGCCGCATCCCCGGGAAGGCTCTCAATCGTGTCTGCCGCGCGCCTGTAGGCGCGAATCTTGAAGGGGTTCTCGCCCTTCAACTCCAGAAGGTCCGCAAGCTCGCGGAATATGGAGGCTATCTCCGTGTTGTTCATGGCCACACCTCCGCCCCCGCTCCCCACTTCCCGCCTGGCGCTGCCGGGTCCGCACGCCTAGTGTGAGTTCAGAAATCCATGCCGGTTTGCGAGAAGATTCCGGGTTGCCGGTGCTTGCACGACGGGGCGTCGAGAATTTGGCTAGCCTTAAGCGCCAAATTCGAACGAGGCGCGCCGCAAGCGCGCAGTCCCCTGAGGACAACACCGGCAACCCTGGAAAAGTGGCGGTGATTTCTGAACCCACACTCAACAGGATGAGACACTGCAACGAGAGCTTGATGGTTATCCTGACCATGCATGACGGGTGCGTTAACGCCTTTTCCCGGGGTTGTGGCAGGGACGTCTTGCGTTCCAGAGAGGAGGTACCCTATGACGAAGAGATCGATTGCGCCGCAGCGTGGCTTTTTCCCCCAGCCTGTATACTTGATCGGCTGCTTCAAGGAGGACGGCAGGCCAAACTTCACCTTGAAGACCTGGATCACCTGTGCCTCGACGAAGCCCCCGATCATCATGTTCACGGCCGGGGATGCTCATCAAGGCACGAAAAAAACGGCCAAGCGCGTTCTCGAAACCGGAGTGTTTTCGGCAAGTCTCGTGACTATATCCATGATTGAACTTGCCGATTACTGCGGCATCACGTCAGGCTATCAAACGGACAAATGCGCTGATACAGGCATGGCATGGAGCAGGGGAGCCGTTCTCGATGTGCCTGTTCTCGATGATTCGCCGTGGGTTTACGAGTGCGCAGTGGTCAAGACGCTGGATATCGGCAATGGAACCGTCTACTTCGGTGAAATCAAGAACATCCTGGTCGACGATGGGATTCCCGATGCCACCCGCGGCAAGGTCGACGTTTCATCCCTCAGCCCGGCGATCTACGCTCCGATGAAGTATTTCTCCCTGGGGCCGCAGGTTTATGCCGTCGGGGACTCTCTGCCGTTGTCTCTTCGGTGACGGATTTCGCCGCTGGCTACGGGCATTTGGCTGTTCGGCGTGGAACGGTACAAGCGAGAGACTCTGTCGGGCCACTCCTCCCGAGGACTGAGAATGCGCACGTCGGTCGCCACCGCAGGATCAGTGGCTTACCGAGGCGAATGCCCGGGATGTCTTTACATCCCGGTGCCGAACATGTATTCTATGGAGGGGTGAGCGATGTGGGGTGAGCGTTCGCGAGACCGTCTGCAAGTCCGCCCTGGTGAAGTCGGGCATTGCCGACTATGCCCTGAACCCGTACACCGGCTGCGCCCATAGTTGCGCCTACTGCTACGCCTCGTTCATGGCGAGGTTCTCCCGGCACGACCGGCCGTGGGGCCAGTGGGTGGACGCGAAGACCAACATAGCGGCCGTGCTGGCCCGGGACCTGCGGCGCTTGCAGCGCCTGCAGCGGGAGGCGCGCGGTGGCCCGGTGGAGGTGGTCATCTCCAGCGTCACCGATGCCTACCAGCCGCTGGAACGTGGTTACCGGTTGACCCGGGCCTGTCTAGAGGCTATCGCCGAGTCAGTCAGCCGGGGCTCGCTAGAGCGCCCGCTCTTGGGCCTTCCTGCGGACCCTCCTGCGGCTCATCCTGCGGATCGTCCTACCGGTCTTCCCGTGGATCCTTCGCTGGGTCTTTCCCCCTCACGGCCTGGGCCTGAGACTTGGCTCAGGGTCTCCATCCTGACGAAGTCCGATCTCGTCGTGCGGGACCTGGACGTGCTGCAGGATATCCCCAGTCTCGAGGTTGGCATGACCATCACAACCGTAGATGACACGGTGAGCAGGCTCTATGAGCCGGCGGCGCCACCCGCGACGAGGAGGCTGTCAGCCCTCAAGCGATTGTCGGACGCGGGCATCCGCACCTGGGCCTTTCTCAGCCCGCTCTTGCCTTATCATTCTGACTCTGAGCGGGCCGTGCGATCGATCTTGGTAGCAGTCCGGGACACCGGGGTTGCCCGAGTGATGGTGGACCGCTTCAATCCGTATCCTGCTTCTGTGAGCCGGTTTCTGAAAGCCGCTCCCGCTGAGGCAGCCCAGGCGCTGCGCGGATACGTTGCCGGGCCGCTCGGCTACCTCGGGCGGCTCAGGGAAACGGTCACCGAGGCTGCGGCAGACCTGAAGCTGGACCTGAAGGTGTTGTTTTGAAAGCCGACCACGGCAGGGCCGGTGTCGTAATTCCTGACCTTCGGATCTTGCGCACGCGCCTTGAGGGCGAAGTTCTCGGCATTGCCATGAGCGGGGGAGCAGACACATGGAAAGACAAGCGGGGTGCGCTACGTGGGATTCCACCTTGATCGGGACGACCTCGGAAGACCGGGCGCGGCAAGCGTTGGCGCGGTCAACCAGCGTGGGACGATGTTGACGTCAGTTGCGGGCACCGTTGGCATTGCTACTGTGCGGCGTTATCTCGTCCAGCGTCTGGGCCTGGATGTCCGTTCCGACCAGCCGCCCCAGGCATTGGT
>JBLNDE010000041.1:0-102484 GCA_050261335.1 Bacillota bacterium
CGCGATAAGAGATGTCCCGCGTCGGTGTGCGCGGCGCTTTTCGAGGCGCCATGCCAGAACGCGTGTCCCGCTGGGGTTGACGTGCCGAGGTACATCAGCCTGATAAGGCAGAAGAGGTACCATGACGCCGTGAGGCTCATAAAGGAGAAGAACCCGTTCCCCGCGGTGTGCGGCCGGGTCTGCACCCACCCGTGCGAGGGCAAGTGCAGGCGCTCGCAGATCGACGAGGCCGTGGCCATATGCGACCTCAAGCGGTTCGCGGCCGACTGGGAGCTGATGAACCCGCTTCCGCCCGATCAGCCGGCCGTCCAGAAGGACGCGAAGGTAGCCATCGTGGGGTCCGGTCCCGCAGGCCTTACCGCCGCGTATTACCTGGCCGGCCTGGGCTACCAGGTCACGGTGTTCGAGGCGCTTCCGGAGGCCGGTGGAATGCTCAGGGCGGGCATTCCCGAGTACAGGCTGCCCAAGGACGTGCTTGACGCCGAGATCCTGGCCGTATGTCGCAGGGGCGTGGAGATCCGCACGGGCGTCGCGGTGGGCAGGGACATCACGCTGGAGGACCTGAAGGAGCAGGGATACAGGGCCATCTTCATCGCGGTCGGGGCCAACGTCAGCCAGAAGCTGGGCGTGCCCGGGGAGGATCTCGACGGCGTCGTCGGAGCGGTGGAGTTCCTGCGAGAGGTCAACATAAGCGGTCGCCGGAAGGTGGGCAAGAAGGTCGCGGTCATAGGGGGAGGCAACGCCGCCATCGACGCGGCGCGCACGGCCCTGCGTCTGGGCGCGAAGGAAGTGCACATCATCTACAGGCGCCAGCGCGAGGATATGCCCGCTGACAAGAACGAGATCGCCGAGGCCGAGCGCGAGGGGGTCAAGATCCACTTCCTGACCGCGCCGTCCAGGATGATCGGCAGGGACGGCAAGCTTGTGAACATGGAGTGCGTGCGGATGTCCCTGGGCGAGTTCGACCGGACCGGCCGCAGGCGCCCCGTGCCAATCGAGGGATCGCACTTCATCATCGACGTGGACATGGTGATATCCGCCATCAGCCAGAGGCCAGACGCCTCGGTGGTGCCGGCCGGGTCGCGCATCGAGGTCACCAGGTGGTCGACGATAGTCACCGACCCGAGGACCCACGCCACCGGAGAGCCGGGCATCTTCGCCGGTGGGGACTGCGTGAACGGGCCGGACACCGTCATCCAGGCGATTGCCGACGGCAGGCGCGCCGCCGAGGAAATAGACAAGTTCCTGGGCGGCACGGGCGAGATCCCGGTAAGCCCGGACCTCGGCAGAGAGCTTGCTGGGGAGATCCACGAGGAGCGCATGATGCGCCAGCATGCGGAGCACATGCCGGTCTCCGAAAGAAGGGGCAACTTCAATGAGGTCGTGTCGAGGCTCACTGAAGCAGCTGCCCTTTACGAGGCCTCGCGGTGCTTGCGGTGCGACGTGAAGGACTGAAGAATGGAGCGTGAGCCACGATGGATATGATTACTCTCACTGTTGACGGTCGCAAGGTGGAGGTCCCCAGAGGCTCGACCGTTCTGGACGCTGCGAGGGCGGCGGGGATCGACGTCCCGACCCTGTGTTACCTGAAGGACGTCAACGCCGTGGGCGTGTGCAGGGTGTGCGTGGTGGAGATCGAGGGCGCGAAGTCCCTGCAGGCCTCGTGCGTCACCCCGGCTGCGGACGGCATGGTCGTTCACACGAGCACCCCGGCCGTGCGCGAGGCGCGCCGGACGGTGCTGGAGCTCATCATCTCGAACCACCCGTTCGAATGCCTTACGTGTGAGCGGAGCGGCAGCTGCGAACTTCAGGCGCTCGCGGACAGGTTCGGGATACGCACGGTCGAGTACCAGGGCGCGCGGGCCGAGTTCCTGCTCGACACGTCCAGCCCGTCCATAGTGCGCGACCCGAACAAGTGCATCCTGTGCAGGCGCTGCATGAGCGTGTGCCAGAAGGTGCAGACCGTGTTCGCGCTTGCCCCCAACAACAGGGGCTTCGAGACCATGATCGCGCCGGCGTTCGGAGACGAGCTCATGAGCGCTGTGTGTTCGCTCTGCGGCCAGTGCGTGCTCGTCTGCCCGACGGGGGCGCTCAAAGAGCGCGACGAGACTGAAGACGTGTGGCGGGCTCTTGCGGATCCCTCCAAGCACGTGGTGGTCCAGACCGCGCCCGCTGTGCGGGCAAGCATCGGCGAGGAGTGCGGGCTTCCCGCCGGCAGTCGGGTTACCGGGCAGCTCGTGGCCGCCCTGCGGCGCCTCGGGTTCGACATGGTCTTCGACACGGATTTCGCGGCAGACCTTACGATAATGGAGGAAGGACACGAGTTCATCGAGCGCCTGCAGACCGGGGGCAAGCTCCCCCTCATCACATCGTGTAGCCCCGGGTGGATAAAGTTCATAGAGCACTTCTATCCGGACCTCCTCCCACACCTCTCGACGTGCAAGTCGCCTCAGCAGATGTTCGGTGCCATCGCGAAGACTTACTACGCTGAGAAAGTCGGGATCGATCCGAAGGACATCTTCGTCGTGTCGGTGATGCCGTGCACCGCGAAGAAGTTCGAGGCAAGACGTCCGGAGATGACTGCGAGCGGGTGCGCCGACGTGGACGCGGTCCTCACCACGAGGGAACTCGGCAGGATGATCCGCGAGGCCGGCATCGACTTCGCGTCGCTCGCCCCCGAGGCCTATGACCCGCCGCTCGGCATATCCACCGGGGCGGCCGCCATCTTCGGGGTTACGGGCGGCGTGATGGAGGCCGCGCTTCGGACCGTGTCCGAGGTGGTCCTCGACCGGGAGATAGAGAACATCGATTTCGTGCCGGTCAGGGGGCTCGATGGGGTCAAGGAGGCAGAGGTTGACCTCGACGGCACGCGCGTGCGCGTCGCCGTGGCCCACGGCCTCGGAAACGCAAGACGCCTTCTCGAGCGGGTGAAGAACGGCGATGCCCACTATCAGTTCATCGAGATAATGGCCTGTCCGGGTGGGTGCATCGGTGGCGGAGGCCAGCCCATACCCACGGACGACGAGATTCGGCTGAAGAGGATCGCGGCCATCTACGATGAGGACAAGAGCATGCCGCTTCGCAAGTCGCACCTCAACCCGGCTGTGCAGGCCCTGTATGCGGAGTTCCTGGGCAAGCCCCTTGGCGATAAGTCGCACGAGCTCCTGCACACCCATTACCACGCCAGGGCGAGGTTCTGACGGGGGTCTCGCGCGCCGGGTCTCGTGTGCATGGTCTAGCGTGCTTTCAGCTCCCAACCTCCTACCCTCGCCGCGGACCCTGTAAGTCTCGCGGCAGCCCGCATCGTGCGATGCGGGCCTCTTTCTGTACGCGAGTGCGACCATCATGAGCCGCGGGGTCCAGGCGCCCTCTGATCGGTTTCTCCATTGTAAATGCAGCGGCAGGCCGCAGGAGCACGTGCGAGACCGGACGCGCTGGGACTGATGGCCCGCAACTGGGACAGTCCTCCCCGGATATGAATTGCCTGGGAGCCTGAAGAGGAGTTTCGTCACATAGTGAGAAGTAGTATATAATCTGAGTCTGTAAAGATGCGGGGCACGTCTCGTGTTCGGCCAGCCTAATGGCCGGTCTCTGCGTCATGAGTTACGCCGCCCGTTGAAGGGGGATATTCAGGATGTCCAATAGTATTCCGTGCCGCCTCACCGCGGCTGCGCGCCGCAGAGCCTGCGAGGCGACACTGGCTGCCGTGGTTTGCGCGGTGATGGTGTTCGCGAGCGGCGGCCCCGCTACCCGCCCGGAAGGAGGCGTGGCGGAGGCGGGTCCATCTGCATACCTCCTGCAGTATGACGTCAAGAAGGGCGAATCCCTTACCTATCAGGTGCTCATCAGCGAGACCATATACTCGGGCGCGAAACGCACGACCAACCTCTACCGGGAGGAGATCCGGGTGGAGAATTCCGGCACCGATGACGGCAGCAGGATGCGTCAGACCGTCATATGCGTCGGGAGCGCTACACCCGAGGGCAGCGAAGCCCGAGGCCTCGAGACCTTCCGATACTACCTCACCGTCGAGAAGACCGGCCGGATCATCGAGGCCGAGGGTCTGAGGCCCTGGGACGGTCGTCAGATTGAGACGCTGTGGCTTGCGCAGGTCATCCTTCCTGATCGCCCCGTCGCTCCCGGTGAAACCTGGACCGTCAACGACGAACTGTACTCCACGGCCGCCGGGGGCCTCGTGCTGGAGAGGCGCACCTACAAGTTCGAGGGGATCGCGAAGGTGGGGTCCCAGGACGCGTTCAAGGTCAAGTACGAGGTCTCCCGAAAGGGCCGGACCGGCGGAAAGGACTACACGTATATAGGGACAGGGACGTTCTATCTCGCCTCGGGGAAGCTGGCGAAGCTGGACTCATCGGAGATCGTGACCTATGCAGGCAACGGCCAGGACACGAAGATCATCACCATGATCCAGGTGGAGCTGGTGCGGTAGAAGCATCCCCGAGAAGGGGGTAACCACTTGAGAGATGGGACAGCGAAAGGCTACAGCGACCGGCAGGAGGCCGCGGCGTCGCGGTGCGTCGGCGTGCGCGGCGGGCGCGCGCTCATCATAGCCGGGGGACAGCTCGCCCATGGGTCGTGGGCTGGGGATAACGTCCGCGACGGAGGCTGGGACACGGTCGTATGCGTCGACGGCGGGTCAACACACGCGGCGCGCCTCGGTGTCCGGCCCGACGTGATCATCGGCGACCTGGACTCCGCAGAGGAGGAGGCCGTGGCGCGCTTCAGGCTCGGCGGGGTCACGTTTGTCACCCATCCCGCGGAGAAAGACAAGACCGACCTTGACCTCGCCGTTGAATACGTCGTGGCCCGGGGATCTCGGGATATCACGGCTATCGGTACCATCGGAGACAGGCTCGATCACACCCTGGCGAACGTGCTCCTCACGATAAAGGCTGCGTCCCTCGGCGCAACCCTCATCCTCACCGACGGGACATCCACGGTGAGGCTCATCCAGGGGGAGGCGACCATCGCCGGCGGGCCGGGGGACTGGGTGTCGCTTCTGCCGGCGGGAGGCGACGCACGCGGGGTCCACACCGAGGGCCTCAAGTACGAACTCCGGGGTGGTGAGCTTCGCATCGGCGAGACCCTGGGCATAAGCAACGAGCTGACCGGCTCGCTCGGGAGGGTGCGGGTCAAGGAAGGCCTCGTGATCCTGATTCACACCCGTCGAAGCTAGCCCGTCTGGCCCGCGAGTGTGGGTCGCGAATCTCCGTCGGTCTCGCGATCAGTCGGGATCGGCGTTTGCACGAAAGGCGTTGAAGACTCCGCGCCTGCTCCGGCATGGTGCCCGCTGCCCACGCCTGAAACGCCTGTCTGCCTGCCTGTCTGTTTGCGTTCGTACCTGGGCCGGCCCCCCAGCATATACATAGAGAAGACCGGGATCCTTAGTGCTGGAGGGGGGTGAGCCCGAGGTGATCGAGTGTCCGAACTGCGGGACCATGAACCCTGACGGGGCGGAGGTGTGCAAGAAGTGCGGCCAGGGCCTTCTGCCGGGGCCGCAGGTCATATCCCATGAGACCCCGAAGCTGCCGTTCATCAAGAGGATCCCGCTCCGTAAAGGCTCCGTGCGCCGCGGTTGACGTGATGGTGCTGCTATGGTAGACTGAATGCGGCGAAGCGACGCCGGGAAAAGTAGAACATGGGGCAAAGACGATGAGAGGGAAGAGTAGGCCGCCTCTGGAGTGGAGCGAACCGAGGCTGGTGGAAGTCGGGGCTCGGTGGCTGCCGAAAATCACCCTTGAGTTGCGGCGCGAAACCGCCCGCTCTTCGCGGGCTGAGAGTAGACGTCGCCGGATCCTCGCGATATAGAGGCAGGGCATACGCGTACCTGGGGAAACCCTCGGGTAGCCTGTGCCTGCGAGAGGGCTGCAAGGAATGCAGCCAAGCCGGGTGGTACCGCGGGAGGTTTGCCTCCCGTCCCTTGTCGCGGGACGGGAGGCATTTGGCTTCTAAGTGTGAGTTCAGAAATCCATGCCGGTTTGGAAGAAGATTCCGGGTTCCCGGTGCTTGCACGACGGGGCGTCGAGAATTTGGCCAGCCTTAAGCGCCAAATTCGAACGAGGCGCGCCGCAAGCGCGCCGTCCCCGGAGGGCAACACCGGCAACCCTGGAAAAGTGGCGGTGATTTCTGAACCGACACTTAGTGATGGAGTCTTTGAGCGGTGGCTCAGGAGGTGGTTCGTGGTTATGTTCAGGAAAGTTGATCCGGATACGAGTTTCCCCAGAATGGAGGAGGAGATCCTGAAGTTCTGGGCGGAACGCAGGATCTTCGAGAAAACGTTGGAGAAAAGCGAGGGCAAGCCGAGGTTCGTGTTCTACGAGGGCCCGCCGACGGCGAACGCTCTGCCGCACCCAGGGCACGTGCTGACCCGGGCCATGAAAGACCTGGTGCCCAGGTACCGTACGATGGCGGGATACCACGTCCCCAGGAAGGGTGGCTGGGACACACATGGCCTCCCGGTCGAGCTCGAGATCGAGAAGGAGCTCGGCATAAGCGGCAAGAAGCAGATAGAAGACTACGGGGTCGAGAACTTCATAGAGAAGTGCAAGGAGAGCGTGTTCCGCTACAAGCGCGAGTGGGAGCGCATGACGGAGCGCGTGGGGTTCTGGATCGACCTCGACAGGGCCTACATCACCTATACCAACGAGTATATCGAGTCGGTGTGGTGGGCGCTGCGCCGGATATGGGACAAGGGCCTGCTCTACCAGGGTTACAAGGTGGTCCCGTACTGCCCGCGCTGCGGCACCGCACTCTCTAGCCACGAGGTAGCCCAGGGCTACTCGGAGGTTGAGGACCCGTCCGTGTATGTGAAGTTCCGGGTGAAGGGCGAGGATGACACGTTTTTCCTCGTGTGGACCACTACTCCCTGGACCCTCCCGTCCAACGTGGCCCTGGCGGTCTCGAAGGACTTCACATACGTGAAGGTCAGGCTTGCGCGGACCGGTGAGCGGCTTATCCTGGCGAAGGGCCTTCTCGGCGCGGCTGTCAGGGAGGACCACGAGATAGTTGAGGAATTCCCCGGCGCTGCCCTTGTCGGAAAGGAGTATGAGCCGCTCTTCCCATTCGCGCGCCCCGACAGGCGGGCGTGGTACGTGGTCACAGGCGACTTCGTCACCCTCGAGGAGGGCACCGGTATAGTCCACCTCGCGCCTGCCTTCGGCGAGGACGACATGGCTGCCGCGGCTGTCCACGACCTGCCTGTGGTGCAGCTTGTCGACGCGGAAGGCCGGTTTGTGGACGCGGTGACCCCGTGGAAGGGTATGTTCGTCAAAGAGGCGGATCCCCTCATCATCCGAACGCTGCAGGAGGAAGGCAAGCTCTACCGGAGCGAGATGTACAGGCACACCTACCCGTTCTGCTGGAGGTGTGACACGCCCCTTCTGTACTACGCGCGGACATCGTGGTTCATCAGGACCACCGCTGCGAAAGAGGCTCTCCTCCGGAACAACGCGGCCATCAATTGGCATCCGGACTACATCAAGGACGGCCGGATGGGCAACTTCCTCGAAAACGTTATAGACTGGGCGGTAAGCCGCGAGCGATATTGGGGCACGCCGCTTCCGGTATGGATATGCGAGCGCTGCGGCAAGCAGCACTGTGTTGGGAGCGTCGCGGAGCTGAAGAGCATGGCCACGAAGCTGCCCGAGAGGCTCGAGCTGCACAGGCCGTACATCGACCAGGCCGAGCTCCGCTGCCCCGGGTGCGAGGGGACCATGCGTCGCACCCGGGAAGTCATCGACGCGTGGTTTGACTCGGGCTCGATGCCGTTCGCCGAGTGGCACTATCCCTTCGAGAACAAAGAGGAGTTCGAGCGCGCCTTCCCAGCGAACTTCATATGCGAAGCCATCGACCAGACGCGCGGCTGGTTCTACACCTTGCTTGTCATATCAACGCTGCTCTTCGACAGGCCCTCCTTCGAGAATGTCCTCGTGCTCGGCCACATCCTGGACGCCGAGGGCCAGAAAATGAGCAAGCGAAAAGGGAACGTGGTTGACACGTGGGAGGTCTTCAACACCTATGGCGCCGACGCGTTCCGGTGGTATCTTTACACGGTCAACCCGCCGTGGAACCCCACGCGGTTCTACATGGACGCGGTGGGCGAGTCGCGGCGCAGGTTCCTCTCGACCCTCTGGAATGTGTACTCGTTCTACGTGCTCTACGCAAACGTGGACGGGTTCGAGCCGGCGGAGCACGAACTCGCTGTGGAGCGGCGCGCCCTCCTCGACAGGTGGATAATATCGAGGTTCAACGGCCTGGCAAGGAAAGTCCGGAGCGAGCTGGACGAGTACAACATCACGAGCGCGGCCCGCGCCATTGAGGACTTCGTGGACGACCTGAGTAATTGGTACGTGCGGAGGTCCAGGCGGCGTTATTGGGGACCGGAGATGAACGAGGATAAAGTCGCGGCGTATCTTACTCTCCACGAGATGCTGGTGGGAGTGGCGAAGCTTCTCGCCCCGTTCACGCCGTTCATCGCGGAGGAGATTTACAGGAACCTCGAGGGCGAGCGCCGGAAAGACGCTCCCGAGAGCGTCCACCTGTGTGACTACCCGGAGTGCAACGAAGCGCTCGTTGACCCGGAGCTCGAGCGGGACATGGACTTCGCCCGAAAGGTCGTTACCCTCGGCCGGGCGGCCAGAAACAAGGTGAACATCAAGAACCGCCAGCCGCTGGCCGAGATGGTCGTCGTCACGGGAAGCCCTGGGGACGGGCGAGCCGTGGCCGCTCTCGATGCTCTCATCAAGGATGAACTCAACGTGAAGACGCTGCGGGAGGCGAGCAGCATCGGCGAGTTCGTCTCGCACAGGGTGAAGCCCCGGTATGACCTCCTTGGTCCGAAGCACGGCAGGCTCGTCAAGGCTCTCGTCGCCTCGCTCGCTGCCATGGACCCCGAAGAGGTGGTGGGCGCCATTGAGCGGTACGGCAAGGTCGAGGTCCCCGCGGGAGGCTCGGTGGTGACCATCACGCGTGATGAGCTCAGCGTGGAGACTGCGGAGAAGCAAGGCTACGCGGTGGAGAGCGAAGGCAACGTTGCAATCGCCCTCAACACCGAGCTTACTCGCGACCTTGTGATGGAAGGGCTCGCGCGCGAGATGGTGAATAAGATCCAGACGATGCGGAAAGAGGCGGATTTCGACATCGAGGACCGCATCCATACCGTGTTCTGGGCCGACGCGGCTGTTCGGGAGGCGTGCGAGATCCATCGGGGCTACGTGATGGAGGAGACCCTCTCGGAGGAGCTAGAGTTTGCAGGCGATCCTGCCGCTGCTGAAGCTCGCGGAGAGCTTACCCGGGAGTGGGACGTTAACGGGCACAAGGCTGTGATCAGCGTGGGGCGCAAGCGCCCGGCTGCCGCGGCGAGTCCCGCGAGACCGCCTGTGGGATGTGAACGCACCGAATGAGCGAGCCTGGGCGAAAGCACGAGGTAAGCGCGGGGGTCGTCGTGTTCAGAGGCGACGAGGTGCTCGTCATCAAGAACCGCTTCGGCGAGTGGGTCCTTCCCAAGGGCAAGGTCGAGCCCGGTGAGACGCCTGAGGAAGCAGCCGTGCGCGAGGTTGAAGAGGAAACAAAGGTGCGCGCCGACATCCTGAAACCGGTGGGTACGAGCACGTATACATACCTGTCCGAACATACCGGGGAACCTGTGGACAAAGTCGTCCACTGGTTTCTCGGGCGCGTGGCAGCCGAACTGGAGCAGGAGAAACCCGGCGAGAGCGCGGGATCAGCATCTGGACCTGGACCGCGCCCTGGCCCGGCGCCCGGGCCAGGGCTTGGACCCGGGTCGAGACCTGCGCCACAGCGGGAGGAAGGTATCACCGCTGCCCGCTTTATACCGTGGCGCGACGCTGTGGAGCTGCTGGAGTACGACGGCGACCTCGTGCGCAGGGCCGCGGCGGAGGGGGGACCATGAAGAGCGAGCGCTCCTTCCGACCGGGCTTCCAGAGCTCGCACCTGGACGTCGCAGCCGGCGGAACACCGCAGAACCTGCGGCGCCGGGGGCTATGCCCCGGCGTGTTGTAAGCCGGGCGGACGACCGGGAGCAGGGCCCAGGGCGGCACCGACGTCTACAGCTAGCATCACCGTGCAGGAGGTACGGGCGTATGAGGCTCGGCGTGATAAGCGACACCCATGGTTCTCTGGTCGCGTGGAAACAGGCCCTTGCAGTGCTGGGCGAGGTGGATATCCTGCTCCACGCGGGGGACGTGCTTTATCATGGTCCCAGAAACCCTCTGCCGGAGGGGCACGACGCGAGGCATCTCGCTGAGGCGATAAACGAGTACAGCGGTCGCCTGGTCATCGCGAAGGGCAACTGCGACGCGGACATCGACCAGATGGTGCTGGAGGTGCCCATCCAGGCGCCTTACGCGCTCGTGGTGGTGGAGGGCAGGTACATCATGATCCATCACGGCCACCTGGCGGCCGGGGACGACCTGGTGGATCTCGTGCGACGGTACCGGCTGGACCTCGTTGTCACCGGCCACACGCACGTGCCCGTCGTCGAGAGGCCTTTCGGTGACGGCGGGGGGGTCATAATCAACCCCGGCAGCCCGGCCCTCCCGAAGACGCGCGAGAGGCGGGGCACTGTCGCGGTCATCGAGGACGGCACGGTGCGCATCCTCCACGTCGACGATGGCAGCGAAGTCGCCTCCTGTCGCTGGTAGCCTGCCCTGAGCCGCGGTCGCACCTGCAGGAGGAGATCTCCCGCCGATAGCGAATTCCCTCCGTATCAGGGGAGCCGGACAAAGTCACGGCGTGGCGCGGGGCGAGCCCCGGGACTGAGGTGCAGAAAGCGTCGGCCTGCAGGGCGGCGGCCGCCCGGCGGGCCGGGCACGAGGAGGCGACGTAATGCGCAGGTGCGTTCGATTTCCAGCGGCAGCTGTTTGTATGCTCATGGTCCTTCTGCTCCTGAAGTGCGGCGGGAGCCTGGCTGCCGGAGAACCTGCTCCGCGGCCTGAGCCGCCCAGGATCCTGCAGGTATATCCTTCCGACGGCATGCAGCACGTTCCCGTGGACAGCGCCATCCACATCATCTTCAGTGAGCCCATGGACGAGGCGGCGACCATCCAGTCGGTCAGCATCTCTCCCGCCCCCCAGATCGTCTATCCGGCGAGCTGGCAGTTCCTCAACAACAGGGCGATCATGATCATAGTCCCGGCGAAGCCCCTGCGTTACTCCACCACGTACAGGGTAGTGGTGAGCCGAAGCGCCAGAGACTCCCAGGGCGCTGAGATGCAGCAAGACTACTCGTGGTCCTTCACGACCGCCAAGAGCCCTCCAGTCCCTGCCGAAGCGCCTTCAAACGGCGGGTTTGCCTCAGGCGATCTTGCGGGATGGTCATGGAAGCACGAGGAGGCCGGGGGATCCCGTGCTGCGTCGTGGGCCGTCGTGGACGAGGGGGACCGTCAGCATGCACTCAAGATCACGCGCCCACCAACGTTCGAGATGGGATCGTGCCGTGTGGAGCAGCGCCTCGATTCGGAGTTGCCTGCGTTCGGCCTGGTGTTCCTCTCATTCGACATGCGTGTGGACGACTATACGTTCAAGGAGTACACGGCACGGTCCACTTACCCCTTGAAGGTCGTCCTGACGTATCTCGATAAGGATGGCATGGAGCGCACCTTTGTGAGGGCGTACTACTACCACCTGCCCGCGGAGGGAGGCGTCGACAGCTTCGCAGAGTTCGTGGAGCTGGGGAAGTGGACGTCCAGGTCGTACAACCTGAGCGCGCTCGTTCCGAGGCCGGCCCGGCTCAAGTCAATCGGGTTCGAGTGTTCGGGATGGGCGTGGACCACCTTTGTTGACGACATAAAGCTGGTCTGGTGAGGCGAAGCGGGGAGTCCAATAATCAGCAAACAGGGGAGGGGCATTTCCGGTGGCGAGGAAGACTACGCTCGACTTCATGGACATGAAGCGAAAAGGGGAGAAGATCACGTTTCTCACGGCGTACGACTACCCCATCGCGTCGTTCGCCGAGAAGGCGGGGATAGACATGCTCCTCGTCGGCGACTCGCTGGGGATGGTCGTCTATGGACTTCCAGGCACGATCCCGGTCACCATGGACGAGATGATCATCCATAGCAGGGCCGTGCGCAGGGGCGCGCCCAACACGTTCGTTATCGGCGATATGCCATTCATGTCGTACCAGTCTTCGGTGGAGAAGGCGGTCGAAAACGCCGGGCGATTCCTGAAGGAAGCCCAGATGGATGCCATCAAGCTCGAGGGTGGGCGAAGAGTCATCAAGCAGATCAAGGCCATCATCGATGCCGGCATCCCGGTGATGGGCCACATAGGCCTGACACCTCAGAGCTCCGGCCAGCTCGGCGGCTTCAAAGCCCAGGGGCGCACGGCTGAGGCCGCGCGCGAACTCATCCTCGACGCAATCGCCATCCAGGAGGCCGGAGCCTTCGCCATACTCCTTGAGGCCATTCCGCCGGAGGTGGGCGAGGCGATCACGAGCCGGCTTTCCATCCCCGTGCTCAGCATCGGCGCGGGGATACACTGCGACGGCCAACTCCTCATCAACGGCGACATGCTCGGGCTCGTCGAGGCGTTTACCCCGAAGTTCGTGAAGAAGTATGCGAATCTCGCGGAAATCATCACGGGCGCGATAACCGAATACGTTCACGACGTAAGAGACCTCAAGTTTCCCGAGGAGAAGCACACTTACAAGATGAAGGAGGGTGAAGCGGAGAAGCTTGCGGAGTTCCTGAAAAGCATTGACAGCCGGTGAGACGCAGCGCGGGTGAGAACGCCGGCGGAACGTGAGTTTGTGGAGGTGTTGCCACTTGGATATGACGAGCGTGCGCGAAGCCCTGGAGCGAGCGGGCGTGCCCGGGCGGGACCTGGCGGAGTTGCCCAGTTCGACAAAGAGGTTCCCCGACGGCGCGCACTGGCGTGTAGAGGTGTCGGGCATCGAGACGACTGCGGTCCTCCGGGCCTGCATGGATGAGGCGAAAAAGCAACGGGTCCCGTTCCATCGCGCCATATCGGTCGTGCGGGGCGCGACGTGGGCCACCCGCGACGAACTCGCGGAGTTCGCAAGGATCGCCCACGACGAAAGGATCGAGGTCATTCTCACCCCCGGGCCGAGGCCCACGTGGTATTCGGGGCGGCAGATCGCCACACCGGAGGGCGCCGTCTGCGGCATGAGGCTTCGCGGCTGCGAGATGGTCGCTCACTTCGTGTATGACATCATGAGAGCGGTGGAGATAGGGTTCCGCGGGTTCCTCGTGTGGGATGAAGGGGTCCTCATGGTGCTGAACGAGATGAAGAAGAACGGCGATCTGCCGAAGGAAGTCACGTTCAAGGTGTCCATCTTCGCCGGGCACGCGAATGCAGCCGGCGCGAAGCTTCTGCAGAGCCTGGGAGCGGGCACGTTCAATCCCATCGCAGACAGTTCCCTCGCGGCGCTTGCTGCCATTCGGAAGGTCATCGATATCCCCATGGACGTCCATGTGCAGATATTCGATACTTGGGGCGGTATGAACAGGTTCTACGAGACGCCGGAGATAGCGAGGGTCGCGGCGCCATGCTACTTCAAGATGGAGAGTGGCACGAGCGTGGGGATGTACGCGCCGTGGGGCGCGTCCGAGGCCGCTCTCTCAGATCTGGCGAGGCTCAAGATCAAGTCCATGAGGACGATAACAGAGATCATCAAGGATACATATCCCGATGTCAGGGTCTCCGAACATGGGGTACAGGGGCTTGCCATCCCGGAACCCTGAGCGGACTCGCTCCGGACGGCGTGAAGCGCACGGAAAGCCCGTGCGCTTCGTCTGTCTCTGAACCGGATGCCGTCATGGAGGCCCGGGATCGCAGTCACGGTGAGTCGCCTGCGAGTCAGGTCGCACACTGGCGGGTGTCACGCCTCAAGGTGTGAGGTCACAAAACCATACTGGCTTGCGGGAATCCTGAGAGCTTCCGGCGTCTGCACGACGTGGCGCCTGGAATTCGGCCAGCCTGCGTGCGGAATTCGAACGAGGGGCGCAGCAAGTGCGTGGTCCCTGGAGTGGGACACCGGCGACCCCTGGAAACGTGGCGATGATTTCTGAATTCCTACCGAGTTGCGGTAACGGCACGGGCTGCGCGGACACCTTGCAAGATACCCCGTAGGGTATTATGATAGAGGCAAAGCTTGACCAGACCCCCGGAGGAGGCGGGATTGTGCGTACGAAACGAGTCTTGCTTCTGGTAGCGCTTCTCATCATCGTCGGCGCTGTAGGGTATGCCATGACGAACAGGTCGCGGCATACCGGGGCAGGGCATGCGCCGTCGGTGGAGGAAGGCGGCCTCGCCCTGAACTTCATACTCAAGGCGCTTGACGGCGGGGAGGTTTCACTCGAGGGATTCCGTGGAAAGGCCGTGGTGGTGAACTTCTGGGCCACGTGGTGTCCTCCATGCAGGGCCGAGATCCCGGAGTTCATCGAGTTCTACAACCAGTATAGGGGCAGGGGCGTCATGGTTCTCGCGGTGAACCTTCGCGAGCCCGAAGACCACGTTCGTGCCTTCGCCGAGAAAGCGGGCATGGACTTTCCGGTGCTGCTCGATCTTTCCGGCGACGTGGCCGACATCTATAAGGTCCAGGCGATACCGACCACCATCGTGGTGGATGAGTCCGGTGTGATTAGGTCGCGGATAGTGGGGATGACGACCCGCGACGCGCTGGAGAGGGTTGTCAGGCCCCTGCTGTAGGCGTTACGAGCAGGCCCCACGACTGGTTCAAGAATCGGAGCCTGCGGCGGCGCATCCTGGGTCAGAAGCGATAAGGATCTGACCACCCCACGCACGCAAGCCGGCAAGTTCCCTGTCGCCTGCCCGGGTGTCGCCGGGCGCATGGATAGTAGCAGGCCATGGCGGCCAACGGCCGCCGCCATCGCGGCGTGAAAACGCGTTCGTGGACTGTTTCGGGTAGAAGAACCCGACGAGCCAGCCGCCTGGCATGGGAGCAGACCCATGGGGCGGCGGTTTCGGGTACGTGGAGAAGCGACGATGAGCGACGCCACGGCATTCGAGCCGGGCACGGAGGCGATGGACGACGCGACTACTGCGCGCGCTCCACCTTTCCGGAGCGGAGACACCTCGTACACACGTAGATGCGCTTCGCGGCTCCATTTACCAGGGCTCTCACGCGACGAATGTTCGGCAGCCACCTGCGGGGAGTCTTGATATCCGAGTGACTGACCTGTCTACCAACATGTGGGCTTTTGCCACAAATCTCGCAGCGATACGACACGAACGGCACCTCCCTGTCTTGCAAAGACCCGGCCTGTATTGTATCATAGCGACGCAGGCGGTGCAAGCGGCTTTCGAAGGCGGCCCGCAATGGAGGGCTTGCAAGGGAGCCTGCAGGGGAGCGCGCGTGAGTGTGGGTCTATAATCCTCGCGAGTCCGGCGGCGGAGTCAGGGGCCGGCTCCCACGCGCCAGGGCATTGAGGATGAGGATCCGACATAGGAGGACGCACCAGGGACGCACCCTTGAACTCGCGCCCGGAGCACGCGAGGGTGGGAGCCTTCGAGAGGCCTTCTAAACAGGGTGTCCGCGCGAATACGATAGCAAAAAGGAATTTCACCTGTTGCGGAGAATGTAGAGACTGCTGGTTCTTACCTGGTCTTCGCTGGGTGGCGACCCGGGCAGGGGGTATGGCGGCTCATGGGCAAGGATGTCAGCACCGAACTCGGCCAGATCACCATCTCGGATGAGGTGATCGCGCTCGTTGCCGGCATGGCGGCGACCGAGTGCTATGGCCTGGTCGGGATGGCCTCACGGAACATCCAGGATGGAATAGCGGAGCTTCTGGGCATGGACAACCTGAGTCGCGGCGTCGAGGTGAAGCTGGCCGGCGACGAGGTTTCGATAGACCTGTACATCATAGTCGAGTACGGCACGAAGATCACCGAGGTTGCCCACAATGTCATCGACAAGGTCCGATACGTGGTTGAGAGCATGACCGGGCTCAAGGTGGCAAAGGTCAACATAACAGTTCAGGGTGTGAGGGTGACGCATGTCCGACAGGATAAGCGCACGTGACCGGCAACAGGAGGTTGGCGCGTTGAGGCGTGATTCGCTCGATGCCGGAGATCTTGCGCGCGCGATCGCAGCCGGCACCGAATGGCTCGGGGCAAACAGAGAGTTTGTGAACTCTTTGAACGTGTTCCCGGTTCCCGACGGCGATACCGGTACCAACATGCATCTGACTCTCCTTTCCGCGATGCGCGAGGTCGAGAAGGCTGGTGGCGGGTCGCTGTCGCAGGTGGCGGAGGCCGCCGCAATGGGGTCGTTGATGGGGGCGCGGGGGAACTCAGGCGTGATCTTCTCCCAGCTCCTACGCGGTTTTGCGAAGGGCGTGGAGGGGAAGACATCTCTTCGGGCTCAGGACCTGTCGCAGGCGCTTCAGAGCGCGGCCGCAATGGCGTACAAGGCGGTCATGAAGCCGGTTGAGGGCACGATGCTTACAGTGGCGCGCGAGGCCGCTCGGGCCGCCTCTCAGGGTGCGAGGGCGGGTCTTGACGTCCTCGCCCTCGCAGAGAAGGTGCTCGAAGACGGGCGAGGGGCTCTCGAGAAGACCCCGGAGTTGCTCCCGACTCTGAAGGATGCGGGCGTAGTCGATGCCGGCGGGCAGGGGCTGGTGTTCTTCTGGGAAGGTGTGTTGAAGGCCCTCCGCGGTGAGGCGATGGCCGACCGACAGGAACCCTTGCTCCAGGTCGCGCGCGTGGCAGCGGAGCGCGGCGAGGCGCGGCAGCCTGCAGAGCAGGCGCTGAAGGAGAGCCTCAGGTTCCGCTATTGCACGGAGTTCCTTCTCAAAGGGAAGATGCTCCCGCTGGACCGCATTCGCCACGATCTGGCAGATGCTGGGGATTGCCTGCTCGTCGTCGGCACGAGCGAGGTGGCGAAGGTCCATGTCCACACCAACCACCCGGGGCGAGTTCTGGAGTACTGTCTGCGCCTGGGTGACCTCCACGAAGTCCAGATCAACAACATGGCCGACCAGCACGAGGAGTTCGAGGCGTCGAGCACGGGGACCAGCGGCCGCGCGGCGGCCGGGCAGCGTAGCGGCGCTCAGCCAGGAAATCGGGCCAGCACGGCCATGGGGCGTAAGCCGCAGGCCGAGGCGGCGCCGGAGAAACGCGTGGGGGTTGTCGCGGTGGCCGTGGGCGAGGGGCTTGCGACCATCCTGAAAAGCCTTGGCGCCGATGTGGTGGTGGAGGGTGGCCAGACTATGAACCCCTCCATCGAGGAGCTTGCCAGCGCGGCTCGCGACGTCAACGCCACGAGCGTGATCATCCTCCCCAACAACAGCAACGTGATCCTCACAGCCGAAAGGACGAGGGAGTTCGTGGACAAGTCCATCTCAGTCGTGCCCACGAAGACCATACCTCAGGGTGTGGCGGCCCTTGTCGCCTACAACGCAGCGGCCGATATCGCGGCCAACGCGCGTGCGATGAACGAGGCCGTCGGCAAGGTGAGCACCGGTGAAGTCACCTACGCCGTTCGGAGTTCGAGCATGAACGGGTTCACGATAGACGCGAACGATATCATAGGGATCAAGGATGGAGAGATCTGCGCATCGGGCAAGGACCGCGACGAGGTCGCGATGAGCCTGGCGAGCCAGATGGTGACGGGGGAAAGCTCGCTCCTGACCGTATACTATGGGCAGGACGTGCGCGCTCCCGAAGCCCAGGCGCTTCAGGAGAGGCTTGCCGACATATACCCCCATTGCGAGGTCGAGGTCCACTATGGCGGGCAGCCGCTGTACTACTACATCATGTCCGTGGAGTGAGGCCGAGCCTTCGAGCATCCGACGAGGAGGTAAGCAGCATGGGAAGGATTGCAGTGGTGACGGACTCCACGGCGGATCTGCCGTCGCACATGTATGGCGAGCATGAGATCACAGTGGTGCCGCTCCTGGTTCATTTCGGGGACGAGGTCTACCGGGACGGCGTGGACCTCACGAGCGAGGAATTCTATGCAAAACTCCGGGCGAGCAGGGTCCTTCCGAGGACGTCTCAGCCATCGCCCCATGATTTCCAGGTCGTATACGAGGACCTTGCATCGAGGTTCGACGGCATCGTGTCCGTTCACCTCTCGAGCAAGCTGTCCGGCACATATCAGTCCGCGAAGATCGCTGCCGACATGTTGAGAGGAAGGCCGGTACGCGTGATCGACGGGAAGCTGGCATCGATCCCCACAGGCCTTCTCGCGCTCGAGGCTGCGAGGATGGCGAAGGCGGGTGCCGGCATCGATGACATCGTCGCACGGGTCGAGCGTCTCGTGGGAGAGATGAAGGTCTTCTTCACCGTCGATACGCTCGAGTATCTCGAGAAGAACGGGCGGATCGGAAAGGCTGCGGCCTTTCTCGGCACCTTGCTTTCGATTCGTCCGCTCCTCTGGATGGACGACGGCGAGGTCGCACCGTACGAGAAGGTGCGAGGCTCGAGGCAGAAGATCCTGGCGAGGCTCATCGCGGTGGCGAGGGACCATGCCCCCGCAGATAGGAAGGTGCGGGTCGGAATTGTCCACGCGGCGTCACCTGACGAAACCTCGCTTTTCAGGGGGGCCGTGGAGAGAGAGTTCGCGTGCGAGGAGATACTGGTGTCCACGGTAGGCCCAGTGATCGGGTCCCACACCGGGCCGGGCACCATCGCCTTTGCCTTTCACCCCGTCGACTGAGCGTGTGGGCACCGGGAGTCCCCGGAAAGGCGCCGCTGACCTTTGAGAAGCCCGCACCGGGCGGTACCCCGTTCCACGCGCGACGGGGGCGGCGTCCGTTCGGGCCTTTTCCTGCCCCTTAAGCGCGGCGTCACGAGTTCGCGCCACTTGTTCTGACGGTGTTGGGGCTGCCGGCGCCTGTACGACGAGGCGCCCGGAATCCGGCTGGCCCCGAGCGCCAAGTTCAAGCGGGGCGCGCCGCAAGCGAGCCGTCCCGGGAGTGCCACACCGGCAACCCTGGCGAGGACCTGCGCGCCGAAGGGTAGCGCGGATTTGTGGCGATCTACTTGGATTGTCCGCAGGTGCAGGGAAACGGGACAAAATAAGACGACGGTCTTGCGACCGTCATCCCGTGGGAGAGGAGAAACCGGAGGAAGAGCTTATGGGGGAGGGTTTTGGAACCCCGGCACCGCCCAGGTGCCGTTTTCCTCGGCTCTTCTTTCGGTCATAGTTTGTGCGCAGGCCAGGGTTATATTCGGGGTCTTGGCTGGTAATTTGCACCATATCGGGGTCGTCTGACCGTCCGGGGAACGCGTTCGGGGAACACTACAGGCGATGCGAGTGATTGCGGGAAAAGCCAGAGGAAGGCGACTTGCCGGGGCGCCGGGGATGAGAACCCGCCCCGCAACGGATCTGGTGAAGAGGTCGGTATTCGACATCCTGACGCCTTACGTAGAGGGGTCCAGGTGCCTTGACCTTTTTGCAGGCACAGGGGCTCTTGGGATCGAGGCGCTCAGCCGCGGTGCGGCACTCGCCGTGTTCGTCGAATGCGACGCGAGGATGGTGGCGGTCATCCGGCGAAACCTGGAGGAGACGGCCCTCGCGAGACAGGCCAGGGTGCTGCATGCCGACGTGAGGTGGGCCGTCCGGGTGCTCGCAGGCAGGGATGAGCTGTTCGACCTCGTCTTCGTGGACCCTCCGTACGGCCACGGCCTCGCCCCCGTGGCCCTCGAGCTTGTCGCGGAGCACAGGCTCGTCAGGCAGGACGGCATTATCGTGGCAAGACACGAGCGCAGGCAGGAGATGCCGGACCGTGGGACGAATGTAGAACTGGTAAGGCTGGAAAGATTCGGCGATACCGTGGTATCCTTTTATCGGGTGACCGGCGGGGGACAGGGGGGCGATTGACGTAATCACAGCGGTGTACCCGGGCAGCTTCGACCCGGTGACCAATGGTCACCTGGACATCGCTGAGCGGGCGTCGAGGGTATTCGGGAGGCTCATCGTGGCAGTACTTAGCAACCCTGCGAAGGATGCGCTTTTCAGCGTGGATGAGCGCACCGAGATGCTCGCAGCCGCTCTCGGGCACCTTCCGAACGTGGAGATCGCGCACTTCTCCGGGCTTCTCGTGGATTTCGCCCGGCAGCACGACGCCCAGGTGATCGTGCGGGGCCTGCGGGCGCTATCCGACTTCGAGTATGAGTTTCAGATGGCTTCGGTCAATCGCAAGATAGGGGACGGCATCGAGACGGTCTTCATGATGACCGCCAACGAGTACGCTTTCTTGAGTTCGAGCATGGTGAAAGAAGTGGCGCGCTTTGGCGGGTGCGTGAGGGGCTTCGTTCCCGATCACGTGGCTCGTCGCCTCGCCGAGAAGTTCCGCCCCGTAAGGTGAACCGGGCGCGACGAGGAGGAACCGTGGTGGGTAAGACCAAGCTGGTGGACCTTCTGGATAGGCTCGAAGAGACGATCGAGACAGCTCGAAAAGTGCCTCTCGTGAACAGGGTGCTCGCGGACAGGTACGAGATCCTGGAACTGCTCGACCAGATACGCATCGCCCTGCCTGACGATGTGAAGCAGGCCGAGGCGGTGCTTGCGGAGAAGGACCGTATCCTCGCGGAGGCGACGGCAGAGGCTGAGAGGATGAGAGCGTCGGCAAAGGACCACCTCGCATCGCTGGTGTCGGAGAACGAGGTGGTAAGGGCCGCCGAGGCCGAGGCATCGAGGATACTCGAGGAAGCAAAGGCCCAGGCGAGCGAGGTAAGGAGAGGCGCCGACGAATACGCGGCTGGGACCCTCCTGAAGATGGAGGAGAGCCTCCAGAAGACCCTGAAAGTGGTCAGGCGCGGCGTCGAGGAGCTGAAGAGGAAGGGATAGGCTTCGTCTCGGCCTTCACGCGCACTACAATGAAACGTATGCGCTGGAGGAACCAGATCGCCAGGGATATGGCGATCATGAGCGCCAGCATGCGCACGAGAGCCGCTGACGACCCTGCCAGGCGCGCGAGGAAAGGCACGTGCTGTGTGGTCACCTGGGTGACGAAGGCAGGGACCACCATGCGCGCCAGGCTCTGACCTGCAGGACCCATCATCAGGAGGGTGAGGGCTGCGCTTATGGCTGCCTGGATTACACGTGATACGACGTACGGGGTCATCCGGATGTCTGTTCCTGAACACATGGTGGTGACCTGCGCGAAGACGGACAGCCCCGACCAGGCGATTATGGCGTTCGCCGCCATGATCCGGTGAAGAAGGGGCGCCGCGGCCTTGCTTGCGAGCTCCGACCCCAGGGTGATCTCGAATAACCCGCTCACGAACGCCGGTACCAGCGTGGGGTCCAGGCCGAGCAGGCTCAGAGCGAAAGCGATGGGGGTGGATAGCAGGCGTGTCACCCCGGCGACCGTCAGAACCCTGATGATCACCGAGAACATCATTATGAACCCGCCGATGAGGAGCATGCTGTTGATCGAATCCTTCACGCTATCACCGAAGAGCTGGCCGAAGGACCTGCCGTCGGCCTGGCGGGCCCGATAGAGTTCCACAAGAGCACGCGCGAGTATGTTCTCTCTGCGGTCCTGGGATAGCTCCTGCCTCACCTGGGATCCGCCGTGGAGTCGCAACAACACTCCCACGATCGCTGCGGAGACGTAGTGAGCCCCACAGATGGTGAGCGCAAGGGAAGGCATGCCGAACATCCCCACAGCCACCGCGCCAGCCATGAAGAGCGGATCCGCAGTGTTAGTAAAACTTGCCAGTCTCTCTCCCTCGATCTGGTTGCACAGGTTCTGCTTTCGCAGGTTCGCGGTTATGCGGGCCCCTATGGGGTAGCCCCCTGTGAGCCCCATGGCGAATGCGAAGGCTCCTACGCCTGGCACATCGAACAGCGGCCTCATGAGCGGCTCGAGGAGCACGCCCAGGAAGTGGACGACCCCGAGCGCCATGAGCGCCTCGGCAGCGATGAAGAACGGGAGCAGAGCCGGAAACACGATCTGCCACCAGACCCGCAGCCCTTCCACAGAAGCCTCGAACGCCACGTCCGGGTACACGATTATCGCGATGGTGACAAAGAGGGCGCCCGCAGCCACAAGGTACGCAGCGCGCCGGGTGACGAGGGTCCGACCGTCCATGGTGCCCCTACCTCCGCACTGGACCGGGTTGTTCCCCGGTTGTCCCTACATGTATATTTGGGGTAGGGAGGTGTTATGCTAAGGCACCGCTCGGCCCGGGATTGCCAGGATACGCTGACGCCGCATGTCGCGGCATACATCTCGCGGCCCGTGACATGCGACCCGCGACGACACGTGGATCCAGCATATCGGCGCCCGCGGTCTAATAGAGGTATCCTGTGGGGTGGTAGGGTGCAGCTTGGAGAGGGGCCGCGTCCCAGGATAGGCCTTGCCCTCGGAGCCGGGTCCGCTCGGGGCCTCGCTCACATAGGGGTGCTCCAGGTGCTCGAGGAGGAGGGCGTGCCCGTGGACGTCATAGTCGGCTCGAGCGCCGGCGCGCTGGTCGGAGGGATATACGCTGCGTGCCGCGATCTTGGCATGATGGAGCGGATCGCGATGCGTGTCAAGTGGGATCACCTGGTGGACCTCTGTTTCCCTCGAATGGGCCTCGTCGCAGGGGACAGGATCCTGGAGTTCCTGCGGGTTCTCACGCGCGGGAAGTCGTTCGCAGACCTTTCCCTGCCATTCGCCGCGACTGCCGTTGACATCGAGACGGGCGAGGAAGTCCTCCTGCGGGAGGGCGAGGTCGCCCTGGCGATCCGGGCGAGCATGGCTGTTCCGGGCATCGTGGCGCCGGTCAGGATCGGCGGCCGTCTGCTCGTGGACGGGGCGGTACTCGACCGCGTGCCCGCGAGCCGGGCACGGGAGATGGGGGCTGACTTCGTGATCGCAGTGTCCGCCGGCGGCAATGTGGACGGCGCCCCGGACCGCCACAGGAAGGAGCCTGTCAGGAACGTGTTCGAGGTGATCACCACCGCTGTAGAGCTCATGGAGCTTGCGATACTTCGCCAGAGGATACTCGGCGCCGACGTCGTCATCGCACCGGACCTCGAAGATATCGGGCCCACGCGGCTCGACCGTGCGGATGAGATCATCGAGCGCGGCAGGGCGGCCGCGCGGGCGTGTCTTCCACGAATAGCCCGGGGGCTGGAGGAGGTATTGGTGTGACAGGGCGAAAGCGCCTTGCGCTCGCGCTCATCGGAACGCTCCTGGTCACTGCGGGTGTTCACGGTTACCTGGCCCGGAATTACGTGGTCATTGCGCCTGGCCCGGCGGAGGACCTGGCAGGGATGGTGAGCGTGGAAGGAGGGGTGCGGGACGCGAAAGGAGCGTTCCTTCTCACCGCAGTGACCAGCCACCCGGCGGGCATTCTGTCTCCAATCATCGCCGGCGTGTCGCCTGTGGTGGACCTGGTGCCCCGGGGCAGGGAGATCCCCCCGGGAATGGACATGAAGAGATACCTCAAGATCATGGAGTCCATGATGCGGGAGAGCGAACTCGTGGCAGGCGCGGTTGCCCTGCGAAAGCTGGGATACCGCGTCCATGTCGAAGCGGTGGTGAAGATCGAGGAGGTGTTGAAGGGGGGTCCTTCCGTGGGTCTCCTCCATGAAGGCGACGTGATCGTGGCTGTGGACGGAAGGCCTGTGAAGACAGCTGATGAAGCCGTGAAGAGGATAGGCGAGAGGCGCCCCGGGGCACAGGTCGACCTCACCGTGAGACGCGGCACCCGCGTCGAGAGCTTCACCATTCGCACCGTCCCGCATCCGGAAGACAGGACTCGTGCTGCCGTGGGGATACTGGTGAGCCCGAGCATCACTCACGAACTGCCCGTCAGGATAAGCATAGACCCCCATGAGATCAAGGGGTCGTCCGCAGGCCTCATGTTCGTCCTGGAGATCCTCGATCAGCTCGATCCCCGCGACCTTACGAGCGGCGAGGTCATAGCCGGGACAGGGACCATCAGCCTCGATGGGGTTGTGGGTCCCATCGGCGGAGTGAAGCAGAAAGTGGCCTGTGCAGAGCGCGCAGGCGCCAGCTATTTCCTCGTGCCCTCCGAGAACGAGTATGCAGCAAGGATGGCTGCAACGGCCATGAAGGTGATGCCTGTGGACGACATCGATGCGGCCCTCCGGGCGCTGTCTGAGATTGCCAGGAGGAAAAATGGCACTCCTGGAGAATAATACACACCGGTAGAGTGCAATCACGCCGCGCGGATGGGGCCGCAGGCGACAGGGGGCGACGCTCTTGAAGCGGGTCATGCTCGGACATGCGCGCACGCTGGTCGGTGTGGCTCTCATCGTCGCGGTTTTCTTGTGTACAGGCCCGACGGTCGCGGGTGCCTCTTCTCGAGTGCTCAAGCAGGGCATGAGGGGTGACGACGTGCTGCGGCTCCAGCAGGTCCTCGCCGGCCTCGGATTCTACGGCGGCGAGTGCGACGGAGTGTTCGGGGACCGCACGCTGCGGGCGGTAAAGGCCTTTCAACGGGAGCGCGGCCTCGATGCCGACGGCGTTGTGGGACGATCAACGTGGGACCGCCTTGAAACCGAATTCGAGAAGGCCCGGGTGAAAACATACGTCGTGCGGCCGGGGGACAGCCTGTGGGTCATAGCCAGGAAGTTCGACGTGAGTGTCGAGGATATCGTCCGGGCCAATGACATCCAGAACCCATCCTCGGTCAGGGTCGGGCAGGAGGTGCGGATCCCGGGGGCCGGGGGCGCTCCGTCGAGAGGTGGACGCGCCTCCGTGGAGGTCCTCCACTGGGATGGGGTGAAGTCCATCTTCAGATCGTACGCCACCGTGGTGGATGTCCGTACCGGTCTCGCGTTCCGCGTGAAGCGACGGGGAGGTCATTTCCACGTCGATGCTGAGCCCGTCAGCACGGATGATACGGCGATCATGAAGAGGATCTACAGAGGCCGGTGGAGCTGGGAGCGGCGGCCGATCATAGTGGAGGTGGCGGGGAGGCGAATCGCGGCCTCCATGAACGGGATGCCCCATGGCGCCGAGTCGCTGCGGGACAACGGCTTCCCGGGTCACTTCTGCATTCACTTCGCCGGCAGCAGACTGCACGGCTCCGGCAAGATGGACCCTGATCACCAGGCGTGCGTCCGCGAGGCGGCCGCAAGCGACTGACGGCAGGCCCAGCATATTCGGTTTTTCTTGACGCCAGGGATGCCCTGGCTTATAATTTGACTTGTTGTGCGGGAGCGTGCTCGCCGTGCGGATCGATATCTCGACCATCAAGGACACCAAGGGCGCCAGCGTCGAGGTGGAGCTGTGCGTGAGCGTCGGGAGCCTGGGGGCCGCCGGGAGAGAGCTTGTGGCCTCGGGTCCTGTCAGGGTGCGGGCGAGGGTCACGAACACGGGCCACGGCGCCATGCTCGTCCAGGGAAGGGCGACGGCGTCTCTCAGGGCCACGTGCGATCGGTGCCTTGCCCCGTTCGACCTCGGCGTTGAGTCCGAATTCGAGCAGCAATACAGGAACGGGCGAAACGACGGGCGTCCGTGGCAGACCGCGGGCGGTGACCACACCGGGCAGGATGGGCGCGAGTATCACGGCGATTTCATCGATATCGGGCCTGAGGTGAGGGAGAGCCTCTCGCTGGCCATTCCCATGAAGCTTGTGTGCAGCGAGGAGTGCAGGGGGTTGTGCCCTTCCTGCGGCAGGAACCTCAACGAGGGGCTGTGCGATTGCCCCGCCGCACCGGGTGATATGCGTCTTGCGGCTCTTCTTGACATCGGTTTCCGTGAGAACGGGAAAGCGGACAGCAAGGATTAACCATTCGTAACAGGAGTGGAGCGGAAATGGCCAACCCCAAAGGTAGATTCGGCAAGTCGAGGACGAGGAAGCGCCGGGCCACGTGGAAGATCGAGACCCCGGCGCTCGCAAGGTGCCCCAAGTGCCACGCGACGAAGATGCCGCACCGGGTGTGCCCTGCGTGTGGATACTACGACGGGCGCGAGGTCGTGGCCGTCGAGGAAGAGAAGAAAAAGAAGAAGGAAGCGTAGGCTCCCCTGCGGGCTCAATCGCAAGCTGAGAAGGCGCGAAGCCGCGAAGTTCGGCCGAGATCCCCTGGAAGGCCTGTCCCATGTTCCGCCTTGGGCGTTGATGGGCGTGCCTCCAGGGGTTTCGTCGTTTACAGGTCGCGCCGCTTCGCCGCTTCGCTGCTTGGCTGCTTCGCATTTCGGGCTTGCAAACGTCCCACGGGCCATTGTATACTGGATTAGCAGCAGATGCTAATAGGTGGTCCTAAAGAGGAGCGGGGAGAGATAGCTCAAGTTGGGCGCAAGACCAGGCAAGCCTGAGCGCCACCGGCGGCTCAGAGGACTCCTCGAGGGAGACCCGTTCATCACCGACAGGGAGCTTGCAGAGGCGCTGGGCGTCAGCGTTCAGACCATCCGCCTCGACAGGCTCGAGCTCGGGATCCCCGAAGCGCGCGAGCGCACCCGGAGAGTGGCTGAAGAGGCCACGAAGAACGTGCGGTCGGTGATGACCGGCGAAGTCATAGGGGAACTCACGCACCTGTCCCTCCGGGAAGAAGGCGTCTCTGTCCTCGAGACCACCGCCGACATGGCCTTCAGGCGCACCGGCATCGTCAGGGGACACCACATCTTTGCCCAGGCCAACTCCCTCGCCGTTGCGCTGGTCGATGCCGAGGTGGCGCTCACAGGCACGGCGTCCATAAGGTTTCTCCGCCCCGTGCGTGCGGGCGCGAGACTCGTGGCGAGGGCCAGGGTGACGGAGCGGGCGGGCAGGAGATATCACGTGGACGTGGTCTCGCAGGTTGCGGGCGAGGACGTATTCAGGGGCGAATTCGTGGTGTTTGCCGTGGACCCCTCGCCCAGGGAGGCCAGGGTCGAAGGAGGAAGCGTGGATGGTGAGGATCGCCCTTGATGCCATGGGAGGAGACCGCGCCCCAGGGGAGATCGTCGGCGGCGCCGTGCTGGCAGCGAAGGAGCTTGGCGTCGAGATAGTGCTTGTGGGCGACAGGGAGAGGATCGAGGAGAGGCTTGCCGCGCTGGGCAGCGAAGGGCGGCCCACGATATCGGTGGTCCACTCCGGCAGCGTGGTGCCCATGGACGAGCATCATCCGGTGGACGCCCTGCGCAGAATGCGCGACGCATCCGTGCTGGTCGCATCGGAGCTGGTGGCGAAGGGTGAGGCGGAAGCGATGGTGTCGGCAGGCAACACGGGTGCCGCCATGATCGCCGCCATCATGAGGCAGAAGCGCATAGGAGGCGTGGACAGGCCGGCCATAGCCACGGTATTCCCAACCACGACCGGATACTGCCTCCTCATCGACGGAGGCGCCAACTCCGAGTGCAGGCCGCATCACGTTCTGAGCTTCGCCCAGATGGGGGCGGCGTACGCGAGAAGCGTCATGGCAAGGCCCGAGCCCGCAATTGGGCTCCTCAGCAACGGCGAAGAGGAGACCAAGGGTACGGAGCTCGTGATCGCGTCCCACGAACTCCTTCGGAAATCAGGTCTGAATTTCATCGGCAACATCGAGGCGAAGGACATCCCGTTTGGCAGGGCCGACGTCGTCGTGACAGACGGGTTCACGGGCAACATCGTGTTGAAGCTGGCCGAGGGCGTTGGCGAGGCCATCGTGTCCATGCTGAAGGAGTCCATAAGCAGGAGCCCCGTTTACAAGATAGGAGCCCTTCTTGCGCGCCCAGCGCTGAAGGCGCTCGCCAGGCGGATGGATTACTCGGAGTATGGAGGTGCCCCGCTTCTCGGAGTGAACGGCGTGACGGTCATAGCGCACGGTCGATCCGGGGCGAAGGCCATCAAGAACGCGATACGCACTGCGAAGGCGGCGTGCGAGGCTGGAATCGCGGATGCCATTGCAGCGGCGATCGGAGCCGGAGCGCACAAGGGAGGAAACGATAGTGCAATCTAGTGTGCAGGCCCTGCGGGGAGCCGGCATCGCGGGGACGGGCGCTTGCGTGCCTGAACGCGTGCTCACCAACTTCGACCTGGAGAAGATGGTGGACACGAGCGATGAATGGATAGTGGAGCGCACCGGGATCAGGGAGAGACGGATCGCGCGGAACGGAGAGGTGACCTCGGACCTGGCGGCGCAGGCCGCAGCAGCCGCCCTGGACGATGCCGGGGTGAGCGCCGGGGAGGTTGACCTCATCATAGTGGCGACGGTGACGCCGGACATGCCGTTTCCATCGTGCGCGTGCGTGGTGCAGGCGAAGATCGGGGCGACGAATGCGGCTGCTTTCGATATCGGAGCGGGTTGCACAGGGTTCGTGTACGCGCTTTCGTTGGCGCATGACCTGGTGGCAGCGGGCAGGTACAGCAACGTCCTCGTCATCGGTGCCGAGACCCTGTCCCGGATAACGAACTGGCGTGACCGCAATACCTGTGTGCTCTTCGGGGACGGAGCCGGAGCAGCGCTCGTGAGGCCGCTCGAACGCAGCGACGGACTCCTTGCGTTCGTCCTCGGAGCGGACGGGGCCCGGGGTGAGGTGCTCACCCTGCCGGCTGGCGGGTCGGCCCACCCGGCATCCCATGACACGGTGGACCAGGGCATGCATTACATCCACATGCAGGGGAACCAGGTATACAGGTTCGCGGTGAGGATCATGGTGGAGGCGACACGACAGGTTCTCGAGAGAGCGGGGCTCGCGGAGGGCGACATCGACGTCGTCGTCCCTCATCAGGCCAACCAGAGGCTCATCGAGCTCGCGGCCGAGCGGCTCGGATCCCCTGAGAAAGTGTATTCGAACGTGGCGAGGTTCGGGAACACCTCGGCCGCGTCCATTCCGATCGCGCTCGATGAAGCTTCCAGGGCCGGGAAGCTGAAGGCGGGCGACCGTGTGCTCCTTGTCGGGTTCGGGGCCGGTCTCACGTGGGGCGCCGCCATACTGCGCTGGTGCAAGGATGAGTTTCATGCATAAGGTGGCCTTCGTGTTCCCGGGGCAGGGGTCCCAATATGCCGGCATGGGTCGGGATCTGGCTTCGCGATACCCGGAGGCGAGGCGGGTCTTCGACGAGGCCGACAGGGTCCTCGGGTTTTCCGTATCAGAGATGTGTTTTCAAGGGTCGCCTGACGACCTGGCCCTTACCCGGAACACCCAGCCCGCGGTGCTCGCGACGAGCGTGGCCGTGTTCGAGGTGCTGAGAGCCCTGGGAGTCCGGCCAGGCATAGTCGCCGGGCACAGCCTGGGAGAGTACTCGGCTCTCGTGGCTGCAGGTTCCCTGGGGTTCGCGGAGGCGCTTCGCCTGGTGAGAGCGCGCGGCGACCTGATGCAGAGGGCCGTGCCGCCCGGGGTGGGAACTATGGCTGCCGTCATCGGGCTCGGGCGCGGCACGGTGGAGCGGTGCTGCAGGGCTGCCTGTGAAGCGGGTGCAGGGGAAGTCGAGCCTGCCAACTTCAACGCGCCGGATCAGATAGTGGTCTCCGGCGAGGCCGCTGCTGTCGTCAAAGCCGGGGAACTATGCAGCGAGGCGGGCGCGCGCCGCGTGATTCCCCTCAAGGTCACCGGGCCGTTTCATTCGAGGATGATGGCGCCGGCTGCGGTCGCCTTCGAGGCCGAGCTTGCGAAGGTGGAGATGCTGGACCCCACCGTACCCTGTGTGTGCAACGTGACCGGTCGGGCTGCCCGGAGCGCGCCCGAGGTGCGGGCCCTGCTTGCGCGGCAGATGTGCTCACCTGTATTGTGGGAGGAGTCGGTGAGGTTCATGTGGCAGGCTGGGGCCAGGGTGTTCGTGGAGGTCGGCCCCGGCAAGGCACTCGCCGGCCTTGTCAGGCGGATTGTGCCCGAGGCGGCGGTAGTCGCAGCTGAGGCCTCGGCGCCTCTGGAAGATACGCTTGAATTCGTCGAGGGGGTCCTGTAATATGAGGCTGGCGGGCAAGGTCGCCGTTGTGACCGGGGCATCCGGCGGGATAGGGCAGGCATGCGCGGAGGCGCTTGCTCGAGAAGGTGCTGACATGGCGGTGGTGGCTGGCCGTAACCTGGCCGCGGCCGAGGAGATGGCCCGCAGGATCGAAGGGATGGGCAGGCAGGCCATGGCTCTCGCTTGTGACGTCACGTCGTCCCGGGACGTGGAGGATGCCTGCGAGCGCATATGCGAGCGCTTTTCCTGCATTGACATCCTCGTGAATAACGCCGGGATACGCCGGGACAACTTTCTCATCCGTATGACAGACGCGGAGTGGGACGACGTCCTCCGGGTGAACCTCGGAGGGGTCTTCAATTTCACTCGGGCCGTGGGCAGGAGGATGTTCCGCCGGCGGCAGGGCAGGATAATAAACATCTCTTCCGTGGCCGGCGTCATGGGTAACGCTGGCCAGGCCAACTACTCAGCGGCCAAGGCGGGCGTGATAGGCCTGACCAGGGCCGCGGCCCGGGAACTTGCGATGCGCGGCATCACCGTGAACGCCATCGCACCAGGGCTCGTCGACGCCGGCATGACTACGTCGCTGAAGGAAGACGTGAAGGCGAAGTTGCTCGCAGGCGTACCTCTGGGACGTCTCGGCACGGCGGATGAAGTGGCTGCCGCGTGCGTCTTCCTGGCGTCTGATGAGGCAGGCTACATAACCGGCCAGGTCCTGTGCGTCGACGGGGGCCTGGCGATGTAGCGGGCGGCCGGTCGCCGCTCAAAGGATTGTGTCAGGGGAGGTGAACGGAAATGGGTGAGATGGAGCCGAGGGCGGAGGAAATCTTCGAGAAGGTCAAGAAGATCATCGTGAGAGAGGCGAAGGTGGACGAGTCGCTGGTGGCGTGGGACGCCACGATGAACGACCTTTACGCCGACTCTGCCACCAGGATGAGCATCGGCGACGAGCTGGACCGCGAGTTCGATCTCGGGACGCTTGACGTGGAGATCGCCGAGGACACGACGGTTCAGGACATCGTCGAGTTCATCCTCGAGAAGGTCTCTGACCAGGAGTGAAATCGGCGACCGCGCCTGCGCGTGTTCGCGGGGAGGACGGGCGCGGCGTCCCGTGTGGGGTGAGGGAATGAAACCGCGAGTGGTGGTGACCGGTCTTGGCGCCGTCACCCCTGTCGGAGTGGGCAAAGACGCCTTTTTCGAGGGGCTCCGGACTTCAAGGAACGGCATAGGCCGTGTCACCAGGTTCGATCCGTCGTCTTTCAGGACGCAGATGGCCGGGGAGGTGCGCGACTTCGTCGCCACGGACTTCATGACGGAGCGCGAGGCTCACCGGCTGGCCAGATTCGCGCAGTTCGCGGTGGCGGCCGCGCGGATGGCCCTTGGGGATGCCGGGCTTACGGTGGACACGACCAACCGAGATCGCGTCGGGGTTGTGATGGGGTGTGGCATCGGGGGCCTGGAGACTCTCGAGGAACAGGTGGGGGTGCTGCACTCCGAAGGGCCGCGCCGGGTTAGCCCGTTCTTCATCCCGATGATGATCCCGAACATGGCCTCGGGCCAGGTGGCCATCCTCACGGGCGCCAGGGGACCGAACCTCACGGTGACGACCGCATGCGCCGCCGCGACTCACGCCATCGGGGAAGCCTTCCGGACCATCCAGAGGGGCGATGCCGACGTAATGTTGGCCGGCGGCGCGGAGGCCGGCATTACACCTGCCGGGTTCGCGGGGTTCTGCTCGCTTCGGGCGATGTCTCGCAGGAACGACGAGCCGGAGAAGGCGTGCCGGCCGTTTGACAGGGGTCGTGACGGCTTTGTGATGGGGGAGGGCAGCGTGGTGCTGGTCCTCGAAAGCCTGGAGCATGCGAGAAGGCGTGGTGCGCTTCCATGCGCCGAGGTCGCGGGATACGGTGCGAGCGACGACGCGTACCATATCGTTGAGCCGGACCCCGGGGGCGAGGGCGCACTCCTTGCGATGCAGAGGGCGCTCCTGGACGCAGGTCTTTCTCCTGCCGACGTGGATTACATCAACGCCCACGGTACCTCGACACCCCTCAACGACAGGTGCGAGACCCTTGCTATCAAGAACCTGTTCGGGCCCGGGGCGACGAAGGTGGCGATAAGCTCGACCAAGTCCATGACAGGGCACCTGCTCGGCGCAGCTGGCGGGGTGGGGGCGGCCGCGTGCGTATTCGCCATCACCACCGGCATCGTCCCTGCGACCATCAACTATGAGGAGCCGGACCCCGACTGCGACCTCGATTACGTGCCCAACGTGGCGCGCAGGGCCCAGGTGGACGTGGCGATGTCCAACTCGTTCGGGTTCGGTGGACACAACGGTGTGGTCGTTCTGAAGAGATACGAGCGCTAGGGCGGATGGGCGAAGTTCGCTCCGCTCTCTGCGATGGCACACCGTGGCCGGTCGCCGCCGCCCTGCTGCGCGGGGACAGCCAGGAGAGTGTGCGGGTGGAATCCGCCCCAGAGACAAAGGACGGATCAGAGCATATTCGTCGGGACAACGACATGAAGCATGAGACGGGGGAGGCTGGGGACGCTCTGGCCTCCCCTCTCTGCGCCGGGAGGGGCATATCGTCATGGATGAACTGGAGGCTGGCTGCAAGGCCGGGAACGGGGGTACCCCCGGCGACGCAGAGCAGGGGTACGCCGATGTCGGGCGACTCGAGGGGATCCTCGGTGTCCGGTTCAAGGACCAGCGGCTTCTTGCCGAGGCGGTGACCCACAGCTCGTTCGTGGGTGGCGGGCCCCTTGCCGGGAACGAGCGTCTGGAGTTCCTGGGCGACGCCGTGCTCAAGCTGGTGACTGCGTGGCACCTTTACACAACTCACCCGGAGGCCCCGGAGGGAGAGCTTTCGGGAATGCTCGGGCGGTCCGTCAGCGAGGCGGCCCTCGCGGAGGCGGCAAGGCGGCTTGGCATCGGCGCGTTTCTGCGCCTGGGCCACAGCCTGGAGGTCACAGGCGGGCGCAGCCTGCCTTCGGTGCTGGCCGACGCATTCGAGGCCATCCTGGGTGCGGTTTTCCTGGATCATGGCCTCGATGCCGCCAGACAGCTCGCAGTGCGGGAGCTTGCGCCGGGCTCGGGAATGGGCGCCGGCAGGGATGGACAGGCCGTGCGAAATTACAAAGCCATCCTGCAGGAATTCTTTCAGAAAAGGGAGAAATCTATTCCCGAGTACCGGGTCGTGGGCGAGGAGGGTCCGGATCACGACAAGACCTTCACTGTGGTGGTGCAGTCGGAGGACGGATCCATGGGCCTCGGGCGTGGGAAGACGAAGAAAACGGCGGAGCAGGCCGCGGCAGCCGACGCGCTCGCGCGTATCGGCGTTCTGCCGGCGGCCGGAAGCGCATGTGTCCAGGGAGGGGAAGTCTGTGGCGAAGACCCAGGGCGAGACGAGGGAAAGCCGGATCCCGCGCCGCCGACTGGCCTGGCATGAGCTGGGGCCCGAATGGCGCAAGATCCCGTACAACGACATTGTTCCCGAGGATGTGGACATCGACGACGTCAACGAGGTGCTCTCCCAGATCCCCGGCCTGAACGCAGTGAAGATCATCGTGGACGGCAAGCGCATGATCACCGAGGTTCACTGCACGTCCATCGAGCTGCGCTCGCCCCAGGAACTCGTGCGCGACATCGAGACCGTGCTCTACGCGAAGTGGGGCCTCAAGATAGACCACAGGCGCATCGGGGTCTGCGTGTTCAAGGACATGCCCCAGATGGAGCTGGAGGCGCTCATTGGGCGCAGGCTCAAGATCGAGCGCGTGTACCTCAACCTGGGCAAGCATACGGCTGACTCCATCGTGGAACTCGGCCTCCAGGGCAGGGTGTACACGGGAACCGCAGTGGGTCCCGCCACGAAATACGGCCAGTACCAGGTGGTGGCACAGGCGACCGTCGCCGCCGTGGAGGCGTTCCTTCGTACGCGAAGCATGCTGTCGGCAGGGGAGGTACGCCTCATCAAGATGCTCGACCAGGATGTCGTCCTGGTCTCCGTGAGTGCAATCGGGATGCAGGGCGAGGAGCGTCTGGTGGGCACCGCACCGGTGCGGAGCTACGAGACGGATGCCGTGGCGCGCGCCACCATGGACGCGATCAACCGCAGGCTGCTGGTGTGGAAGAGCGAGGTGATCAGGGAGGCGAAGGGTGAGCCGCCGCCTTTCATGCCCCAGTTGTACGAGGCAAAAAGACCGCGCGTCCGACCAATAATACCGAAATAACGAGAAATTGCGCCTAACGAAGGATCTTCTGGTAGGGCGTTGAATATAGATATGGCAAGAAGCGCATGGTCCAAAACCTGGGAATGGGAGGTAGAAGGCGTGGAGGTACTAAAGGTATCAGCGCAATCAAAGCCCAAGTCGGTGGCAGGCGCCCTTGCCGCGGTGCTCAGAGAAAGGGGGTCCGCGGAAGTTCAGGCGGTTGGGGCAGGAGCTGTTAACCAGGCTGTCAAGGCAATCGCCATCACGCGAGGATTCGTTGCGCCCAACGGAATCGACCTTGTGACCATCCCAGCTTTCGCGGAGATCCAGATTGACGGGGAGGAGAGGACCGCCATAAAGTTCATCGTCGAGCCCAGGTGATGCTGGTGCGCGAGGTACCTTCTGGGAAATCATGCCCGCTTATCTTATGAGGGATCATGGATGCCACGCAGCCCGCGCTCGCGGCCCGGCCGTGAAGGTGGGCTGTTTCATTGCGTTACGGGGAGCCTGGCGGTTACCTCTTCTCCGTCGACAGGCAGGCCCGCGATGAACTTGCCCACTTGAGAAGTAGGCCATGTCCCATCGAAAGAACATATTCCTTCCCGGCAGGCAGTATATATTTAGCGGGTGCCAAGAAGGCCTGCCGAGGGGGATAGGACATGTCCGAGACCAACCAGGAGCTTGACCTGGAGTTGCTGCAACGGACAAGGTCTGGCCAGGAGGCTGCGCGAGACGACCTCATACGGAAGTACGTCCCGATGGTGCGACACATAGTGCGGGCCACCGCGCCGGGCCTTGCAGCCTCGGACTTCGAGGATCTCATGCAGGACGGCCTTGTCGGCCTCCTGGATGCCATCCGCCAGTACGACCCCGGAAAGCCCGGCGTGAAGTTCAGCTCCTTCGCGTACCTGTGTATCATCAGGAAGATCTACAACAGCCTGCGGCGGCAGACCAGCAGCAAGCAGAAAGCCCTGAATCAGGCAATATCGCTCTACTCGTACGTGGACAGGGAGGAGACCAGGATGGTCCTGGACGTCCTGGCAGGCGACTACATCGACCCCGAGGCCGTTGTGGAGAACGAGTGGGCAAGTACGCGCGTGGAACAGGTCCTGCGCAGCCACCTCTCGATGCTCGAGTACACCGTGACCGCCCTCCTGCTCCGGGGTTATTCCACCAGTGAGATCAGCAAGGCCATGGGACTCGACTCGAAGTCGGTGGACAACGCGCGTACCCGCGTGAAGGCCAAGCTGCGGCGCCTCCTCCACACATATGGCTCCCTCGTCCATCCCGAGATCCCCGAGAAGGCGCGTAAGCGGCGCGACCTCTGCATGGAGGTCCGCGTCAGCCTCTAGACGGTGCCTTCTCCCTGCGCTGGATGATTCTCTTTTCGCTGGCGCTGTGATACAATACCAGTGCCACTTGGGGCGATCTGTGTCGACTCGGGTCGGCGCATCGTATCCGGACGCCGGCGTTGCACCCGTGGGACGGCGTTCCAAGAGGGGCGGGTCGGCCGGATTCGGCTTGCAGACAAGCGCCCGGATGTTGACGCACCGTCGGTGAAGCACTGGCAAGCCTTACGGAAGTGGCTCCGGCCTGACCTAGGGCGGCGCGGCAAGGCGAAGGCCGCGCCGTGAGGAGGATTCAAGCTTGTACCTCAAACGGATGGAGCTTTACGGGTTCAAATCCTTTGCAGATAAATCGGAGCTCGAGTTCTCACCAGGTGTGACCGCCATCGTGGGCCCGAACGGAAGCGGCAAGAGCAACCTCGCTGATGCCATCAGGTGGGTTCTTGGCGAGCAAAGCGCGCGGATCCTCCGGGGAACCTGCATGGAAGACGTCATCTTCGCCGGATCAGGCGCGAGGAAGCCCCTGGGATTTGCCGAGGTCACACTGGTTTTCGACAACGCGGACGGCGAGCTTCCCGTGGACTTCGTGGAGGTCGCCGTGACCAGGCGCGTCTACCGCTCCGGCGAGAGCGAGTTCTCTATCTGCGGCACTCCCTGTCGCCTGAGAGACATCCAGGCCCTCTTCATGGATACCGGCGCGGGCAAGGAGGGCTATTCCGTCATAGAGCAGGGCAAGATAGACGCCATCCTCGGGGCGGGCTCCGACGAACGCAGGGCGTTTTTCGAGGAGGCTGCGGGGATACACAGGTACAAGGCGCGCAGGGCCGAGGCCGAAAGGCGGCTTGCGGCCGCTGATTCCTGTGCGATCCGCGTGCGTGATGTGCTGGGGGAGCTATCGAGGCAGATGGAGCCGCTGGCCGCGAAGGCCGACGAGGCGCGCAGGTTCCGTGAATGCAGCGAGGAGCTGGCGAGGCTCGAGGTGAGCCTCGCGCTGGGCGAACTGGACGCTCTCGGGGAAAGGCGATCGGCGCTCACGCAGGCGCTCTCGGAGATCGACGGGAAGCTGGGGGACGAGGCCGGGGTCAGGGAGTCCCTTGTGGATGAGATCGCCAGGGATAGAGAGGCGCTCGCTTCGATAGAAGACGAGCGTGACCGCCTGCAGGAGCGGTCCGCCTGGCTTGCAGCGGAGATCGAGAAGGCCGAGGGCAGGATCTCGCTCGCAAGAGAGCGCGCGGAGATGCAAGTAGCCCAGGCGCAGGCTCTCACCGAGGCCGTGGAAAAGGACAGGGAGCGCCTGGCGGGATGCACGAGCGAGAGCGTCGCGAAGACCGCCAGGCTCGCCGAGATCTCGTCCTGGCTCGATGCCGCTGCGCTCGAGCTGGAATCGCTCGAGTCCGAGGAAGCAATCCTTGCCGAGCGGCAGAGGGCGAGCGAGGAGGCTGCCGGGAAAGTCAAGGCCGATATCATAGAGGTCCTGTCTTCCGTGGCGGACGCCAGGAACGAGCTGGCCAGGGTGGCGCTGGAGGAGGCCACACAGGCAAGACACCTGGAGCGAGAGAAGAGGGAGGTAGATGCCGCGCTGGCGGAGATCTCAGAGGCTGAGAGCCTCGCGACCCGGGAGGCCGCAAGGCGAGAGCAGATCGCAGCAGGGATCCGCGCCGCCTCCCGGGAGATGGCGGACCTCGAGCGCAGCATCAGCGCCGCACGGCAGAACCTCAGAGATCTCGTGGCGAGGAGACAGGCGCTCCAGGCGAAGGCGCGCGAGGAGTCGCTCGAGATGAACACGCTGAGGAGGCTTGCCTCCGAAGGCGAGTGGTATCCCCATGGCGCCCGTGCCGTGCTCGCTGGTGCGGGGCGGGGCGAGCTTGCAGGGGTGGTTGGGACGGTTGCCGATTGCATCAGCGTTCCCCAGGAGTACGAGGTTGCGATCGAGTCTGCCCTCGGACAGGCCCTCTCGGATATCATAGTGGAGGGAGACGTCCACGCCAGAGCGGCAGTGCGTTATCTCAAAGAGCGGAACCTGGGGAGGGCCACCTTCCTCCCGCTCGATCTCGTCAGGCCGGGCGAGCTTGCACGGGCGGAAGAGGCCGCGCTCTCGCTGGGGGGAGTGGTCGGCAGGGCGTCAGCGCTCGTGTCGTGCGAAGAGCGGGTGCAGAGGGCCGTGGAGCATCTCCTGGGGCGCACTGTTGTCGTGAAGGACCTCGACGTTGCGGTACGGGTGGCACGTGCCACCGGCACGCGCCTCAGGGTGGTGACCCTCGACGGCGATCTTGCGCTGCCGGGCGGGGCGATCTCGGGTGGCAGCCGGCGGGCGAGGCAGCGAGAGACTCCGCTTGCGTTGAAACGGCGCCTTGCGGATCTCGAGGAGAGCCTCTCGAGGCTGGGCGAGGCGGAGGGTAGCGTCGCAGTTGCAGCGGCGGCGGCGCAGGATGAAGTCACGAATATGGAGAGGTCCCTTGAGGATGCGCGGGCCAGGAAACAGGCTCTCGAGCTGGACGCCGCCCGGGCCGAGGCAGCACATCTCCAGGCGCTGCGGGATATCGAGAAAGCGCGTTCCAGGGTAAAGGCGCTGCAGGATGATATCGACTCGTCGGCGAAGAGCGACGGCTCCCGCGAGGATCTCAAGAGGCAACTCGAGACCAGGCGTGCCCGGCTCGAGGAGGCCGGCAGGGAGCTTGCCCGGTCGCAGGCAAGGATTGCCCAGGATCTCGAGGAGATCGCGCGCAAGCGACAGGAGATCGGACGGGCCGTGACAGACCTCCGGGTGAAGATGGCTGCCTTCACCCAGGAGGCCGCGGGGTTGCGCGGGGAGATACAGGCGCTGGACGCGCGGATGCGGGATCTCGCCCTCGAGATCGAGGCGCGGGAGGCTGAGCTTTCGCACGTCGCAGGCACACACCTGTCGGCGAACGACGACGTGGCTTCGGCTGCGGCGCAGGTGGAGTCGCTTTCACGCGAGAGAGCGGGAGTGGATGAGGCCCTTGCTTCGGCCAGGGAGGCCAGGCGTGACCTCGTTCGGCGAGTGGCCCAGAAGGAGTCGAGGTTGCGGCTGTGCCAGGGCGAGCTTGAGGACCTCCAAAGGGCGAAAGCCTCGCTGACCATCGAGGAAGCCGGGCTCGCCGAGAAAGCTGACAGGATCAGTGCTGAGCTGGAGCGCGTGTACCATCTGACACTTGATGAGGCCAGGGCACGCGCGTTCGGGATAACCGACGCGGACGAGGCCCGGGCGAGAGCCAGGTCGCTCAGGCTGCAGATTGAGGCCCTTGGTCCGGTCGACCCCGGGGTCGTCGATGTCTACGAGGGGCTCAGGGCGCGCCGCGGAGAGCTTTCGTCCGGCCTGGACGACGTCGTGAAGGCCAGGGCGTTCCTCGGAGGGATCATCGAGCGCTCAGACCGTGAGAGCGAGAGGCGTTTCAAGGAAACGCTCGGCACCATAAGGACCGCGTTCGGGAGGACGTTTGCGCGCCTTTTCGGGGGCGGCAGGGCTGAGCTCGTGGTGACCGACGAGGGCTCACCCGCGTCGGGGATCGAGATCGTGGCCGAGCCGCCGGGCAAGAGGCTTCAGAGCCTGAGCCTGCTTTCAGCCGGGGAGAGGGCGCTTTCCGCCGCCGCCCTCGTGTTTGCCCTCCTCGAGGTGCGACCGAGCCCGTTCTGCGTGCTGGACGAGGTCGACGCGGCGCTAGACGAGGCCAACGTGGCCAGGTTCACTGAGATCTTGAGGGACGCCGCATCCGGAAGCCAGTTCATCGTGGTGACTCACAGGAAGGGTACGATGGAGGCGGCGGATGCCCTCTACGGGGTTACGATGGAGGAGTCAGGCATATCGAAGCTGATCTCCATAAGGATAGAAGATGCAGGGATGAGGCAACAGGAGACGGCGTGAATGATGTACTGCCCGCGGCGGTTCCGCCACGCGGGATAGGGGAGCCCGTGGCCGGGGATCATATCGGGGGCGCGGGGGCTTTCGGCCGCCGCCCCTTTGAAGGTACGGAAGGGTGTGAGCGCGAGGACATGGGCGCACCAGGTGGTGGAGTGGGACGGTTCGTAAAGAGGCTGTTCACGAGGGACGAGGTGAAGGACGACACGAGGCCGCGGCCGCCTTCTGAGGCCGGTGCCCCGTCTACCGACGCCGACGGGAGGGTCACGGATGCGGGGGAGGCCCGCGGAGTGCTCGCCCGCCTGAGCGAACGGCTCGCCCGCACGAGGGACGGGCTCGTGGGGAAGGTCGAGGCGCTCTTCGGCCGCAGGCCCGTCCTGGACGAGGAGTTCTTTGAGGAGCTCGAGGCCATCCTTCTCCAGGCGGACGTGGGGGTGAAGGCCACCGAAAGGCTTCTGCGGGGGCTCGAGGCGAGGGCTGCCGAGGTGAGACAGGGCGGCGGCGAGAAGGATCTGATGAAGCACCTCAAGGAGGAGGTCCTGGACGTGCTGGGGCCGCGGGAGCCCCTTGCGAAGGCGTCGTCGGGCACCACCGTCGTCATGGTGGTCGGAGTGAACGGCACCGGCAAGACCACGACCGTGGGCAAGCTGGGTCACAGGTTCCGCGCGGAAGGGTCGAAGGTGATCCTCGGCGCGTCAGATACGTTCAGAGCGGCCGCCATCGAGCAACTGGAGATATGGGGTGAGAGGGCGGGCGCCGATGTCATCCGGCACGAGGAGGGGGGCGACCCGGGAGCCGTGGCCTATGATGCCTGCCAGGCTGCGAAAGCGCGCAGGGCGGACTACGTCATCCTCGACACCGCGGGGCGCCTGCATACACGGGTGAACCTCATGGAGGAGCTGAAGAAGGTCCGCAGGGTGGTCGAGAGGGAGATCCCCGGCGCTCCCCACGAGGTGCTCCTCGTGCTCGATGCAACCAGTGGGCAGAACGCCATCGCCCAGGCGCGGACCTTCAGGGACGCGGTGGATGTCACGGGGATAGCCCTGACCAAGCTGGACGGCACGGCGAAAGGCGGGGTCGTGCTGGCGATCCGGGAGGAGCTTGGCGTCCCTGTTAAGCTCGTCGGCATCGGAGAAGGAGTGGAGGACCTGCGCGACTTCGACCCTGTAGAGTTCGCCGACGCGCTCTTTGCCCGGGGCCCGGCGCGTTCTCGATTGACTCCAACAGTGGCGCAGTGTATACTACTTGCGTGAGTCGAGAGGAGGTGGGGTCCACGTTCGAAAACCTGACGGCGCGGCTGCAGGAGACGTTCCGCAGGCTGCGCAGCAAAGGCAAGCTCAGCGAGCGTGATGTGGACGAGGCCCTGCGCGAGGTGCGCATAGCCCTTCTCGAGGCAGACGTGAACTTCAAGGTCGTCCGCGACTTCATCGCAAAGGTGCGCGAGCGGGCGTGCGGCCAGGAGGTAACCGCAAGCCTCACCCCTGGCCAGCAGGTCATAAAGATAGTCAACTCCGAGCTCACCGAGCTCATGGGAGGCCGCGAGAGCAAGATTCAGTTCAGCCCGAGGCCTCCGACCGTCATAATGCTCGTGGGCCTTCAGGGATCCGGCAAGACCACCACCGCAGCCAAGCTCGCGAACGTCCTCAAGAGGCAGGGCAAGCACCCGATTCTGGTCGCTGCCGACACCAGGCGCCCTGCCGCCATCCGCCAGCTTCAGGTGCTGGGCGAGAAGGTCGGGGTCGATGTGGTCGCGACGCGCGAGGGCGACGACGCGGTCAGCGTTGCAGGGCAAGGGATGGCCCGGGCGTCGTCCATCGGCCGCGACGTGGTGATCATCGACACCGCCGGACGGCTCCATATAGACGACGAACTCATGGATGAGCTTGCGCGGATGAAGGCTGAGACGAGCCCGTCCGAGGTGCTGCTGGTGGTGGACGCCATGACGGGCCAGGACGCCGTGAACGTCGCAGCCGCGTTCAATGAGCGGCTGGGGCTGACGGGCATCGTGCTGACCAAACTCGATGGCGACGCCCGCGGCGGCGCGGCGCTTTCGACGAAGGCCGTGACGGGCAAGCCCGTGAAGTTCGTGGGGGTCGGCGAGAAGGTTGAGTCCCTTGAGCCGTTTTATCCCGACAGGATGGCATCGCGCATCCTCGGCATGGGGGACGTCCTCAGCCTCATTGAGAAGGCAGAGGCGGCGTACGACGAGACAAAGGCCCGCAAGCTCGCCGAGAAGATCAGGACCAACGAGTTCACTCTGGAAGATTTTGCGGACCAGCTCCGCCAGATGAGAAAGATCGGTCCTCTCGATGAGATACTGTCCATGATTCCCGGCATTGGGCGCATGCGGGGGGCCTCCGACTTCAAGGTCGATGAGGGCCAGCTCAAGCGCGTCGAGGCGATAGTATGCTCCATGACACCTGAGGAGAGAAGGAACCCGGCGATCATCGACGGCAGCCGGCGGAAGAGGATTGCCCGAGGGAGTGGCACGCGCATTCAGGACGTAAACAGCGTCCTGCGCCAGTTCGATCAGGTGAGAGATATGCTTCGGCAATTCGGGGGCGCCGAGAAAGCTGCCCATCGCGCTATGCGAAAAGGCGCATTCCCGTTTGTCAAATAGACGGGTCGGGGAAACCCGGCGACGGGAGGTGACACAACTTGGCAGTAAGGATACGACTCTTGAGGACGGGGGCAAAGAAGCAGGCTTCTTACAGGATCGTTGTCGCCGACAGCCGCTACCCTCGGGACGGGCGGTTCATCGAGATCCTTGGCCATTACAACCCCAGGACGAGCCCCGAAACCCTGGAGGTCGACCGCGAGAAGGCCGCGGAGTGGCTGAAGAAGGGGGCTCTTCCGACGGATTCCGCGAAATCCCTGCTCGCGAGGGCGGGCGTCGATACGGCCGGGCAGGCCGCGTCTGGTGAGGCGAAAGCCATATGAGGCAACTTGTGGAGTTCATCGCCAGGAACCTCGTGGATAATCCGGATGGCGTGAAAGTGGCGGACGTCTCGGGCGCCGAGGGGTACACTGTGTACGAGGTGTCCTGCGATCCCGAAGAAAAGGGGAAGCTCATCGGGAGGTCCGGCAGGACTGCGAAGGCCATGAGGATGCTCGTGAGATCCGTCGGGGCGCGGCAGGGCAAGAAGGCTACCGTGGAGATCGTGTGACCGTGCAGCCGAACATGACCTGTGAGTTCGTTGCGGTGGCCGAGGTGACCGCCCCCCAGGGGATCCGTGGCGAGGTCAGGGCCCTGCCTCTGACCGATTTCCCGGACCGGTTCAAACCGTCTCTGAGGCTCCGGGCCCGCACGGGCGATGGCGTCGCGGTCCTCGAGGTGGAAAGCGCACGACAGCACCGGGGTTTCGTGGTCATGAAGTTCGCGGGGGTAGACTCCGTGGACGACGCCGAGAGGTTGCGGGGGGCGATCCTTGAGGTTCCGAGGTCGGAGACGTGGCCGCTCGAGCCCGGGCGCTACTATTTCTACGAGATAGAGGGCCTCGACGTGGTCACCACGGAGGGCCGCCGCCTCGGGAAGGTGGCGCGTGTCGTCCGCGGCGTCGCCAACGACATCTATGAGGTCAAGGTGAACGGGCCCGGCAGACGTCCGGGAAGGACGGTCCTGGTTCCGGCTGTACGTGAGATCGTAAAGAGCATAGATCTCGCGCGCGGCCGGATGACGATCGAGCTCATTCCCGGGCTGGAGTAGGTGGCTGCGTTGAGGATCGATGTGCTCACCATATTCCCCCGGATGTTCTCCGGGCCGCTTTCCGAAAGCATCGTCGCGCGCGCCAGGGAACGCGGGCTCGTGGAGATCCACGTCCACGACATAAGGGAGTTCGCCCGGGACAAGCACAGGGTGACCGACGATTACCCGTTCGGCGGAGGAGCCGGGATGGTCATGAAACCCGAGCCCATCTTCGCTGCTATTGAACGTGTGATGAGCGAGGGGCCTGGTTCCGCCCGGGTGATCCTGATGAGCCCGCAGGGGCGGGTGTTCACCCAGGAGACTGCGGTGCGGCTGGCGCGGGAGCGACGTCTCGTGCTGATATGTGGGCATTATGAGGGCGTGGACGAGCGCGTCAGGGAGGCGCTGGTCCACGAGGAGATGTCCATCGGGGATTACGTGTTGACCGGCGGCGAACTCCCTGCCATGGTCATCATCGATGCGCTGACGCGGCTTGTCCCGGGAGTGCTCGATGAGGATTCCGTAGCTGCCGAGTCGTTCACCAGTGGATTGCTGGATTACCCACAGTACACAAGGCCGCGTGAGTTCCGTGGCATGACCGTGCCGGAGGTGCTCGTCTCAGGTGATCACGAGAAGGTGAGGCTCTGGCGGCGAAAACAGGCGCTCGCGAGAACCCTCGAGAGGCGCCCGGATCTCATTCGTTCGGCGAGCCTTACCCCGGAGGACGAGCGGCTGCTCGAGGAGATAGAGCGGGAGAGGGCCGCCGCAGAAGGCCGATGTTGAACGTCGCCGAATCCGTGTGATATAATCACCGTTGTCGAATGAACGCAGGCTGCAAGGCGCCTTGCGCGTCCACTCTGGAGGGAGGATCCCGGACGATGAACATCATGGATACTATAGAGCGCGAGCAGATGCGCGAGGACATTCCGCCGTTTAGACCGGGCGACACCGTGAGGGTCCATGTAAAGGTCGTCGAGGGCGGCAGAGAGAGGATCCAGGTATTCGAGGGCGTGGTGATCGCCCGCAGGGGAACACAGATCCGCGAAACGTTCACCGTGCGCAAGGTGTCTGCGGGCATAGGGGTCGAGCGGACATTCCCGTTGCATTCGCCGAGGGTCGGCAAGATCGAGGTCGTGCGCGAAGGCAAGGTAAGGCGCGCAAAGCTGTACTATCTCAGGGAGCGCGTCGGGAAGGCTGCCAGGGTAAAGGAAGCAGACAGGAAGTGACCCCCGAGATGGGCCATATCGATGATGACGCCCCGGAAGGCTCCCGCGTGGTCGCTCCAGGGGAACCGGTCGAGGGAAATGGAGATCACGAGGGCGAGGGCGGGGGCTGTCCCGGTGGGTTCGCCGAAGCGATACAGCCCCGCGATGCCCGCTGCGGCGACTTTGCGGGGCACGAGGCGGCTTCTGAAGGCGACCAGGGGCGTGTTGACGTGCCGACTTGTGACCGATGCGCCGGAGGGCCTGAATGCACAGGGCAATATGGTTGCGACTGCGAGGCTGAGGCGGGCGGGCCCCCGGCCGGGGCGTGCCGTGGCACGGCTCCTCTCGAGCCTGCGCCACCCGTGGCAAGGCCCCTAATCTCGGCTGCGCTGAGATCCGAGATCCTTGAGTACGTCCAGGCGTTCGCCATCGCCATCGTGCTCGCGGCTTTCATCATCACGTTCATCGCCCAGTCCTTCGTGGTCGAGGGATCGAGCATGGAGCCCAGTCTGCACAACCGCGAGAGGCTGCTCGTGAACAAGCTGGTGTACCGCTTCGAGGAGCCACACAGGGGCGATGTGGTGGTGTTCAGATATCCGGCCAACCCGAAGCGAAAGTTCATCAAGCGCATCATCGGAGTGCCAGGCGACATCGTTGAGGTGCGTGACGGGCATGTCATCTTGAACGGCCAGATCCTGGATGAGGACTACACCATGGATCTCACGTTCGGCAGCTTCGGTCCGGAGGTCGTTCCCCCCGGCCGCTACTTCGTGCTCGGAGACAACCGCAACAACAGCGACGACTCGCGCTATCCTGACGTGGGGTTCGTCCCGAGGTCCAACATTGTCGGGAAGGCGTTCGTTACATGGTGGCCGCCCGGGGAGATCGGGCTGGTTCGAACGCCGAGCATCGGGGCTGGAACTGTAGGGCAATGATGCTTTCATGGTTTCCCGGTCACATGGCCAAAGCCAGGCAGGCTATCAAACGGAGCCTGGCAGGGATAGACGTGGTCGTAGAGGTCCTGGACGCGCGGATCCCCGACACGAGCAGGAACCCGGAGATCGCGTGGATCGTCGGGGAGAGGGCGAAGATCGTCGTCCTGGCCAAGGAGGATCTCGCGAGCCCCGATGAGACGCGAAAATGGCTTGCTGCGCTCCGCGCACGCGAGCCGTTTTGCTATGCCGTGAACGCCGAGACCGGGGAGGGCGTTGAAGCGGTCGTGGAGGCGTGCTCCTCGGTGGCAGGCCAGATCATGCTGAGGCTCGCATCGAGAGGGCGGAGGATGCGCGCCGTGAGAGCCATGGTCGTCGGCATTCCCAACGTGGGCAAGTCATCGCTGGTGAACAGGATAGCCGGGCGGAGGTCGGCCAAGACGGGCGCGAGGCCCGGGATCACCCGGGGCAAGCAGTGGATAACAGTGGGCAGGGGCATAGAGCTCCTCGACACTCCAGGGGTCCTCTGGCCGCGCGCTGACGACCCAGGCGCCATGCTCAAGCTGGCCGCGACGGGCGCCATCAGCGATGAGACCTTCGACCCTGCGGATGTGGCCGAGCGTCTGCTCGACATCCTTCGTGAGAGGGCGCCGGACGCTGTCGCGTCCCGCCTCAAACTCGAGGGCGTCCAAGCGGTAGGCGGGCGGGAGCTGCTCGAACTGGTTGGCAGGAAGCGCGGCTGTCTCGGGCCCGGTGGAGTGGTGGATCTCTCCCGAGCGGGTGTAGTGGTGCTGTCGGACTTCCGCAAGGGATTTCTGGGACGGGTCACCCTCGACCTGGCGCCGCGAGGCGGTGAGACCACGTGATCCCCGTGGCAGCGGTCACATCGTGCCATGGGGAGCGCCTCCTCGGCTACGAACGGCGCCTGTGGGAACAGGGGTACGTGGCGGTGGCCGGGATCGACGAGGCGGGCCGCGGGTCTCTCCTCGCCTCGGTGGTCGCCGCGGCGGTGGTGTTCAGGCCCGGATCCATCGTCGACGGCGTCCGCGACTCGAAGACGCTATCGCCGAAGCGGCGGGAGGCCCTTTACGATGTCATCATGGAGACCGCACTGGCCGTCGGAACCGGATCGGTGGACGCGAAGACCATAGACCGCATCAACATAAAGCAGGCTGCCAGGCTTGCCATGAAGAGGGCTGTCGATAGCCTCAGCGTCCTGCCGGACTATCTCCTCGTTGACGCCGAGGTTGTGCCTGCGTCCATTCCCCAGAGCGCCGTCATTCACGGGGACGGACTCTCCCAGGCGATAGCTGCGGCATCCATCGTTGCGAAGGTTACAAGGGACAGGATGTGCGAGATCTGGGATGCCGAGTATCCTGAGTACCGAATCAGGGCCCACAAGGGGTACTGTACGCGGGAACATGTAGCGGCGATCCTGAAGCACGGGCCGTGTCCGCTGCACAGAAAAACGTTCCTCCGGAGAATCCTCGTAGAGCAGCCCAGCCTGGGTCCGCATCTCGGGTTATAACATTATTTCCCATTGCCTGCTGACATATGGCAGGAAAACCCACACCGGTAGAGAAATACCCCTCTGGGAATCGATGGTAGAGGGGTGTGCTCGTTGTACGTGAATCGCAGGGAGACAGGAGCTGCGGGCGAAGATATCGCGGCGAGATGTCTCGAGTCGAATGGCTTCGAGATACTCGAGCGCAATTTCCGTTGGAGGGCGGGGGAGATCGACATAGTTGCGCGGGACGGGGCAACTCTCGTCTTTGTCGAAGTAAAGGCCAGAAGGCCGGGTCCGTTCGGGGCGGCCGCGGAGCAGATCACGGCGAGGAAACGGCGGCGTATCGTGAGGACGGCGCTCGCATACATGGCCGGCCGGGGGATCTCGGGGGCCGAGTGCAGGTTCGACGTGGTGGCCGTGGACCTCCCTCCCTCGGGTGCTCCTGTCGCACGTCTCATAAAGGGCGCCTTCGACTGCTGGAGGTGATGCCTTTGCTTGCGAAAGTGCCCGGTGGAGCCGTCCTCGGCATAGATGGCTATCCTGTGTGCGTCGAGGTGGATGTGTCTGCGGGGCTCCCGTCCTTCGAGGTCGTGGGGTTGCCCGACGCCGCCATCCGCGAGGCCAGGGAGCGGGTGAGGGCCGCCCTGAGGAACTCCGGGTTCGAGTTTCCCCTTCGCAGGATCACCGTCAACCTTGCTCCCGCCATGATTCGTAAGGAGGGAGCATGCTTCGACCTTGCCATCGCCCTCGGTATCCTGGCGGCGACCGGTGAGATCAGCCCTTCCGCCGTGGAAGACTGCATGTTCGCAGGTGAACTCTCTCTTGACGGGCAGGTGCGGGGAACGTCTGGGGTGCTGTCCATCGCCCTTGCTGCGAAGTCCGCGGGGTTCACCACCATGATGGTCGCTAATGAGAACGCAGGTGAGGCGGCGCTCGTGGACGGGATCGACGTCTACGGGGTGAGCACGCTTGCCGAGGCTGTGGGCCATCTCTCGGGCGCCCTGCGCATGAACAAGGCCCCTGCGACGAAGGGTTTCCCGGACGCAACGCCAGAGACCGGGCATGACCTGGACTTCGAGGACGTCCTGGGCCAGGAGCACGCCAGGCGGGCCCTCGAGGTGGCCGCAGCCGGAGGACACAACGTGTTGATGGTCGGGCCTCCGGGGGCAGGGAAGACCATGCTTGCTCGGCGCATGCCTTCGATCCTGCCCCCGCTTACGTGGGAGGAGGCTCTCGAAGTTACCAGGGTCTACAGCGCGGCGGGGCTCCTCCCTACGGGCAGCAGCGTCGTGTCGACGAGGCCGTTCAGAAACCCGCACCATACCATATCGGCACCGGGCCTGATAGGCGGGGGGCGCGTGCCCAGACCCGGGGAGATTTCCCTGGCACATCGGGGCGTCCTCTTCCTCGACGAGATTCCGGAGTTCGCAGGGCATGCCCTCGAGGCGCTCCGGCAGCCCCTGGAGGACGGGTTCGTCACGGTCTCAAGGGCAGGCGGCATGGCAACGTTTCCCGCAAGGTTCATGCTGGTGGCAGCGATGAATCCATGTCCGTGCGGCCGAGGAGGCGCGCACTCGGGCGCATGTACGTGCACCCCGCCCACCGTGCGGAAGTACCTCGCCCGCCTCTCCGGCCCGCTCCTCGACAGGATCGATCTGCACATCCACGTTCGGAAGGTGGACGTGAACGAGCTCGAGCAGGGGCGATCCCGGGAGACCTCCGCCGAGATCCGCGAGAGAGTGATGAGGGCAAGGCGGATTCAGCAGGCACGGTTCGCAGGGCTTCCTGTCAGGACCAACGCGGAGATGCGCCCGGCCGAGATCCGCGCTTTCTGCCGGATGTCCAGGGACGCAAGGACATTGCTCTACACAGCCTGCGCCAGGCTGGGGCTGTCGGCCCGCGCCCACGCGAGGGTGCTCAAAGTAGCGAGGACCATCGCCGACCTGGAGGGTGGCGACCTTGTGCAGGACCAGCACATAAGCGAGGCCGTGAGCTACAGGGCGTTCTCACTTCGTGAGTAGACCGCGGCGCCTCGGGGCGACTCCGAGACGACCGCCGAGACGACCGCCAGGATGATCGTTATGTAGATCGCCACAGATTCGCGCTCCTTGTCGGCGCGCAGGTCCTCCCCAGGGATGCCGGTGTCGCCCTCCGGGTACTGCGCGTGCGGTGAGATGAGTCAAAACCTCGAGCTTGAGGCTGGCCGAATTCCAGGCGCCCCGCCCTGGCAAGCGTCGGCAGCCGCAGCACCGTCAGGAGTAGGGCGTAAACTCGCGGCGCCATACTTGGGCCGACCGCAGGGCAGGCCGGGGGCAGCAGTCAGGCGTGGGGAGCGGGCTTTTCCCTGTGAGTGAGCGGGTGGACGACATATGGACGAGAGAGAGTGCACAATAGCCCTGAACATGGTGAGCACCATCGGCGGCGCGAGGCTTGCCAGCCTCATCCAGTGCTTTGGCTCGGCGCGCGAGGCCCTGCTGGCGAGGGAGGATGCGTTGCTGCGCGTCGAGGGCATCGGCCCGGTGACGGTGCAGAGGATCGCCGAAGTGCGCGACGGGCGGTTGCTCCGGGACGAACTCCAGAGGGCTGACGGCCTCGGGGTAAACATAGTCACCACGTCGGACCCGGGCTATCCCGAACGGCTACTCAACATCGACCACCCTCCCCCGGTGCTTTACGTCAAGGGCGAGATCCTGCCGCGTGACGGGCTGGCCATTGCGGTGGTCGGAGCGAGGCGTGCCACGCGCTACGGGCGCGAGGTGGCGCGTCTCGTCGCAGGGGAGGCGGCGGGTGCCGGCTTCACCATCGTGTCGGGGATGGCACGGGGCGTCGACTCCGCGGCCCACCGCGGCGCACTCGACACAGGCGGGCGTACGATCGCCGTCCTCGGGTGCGGGGTCGACGTGGTGTATCCCCCCGAGAACGAGAAACTCGCCGAGGAGATTGCAGGAAACGGGGCGCTCGTGAGCGAACGGTGTCTCGGGACCCGTCCGTACGGACAGAACTTCCCCGCGCGCAACAGGATCATAAGCGGCCTTTCCCTCGGCGTCGTGGTGGTGGAGGCCCGGGAGACGAGCGGTGCTCTCATCACAGCGAAGTTCGCTCTCGAGCAGGGGCGCGACGTGTTCGCGGTTCCCGGCGACATCCGCAGCCCGCTGTCCCGGGGGACCCACCAGCTCATCAGGGACGGCGCGAGGCTGGTCGAGGGGATCGGAGACATCCTGGAGGAGCTGGGCATGGAGAACGTGGCAGCTCCCGAGACCCATGGGACCAGGGAAGAGAGCAGCCTGCGTCTGTCGGCCCGGGAGAGGCGGGTCCTGGCGGCGCTGGACTTTTCACCGGCGTCCGCAGATGATATAGTAGACGAGACGGGGCTGGGACCGCGGGACGTCGCGGTGGCCCTCGCCGGCCTCGAGGTCCGGGGCCTTGTCGCTCGCGCTCTCGATGGCTACGTGCGACGCGCGAAAGAAGGTGGTTGAATTGGTCGACCGCAGGCGCGGCCGGTCTCACCCGGCGCCCCGCCGGGTCCTGGGCGCGCGAAGAGTATTAAACACCGATGAGCGACAGAAGCTAACAGTCGATGCGTGGGGCCTTGTAACGTTCTTGCAGGAGGCAGGTCTCGTCCGTCCTGACGAACTGGAAGAGGCCATGCTTCTTGTGACGGCGGTGGACGCCGGTCGTATCGATGCGGCTGACATGGCACTGGTGCTGTCCAGCGTCATAGACGACAGGGAGAGGGTGGCCATGATACTCGGCCAGGCAACGGGCGGTGAGGTTGACGGCGAGACAGCCCAGGATGAGGATGAGGACCCGCGGCCGGAACCTCGGCTGCTTCACTAAGACCTGCAAACGGGACAGGGAGTGTCAGGATGTCGAAATCCCTTGTTATTGTTGAGTCGCCCGCCAAAGCGAAGACCATAGGCAAGTTCCTCGGGCCGGGCTACACTGTGAAGGCCTCCAAGGGCCACGTGCGTGACCTCCCCAAGAGCAGACTCGGTGTGGACGTCAAGGACGGTTACGAGCCGCATTACGTGGTCCTGAGGGACCGGGGGGATATCATTCGCGAGCTCAAGAACGCGGTCGAGTCTGCCCCAGGGGTGCTGCTCGCCACCGACCCGGATCGCGAAGGAGAGGCGATATCGTGGCACCTCACGCAGGTGCTGGGGATCGACCCGGGGAGCCCCTGCCGCATAGAGTTCAATGAGATAACGAGGCCCGCCATAAGGGCTGCGCTGGAAAGCCCCAGGGCGATCGACCTTGACCGGGTGAACGCCCAGCAGGCCAGGCGGGTGTTGGACCGTCTCGTGGGCTACAGTCTGAGCCCTCTCCTCTGGAAGAAGGTCCGCCGCGGCCTCTCGGCGGGCAGAGTGCAGTCGGTGGCCGTCAGGCTCGTCTGCGACAGGGAAAGGGAAATCCAGGCGCATGTCCCCCGGGAATACTGGTCGATCACTGCACACCTCCGGTCCTCCGATGAGCTACGGGAGTTCCCGGCGAAGCTGGTGCTCCGCGCAGGCCGTAAGTTCGAGATCCGCAACGAGGGTGAGGCCAAGTCCATTCTGGACGACCTCTCCGGCGCAACTTACCAGGTGGCGAAGGTCACAAGAAGGGAGCGGCGCCGGAACCCCGCGCCTCCCTTCACCACGAGCACTTTGCAGCAGGAAGCGTCGAGGAGGCTCGGGTTCGGCTCGCGGAAGACAATGCAGGTGGCTCAGCAGCTGTACGAGGGACTGCAGCTTGGAGACGAGGGCAGCGTCGGCCTGGTCACATACATCCGCACCGACTCTGTGCGGATCGCGGCCGAGGCCGAGCAGGCTGCGAGGGCGTTCATCGGCAGGACCTACGGGCGGGAGTATGTGCCCGGCCAGCCCAGGCGATACCGGGCCAAGGCAACGAGCCAGGATGCCCACGAGGCGATACGTCCAACCTCTGTCGAGAGGCTCCCTGACCAGGTGAAGGCCCACCTGACCCGCGACCAGTGCAGGCTCTACCGTCTCATCTGGGAAAGGTTCGTGGCGAGCCAGATGGAGTCGGCGGTGCTCGATGCCATGAGCGTTGACGTGCAGGCACAGGCCTATACTTTCAGGGCGACCGGGTCCAGGATCAAGTTCCCGGGGTTCACCCTCGTATACCAGGAGGCCGCCGATAACGGCAAGGACGAGGAGCCGGGCCTGCCGGAGGTGCACGAGGGCGAGACCCTCGGGCTCGTGCGGCTCGAGCCTGCGCAGCATTTCACGGAACCGCCCCCGCGGTACACCGAGGCTGCCCTGGTGAAGGCACTGGAGGAGAACGGAATAGGGCGGCCCAGCACATACGCGCCCATAATCGACACGATTCTGAAGCGCGGGTATGTGGTGTTGGAGGAAAAGAGGTTTCATCCCACCCAGCTCGGGTTCGTGGTCGTGGATCTCCTCAAGCAGGTTTACCCGCAGGTGGTCGACGTGGCGTTCACGGCGGAGATGGAGAGCCAGCTCGACAGGATCGCCGAAGGCAAGCTCGACTGGGTCGAGGTCATCGACGAATTCTACGTTCCGTTCGAGAAGACGCTCAGCGCGGCCGAGCAGAGCGTAGGACGGGTCAGGGTCCCTGACGAGGTCACCGACGAGAAGTGCCCCGAGTGCGGGCGTCCGCTCGTGGTGAAGCACGGCAAATTCGGGACGTTCCTGGGGTGTCAGGGGTATCCTGAGTGCACGTTCACCAAGAAGATGGTCCGCTCTGCCGGGGTGAACTGCCCTGAGTGCGGCGCGGAGGTGGTCGAGCGGAAGACCAGGAAGGGAAGGAAGTTCTACGGGTGCAGCAGGTACCCCGATTGCCGCTTTACCACGTGGTACGCCCCTGTGAAGGCCGCCTGTCCGAAGTGCGGGGCCTTTCTCGTCAGGCGCGGCGGAAAGGGCGGGTTCCTCGCGTGCGTGCGGGAGACGTGTGATTACCGGGAGGGGACCAAAGCCGAGCCCGGCGGCAACGAATCCTCTGCCTGAGTGCGAGCTCACAAATCCACGCTGGTTCGGGAGAACCTTCTCGGTTGCCGGTGTTGCATTCCGGGGGCGGCGCGCCTCGTTGGATTTGGCATTGAGGTTCGCCAGATCGAGAGCGCCCCGTCGTGCAGGCACTGGCAACCCTTGGCACAGTGGCGGTGGTTTCCGGACCGGCGCCTGGTGCTCCTCTGGCCTATGAGCAACCCATCCTGTTTTATGAGTCCACATGAGTGTTGATTACCCGGGGCGCCGGTGGGGAGGAAGCATGCTCGATCCTGGTGTAACTGGCGTGATGGTGGTGGGGGGCGGCCTCGCGGGCGTCGAGGCCGCATGGCAGGCTGCGAGGCATGGCCTGCAAGTGACGCTCGCGGAGATGCGTCCGGCGATGATGACCCCTGCTCATACCACGGGCGACCTCGCCGAGCTGGTGTGCTCCAATTCCCTGGGATCCGACAGCCCGGACAGCGCTGCCGGCGTGCTCAAAGAGGAGATGCGGATCCTGGGGTCTATCATCATGAGGTGCGCAGAAGGCTCGAGGATCGCCGCCGGGTCTGCGCTGGCGTGCGATAGACTGCGGTTCGCACGTCTCGTTACGGCGTACATCGAGCGCTGTCCCAGGGTGAAGACGGTGAGGGAAGAGGTGCGCACGATCCCCGAGGGCGTCCCGGTGGTGATAGCAACGGGCCCCCTCACGTCAGACAGCCTGGCGCAGGACATGGCCCGGCTTGCTGGCACCGCGCATCTCTACTTTTATGACGCTGTATCGCCGATAGTGACCGCGCAGTCGTGCGACATGTCGAGGGCCTTCTGGGGATCTCGCTACGGCCGGGGCGGCGACGACTATCTCAATTGCCCGATGACCAAGGAGGAGTACGATCGTTTCTATGACGCGCTCGTCTCGGCGAGGTGCGCGCCGGTCCACGGGTTCGAGGACACGAGAGTCTTCGAGGCGTGCATGCCCGTGGAGGTCCTGGCGCGGAGGGGGCGCGAGGCCCTCGCGTACGGTCCCATGCGGCCGGTGGGCCTGGTGGACCCGCGGACGGGCGAGAGGCCCTACGCCGTTGTGCAACTGAGACGTGAGGACGAGGACGGGACGCTTCTCAACATGGTGGGCTTTCAGACGCGGCTCGCCTGGGACGAGCAGCGGCGCGTCTTCCGGATGATCCCGGGTCTGGAGCACGCCGAGTTCGTAAGGTACGGGGTGATGCACAGGAACACCTACATAAACTCGCCGGAACTCCTCCGGCCGACCCTGCAGTTCCGCTCCCGCGACACGCTCTTCTTCGCCGGCCAGCTGACCGGAGTAGAGGGCTACGTCGAGTCCGCAGCCTCGGGCCTTGTGGCCGGCGTGAACGTCGCCAGGCTGGCTACCGGGCATGATCCCCTGGTGTTCCCGGCCGAGACGGTCCACGGCAGCCTGTGCCGGTACATAACCGGACCCCGGCGGGGCCCCTTCCAGCCCATGAACGCAAACTTCGGGATCATGCCCCGTCCCGAAGGGAAGCTCAGGGGAAAGGCCGCCAGACGCCAAATCGCGACATCAGCCCTCAACGCGATGAGGAATTTCGAGAAAACCCTCCGAAGTGGGCTTGAAGAACTGTTATAATTATGCTACAATTTCAGGCTAGATAGGTCGCCGCCAGACCGCTGGCCGGCGCCGACCGGCGCCGGGTCGTGCCGGCCCGTGCCGGGTCGCGCTTGGGTACGACGGGGTGGCTGGCGCGGCCGAAGGGGCCGCGAGCGCCTTGGTAGACGCAAGTTGCCTGGATGGCCGGGTGGCCGGATGGGCGCGGCCGCCAGGGCGCCGGGCGCCGGGTGAACGGCGACCGGAGCGGAGCAGGAGGGACGGTTCTGGTGCTTGCCTCGGAGGTCGATGGTTTTCTCGCGCAGCTTGCGCTCGAAAAGGGCGCATCGCCCAATACTCTCGACGCTTATGCCCACGACGTCCATTGCTTCATCGATTTCCTGGGCGACATCCTTCAGGGGGAGGGCAGCCCGTCTGACATAACGCACCTCGAGATAAGAGCATATCTTGCGAGCCTGCAGAGGGCGAAGTACTCGCGGCGGACCATAGCGCGGCGGCTCGCGGCTGTACGCTCGTTCTTCGCGTACCTGTGCAGGAAGGGAGTCTGCCCGACGAACCCCGCCAGGAGCGTGAGCGCACCGAAACTCGGGCGGATGCTTCCGCGCTTTCTCCACGAGGGCGACGTGGAGAGCCTCCTCGAGTCTCCGCCGCGCGACACCCCGCTCGGCCTTCGCGACAGGGCCGTCTTCGAGACGCTGTATGCGGCGGGCTTGCGCGTAGGCGAGTTGGTGGGGCTCGACACCGGGGATGCTGATTTGGACCATGGCTTCGTGCGAGCATTCGGGAAGGGCGGCAAAGAGCGTATCGTGCCCATCGGAGACCGGGCCGTTGACGCGTTGAGGGAGTACCTGGGCCGGGGAAGGCCGCGGCTAGTCGGTGCGCGTCCGGACGTAGGAGCGCTGTTTCTGAACTACAGGGGCGGGAGGCTTTCAGCCAGGGCCGTGCAGACCATGGTCGACCGTCACATACGCAGAGTGAGCATCGACAAGAAGGTGAGTCCCCACGCGATCAGGCACTCCTTTGCCACCCATCTCCTGGACCACGGAGCTGATCTGCGAGCCGTGCAGGAGCTGCTGGGGCACGTGAGCATATCCACGACGCAGATCTACACTCACGTGACCCGCGAGAAGCTCAAGCTCGTGTATGACAGGGCTCATCCTCGAGCCTGAGCGTGAGTCCGGAAATCCATGCCGGTCTGGGAGAGACCTCCGGGTTTCCGGTGCTTCCACGACGGGATGCTCTGGATTTGCCAAGCCTGAATGCTGAATCCGACGAGCCGTGCCGTCCCCGGGGCGCGATGCTGGCAGTGGCTGGCAAAGTGGCGGTGGTTCCTGAACCCGCACTCAGCCTGAAACCTAAGGGAGTGAGCCGCGTGTTTCACGCCACGACTGTAGTTGCCGTAAGGCGCGGCGGCCATGTGGCCGTCGCCGGCGACGGCCAGGTGACCTTCGGAAATACCGTGATGAAGCACGGGGCGAAGAAGGTCAGAAGGATCCATGACGGCAAAGTGCTGGCGGGCTTCGCAGGGGCGGCCGCTGACGCTTTCGCCCTGTTCGAGAAGTTTGAGGGGAAGCTGGAGGAGTTTCACGGGAACCTTCCGAGGGCCGCTGTGGAGCTTGCCAAGGAATGGCGGCTCGATAGAGCCCTGCGCCGACTGGAGGCACTTCTCGTGGTGGCAGACGTGTCCCATCTTCTCGTGATATCGGGGAGCGGCGATGTCATCGAGCCCGACGACGACGTGGTGGCCGTCGGGTCGGGCGGCCCGTATGCGCTTGCCGCTGCGCGGGCTCTCATCCGGCACACGGACCTTCCCTGCCGTGACGTCGCCACGGAGGCGCTCAAGATCGCCGCGTCCATCTGCATATATACAAATGAAGAGGTCTCTTGCGAGGAGCTTTGAAGGGAGGCACGAGGGTGCAAGACCTGACACCTCGAGCCATTGTCGAGGAGCTTGACAAGTACATCGTCGGGCAGGCGAAGGCCAAGCGGGCGGTCGCCATCGCCCTGCGCAACAGATACCGCCGGCTGAAGCTGCCAGGGCCGCTTCGCGATGAGGTGGTGCCGAAGAACATACTCATGATCGGCCCCACGGGTGTCGGGAAAACCGAGATCGCCCGCAGGCTCGCGAGACTGGTGAACGCGCCGTTCATCAAGGTCGAGGCGACGAAGTTCACGGAGGTCGGCTACGTCGGGCGCGACGTGGATTCCATCATTCGAGACCTGGTGGAAACGTCCATCAGGATGGTCAAGGCCGAGAAGATGGTCGAGGTCTACCACAAGGCCGAGGCCATGGTGGACGAGAGGATTCTCGATATCGTGGCGCCCATCCCCACGCGCGAGGCCGAGAGGAACCCGCTCGGCGCCCTCATGGGGGGCCTTGGGCTGGCACGGGATGACGACTCTTTCCGGGCAAGACAGGCCGAGGCAAGGTCGCAGCGCGAGGAGATTCGCTCGAGACTGGCTGCGGGCGAACTCGAGGACACGATCATCGAGGTCGCCGTGGAGGACCAGACCCCACCCATGCTGGAGGTGTTCAGCGGCTCCGGTGCAGAGGAGATGGGCATCAACATGCAGGACCTCTTCGGCGGCCTTCTCCCCCGGCGCCAGCGGCGCCGCAAGGTCCCGGTGAGGGAAGCGAGGAAGATCATAGCCCAGGAGGAGGCCCAGAAGCTCGTTGACATGGAGGAAGTTGAACACGAGGCCATACAGCGCGCCGAGCAGTCCGGGATCGTGTTCATAGACGAGATCGACAAGATAGCAGGCAGAGAGCGTGGGGTCGGGCCTGACGTGTCGCGCGAGGGCGTGCAGCGGGACATCCTGCCGATTGTGGAGGGTTCCACGATAATGACCAAGCACGGCCCTGTGAAGACCGACCACGTGCTCTTCATCGCGGCCGGGGCATTCCACGTGGCAAAGCCCTCGGACCTTATCCCTGAGCTGCAGGGTCGTTTCCCGATAAGGGTGGAGCTCGACAGCCTCACGAAGGACGACTTCAAGCGCATCCTGCTCGAGCCGGAGAACGCGCTCGTGAAGCAATACAGGGCCCTGATCGCTACGGAAGGCGTCGAGCTCGAATTCATGCCCGACGCCATCGACGAGATCGCGGCCATCGCTGATAGAGTCAACCAGGAGACCGAGAACATCGGCGCGAGGAGGCTTCACACGATCATGGAGCGTCTGCTCGATGATCTCTCCTTCGATGCGCCGGACATGTCGAAGGGGAGGGTGGAGATTGACGCAGATTACGTTCGCAGTCGGCTGCAAGACATAGTGAGAGACAGGGATCTCAGTCGGTTCATACTGTAGGACCGGGTTCGGCGAGCCCGGACGCGTCTCGCGGTGACGGCGCCCGATCCTCGGCCGCGCCGGGTCGGGACACGGCCCGCGGTGGGACAAGCCCGGGCGCCGCGCTTCCGCGATTCAGCGGCTTGTGCGGGCCTCGGCGTTGCCGGTGCTCGCGCGACGAGACGCAGGAGGCTGGCCGCCTGCCGGCTGGCAGTCAGGTGCAAACTCACGTACAGGAGCAACATAAGGAGGAGACGTCGATGAGCGAACTACTGGAGAAGACACGGAGAATCAGCCGGTTCATACAGGAGTCCACGGGCTTTCCCAGCAACTTCAATGGACTTGCCGCAGTGCTCTCCGACGAGATCACTGCCAACGTGTACGTGGTGGCGCGCCGCGGAAAGCTTCTGGGATACGGTTTCATGGAGGGATTCGACTGCGAGGCGGCGGCGGAGTGTGTCGGGAACGGCGGGATGTTCCCCAGGGAGTCATCTGACTGGCTCCTTCGGATAATCGAGACGTCCGAGAACATCCGGCACGAGCGCGGGAAGTGCTTCCTCGGCCCGAACGTGGAGTGCGGGTTCGCCGAGAAGCTTCTCACCGTCGTTCCCATCTACGCAGGGGGAGACAGGATGGGGACCCTCGTGCTCGCGAGGCTCGAGAAGGAGTTCTCCGACGAGGACCTCGTGCTCGCGGAATACGCCGCTACCGTGTTCGGTATGGAGATCCTCAGTTCGAAGACCGGGCAGATCGAGGAGGAGGCGCGCAAGAAGGCTTCGGTGCAGATGGCCCTCGACACTCTCTCGTTCTCTGAGCAGGAGGCCGTGGAGCACATCTTCAAGGAACTCGGCGGAGACGAGGGTTTGCTCGTGGCGAGCAAGATCGCTGACAAGGTGGGCATCACGAGGTCTGTCATCGTAAATGCTCTCCGCAAGTTCGAGAGCGCCGGGGTCATCGAATCACGTTCCCTCGGTATGAAGGGCACCTATATCAGAGTGCTCAACGACAAGCTCTTCGATGAACTCGAGAGGCTGCGGGCAAGATAGCGGAGCCGTTGGTCCGCAGGGTGCGCGGGTGGCCTCCTCCGGGGGACGGGGAGGCTACCCGCCGATCAAGAGAAACAGGAGCGGCACGGCGACACACCCGGCCGCAAGGATGAAAGCCCCGACGGCCCCGCGGACGTTACGGTGGTGAAGAAGCCAGAGACCGAAGCTTGCGGTGTATACCGCCGTCGCGATCGGTACCGGCATCGTGGTGAGCAGGACTCCCAGACGCACGCGCTCTCTACCCCCTCTCCGCCTTGGGCGCGCTCCGAACGCTGGGTTCCGGCGGCTTGAACAGGAGGCCCGTGCGGCGAAGGTCCAGCTTCACTGTGACATCCACCTTCGCCTCCGGGAATCTCCCGGGCCAGTTGAGAGCCTCCCACTCGCTCCATGTCTTCGTGAGGTGGCGGGCCTTGTTTCCAAAGGCGAAGATGTCCGCGCGAAACTCCTCTTGGGCCCTTTTCACCACGTCATCGCAGCTCTTCTTGAGGTCTTCCGCGAACCGCCTTTCGAGAACGTGGAGGTTTTTTGGGTTCGAGTAATCGGTGCGGCTCTGGCTTCCGATGACCTCCCCTTCGAGAAGCATGTTCACCTTGATGCGGAACCCCTGTCCTTCTCTCAGCACCCGCGTCTCCGTCGGGCGGGCAAGGCGGATGTCACAGGCCGCGTACCTGCCTTTCACGAACGGGTCCTCCAGGACGAGCGTGCCCCTCTTGAATGTCCCACGGATGAGGAGCACGGCCCTGACGTCCTGTCCCGTGATCTCTCCGACCATCGTGTCGCCTCTGAAGACCGCGCCGCCGATGACCTCCACCGGGTTTCCACCGACCGACGGTGACTCGCCTGCTACATAGTCAGAGTCGCTGCGAACGTGGACGGGCGGGGGGTGCGGCACCTTCGGGGGCCCCATCCCGGCGCCGCCGCCCGCTGCACTGCCATCGGACGAGCCGCCCCCGCCCTGTCCTCCTCTGGCGGCTGATTGCTCCGTTCTGCCGCCTGGAGCCTCTTCCCTGACCCCCGCGAGGATGGCGAGAGGCTCCTCTCCCAGTGATTGCATCTCCACCAGGAACCTGTGAATCTGGGATGGGGGGATGAACCCGGTCTGCCTGTTTGCGAGCGCGAGAAGTTCCAGGTTCTTCGCGGGGTTCTGCTCGATGATCGGACGGTTCTTCTCGATGAACTCCTTCGCGCTCCCCCGGCTGACGGTGAGGAACATGGTCCTCCTTGCGTCACGAAACCTCACGAGCTCGCTGATGTACGGGGCGATCCCGCGTCTTGCGAGTTTTTCGCTGATGACGACCATCTTGCCGTGGACGAGGCTCGGGCGCCTGTCAACGTGGGTGTTCACCAGGTTGAGGACGCTCAGGATGGAGTGGCCCGTCAGCGTCGTTATGAGGCTGGTCTGCTGACCACCCCCTCCTCCACCACCCGCGCCGGAGCCGCCGCCCGACCCGCCGCCGCCCGCCACGGCCCTGGGGACGGCTATGTGCAGGGTCACGTTCACCTGGTCGTCCGGCGCCTCATCGAGGCCGATGGCCATTATGAACGCGAGGTCATCCACCTCCGTCCTGTCCCAGCACCCCGCGGCGCAGACGAGCACTGCAACGAGGCACAGCGACAGGCGTAGAGCGGTCCTGGCGCGTGCGAGCGTCTGCCTCGATACCTCACGCACTGCGTGCCCGCCTCCTCCCGCCGGCCCGGGCCTCCTTCATCTGGGCGACGAGGAGCAGCACCGCCGGGACGATGAAGACCGCGATGGCGCCCGAGGTCCTGATGATCTCGAAGTCCAGCCGGGTCGCGGTAGGAACGTCCGGAGGTACGAAGGCGAGGGTGTAGCCGATGATCGCCACCGCCGGCAGGATCGGGCGGTACACGGGGAGCCTGAGCATGCGCGCCAGGATCATCGTCGTCGTGTAGGCGCCGAGCCCAAGCTCTATGCACCCGCTTATGACCCAGAGAAACACGAACGCCACATCGACCCGCTGGAAGAACCTGCCGACGTAGATCAGGGTCGACACCTCGTAACCGGGGTACGGGATGTGAACGCACAGCGGGTAGGGGAACACCGTCACGAAGACGAGCAGCGCCGTGCTGGTGAATACGGCGGTCACGGCTATGGCGACAAGCCCCATCATCCTGACCTTGTCCGCATCTCGAAGCTGCGGCGCTATGACCCCAAGGAACATGACCTCCCCGGCCACAGCCGAGTGGAGCACCCCGTGGTAGATGAGCTTACTCAACCCGGGGCCGAGAAGCGGGAACATGGCGTCGAGATTGGCCTGGGGCAGTGAAAGCAAGTTCAGGAACAGAAGGGTCACCACGATGAGCGGTGCGGCCAGGAACGCAGCCCTCGTGAGCGCCTCCGATCCGAGATAGACGGAGATGACGGTGACCAGCACGAAGACGGCCATCACCGCCGAGAGAGGCGTGCGCGGGAGCAGGGCGGTGCTCACGGTCTCGGAGAACTCCCGCATGACGAGGATCGTTGCGGCGAAGAAGAAGGCCAGATATCCGAGGGAGGCGAGGGTGCCGAAGATAGGCCCTGCGACTTCCTCGCCTATCTCGACAATGCTCATTCGGGGATAGCGTCTGAGGAGAGCGGCTATGATGAGGAACCCGATCGCGCCTGTTCCGAAGCTGATGATGGGCACGATCCATGCCGCCGTCAGGCCGACCGTCGCCATTTGCTGCGGGAACGAGATGAACAGCTTCGACGAAAGGAAATACACAGTGGCCGCGATGGCCTCGTTCGTGCCGATCCTGCCTTCCTCAAGCACGTCCCCTGCCTCCCTTGTCCCTGCGTGACGTGGGCCGCCCTCCGCTCGACTCCTCCGCCATCTGCCCGGTGCCGGAGTCTGGTGATGGGGCGTCGGTAGTCCCCGAGGGTGTCCACTTGCGGGCGACTTCAGGCTGTCGCTCCCTGCGCCTGGTCTGGAGAAACGCGGGCCGCAGCTCCATGCTCCAGGACGGGTACCGGAGGATCAAATCTCCGCTGGACTGGGCGAACGGGGCTACCGGTGACATGAAGGGCACTCCGAACGACCTTGCGTTCACGTATAGCAGCATCTGAAGGAAGACCCCTACCGCGATCCCATAGAAGCCGAAGGCCGCTGCAACGAAGATATACACAAAGCGCGTGAGCCGGGCGGCGAAGGCCATGTTGAAGTTCGGGACTGCAAACGATCCAAGGGCGGTCACGGCCACGATTATCACGAGGATCGGGCTGACTATCGAGGCAGCGACCGCGGCCTGACCGAGGATCAGCGCGCCCACTATGCCCAGGGTGGGACCGATGACCCCCGGCACGCGGATGCCGGCCTCGCGGATGAGCTCGAACGACACCTCCATGACGAGCACCTCGACCACCGTCGGGAACGGCACTCTCTCGCGCGTCGCGGCGATGGCGAGGAGGAGGTCGGTTGGGAGCATCTCCGGGTGGAAGTTGGTGAGCGCGATGTACACCGCTGGCAAGAGCACGGCGACAGCGAGAGCGGCCAGGCGGACGAGGCGCAGGAAGGTGCCGAACGGCCACCGCAGGTAATAATCCTCCGCCGATTGAAGGAGTGCCCAGAAGGTTGCCGGTGCGACCAGACCGAACGGGCTTCCGTCGAGCAGGATCCCGACGTGCCCCTCGGAGAGAAAGGCGGCCATTCTGTCTGGGCGTTCTGTGGACAGGGTCTGCGGAGCCAGCATGAAAGGCCTGTCCTCGATGAACTGCTCGAGAGAGCCGGTGTCCTGAATCTGGTCCGCCCTGATCCCGTTGATGCGCCTTTTCACCTCTGCCACGAGCTTGGGATTTACGAGACCCTCCACGTAGAGAACCGCGCAATCCACGCGCGACAGCGTCCCCACCTTGATCACCTCGCTTACGAGGTCAGGCGTACGCATGCGTCGCCGCACGAGCGCCACGTTGTTCTTGAGGGTCTCGTTGAACGCCTCCTGGGGACCGTGGACCACGGTCTCGGCAGTTGGCTGACTTACGCCCCGATGCTCCCACGACTTGGTCTCGACCTCCAACGCAGTGCCGCATCCTTCGACGAGAAGGCATGTCGTGCCGGCTATCACACCCTCGATGATACCCCTGAGGTTGTCCTTGTGCGTTACCTGGTTGCCGGGGAGGAGGCGCCGCTCGATGGTCTCGAGCACGTCCGCGGCGCGGAGACCCCGGTCCAGATTGGCGATGAGCATGAGCGGCTGGAGGACGGCGAGGTCGATGAGGTCCTTGCTCGCGAGGCCTTCCATGAACACGATTGCCGCCCTGGTGGGAGGCGTGGTCGGTACGTCGAACTCCCTGACGATGACATCCGAGTTCAGACCGTAATGCAGGACCTGCTTGAGGGCGTCGAGGTTTGCCTGGAGGTTCTCGGCGAGAGGCTTCACTTCGTCACCCTTGTTTCCAGAGCCACCGCCCCGGCCGGACGCCGGACCAGCTTGCTGTCCTGCTGCGCCTGGACCCGTCCCTTCACCGCCCGGTACCCCTGACGTTTCCGCCTCGTGCCCCGCGCCGCGTTCCTGCCCCTGCCCCCGCCCCTTTCCCTGCCCGTCCCCAGGCCCCCGCGGCCGCAATTGCCCCTGTTGCTGGTTATCTCCCTGAGGAGGGCTTTCCTGTGCGGTGGTCCTGCGCTCGTTGCCATGTGTCGGCGGCGAGACCTCAGTCGAGGTCTCGTGGGCGATGGGCAGCGCACGGACCGGCCGGGCCGCCGCACGGCCGATCCCTACCTTTATGGTGGACATCTTCCTCGGCCGAAGGAATCCGTAGGGCGTGCGCGGCAGGGCCTCGGACAGCAACTCCACCGCGGACGGTTCCCCCGAGGACCCACCAGCCTGGTCACCTGACAGCGACCAGCCTCGATGCTGACGGCGACCTCGACCGTGCTGCCCCTGCGCCTGCGCCTGGCTCTGCCCCTGCCTGTGTCCCTGTTCCTGTCCCGTTGCCTGTACCTGCGCTCGTCCGGGGGTCTGGCCCTGTCCTTCGAGCGCGGGCGGCGACGGGGCCTCACTTTGCGACGCGTCCGACGTGAGGCCCGGTAGACGTGGCTGGGTGTCGAGGACGAATTCCTCCTCCCTGGCCGGGCTTTCGAAAGAAAGCAGGGCCGCTATTTCGTTCAGGACGTCTCGAAGAAGACTCAACCTTTGAAACCTCCGCCGAAGGAGAGGCGCGTCTTTCGCTCATGAATTAGCTATTCCCCGGCCACTACCCGGTATTCAGGGGCGGAAATTTCGTGGCGCGCGTTCGTTGATATGGAGATACACGTGTGGTATACTACCATCTGGTGTGAGCACGCACGCTCCTGGATCCCGGTAGCGGTGCCCGTTTGTGCGGGTTCTGCCGGGGGATGAACGGGGCGGAGGAAGAACCGGTGGGGGAGGAGGTGAGACCATGGCAGTAGTCACCATGAAGCAGTTGCTCGAGGCCGGGGTCCATTTCGGCCACCAGACCAGGCGCTGGAACCCCAAAATGAAGCCCTTCATCTTCACCGAGCGCAACGGCATATACATCATAGACCTCCAGAAGACGGTCAGGAGGATCGACGAGGCCTACGAGTTCGTGAAGCGCGTTGCGCAGGAAGGCGGCGCGATTCTGTTCGTCGGCACAAAGAAGCAGGCCCGCAACACCGTCAAGGAAGAGGCCGAGCGGTGCGGCATGTTCCATGTGAACGAACGCTGGCTCGGTGGGATGCTCACCAACTTCCGCACCATACGTAAGAGAATCGAGCGTCTTCGTTTGCTCGAGAAGATGGCAGAGGACGGGTCGTTCGAGGTCCTTCCCAAGAAGGAAGTCATGCAGCTTGTGAAGGAGAAGGAGCGGCTTGAGCGGTTCCTCGGCGGGATCCGTGAGATGTCGGGGCTACCGGGAGCCGTTTTCGTGGTTGATCCACGTAAGGAGAGAATAGCAGTGCAAGAAGCGAGGAAGCTCGGCATACCGGTGGTTGGGATCGTGGACACCAACTGCGATCCGGACGAGGTCGATTACGTGATCCCCGGAAACGACGACGCCATCCGCGCCGTGAAGCTCATATGTGGCAAGATGGCCGACGCCGTGATAGAGGGCCTCGAGGGGCGCGACGCGGCTCTGGCGGCGCAGGCCGAGGAGGCGTCGCCAACGGGTGAGATCCGCGAACACGAACTCGAGGGCGAGTATGTCGACGGTGCGACAGACGTTGTCGAGATGCCGCTGGACGTGGAGGTCGCCGAGGTCGGCGATGACGATCACGCCGTCGTTCGTGATGACGACAACGAGCGGTAGACTTGCGGGGAGGTAGCGCTTGTGGCTGTGACAGCCGAGAACATCAAGGAGCTCCGGGAGAGGACCGGGGCCGGGATGATGGACTGCAAGAAAGCCCTTGGCGAAACCGGGGGCGACATGGAAAGGGCCGTCGCCTACCTTCGGGAGAAGGGCCTTGCGAAGATGCACAAGAGAGCGGGGAAGGTCGCAGCCGAGGGCGTGGTCGAGGCGTACATCCACCTCGGGGGCAAAATCGGCGTGCTGGTCGAGGTCAACTGCGAGACCGACTTCGTGGCACGTACAGACGACTTCCGCCGGCTCGCGAAGGAGGTAGCCCTCCAGATCGCCGCCGGAAAGCCGCTGTTCGTCTCGAGCGAGGACGTGCCTGCTTCCATGCTAGAGAACGAGCGGGCCATCTACAGGGCGCAAGCTCTCAACGAGGGCAAGCCCGAGGCTGTGGTCGAGAGGATCGTCGAGGGCAGGCTGAAGAAATTCTACACGGAGGTTTGCCTGCTCGACCAGCCGTACATCAGGGAGCCCGAGAAGACGATACGCGACCTCGTGGCTGAAGTGTCCGCGAAAACCGGCGAGAAGGTCGAGGTAAGACGGTTCGCCAGGTTTGAGTTGGGTGAGGGCGTCGAAAAGCCGGAGGCATGCGCTGTGTGTTAGGTCCGGGTCTTGCAGACGGCCCTGAGTATGAGTGTATGAGTATGGGTCCTACGACGGCTGCAACCCCGCGGAGGGCAGCGGCGGTCTCTGGACTCACACACGGGGGGCCGGAGGAAGGCTGGCGAGCGTATGAGTGAGACCAGGGAGACGCCCCGGTTCAAGAGGGTCGTCCTGAAGCTATCGGGGGAAGCCCTCGCGGGCTCCAGAGGCTTCGGGATAGACCTCGATGTCGTCAGGCACATCGCCGGGGAGATACGAGAGATACACGGGCTAGGCGTGGAGACGGCCGTGGTCGTCGGCGGAGGCAACATCTGGCGCGGCGTCCAGGCTCAGGAGGCCGGGATGGACCGCGCCACCGCCGACTACATGGGGATGCTCGCCACGATAATCAACGCCATGTCGCTCCAGGATGCCCTGGAGAAACTGGGTGTCGACACGAGGGTTCAGACTGCGATAGAGATGCGCGAGATCGCTGAGCCGTATATCCGCCGGCGGGCCATCCGCCACCTCGAGAAGGGGCGGGTGGTGATATTCGCGGGCGGCACGGGCAACCCGTACTTCTCCACTGACACCGCAGCGGCGCTGCGGGCTGCCGAGATCGAGGCAGAGGTGATCCTTATGGCGAAGCGGGTTGACGGGGTGTACGATTCCGACCCCCGCTCCAATCCCTCTGCCAGACGGTTCACACGCCTTACGTACAGGGATGTCATAAACCAGGGGCTTGGCGTCATGGACTCGACGGCAGCCTCGCTTTGCATGGACAACGGCATCCCCATCGTGGTGTTCAACCTGACGACGAAGGGGAACGTCAAGAAGGCGGTCCTCGGTGAGGAGATAGGCACTCAAGTCGGGGGGGAGCAGCATGTCAGATGATGAACGTGCCAGGGCCGAGCAGAGGATGAAGGAAATAGTGGATGCGACGCGGCGGGAGTTTGCGCAAGTCCGCACGGGCAGAGCCAATCCGGCCCTGCTCGACAGGGTGACCGTCGAGGCATACGGGGATGTGTACCCCATAAACCAGCTTGCCAGCATCTCTGTGCCCGAGGCCAGGCTTCTCGTCATCCAGCCATGGGATCGGAAGGTGCTTCCCAATATCGAGCGGGCCATCCTGAAGTCAGACCTCGCCCTCACGCCGGTGAGCGACGGTTCGGTGCTCAGGATAACCATACCGACCCTCACCGAAGAGAGGCGCAGGGACCTCGTGAAGCTCGCGAAGAAGGTCGCCGAAGACATGAGGGTGGCCGTGCGCAATACGAGGCGCGATGCCATCGATGCTCTCCGGGCGAAGCAGAAAGCCAAGGAGATTACCGAGGACGACCTCAAGAAAGGCCAGGAAGACATCCAGAAACTGACAGATAGGTTCATAGCGGAGATCGACGCTCTCCTTGAGGTCAAGGAGGCCGAGATAATGGAAGTTTGAAGGGAGGTGGCCATGTTGCCCCACGTCATCACTGACGACTGCACCAAGTGCGGTTCGTGCGCAGAGGTGTGCCCCTTCGAGGCGATCAGCGAGGGAGAGGACAAGTTTGTGATTGATCCCGAGGTCTGCACCGACTGCGGTCTGTGTGCTGAGGAGTGCTCCTCGGGCGCAATAGTGGAAGAGGAATAGGTCTGGGAGAATGGTCAAGGGGAGGTCGCCGGGAGGTCACCCTCCCCTTGAGTCGTTCTGGCGGGGGGAGGCCGGATGTATGGTTCCCGAAGGGGAGGAGGGTGACGGCTCTCGTGAACCCTCTGCGGACGAACTCACTGCGGGCTCTTTTCCAGCTGCTGGCGAGGCGGCCGGGTGAGCGGGCCGGGGCGGACGACGAAGGAGACCGTCTGGTGTCGGCCGACCGCGCCAGCCTGCCACGGCATGTGGCGATAATCATGGATGGCAACGGCAGGTGGGCGACCGGGCGCGGCCTGCCGAGGCTCGCCGGGCACAGGGCCGGGGCCGACCGGGCTGAGGACATAGTCCGGGCTGCTGCGGAAATGGGCGTCGAGGTCGTCACGCTCTACGTCTTCTCCACGGAGAACTGGAAGCGACCCGCCGATGAGGTCGGAGGCCTCATGAACCTGCTCGTGGAGATGTTCGAAAGGAAGCTCGACTCCCTCATCGATTTCGGGGCATGCATCCGCGTGATAGGCGCCCGCGACAACCTGCCCCCGGGGGTGGTGCGTGCGCTGACCCGCGTTGAGGAGGCGACGCGGGCGGGCAACCGCATCCTGGCCAACCTCGCAATCAACTACGGTGGCCGCGACGAGCTCGTGAGGGCCGCAAGGCGCCTGGCCGAGGAGGTATCCCGGGGAGATCTCAGACCCGGCGAGATCGACAGCGATACCGTCGAGGCGCGGCTCTATACGGCGGGCGTCCCCGACCCGGATCTTCTCATCCGGACGGGAGGCGAGATGAGGGTCTCCAACTTCCTTCTCTGGCAGATCGCGTATGCAGAGATCTACGTAACCCCGGTGCTGTGGCCGGATTTCACCCGGGGTGAGCTCAGGAAGGCGATCCAGGAGTACCAGCGGCGCACGCGCAGGTTCGGCGCCATCTGAGTGTGAGTTCGGGAGTCCATGCCGGTTTGGGAGACTCTTCGGGGTTGCCGGTGCTTGCACGACGAGGCGTTCTTGATCTGGCAAGCCTGAATGCCAGATCCAGCAAGACGCGCCGCGAGCGCGCCCTCCCGGGAGCGCAACACCGGCACACCACTGGCAACTCCTGGAACAGTGGCGGTGATCTCTGAACCCGCACTCAAGGTGCGCGTTCATGAGTCCGTGCGAGTAAGGAGGCCACGAAGGTGCGGGAGAGGATCTTGAGTGGACTCGTTGCCGCGCCCATCGCAGTGGCAGTTGTCGTGGCCGGCGGGCCGTACCTCGCGGTGATGGCTGCCGGCATCGGGGTCGCCGGCGTCCTCGAGTTCTACAGGCTCGCCAGGGGCGCAGGGTTCGAGCCGGGCGCAGCCATCGGCGTGGTGGCGGTGTTGTCGTTCGCCCTTGCAGGGCACCTGGGCTCGAGCGCTGCCCTGGGCGCTACCCTGGCAGGCACCATCATTGTGAGTCTCGTGTCTCAGACGCTCAGGCTCGGCCGCGAGTCGGCCATCGCCAACCCGGCGGTGACCGTGTTCGGCGCGGCTTACGTGGGCTGGGCGATCGCCCTTCTTCTCCTCCTGAGAGGGTCGGAGGGCGCGGCCGCAGGGCTCGGACATGTTGTAACGGCCCTCCTCACGGTATGGGCGAACGACATCGGCGCCTACTTCCTCGGAAGCGCCCTCGGCAGGCGCATGCTCATGCCGGACGTGAGCCCCAAGAAGAGCATCGAGGGCGCAATCTCAGGTCTCGTGACAGGCGTATGCGTGGGGGTGAGTGCCAGGGCGCTGGGCGCCTCCCTGGGGTGGTGGCCCGGCATCCCATTTGCTCATGCGGTGATGCTCTCGCTGGTCGTCGGAGTGGCGGGGCAGGCGGGTGATCTTGCGGAGTCCGCCATGAAGCGCAACGCGCATGTGAAGGACTCGGGGGTCTTCCTGCCTGGGCACGGCGGGGTGCTTGACAGGATCGATAGCGTGTTGTTTGCTATTCCAGTAGCGTACTATTATGTGATGCTGTTCCTTGAGTGAGGTTCCAGGGGCGCAGGGGCGTGGACATGGGAGCCTGGGAACCCGGCTCTATTCTGTCAAGACGCCCCGCCTGGAGCGCCGTGCGCGAGTGCAACGCCGCGAGCCCTGCAGCCGCCGGAAAATGCGGAAGAACCAGGTGTGAGGTCAGGAACCCACGCCCGTTTGGGAGAAGCTTCCGGGTAGCCGGTGCCTGCACGACGGGGCGCTCTCGACTTCGCAAGCGCGAATGTCGGATCCGACGAGGCGCGCCGCGAGCGCGCCCTCCCCGGAGTGCAACACCGGCACAACACCGGCAACCCCTGGAAAAGTGTCGGTGATCTCTGAACCTGCACTTGGCGAACCCTCACTTGTGGGAGCGAGGACGGACGAGGGAACGGGTCGCGAGGTGATTCTGGTTGCAGGGGCTTTCGGCAACGTGGAAGCATTTCCTGGCATGGGCGGCCGTGCTCGTCGCCGGCTTCATTCTGGTCAAGTACGTGCTGACGTACTTTGCGCCGTTCATATTAGCTTTCGTCATTGCCGCGCTCATCGATCCCCTGGTGGAGTTCCTGATGAGGCGGACCAGGCTGTCGCGGGGCGGCGCGGTTCTCCTGGTTCTGTGCCTCCTCCTGGTGGCGGTGGGCGTCGGGGTCGTCGTGGGGGTATCTCGACTTTACCTCGAGATACAGGATCTTTCGCGGGCGCTGCCGATGTACAACATAGGCTTCGAGGAGATGCTCTCGAGGATCGTGCAGGACGTGGAGAGGATCTACCGTGAGCTGCCTGCTCCTGTCATTGATGCGATAAGGAACAACCAGTACAGGCTGTATGTCGCCATCGAGGGGATTCTGGCGAGGGTCACGGGAATGGTGACGGCCCTGCCGAACATCGGCTTCATCCTCATCATCAGCTTCTTCGCCGCTTTCTTCATGAGCCGCGACAAGAGACAGATATCCGAGTTTCTTGTGAGCCTGACCCCGTCCAGGTGGCGCGAAAAGGCCCGGGCCATGAGGTCGGAGGTGGTCTCCGCCACGCTCGGGTTCATAAGGGCGCAGTTCATCCTGATCATGATCACGACGGTCGTGAGCATCGTCGGGTTCAGCATAGCCGGCACCGGGTATGCGTGGATCCTCGGGATCGTATGTGGCATACTCGACCTGATACCGGTGGTCGGTCCGGGCACGCTATATGTGCCGATGGTCGTATACTATGGGTTCAAGCGACGTCTGTTCGAAACCATCGTCATCGCGGCCCTCATGGCCGTTCAGTTCATACTCAGGAAAGGGGCGGAGCCCAGGGTCGTTGGGGCGAACGTGGGAGTGCACCCTCTTGCGATTCTCGTGGCGGTATACGTGGGTGTGCGTCTCTTCGGAGCTGGCGGCATCGTAATAGGCCCGCTCTTCGTTATCGTAATCAAGGCCATAGCGCGCGGAGGGCTTCTGCCGCTGACGCCGAGGGAATGAGCGCCGCCGGCGCCGGGAGCGGCAGGAGAGGTCTCCGCGCGACGGAAGGTCAGAGCGGGGTATGATGCCAGCAAGGGAGTGGGGTAATTGCAGCGAGGTCTTGCGGTTCTGGGCTCCACCGGGTCTATCGGCACTCAGGCCCTCGAAGTGGCCGAGTGGCTCGGCGACTCGATCAGGGTGGTGGGCCTTGCCGCCGGCGGCGGAAACATCGACCTCCTGGAGGCTCAGGTAAGGCGGTGGTCGCCCCTCGTCGTGGGCGTCGCCGACGAGCGAGCCGCCCGGGTGCTTCGTGAGCGGCTCGGGCCGCCGGGCCGGCACCGCCGGCCCGGGTGGTCCAATCCCGGCTCCGGCTCCGGCCACGGCGCGGGCCCTGGCTCCGACGCCCGTCGCGGTGGCGGCTCCGGTCCCGCGCGCGATGTGGAGGTGATCGCGGGGGCAAAGGCCGCCGAGAGCGTTGCGGCACACCCCGAGGTTGACCTGGTGCTGTCGGCGATCGTGGGGGTCGCGGGGCTTGGGCCCACGCTCGCCGCTATCCGGCAGGGCAAAACTGTAGCGCTTGCCAACAAGGAGACGCTCGTGGCCGGTGGCAGGCTCGTTACGGAAGAGGTGGCGAGGCACGGGGCGACCATCGTGCCTGTGGACAGCGAGCACTCGGCGATCTTCCAGTGCCTCGCGGGGCGCGAGGCATCCGAGGTGAAGAGGCTCATCCTCACGGCCTCCGGAGGGCCGTTTCGGACGCTCCCTGCGAGCGAGATCAGAGAGGTCCGACCGGAGCAGGCGCTCCGTCACCCGACCTGGTCCATGGGTGCGAAGATCACCATCGACTCGGCCACGCTGATGAACAAGGCCCTCGAGGTCATCGAGGCGAGGTGGCTTTTCGGCGTGGATCCCGATAGGATCGACGTGGTGGTGCACCCTCAGAGCATCGTCCACTCGATGGTGGAGCTCATCGACGGGTCGATCATCGCTCAGCTCGGGGCGCCCGACATGAGGCTTCCCATCCAATATGCTCTTACATACCCTGCGCGTGCGGCCGGCCGGGCGACGACGCTCGATGTTGCGCACCTTGTGGCGCTGACCTTCGAGCCGCCGGATGCGAAGCGGTTTCCGGCGCTGCGCCTTGGTTATGAGGCCCTCCGCGGAGGGCGCACAATGCCATGCGTCCTGAGCGCGGCGAACGAGGAGGCCGTGAGGCTGTTCCTGGACAGGCGGATCGCGTTTCTGGACATCCCTGCCCTCGTGGAGGACGCCATGGCGACCCACGACCCCGTTGACGCGCGCACTGTGGAGGAGGTTCTCGAGGTCGACAGGTGGGCGAGGGAGCACGTTGCGCGGCGTGCGGCGGCAAGAGGAGGACGTATCAGTGGTTGAGACCGTAGTGATTACGGTGCTGGCATTTGCCTTCGTCTTTGCAACGTTTGCGTTGTCCCACGAGTTTGGACACTTCGCTGTGGGGAAGGCCGCGGGGATAAAGGTGTACGAGTTCGCACTGGGCTTCGGTCCGCTCATATGGCGCCGGAGACGCGGTGAGACCGTCTACTCGCTGCGGGCGCTGCCGCTCGGGGCATTTGTGAAGTTCGCGGGGCTCGACCGCCCGGATAACCCCCAGGACGACGTTGACGCAGGCGACCCACGCAGCTTCCGGGCGAAGCCTCTGGCGTGGAGGATCGCCACGATTCTGGCCGGGCCCTTCATGAACTTCGTGATGGCGTTCGTGTTCTTTGCGGTTGTCTTCGCGGCCGCAGGGGTGCCCACGGCGGTCATATCGGAGGTATACCCGGGTATGCCCGCCCAGGCGGCCGGGTTGCAGGCTGGCGACAGGATCGTGGCGGTGGGGCGGACAGCGACTGAGACGGTGGCGGAGGTCAGGGACGCCATCGCCGTAAGCCCGGAAAAGCCCATCACCATCACCGTCGAGCGTGATGGAGCGACGGTCGGGTTGGAGGTGACACCCGCAAGGGACCCTGAGACCGGGCAGGGGGTCATAGGGGTGTTGCTTTCGGAGCCGTGGCAGCCCGCAGGCGTAATGAGGGCGGTGCGCACGGGCGCTACGTTTACCGTGGATATCGCGAGGAACCTCGTGGTCACGCTGGGCCGAATGGTGTCGGGCCGAGTGAAACCGGAGGTGGCGGGGCCCATCGGCATAGCCCAGGCCGTGGGACAGACCGCCCGGCTCGGCATCGTGAACCTGCTTTATCTCGCGGCGCTTCTCAACGTAAATCTGGGGCTTCTCAACCTGCTCCCGATACCGGTGCTGGACGGCGGGTGGATCGTGCTCCTCGGCATCGAGGCTTTGCGGAGGCGCCCCCTCAACGAAGAGCAGGAGGCCTTCGCGCGGATGGTGGGCATGGCCATCCTGGCGCTGCTCATCGCGTTCGCGACGCTGTCTGATATCGCGAGACTGGGAGGACGGCTCGGGTAGCGCCGCTCTTCGCAGCATGAGTCGGCTTTCGTGAGAGTGTGTTGATGCGTCCCACATTATGTCAACGCAGCCCAGTTGAAACGCGCAAACGCGCAGCCGTCGGCGTGCTCGGCCAAACTGGCAGCTGCTGGGGAAGTTCAACGGTCTCTTTATCGGTTTCTTTCGTAAGTTCCGGGAGCCGCCGAAGCCGGGTGCCTGGCGGGGTGTTGCGGGGGCGTTGCGGTGGAAGCCGGCCAATCTGTGTCACTGGGAATGGGGAGTGTAGCAGGAGATGATTGAGCGGCGCAAAACCCGAAGGGTTGTGGTTGGGGAGGTGCCGATCGGCGGCGGTGCGCCTGTCACGGTGCAGTCCATGACGAAGACCGATACCCGCGACATCGAGGCCACGGTCCGGCAGCTTGAGAGTCTTGCGAAAGCCGGGTGCGAGATAGCGCGGTGCGCCATCCCCGACGCCGCTGCGGCGGCGGCGTTCGCCGAGATAAGGCGCAGATCGCCTCTGCCTCTTGTGGCCGACATCCACTTCGACTACAGGCTCGCCCTTGCGGCGATAGCCGCGGGCGCGGACAAGCTTCGCATAAACCCCGGGAACATCGGCGGCAGGGAGAGGGTCAGGGAGGTCGCGAGGGCGGCGAAAGAGCGGGGCATACCCATCAGGGTGGGTGTCAACGCTGGGTCCCTGGAGAAGGATCTGCTTGCGAAATATGGCGCGCCCTGCGCGGAGGCGCTGGTGGAGAGCGCTAAGCGAAGCGCAGGCCTTCTCGAGGACGAGGGCTTTCGCGACATCGTCATATCGATAAAGGCGTCCGACGCGGTCACTACGGTCGAGGCGTACGAGGCCATTGCGGAAGCGACCGACTATCCGCTCCACGTGGGCCTCACGGAGGCCGGCGGCCCCAGGGCAGGCTCGGTGAAGAGCGCCGTAGCCATAGGGGCGCTGCTCCTCAAGGGGATTGGCGACACCATCCGCGTATCGCTCACCGCGGAGCCCGAAGAGGAAGTGAGGGTCGCCAGGGAGATCCTGTCGTCGATCGGCCTCCGGCGGTTCGGCGTCGAGGTCATATCCTGCCCGACGTGTGGCCGCTGCCACGGGGACCTCTTCGGGATCGTTCGGGAAGTGGAACGCAGGGTAGCTGGGATCGATGCGCCTCTTACGATCGCGGTGATGGGATGCGAGGTCAACGGTCCAGGTGAGGCGCGCGAGGCCGACATCGGGGTGGCCCTCGGCGAGGGTGCGGGACTCCTGTTTACGCATGGGAAGCCGAGCGGGAGGGTGCCGTGCAGCGAGATCGTAGAGAGGCTGCTCGTGGAGATACGAAAGATGGCTCGGGATATCCGGGAGCGGCCTGACGCAGCCGGGGTGCTGGTGTAGCCATGGGCGATGAACGCGGTACGACTGGTGCAGCGGTGACCGGTGCGGCGGTGATTATCCCTGCCTATAACGAGGGCGCCCGTATCGGCTGGGTGATCTCTGCAGCCCTGGGGGCGAGGCTGGTGTCGGATGTCATCGTTGTGAGCGACGGCTCGACCGATAACACGGCCGACGTGGCACGGTCCCTCGGAGTGCGGGTCGTGGAGCTTGCGCGCAACAGGGGGAAGGGCGGGGCCATGAAGGCCGGGCTTACGGCGACGAGCGCTGAGGTGGTGGCGTTCATAGACGCCGACCTCGTCGGCCTCATGCCAGAGCATGTAGATGAGCTCGTCCGCCCGGTGGTTTCGGGAGAGGCCGATGCCACTCTTGGCGTGTTCGAAGGCGGCAGACCCTCGACCACGCTCGCCCAGAAGCTGACGCCGGGGCTGTCAGGCCAGCGCGCCGTGCGGGCGGCGCTCGTGCGCGACGTCCCGATGGAGGATGCCCGGTTCGGCGTGGAGGTCATGCTCAACAGGCACCTTGCTTCTTGTGGCGCGACGGTCAAGCGGGTCGTTCTGCACGGGGTGTCGCAGGTGATGAAGGAGGAGAAACGCGGCGGTCTCAAGGGATTTGCGGCGCGCCTCAGGATGTACTGGGAGATTGTGAGCCACATGAAGGGCTGAGCCCGTTGTGGGCGTCACCTGGCACGACCCTTGCAATCGTGTGTCACTGCGTCTCGGTATCATCTCTACGTCTCCGCAGTGCCTCCTGGTGCCCTCGGCTTCTCAGCGCCCGGCGTCCCTGCACCGCCGAACCCTGGGCTCTACGGATCCACGAGGGCCCTGGCCTCAGGTCGTTATGCGCGTGTGTTCCCGTTCTGCACGTGTGGAACATGGAATTGCCTGCGTGCGGGCTAGCCAAATTCGAACGCATCTCACCGCACGCGCCGTCCCCGGAGGGCAACACCGGCAACCCTGGAACAGGACTCACCCGCTGAAAAGCAGCGCGAACTTGTGGCGGTCTACTTAGTCCCTCTCTTACCTTCTCTTGAGCGAAGAGGCCCCGTGCAGTTCAATAGCGGTGGAACGGAGCTCGCCGAGATGAGTACTCCTCTGTCACGAGGGAACACCTGGCAATATGTGGTGCCGAGTGCAGGCGAGACCTTGCATCAGCCGCTGCTCCGGTCGTTCTTCCGGTCACGAGAACGGGCCCTCTTGCAACTAGAGGTGTACTCCTCGCTAAGCCTCGTCAACATGCGCACGTATGGGCCGTCCTCGTCCACAGACCTGGCAGGTAGGACATCCGGTATCTTGCTCCGCATGCCAGCGAGACTCAGGTCCGCATCGGTAACCTCCACCAGTATGACGTTGTTCTTCTGGCTCAGGGCGGCCTTGATGTGGTCTCGGAGCTGGAGCCGATTCAGGTCCTCCTCATTCGGGTATTGGCTGGTAGTCTCATAGTGCTGACGTCCATTGTACTCGAAGGCGACGCCTTCACGATAGTATCGGTCGTATTCCAGAAGCTGCCCCGTGGCTGGGTGTGCAAGAAACGCAGGACGGCAGTTGTCAACGTAATTGTCCGAGCCTACCAAGAGGTCGAGCCAGGCTTTCATGAGGAACTCGCCGCTATACGCTGCCGCCCATCTGTCATCTTTTAGCCTCTGTGCGAGCGCTTCCTGTATGGCAGCGGGGATTGATGCCAGAACCACTGTTTGACCAGGCTTTGATACGATGGTTGCCCACCCGGCCTCCGCCAGCGCTCTGCACTCCTTCCGAACCAACTGCCTGCCAAGCCCGGATAGCCTGCTGAGTTCGCTGATGGAAGCAGGCTTCTTAAGATCGATCAGCATGTACAGGTATTTCGCCAACGGACTGATCCTCATATCACAGAGCAAGTCGGCAGGAATCCACATTCGGAGCCTTGCTGAGGTAGCCACGACCGGGTCCTCCTTACTGGGGGTTTGCCATATAATACCACAGAAGTGTCATTCTGCCAAGTCCTGTCATGGAACAAGCTCACGACTTCTCATGTTCGCCAGGTACCCCCGGCCACTGAGCGTCGGCGGGCGGCAGGCTGTCACCGCTGGTGGCCCGAGCGCCTCCCGAGTCACGGTTCGTCAGGTCCTCCCCGCCTTCCAGCCGCTGTTGGATTCGCGGTGTTGCACTCGCCGACGTGCGCCGGGCGGGGCACGCTTTCCCAGAATATGGCCCGGCCGACTAGCGTTACTTTGCTAGATAGGCAGCGTGGCAATTCAATCGCAGAGGCAGTCGCCCATAGCTCTTCGAACGCAGATAAGAGGACGGGTCAGCCGCGCCGTCGGCAACCGAGGTGGAAGGTGGCTGCCCACGTAACAGAGTGGCACTTGTTTACCCGAGCGCGAAACCCGAACAATGGCTGCATGCGAGCCATACTTGCGTGGCCGATGTACCATCAAGGGCACGCATAGCCTGCAAGCTCGAGCTTGGATACCTGTAGGTCAGATTGTGACAGCCCCTCGCGCGACCACCGAGAGCCCTTCCCGAGGTCTGGAGGGGTTCTATCCCCTCACCTGCTCTGAGGGTAGGCGACCGCTGGGGGACGTGATTCACGGCGTACGAAGCCCGGCAGCAGTCTTGTGTGGTGCCAGCCAGACGACATGTCATCGCTCCTCGCCAGAGGCGGTCTGTACGCTGCCTGCGACGCGGAGCCGGGCGAGGCGGCAGCCAGCGTGCCACCGTTCCCGGTCTGTGCGCCACCCCCTGATCCTGGTCGACTGGGAGGCTGGTCTTGCCGCGACCAGATGTCGGGGACTGGTTGGCCGGCTGGACACCACCTGCGCGCTAATCCTGGATCTCTGCGCACCACCCTCGCAGTCCCCACAACCCACTAGGCGATAAGGTGGACGATTTGCGACCAGGATTTGCGGACGGTTGGTCGCCTGGCTACCAGTTCGGGAGCCATCCTGGTCGCCACGAGACCACCTTCGGACGCAAGGCGGAGAGGGTGGTCGCCACAAAGCCAGGCTAGAGGCGAACCTGGTGTTTTGCAGCCCAACCTTGCGCGAAAGTTGGTTCCTGCGCGACCACCCCTTTCGCCCGATGCACGAGACTGGCTCCGTTGCGACCAGCTTGCCCTCACAGCTGGTCGCGTTCCGACCACTTCAGCGGCGGACCTGGTCGCGCCAGGACCAGCTTCGCACTCTTCGCCGTCGGAGGCGAGATGGGGTGGTCGTAGCGCACCAGGTTTCGGACGCAGTTGGCTCCCTCGCGACCACCTGGACTCGCATTCTGGTCGTCTACGAACCACCCCCGCATGGGGATGTGCGAAAGTGATTCCTGCGCGGCCAACGTTGAGCGTGAAGTGGTCGTCTGGTGACCACATTGCTGCCCTCTCCTGGTCGCTACGAGACCACGTCCTGTGATTTGCGTCTGGGGGTGGGTGCAACGCGACCAGGTCACAGGCGGACATGGTCGCTTGCAGACCAACCTGGCGCCAAAGCTGGTCTCCTGCCGACCATCTCGTCCTCGTCACCGCCCGCCCGCGCCAGCGAGTCCCTTGAGACCAGCCGCCGCCGCTCACCCGTGGCGCCCTCGCCGCCGACTTGCCGCTAGGCTGCCGGAAGGCCGACCGGCCGTCATGGTGTGCGGTCGGCGATGAGGGTTTCCGTGCCCACAGCGGCTACGTGTATTCCTGGCACGTGCCGCCGCTCTCGGGTACTGCCAGGGCATGGGGTACCGCGGCATCGCTGCGCCGTGCGCCACTACCTGGGCCCCCGTTGCCTGACCAGAAAAACTACTCGAACAATGGGCCTTGACGGAGCCGGGCGCGCGTTGTATTATACAAGCAACACAAGAATGATACGAGGCATCTGCGTTGATGGAGAGGAGTAGGGCGGCGCCGCCCGAAGAGAGGGAGGCCCACCGGCTGAAAGGCTTCCCGGGATGAGGCCGCACCGAAGGTCGCTCCGGAGTATCGGGGTTGAGATGCGGTGGTACTTGTGTTGCCAGCGCACGTAGGCCTCGACGGGCAGCCCGTTACAGCATGCGAGCGCCTGCATCTTTGCGCAAGCGACGGATGCGGGAAGCAAGGTGGTACCGCGAGAGTTAGCCCCTTTCGCCCTTGACATGGCGAAAGGGGCTCTTGAGTTTTCCGGGGCAAGTAGATCTGCGGTCCCGCGCGCCCGGTGGCGGCTCTTGCGAGTTGCCGCGGGTTCGGAGGATATTGCCGTTGGCAGGCGGTGGGTTCCACGGAGTGCGATCTCCGGAGAGATTGGCAGCCTTTGTGGTTTCAGGACGTGCGTCGGGTATCGAAGTCAGGAGAGGCTCGGAGTGCAGGGCGAAGACGAAGAGCGCGGGACCTACCTGGCCAGGGTCCGGTGCCCGGGTGACGGGACGCCCCATGTGGCCGGCGAAGACGCGATAAGGGGACCTGTCGGGGCTGCGAAGCTATTGAGGCGTGCAGACTGAACCTCAGGGCGGTGACGTGCCAAGGCAGAACGGATGAGGAAAGGAGGAAGCGGCGCCTCCGGCTGTAAGTCACTGGAAACCAGAAACCGAAACCGAAGCCGAACCCGAAAGCGAAACCGGAGCGAAAGCGTGGCTGGGAGCAAAGCCGGAACCGGAGACGGGAGCGCAAGCGGAACCGGGAGGCGAGGCGGAGGCAGAGGCAGGAATGGGAGCGAAGGCGGAGGCGGCCGCGCGTGACATGGGAAGAGCTCAGAGCGAGCCAGACCTCATGACAAACGAGCTTGTGACCAGATACAACCCCCTTGAAATGGAGGAGAAGATCTACGAGGAGTGGCTTCGGGGCGGATACTTCCACCAGGAGGTCGACCCATCGCGGAAGCCCTTCTGCATCGTGATCCCGCCGCCCAACGTCACGGGATCGCTGCACATCGGCCACGCCCTGGATAACACGCTCCAGGACATCTTGATACGCTGGCACCGGATGATGGGCGACAACACCGTGTGGATCCCCGGCACCGATCATGCGGGCATCGCGACCCAGGTGAAGGTGGAGGCCGCCCTCGCAAAGGAGGGCCTATCCCGCCACGACCTCGGGCGCGAGGAGTTCGTCCGCCGTGTGTGGCAGTGGAAGGAGAAGTACGGCGGCGCCATCCGCGGCCAGCTCCAGCGCCTGGGGGCATCGTGCGACTGGGAGCGCGAGAGGTTCACGATGGATGAAGGCCTCTCCCGCGCCGTCCGGCAGGTGTTCGTGCGGCTCTATGAGAAAGGGCTCATCTACCGGGGCACATACATCATCAACTGGTGTCCGAGGTGCCACACGTCTCTCTCGGACCTCGAGGTGGAGCACGAGGACACGAAGGGTGCCCTCTACCACATCAAGTACCCCCTGGCCCGCGAGGAGGGCTACGTCACCGTGGCCACCACTCGTCCTGAGACCATGCTCGGCGACACGGCAGTGGCGGTGAACCCCGACGATCCTCGCTACCGCCACCTGGTGGGAAAGCAAGTCGTCCTGCCCATAATGGGTCGCGAGATACCGATCGTCGCGGACGAGCACGCGGACCCCGAGTTCGGGACCGGCGCCGTGAAAGTGACGCCTGCTCACGACCCGAACGACTTCGAGATCGGCCTGCGGCACAATCTTCCTGCAGTGAAGGTCATCGGCGAGGACGGGAGGATGACGAAGGAGGCCGGCAAGTACGAGGGTCTCGACAGGTACGCGTGCCGCGAGAAGGTGGTGGATGAGCTTGCGGCCCTCGGTCTTCTTGAGAAGACGGAGGCGCACGATCATGCCATCGGGCATTGCCAGAGGTGCCACACTGTGGTCGAGCCGATGATATCGAGGCAGTGGTTCGTGAAGATGAGGCCGCTTGCCGAGCCCGCGATAAAGGCCGTGGAGGACGGCCGCATCAGGTTCGTCCCGGACAGGTTCGCGAAGGTCTATCTCAACTGGATGGAGAATATCCACGATTGGTGCATCTCCAGGCAGCTCTGGTGGGGGCACAGGATCCCGGTGTGGTATTGCGCGGAGTGCGGCGAGGCCATCGCCTCGACCGAAACCCCCGAGAGGTGCCCAAAATGCGGCAGCTCCAGGCTGGAGCAGGATCCCGACGTGCTGGACACGTGGTTCTCATCAGCTCTGTGGCCCTTCTCGACCATGGGTTGGCCCGAGGACACGCCGGAACTTCGGCACTTCTACCCGACGTCGGTGCTGGTGACCGCCTACGATATCATCTTCTTCTGGGTCGCGAGGATGATATTCATGGGCCTCGAGTTCATGGGCGAGGCGCCGTTCCGCGACGTGTTCATCCACGGGCTCGTGAGGGCCTCGAGCGGTAAGAAGATGAGCAAGTCCCTCGGCACCGGCGTTGACCCCCTCGAGGTCGTGGATAAGTACGGCGCCGACGTGCTGCGGTTCACCCTCGTGACCGGCAACACCTCCGGCAATGACATGCGCTTCCGGGAGGAGCGGCTCGAGGCCAGCCGCAATTTCGCCAACAAGCTCTGGAACGCGTCCAGGTTCGTCCTCATGAACCTCGGAGGCTTCGACCCGAACGCCGTGGACGAGCGCAACCTCGATCTCCTGCCTGCTGACAGGTGGATACGGAGCAGGGTTAACAGGGTGGCCCAGAAGGTTTCATCGCATCTTCGCGACTACGAGGTCGGGGAGGCGGCGCGTACCCTCTACGACTTCACGTGGGACGAGTTCTGCGACTGGTACATCGAGATCTCGAAGGCCCGTCTCTATGGCGATGATGCGCACGCCCGGACGACCGCGCAGTATGTTCTCACGGATACTCTCGGCAAGGTGCTCCGCCTTTTGCACCCATTCGTGCCGTTCATAACCGAGGGCATCTGGCAGCGCCTGCCCGGCGCCGAGGGTAGCGTCATGGTATCTGCGTGGCCAGAGTTCGAAGAGAGGCTCGACGATCCCGGCGCCGAGGCGGATATGGCCACGCTCATGGACGTCACGCGTGCTGTCCGTAACATAAGGTCGGAGATGAACGTGCCGCCCCAGAAGAAGGTCGACGCCATCGTGGTGGCGACCGGCAGGACAGCCGAGGTGCTCCGGGCCGGGAGCGATTTCGTGACGCACCTCGCGGGCCTTGCACGCCTCGATGTCGAGGACCGGCTCGCGCGCAAACCCGAGAAGGCGGCGTCAGCGGTCGTGACCGGCGCTGAGGTGTACGTGCCTCTCGCCGACGTCATCGACCTCGACGCGGAGCTCCGTAGGCTGGAGAAGGACCTTCGGGCGGCCGAGGCCGCGCTCGAGGCCGCCGAGCGCAAGCTCTCCAACCCGGTGTTTGTGGAGAAGGCTGCTGATGAGGTCGTCGAGCGGGAGAGGGCGAGGCGCGAGGAATATGCCGAAAAGCGGGCGCGCCTCGCGGCCAGGCTCACGGACCTCAGGGGCTGACGGGGACGGGCGCCGACCGTTTTCGAAGGGTCACCGGCAGGACGGCGAGGCAGGGTCGTCCGTGGAGGCTATCAGCTTGAGCAAGGACAATGCCTATGAGCGTATATGGCGGATCGCGGCGCTTCTCCAGGAGATGTACGGCGTCCCTCCCGCCCGGCGGGAGGACCCGCTGGATGCCCTCGTGGCGACGGTGCTCTCGCAGAACACGTCGGACGTCAACTCCGGGAGGGCGTTTCGGAGCCTGAAGGAGAGGTTTGGGTCCTGGGACGCCGTGCGTACGGCCGACGTGCGTGAGGTGGCAGAGGCGATAAGGAGCGGCGGCCTTGCTGACGTGAAGGCCGCCAGGATACAGCGGATCCTCGAGCGCCTGCACCGCGAGCGGGGATCCGCATGCCTGGACTTCCTAGAACGCCTCGACACCCGCTCAGCACAGGACTACCTCATGTCCCTCGACGGCGTCGGCCCGAAGACCGCTGCGTGCACGCTCCTCTTCGGGTGCGGCCTGCCCGTGTTCCCCGTGGACACGCACGTGCTGCGCGTGGCGCGGCGGCTTGGTCTCATAGGTGGCCGGTGCGGGGCCGAGGCCGCCCACGAGGCCATGGCCTCGCTGGTCCCGCCCGAGCTGGTCTACCCCCTCCACGTCAACATGATCACCCACGGCCGGCGCCGGTGCAGGCCCCAGAGGCCCATGTGCGGCGGGTGCCTTCTGGCATCCGAGTGCACGCTGGGGAAGGAAAACGCTCCCGAGTAGCGAAAAGAGTCGCCATGGACTACGAAGAAGCCATCGCATTCCTGCACGGCCTGGGCAAGTTCGGCGTGAACCTCGGCCTTGGCCGCACGCTCGCTCTTCTTGATGCCACGGGCTCACCCCACCTGAGGCTCAAAGCCGTCCACGTGGCAGGCACCAACGGCAAGGGGTCGGTGGCCGCCATGACGGCCTCGGTTCTTCGCGCCGCGGGGTTTCACGTGGGGTTGTACACATCCCCGCACCTTTCGTCATACACCGAGCGCATCACCGTAAACGGCAGGCCCATTCCCAGGGCGCGCCTCGCCGATCTCATCAGCAGGCTGCGGCCGCACTTCGAGGAGGTCGGGCGTGATCCCGCCCTGGGCCCCCCGACCGAGTTCGAGATGGGGACGGTCGCATCATTCCTCCATTTCGCCGAGGAGGGAGTGGACTACGCTGTCGTGGAGGTGGGCCTTGGAGGCAGGTTCGACGCCACAAACGTGATCACCCCTCTTGTATCGGTCATCACCCACGTGGACATGGACCACCGCGAGAAGTTGGGCGACACCATGGAGGAGATCGCCTTCGAGAAAGCCGGGATCATCAAGCCCGGCGTCCCGGCCGTGATCGGCGTGCAGCGCCCGCCCGCCCTCGCGGTGCTAAAGCGCGTTGCGGCCGAGAGAGCCGCCCGCACCTATGTGGTGGGCGAGGACATATGGTACGAGCGGACCGGGCACAGCTCTGAGGAGCAGACCTTCCGTGCGTGTGTCGGGGGCGAGGACCTCGGCGAGTTCGGGATCCCGCTTCTCGGTCCCCATCAGGTCGAGAACGCCGCGTGCGCCGTGGGCGCCATCGAGGCACTCCGCAGCCTCGGGGTGGACGTGGGAAGAGATGCCCTGAGGCGGGGGCTCGGGCTTACCCGGTGGCCCGGCCGGCTCGAGGTCCTCCAGCGACGGCCGCTGGTGATAGTGGACGGCGCGCACAACCTCGATGGCATGAAGAGGCTCGCCGAGTCCGTGCCCGAGGTGGTCCGCGACCGTCCGGTCACCGCAGTGGTCGGGATCTCCCGAGACAAGCCCGTCGCGGAGATGATCCGGCATTTGGCCGGGTTCGCTTCATGTGTCATCGCCACCAGGGCCTCGTCCTCGAGGCTCGGTGGCGCCGATCCGTCCTCCATCGCCAATCTCGCGGCGAACGAAGGTCGCGAGACTCTGGTGGTAGACGGCGCCGTGGAGGCCGCGCATGCGGGGCTTGCGCGGGCAGGCGAGGACGGGGCGCTCATCGTGTGCGGGTCCCTGTACCTCGTGGGGGAGGTCAGGAACCACCTGTTGTCTATCGCTGGGAGGCTTCCGATGACCCGCAGGATCGTGGTTTTCAGCGGCGCGTACGGGTCCGGCAAGACGGAGGTGGCTTTGAACTTCGCCAGGATGAAGCGGCGCGAGGGCGCCCGGGTTATCGTGGTCGACCTCGACATCGTCAACCCCTATTTCAGGTCCCGCGAGGCAGCGCGCGATATGGAACGCGAGGGGATAAGGGTCGTGTCGTCGGTGCCCGGTTTTGAGTGTGCAGATCTTCCCGCCCTTGCCCCCGGGATACTCCAGGCGTTCCACGACAAAGGCGTGACGGTCGTATTCGACGTCGGCGGGGACCCGGTCGGCGCGAGGGCTCTTGCAAGATACTCGGTGGAGTTTGAGGCAGCGGGGTACGACATGTTCTTCGTGCTCAACACCAGCCGCCCATTCACCAGGGACGTCTCGGGAGCCGAGGCCATGCTCGAATCGATCGAGGACACCTCCAGGCTGAGATTCTCCGGGATCGTGAGCAACACCCACATGGGCGACGAGACGACCTCCGGGGACGCGCTGCGGGGGATCGAGGTGGCGAAGGCGGTCGCGGTGAGACGGAACCTCCCTGTGGTGTTCGCGTCCGCAACCGGGGATGTACTGGCAGGGCTTGGCGAGGCCGTCCGCGATACCCGCCTTGTCGCGCTCGAGCTTAACATGCGCCCCCCATGGGCGCGGGATTCGCTTCCTTCGCCGCCGACAGGAGGAATTCCCCGGCGCCAGGAAGTAATATAGTGGCAGGAACGGTGAAGGAGGGATCGAAGATGCCTGAAAGAAGGGGAAGGGTGGGCCAGAGCCTGTCCATGCTGCTGGTGCTGGTGATCGTGGCGGCGCTTGCCATCGGCCTCGGCGTGCTCATGGGCAGGTACGCCTTTGGCCTCCTTGCGTCCGGCCCAGGTCCGGATGACGGGCGGGCTGGACAGCTCTCGGCTCCGGTCGCGCCCGGAGGTGCGACCGACGATGCCGCATCGACGTCTCCCACGGAGCCCGGCGCTCCGCTTCCTGGCGGGACGTCTCCCGAGAACGAACGGTCCGCTGGTACGGTGCCCTACCCAGTGGAGGAAGGCGCCGAGGCGCCGACTGCCGCACCCGGCGAGATCCTTTACCGGGTGCAGGTGGGCGAGTTCGACGATAGGACAGGGGCGGAGACCCTGGCCCGTGAGCTTTCGGGCGCAGGGTACCCCGGGTTTGTGACCAGTGCCGCCCCGTACAGGGTGCAGGTGGGGGCGTTCGCGGACAAGGCCAACGCCGACAGCCTCGTCGCTGAGCTCGAGGCGAAGGGCTACACCGTCGTGGTGATGCGCTGATGCGCCGGAACGCTCTGTGGTTGGCGTGACTGGAAGGAATGATGAAGAGTGCGGCTTCGTGACGTGATGAGGATACTCGACGCCGTGGTCCTCACGGGGGAGGACAAGCTTGACCAGGAGATCGAGGCAGCATGCGGCTGCGACCTCATCAGCGATCTTCTGGCTTTCACCAAGGCAAGAATGCTTGTGCTCACAGGGCTTATCTCCCCTCAGATAATCCGTGCGGCCGAGACGATGGACCTCTCGGCTATCGTTTTCGTCCGCGGGAAGAGACCTACTACCGACATCGTGCAGATGGCAGCCGAGGCGGGGATCCCGCTTCTATGCACGTCCTATCCGCTCTATGAGTCGGCCGGCCTGCTCTTCGAGGCCGGCCTGCGCAGCAAGCGCGTCCTGTCTCGCATCGGTGGGGATCTGGTCAGGGACATGCGCGGAGGGTCGCGGGATGCGCCTTGAGTGCGATGTCGTGGGCCAGGATTTCCAGGCAGCGGGAGAGGCCGCGGCGAAACTGAAAAGGACGCTGCGCCAGGTGGGGATCGACGCTGACACGGCCCGCAGGGCGGCGATCGTCACGTACGAGGCGGAGATGAACATCGTGATCCACGCCTTCCGCGGGCGCATTCACATCGACATCTCTCCCGAGCACATCGAGATACTGGCGGACGACGAGGGACCCGGGATTCCGGATATACCGCTGGCGATGCAGGAGGGTTACTCCACGGCTCCCGAGTACATAAGGGAAATGGGCTTCGGGGCCGGGTTGGGCCTGCCCAACATGAAGAGATACTCGGACGAGCTTTGCGTCGAGTCGGTGGTCGGACGCGGTACCAGCGTCAGAATGCTGATCAACATTCCCTCGAAAGGAGGTTCGACATGAGCGGCCTCTTCCACTCAGTCCTCCTTATCGAAGGCAGATGCCGTGGCTGCACCCGGTGCATAAAGAACTGCCCGACCGAAGCCATCAGGGTGAGGCAGGGCAAGGCAAGGATCAACGCGGAGCGGTGTACGGATTGCGGCGAGTGCATAAGAACCTGCGATAACCACGCCAAGACCGCCATCACGGACACGCTGGACCGACTGAGAGAGTTCAGGTACACAATCGCGCTTCCGGCGCCGGCCCTTTACGCGCAGTTTGGCGGGGACGTGCGCCCTGAGCGGGTCCTCGGGGCGCTCATCGATATGGGTTTTGACGACGTCTATGAGGTGGCACGGGGAGCCGACGTTGCCACCCTGGCTACCCAGGAATACCTCAGGACGCACCGGGATGTGCGCCCGATGATCTCCGCGGCGTGCCCTGCCGTGGTCAGGCTCATCCAGGTGAGGTTCCCCGCACTCATAGACCACCTCATTCCCGTCGACTCCCCGATGACCTGCGCCGGCAAACTCGCCAAGGAGGCCAAAAGCAGGGAGACTGGCATCCCGGCGAAGGACATCGGCACGTTCTTCATAACCCCCTGCCCGGCGAAAATGACCTGGGTGCGCGAGGCCGCAACGCGTGGGTTCTCAGCGGTTGACGGCGCCATATCCATCGCCGACGTCTACCTGGAGATCTCCCAGCGCCTGGCAGGCGCGGTCCCGACCGGGCCCATGCCGATGCGGAGGGCGTCGAGCGCGGGCGTCGGTTGGGGCGGGTCGGGCGGTGAGACTGCTGCAGTCGGCCTCGAGAACTATGTGGTGGTGGACGGCATCCACAGCGTCATTGACGTGCTCGAGGAGGTCGAAATGGGGAGACTCGCCGATGTGGACTTCATCGAGGCCCAAGCATGCGTCGGCGGCTGCGTGGGCGGTGCCCTTACCGTGCGTAACCCCTTCATCGCCCATGTGCATCTGGAGAAACTGGCAAAGAGGTTCGGCGACTTCCCTGCGTTCACCGCCGGGGAAGAGGAGGAGACCAGACGGCGCGCCCGCGCCGGTCATTTCGACATGCGCCAGGACATCGCGGCCGTCCCGGCGTTCCGGCTGGACCACGACGTGTCGCGGGCGATCTCCAAAGCCGAGATGATCGAGAGGGTGGTCAAGGACCTCCCGGGCCTCGACTGCGGTTCGTGCGGGTCCCCGCACTGCAGGGCGCTTGCGGAGGATATCGTGCAGGGTCTCGCGGTGGATACCGATTGTGTCTTCAAGTTGCGCGATCAGGTAAAGGTCCTGGCCGAGCAGCTCTTCGACCTTGCAAAGAAGAACCCGTCTGCAATGGGAGCAGCGACTGAGTCCGACAGGCGCGAGGGGTGAGATGCGTGAAGGTGCGAGACATCCTGGACATGCTGGAGTGCGGCATCGAGGCCGGGGCGTCCGGCCTCGAAAATGAAGTGAAGGGTGGCTACGCGTCGGACCTTCTCAGCGACGTCATTGCTCACGCTCGCGAGGGCGATGTCTGGGTGACAGTGCAGGCGCACCAGAACATCATCGCCGTGGCGACGCTCGTCGGCCTGGGGGCGGTCGTGGTGGCCGGGGGCGTGGAATGTGAGCCAGAGTCGATCCGGAGAGCCGACGAGGAGGGCATCCCCCTCCTTCGGACCCGCCTGCCCGCTTTCGATGTTGTGGGCCGCCTGTATGCGGCCGGGGTTCGCGGGAGGACGTGACGTTCTGGTGGAGGTGTACCTTGCCGACCTTCACGTTCATACGGCTCTCTCACCGTGCGCGGAAGCCGAGATGACCCCGCCTGAGATAGTGGCGGCCGCAGCGGCACAGGGCGTGAGGATACTGGGGATATGCGACCACAACTCCGCCGAGAATGCCCTCGCGGTGGCCGAGGCGGGCAGGCTTGCGGGGGTCGCAGTGATGTGCGGCATGGAAGTGCAGACCCGTGAGGACGTGCACGTCCTCACGTTTTTCGGCGACGCCGGGGCTCTTCTCAGGTGGCAGGAGGAGGTCTATGCGAGCCTTCCGGACGTCGAAAACGAGGAAGAGAGGTTCGGCGAGGAGCTCGTCCTGGATTCCCGTGGCGCTGTGAAGGGCCGTCTTCGCCAGTTGCTCCTCGCGTCTACGTCGTTGAGCATCGACCTTGTGGGAAGGCGCGTCCGGGACCTCGGAGGTCTCGTGGTGCCGGCGCACGTGGATAGACCCTCGTTCAGCCTGATCAGAAACCTGGGGTTCGTTCCCCCGGACCTCCGGCCCGACGCCGTCGAGGTGTCCCCGAGGACCGGCAGAGAGCGGGCGAGGGACTTGTTTCCGCAGATCGCGGGCTTCGCGGTGATCGTGTCGTCGGACGCGCACAGGCTGAACGAGATCAGCGGGCACACGGCGTTTCGACTGGAGCAGCCGACCTTCGATGAAGTCAGGCTTGCGCTCGCAGCGGCCGGTGGGCGAGCCGTGATGCCAGCTGAGTGATCTGGAGGGACTCCGGTGCGAGAGCTCTCGCTACACGTTCTCGACATCGTCCAGAACTCCATCGCCGCAGGGGCGCGAACGGTGGATGTGGTCATCTCGGAAGACGAAGCGTGCGATCTGCTCACGATAGAGGTGGCCGACGACGGGGCCGGGATCCCGGCGGACATACTAGAGTCGGTGCTGGATCCGTTCTATACGACGCGCTCGACCCGCAGAGTAGGGCTGGGGCTTCCGCTTTTTCGCGAGGCCGCGAGGGCGGCCGGGGGCGACCTTCACGTCGAGTCCCGGCCTGACCAGGGCACGAGGGTGCGGGCCACTTTCAAAATGAGCCATATAGATAGGGCCCCCCTCGGCGATATGGCCCAGACCGTGGCGCTTCTTGTGGTGTGCAATCCTGACGTGAGGTTCAGGTACAGGCACACTCGCGGGCATGTGGAGTTCTCATTTGATTCGGCCGAGTTCAGGAACATGCTCGGGGATATCCCCCCGACGAATCCGGCGCTCGCAGCCGTCCTCAAGGAGGCGCTCCGGGAAGGGCTGGGTCCGGTCCAGCGTGCGTAAGAAGCATTGCTGAGCACATGCCGCGCGGGGGCGCGCAGGAGGCTGGTTTGGCTTGGAGGAACGTGGCAAGGTAATCGAGGTGCAGGGTGAGGTCGCCAGGGTGGAGGTCACCCGCCACGAGGCGTGTAGGCACTGTAAGGCCTGCGACTTCGGACGCACAGACAGCATCGTGGTGGAGGCGACGAACCGCGCGGGGGCGCGTCCAGGCGACGAGGTGGAGCTGGAACTCGAAAGCTCCCGCGTGCTCGGGGCGGCGTTCGTTGCCTACATGGTGCCGCTCCTTTTCATGGTAGTCGGCATATACCTGGGGACCGTCCTTGCGCGAGCGACGGGGCGGGCGGGATCCGCGTCCCTCCTCGGGGCGGCGCTGGGTCTCGCGCTTCTCGGGGCCTCGTACGGGGTTGTCTACGCGTACGGCAGGCGGGTAAACCCGGCCCAGTTTCGGGCCGAGGTGACGAGGGTACTCGTCCCCTGATCGGGTGCTGTGCGGGGTCATGAATCCAGGTGCGGGTTCAGAAAGCGCAGCCACTTTTCCGGGGGGCGCCCGTACCGCACTCCGGGGACGACGCGTGAGGTGAGCCTCGTTGGTCCTGGTATTCAGGCTCGCCAAACCGAGGCGCCCCGGCGTGCACGCACAGGCAACCTGGGAGTCCCTCCTGAACCGGCATGCAGTCACCAGCTCACGCGCAGAGACCGCGGCTGGCGGGGAAAGCCATGGAGGAATCCGGCCAGGTGCGTGGAAATACTGGTTGCCTGCGGAGTGTACCCGATGGTATCATAGATCCTGTGTGGGCTGCGGGCCGCGGCGTCTCTTTTGAGGGGGGATTGTGAAGGAAAGCGCAAAGTCTTCAAGTATGTACGAAGTTGGCGAAACTGGGTGTAGACTCGACGTAACCGTGCCGAGAGGGGAAAGCTCAGGAGGTGTCCGCGATGAAGACCGTTGAGGAACTGGATCGCATCAGGAAGCAGGCCCAGGCCATGACCAGGCTGCGTGAGGGCGGGGAGACCACGAGGATCGTGGTAGGCATGGGCACGTGCGGTATTGCCGCAGGGGCGCGGGAAACGCTCGCGGCCATCATGGAGGAACTCGCGAAGCGCAACATCCAGGATGTGGTGGTGACCCAGACAGGGTGTGTGGGCCTGTGCGAGCAGGAGCCCATCGTCGACGTGATAAAGCCCGGCGCCACCAAAGTGACCTACGGGAAGGTGACGAAGGAGAAGGCCCGCCAGATCGTGGCGAGCCACATCGTTAACGGCCAGGTTGTGGGCGAGTGGGTCATAGCCAGCGCCTGAGCCCACTCTGATGAGAAAGGAGGATCGAAGCGCATGGAGCAAGCGGCGAAGAGTGCAGGCATATGCCCCGCGAAAGTCAGCGAAATCCTCCAGAAGTATTCGCGGAGACCTGACGCCCTCGTGTCCATCCTTCACGATGTCCAGAAGGAAGCCGGCTACATTCCGGAGGAAGCGATCACCGGGATCGCCTCGGGGCTGGATATCCCCGTCTCGAAGGTGTACGGGGTGGCAACGTTCTACACGCTCTTCTCGACCAGGCCCAAGGGCAAGTACATAATACGTGTGTGCCAGGATGCACCGTGCCATGTGCTTGGCGCGAAGGCCATCGTTGAGGCGCTCGAGAAAGAGCTCGGCATCCCCATGGGCGACACCACCAGCGATGGTAAGTTCACGCTGGAGTACACCAGCTGCCTCGGCGTATGCGGCGTTGCGCCGGCCGTCATGATCAACGAGGCGGTGTACGGCAATCTCACCCCTGAACGGGTTCCGCTAATCCTCAAAGAATACAAGTAACGCCCAGAAGGGAGGTAAACGCTCGTGGAGTTCTACCGTTCACACGTCCTCGTCTGCGGAGGGACCCCGTGTGTGCTGGAGGGCTGCAAGGGAGTCCGCGACGCGCTCATCGCCGGGGTGAAGCGGCGGGGCCTCGACAGGGAAGTGAAAGTGGTGGAGACCGGCTGCCTCGGGCCTTGCGACCTCGGTCCGGTGATCGTGGTCTACCCCGAGGGCACGCTCTACCAGAAGGTCCATGTATCCGACGTCCCGGAGATCGTCGAGGAGCACCTCCTCAAGGGCAGGGTCGTGACTCGCCTTGCCGGCGAGGCTGCCCAGGCGGGGGTCGTCAAGTACGAGGAGCCGACATACCTTGGGGTTCAGGAGCGGATCGTCCTGCGGAACTGCGGGACCATCGACCCCGAGTCTATCGAGGAATACATCGCGCGCGACGGATACAGGGCGCTTGCGAAGTGCCTGACAGAGATGAAGCCCGCAGACGTCATCGAGGCCGTGAAGAAGTCCGGTCTCGTCGGCAGGGGCGGCGCGGCTTTCCCGACAGGCCTCAAGTGGAGTTTCACCGCGAAGGCCGATGCCGACCAGAAGTACATACTGTGCAATGCTGACGAGGGGGAGCCGGGCACCTTCAAAGATCGGCTCATCCTTGAAGGGGATCCTCACAGCATCCTCGAGGGAATGGCCATAGCGGGCTATGCAGTGGGAGCGGATAAAGGTTTCATTTACGTGAGAGGCGAGTACGTCCTCTCGATCGAGAGGTTGGAGAGAGCCATAGAGCAGGCGAAGGCTCTTGGCCTGCTCGGAGCCGACATTTTCGGTTCGGGCTTCTCGTTCGATGTCGAGATCAGGAAGGGCGCGGGTGCATACGTGTGCGGTGAGGAGACCGCCCTCATCGAGTCCATCGAGGGTAAGCGCGGCGAACCCAGGGTAAAGCCGCCGTACCCCGGCACCGAGGGCCTGTACGGAAAGCCCACCGTGGTCAACAACGTGGAAACCGTCGCGAATGTACCGCCCATCCTGCGGAACGGGCCTGACTGGTTCAGGAAGTTCGGCACGGAGAGGTGTCCCGGCACCAAGGTCTTCACGCTGACCGGCGACGTCAACAACAAGGGCCTCATCGAGGTGCCCATGGGCATCACGCTTCGCCGCGTGATATACGAGATCGGCGGCGGGATACCCGGCGGCAGGGGATTCAAGATGGCCCAGACCGGTGGCACGTCTGGGGGATGCCTGCCCAAGGAACTCCTCGACGTGCCCATGGACTACTTCACCCTGCCCGAGCATGGCTCGGCGCTCGGTTCGGGCGCGCTCCTCATCATGGACGACAGCCATTGCGTCGTGGACATAGCCGAATGCTTCATGAGGTTCTTCGAGCATGAGTCGTGCGGCAAGTGCACGCCGTGCCGCGAGGGCACCGCGCGCCTCCATGAGATCGTGGCGAAGATCGCCCGCGGCGGAGGGAAGCCCGGGGACCTCGAGATTCTCGATGATCTCGGCTCGGCGATGCAAGTATCGTCCCTCTGCGGTCTCGGACAGGCGGCGCCGGTCCCCATCAAGACCATGCTCAGGTACTTCCGTGACGAGTTCGATGCCCACATCAGCGACAGGCTCTGTCCCACCGGGACGTGCGGGATATAGGCTCGCCCGGCTCAAGCAGGAGAGACGGAAGGAGTGATACGCGAATGGCAATGGTGACCATAGACGGCCGGAGGGTCGAGGTGGATGCCGGCACGACGATCTTGAATGCCGCGAAAAAGCTCGGCATCGACATCCCCACGCTGTGCCATCATCCAGATCTCGCAGTGCAGGCCGTCTGTCGCATATGTGTGGTTGATATTGAAAGCCAGAAGCTGCTCCAGCCTGCGTGCGCCTTCCCGGTGCAGGACGGAATGGTGGTGTACACGAACACGCCACGCGTCCGGCAGGCGAGGAAGGTGAACCTCGAGCTTCTGCTTGCCCACCACCCGCAGGACTGCCTCCAATGCGTGAGGAACCGCAACTGCGAGCTCCAGGCCCTCGCCGAGAGGTTCGGCATGAGGGAGATTCGCTTCGAGCACAAGCTTCGCGGGCTCCCCGAGGACCGCTCCACTCCGGCGATAGTTCGGGAGCCGGACAAGTGCATACTGTGCCGCCGCTGCGTGTCCATGTGCCACGATGTGCAGGCGGCGGGAGTGCTCTTCCCTTCGCGTCGCGGTGCGGATACGGTGGTCACGCCTGTCTTCGGCAGGGGTCTCGACGAGGTGGCATGCGCCCTGTGCGGGCAGTGCATCCACGCGTGTCCCGTGGGCGCAATCACCGAGCGGGATGACACCGAGCGCGTGTGGCAGGCTCTGGCGGATCCCAACAAACACGTGGTGATTCAGACCGCCCCTGCGACCAGGGTCAGCATCGGCGAGGAGATGGGCCTTCCGCCCGGACGGATCATCACTGGCAAGCTCGTCGCGGCCCTTCGCAGGCTGGGGTTTGACAAGGTCATGGACACCGACTTTACCGCGGACCTCACCATCATCGAGGAGGGCAACGAGTTCCTGAAGAGGCTGAAGGAGGGCGGTGTGCTTCCGATGATCACCTCGTGCAGCCCGGGGTGGATCAAGTTCGGGGAGCACTTTTACCCGGACCTCCTCAAGCACGTCTCCACGTGCAAGTCGCCCCAGCAGATGTTCGGGGCGCTCGTCAAGACCTACTACGCGCAAAAGGCGGGGATCGATCCGAAGGACATCTTCTCGGTGTCGCTCATGCCGTGCACCGCGAAGAAGTACGAGGCCGATAGACCCGAGATGCGCGACTCCGGATACAAGGACGTCGACGTGGTGCTAACCAGCCGCGAGCTCGGCAGGATGCTCCGCGAGGCAGGTATCGACTTCGACGACCTGCCCGAGGAGGAGCACGATGATCCCATGGGCATCTCCACGGGTGCGGCGGCCATCTTCGGCGCGACGGGCGGCGTGATGGAGGCCGCCCTGCGCACGGTGTACGAGGTTGCCACCGGCGGCGAGCTTCCGAAGATCGACTTCGAGCAGGTGAGGGGCCTCGGCGGCATCAAAGAGGCCACTGTCAGGGTCGGGGACCTCGACGTCAGGGTGGCCGTGGCGCACGGCCTCGGCAACGCCAGAAAGATCCTCGACCTCATGCGCGAGGGGCAGGCTGACTACCACTTCGTCGAGATAATGTGCTGCCCAGGCGGGTGCGTCGGCGGCGGCGGCCAGCCTATCCCGACGACCATGGAGATCCGGGGGATCCGCGGCGCCGCACTCTACGAGGCAGACAGAGGGCTTCCATACAGGAAGTCCCACGAGAACCCGGCGATAAAGCAGATATACGCCGAGTTCCTGGGTGAGCCGCTGGGCGAGGTCTCGCACCACCTGCTGCACACTCATTACACGCCAAGGGAGAAATACCCGACGGTCGCGAGGGCCGCGTGCAGTGAGGCTGCGGGCTGAGGAGAAGATTCCGGGTTGCCGGTGCCTGCTAGGGCGGGGCGTCTGGAATTTGGCTAGCCTTGAGCGCCAAATTCGAACGCATCTCACCGCACGCGCCGTCCCCGGAGGGCAACACCGGCAACCCCTCCCGAAAGTCAAGGGCATTCCTGCACTCTCACTAAGCGGCGCAGGGACCACCTGCGCCGCTCCGATAAGTATGGCGCCACAAGTGTGGCGCCATAAGTGTCCGACATCTTCGCTGACGGTGTTGGGTCTCGCGGTGCTTGCCGGGGCGTGGCGCCTGGAACCCGGCTAACCTTAAAACACCAAATTCGGACGCATCCCACGGCACGCGCCGTCCCCGGAGGTCAACACCGGTGACGCTGGACGGAACTCACCCGCTGAGAAGTAGCGCGAACTTGTGGTGGTCTACCTGGAATGGACCCCGGGGCCGTCGCGGCGCGAAGCGTGCAGGAAACCGCCTGCATCTGTCGAATATGCTGGATACACTTGCTTCTTGCCCATCCCCGTGTCAGGTATGTTACACTCCTGTCACAGACTCCGCACGACTTCGTGTGAGGGGGGACCACATTGCGGAAGGTGCGGATTCCCGACGTTGTCATCAGGCGGCTACCCGTGTACCTCCGCGTCCTCGAGACCGTGGACGAGGATGTCCACGGGGGCCTCATCTCCTCGTTCGAGCTGGGCCAGAAGGCTGGGGTGACCCCGGCGCAGGTGCGAAAGGACCTGAACTACCTGGGGGGGTTCGGAAAGCAAGGCGTCGGCTACCAGATAGCCGTCCTCCGCGATGAACTGAGGTCAGTGCTCAACCTGGACAAGGAGATAAACGTGGCCATAGTCGGCGCCGGCAGCCTCGGTCAGGCTCTGGCGAGATACATCATCGGGCGGCGGGCAGCGGAGAAAAACTATCATCTTCGGCTGGCGGCTCTCTTCGATTCGGACACCGAAAAGGTGGGCATGAGAATCGGGGAAGTGCCCGTCTATCACGTGCATAAGATCCCGGGCATCACGCGGGAGCGTCAGGTGAGGATGGCCATAGTGGCGGTGCCTGCGGAGGCTGCCCAGAAGGTCGTGGATGCCTGCATAGATGCGGGCATCGAGGCCATCCTCAATTTCGCCCCCGTGAAGCTGCGAGTCCCCGACGGCGTGCGCGTTCACAACACCGACCTCAGCGTGGACCTCATGCACCTCGCGTACTACCTCTGATCCACCTGGCCGCCGGTCCGGTTTCCCGGCGGCCAGACCCTGACAACTCTCCTCTTCGTATCCTCCTCAGGCAAGCAACGGCCGGGGACACCCCTGCGACCCGCGTCCTGCCCGGCGTCTTCCTCACACGCTGGGTCCGGGAGGCGGTTGACACCCCCATCTCGACTGATACAATGAACGTAAAGGCCGTCGAAGCAGGCCCTGCCACGCGCAAGGGACGTGCTCTCGTCAACTCGACCGCCGGCGAGGGAGCCGGCTGGACGTCGTCCTTCCCCTGACGAAGGAATGTGGTGTCCAGGTTATGGGCCTAGCCGTGAACGAGAGCGGTGTTCTGAAGGATGCCTGCGACGCGAAGGCGGCAGCCTTGGAGATCGTGGCCACCGCTGACGAGTACGCGATGAGGTCGCAGGACCTTGACCTCCAACTTCGGTGCGGGCACAAGGAATAGCAGGAAACCTGGCGAATGTAGTAGAGGGTCTGGGGAAACCAGCAGGCCGCAGCGCCCGGCGAGAGCGGAACCGGGACCGGGGCGTTGCGGCTGGTACGAGGGACAAGGGGGAGAGACATGCACAGGATCATCAAGAAGGAGGAGTTGGCTCCGAGGATCAAGCTGTTCACGGTGGAGGCGCCGCAGATCGCCTCTCACGCCCGTCCCGGGCACTTCTTCGTGCTTCGTATGCACGAGCAGGGCGAGCGCATTCCCCTGACGATCGCGGACAGCGATCCCGCTGCGGGGACCATCACAATGGTGTTCCAGGAGGTCGGCAAAAGCACGTACGAACTGGGGACGCTCGAGGAGGGCGACTCCATCCTCGATATCGTGGGCCCCCTCGGCACGCCCCGGGACATAAGGCGCCTCGACACGGTCGTATGCGTCGCGGGCGGGGTGGGGGTCGCACCGATATACCCTGAGGCGAGGGCATTTCACGAGCTGGGCACGAGGGTGATATCGCTCGTCGGCGCCCAGACGAAAGACATGCTTATCTTCAAGGACAGGATGGAAGCGGTCAGCGACGAGGTGCACTACAGCACCGACGACGGGAGCTTCGGCTACCACGGCTTCGTGACCGGGCTTTTGCGCGACCTTCTCAACGACGGCCTTCGTCCCGACGAGGTCGTCTCCATCGGGCCGCTGCCGATGATGCGCGCGACGTGCAAGGTGACGGCCGAGTTCGGCGTGAAGACGATCGTGAGCCTGAACGCCATCATGGTCGATGGCACTGGAATGTGCGGGTCATGCCGGGTGACGGTCGACGGCAAGACGATGTTCTCGTGTGTCGAGGGTCCTGCGTTTGACGGGCACAAAGTGGATTTCGGTGAGCTCATGGCGAGGCAGACGCGGTTCCTGGCTGAGGAGAAGCTCGCCATGGAGCGCTACCAGGCTCATGCGGAGGGATGCAAATGCCGGCAAAAGTAGACAGGCATCCGATGCCAAAGCAAGATCCCGGCAAGCGGATATGCAATTTCGACGAGGTAGCCCTCGGGTATCCGGCCGATGTGGCCGTTGGGGAGGCGATGCGGTGTATCGGGTGCCCGAAGAGCCCTTGCGTGGCAGGATGCCCTGTGGAGGTGGACATCCCTTCATTCGTGAAGCTCATCGCAGAGGGCAAGTTCGCGGAGGCCGCGAGGAAGATCAAGGAGAAGAACAGCCTGCCTGCCATATGTGGTCGCGTATGCCCGCAGGAGACCCAGTGCGAGGCAAGGTGTACCCTTGGCAAGAAGGGCAAGCCCGTCGCCATCGGCGCGCTTGAGAGATTCGCAGCGGACTATGAGAGAGCGTCCGGTGCTCACACGGGGCCGGGCCCGGCGCCAGGCCCTGGTGCTGCGGGGAAGGTGGCGGTGGTGGGGTCCGGCCCGGCGGGCCTTACGTGTGCTGCGGATCTCGCGAAGATGGGCTATCGCGTGGTGCTCTTCGAGTCCCTCCATTCCACAGGCGGTGTGCTGCGCTACGGCATTCCGGAGTTCCGTCTGCCCAAGGCCATCGTGGATGAAGAGGTGGCGTACGTGAAGAGCCTGGGCGTCGAGGTCCGCGTGAACAGGCTCGTAGGCAAGACGGTGACTGTGGACGAGCTCTTCCGCGACGGGTTCGACGCCATCTTCCTTGGGACGGGCGCGGGGCTTCCGCATTTCCTGGGGATTCCAGGGGAGAACCTGAACGGTGTATACTCCGCGAACGAGTTCCTGACTCGCTCCAACCTTATGAAGGCGTACCGTTTCCCCGAATATGACACGCCTGTCTGGGTAGGCAAGCGTGTCGCGGTGGTTGGCGCGGGCAACGTGGCCATGGACGCTGCCAGGACCGCTCTTCGGCTGGGCGCGGAGAAGGTCGCAATCGTTTACCGCCGGTCGCGCGCGGAGATGCCCGCAAGGCTCGAGGAGATCGAGAATGCCGAGGAGGAGGGTGTCGATCTCATGCTTCTCACGAACCCTATCCGCGTCCTCGGTGACGAGCGCGGGTGGGTGCGGGGGATGGAGTGCGTCCGGATGGAACTCGGCGAGCCCGATGAGAGCGGAAGACGCAGGCCGGTCCCGGTGCCGGGATCGGAGTTCGTCATCGACATCGACACGATGATATCAGCGGTGGGGACCGATCCGAACCCGCTCCTCGTGAAGAGCGTGCCAGGGCTTGCGCTGGCGCGGCACGGCAACGTGGTCACAAACGAAGAGACGGGCGAGACCAGCGTGCCCGGCCTGTTCGCTGGCGGGGACATAGTCACCGGGTCTGCCACAGTGATCGCTGCGATGGGGGCGGGCAAGATCGCCGCCCGTGGCATAGACAAGTACATTCGTGCGAAGCGGGAAAGGAGCGAGTGACCATGGCGGGACCAATCCCTCCGGACATCGAGATCGCACAAGGCGCCAAGCTGGAGCCCATCGCACGCATCGCGGCAAGGGTGGGGCTGGCCGAGGACGACATCGAGTTCTACGGCAAGTACAAGGCCAAAGTGAGCCTGGAGGCTGTCGAGAGGCTGAAAGGCCGGCCGTACGGCAGGCTCATCTACACCACGGCCATCACCGCTACACCGGCCGGGGAGGGCAAGACCTGCACTGCGGTGGGCCTGACCCAGGCCCTCGGGAAGCTGGGCAAGAAGGTCATGGTCGCCCTGCGCGAGCCCTCGCTCGGGCCGACCTTCGGCATCAAGGGCGGCGCAGCCGGCGGCGGGTATTCTCAGGTGCTGCCGATGGAGGACATCAACCTCCACTTCACCGGCGATATCCACGCCGTGGGCGCGGCCCATAACCTGCTCGCCGCCATGGTCGAGAACCACATCCATCAGGGCAACGAACTCGGGATAGACCCGAGGCGCGTCGTGTGGCGCCGCGTCATGGACATAAGCGACAGACAGCTCCGCAACATCGTGGTCGGCCTTGGCGGCAAGGCCAACGGCTTCCCGATGGAGAGCGGGTTCGACATCACGGTGGCTTCCGAGATCATGGCATGCCTGGGGCTTTCACGGTCGCTCTCCGATCTCAAGGAGCGGTTCGCGAGGCTCGTGGTGGCATACACGTATGACGGAAAGCCCGTGCGGGCCGCCGACCTCAAGGCTGTCGGGGCTATGGCCGTCATCATGAAGGACGCCATCAAGCCGAACCTGGTGCAGACCCTCGAGGGGCAGCCCGCGTTCGTGCACGGAGGACCGTTCGCCAACATCGCGTACGGCAACAACTCCATCCTCGCCACCGAGACCGCCCTGCGGCTTGCGGATTATGCAGTCACGGAGGGAGGCTTCGCCGCCGACCTCGGCGCCGAGAAGTTCTTCGACATAGTGTGCCGGATAACCGACGTGCGCCCCGACGTGGTGGTGCTGGTCGCGTCCGTGCGCGCGCTGCACCATCACGGGGGTGTGGCCAAGAGCAGGCTTGCGGAGAAGAACCTGGAGGCCCTCGCGAAGGGCTGCGGGAACCTGGACAAGCACGTGATGAACGTGACGCAGAGGTTCGGGCTGCCAGTCGTCGTGGCAGTCAACAGGTTCCCCGCGGATGACCCCGAGGAACTCGATTACCTTCGCAGGCACTGCGAGGAGCTTGGAGTGCGATCCGCCATCTCCGAGGTTGTAGCAAGGGGCGGCGAGGGAGGCATCGAGCTTGCCGAGGCGGTGCTCGACGTCCTGGAGCACGAGAAGGCCGACTTCAGATTCCTGTATGACCTGGACCTTCCGGTGAAGGCGAAGATCGAGCGCCTCGCCACCGAGATCTATGGCGCTGACGGCGTCGTGTACGCCGGCACCGCCGAACGCGATATCAAGGTCATCGAGGAGCAGGGACTCGGGCATCTTCCAATCTGCACCGCCAAGACACAGCTTTCACTCTCCGACGACCCGGCGCTTCGCGGCGCGCCGAAGGGATGGAAGCTCACCGTCCGCGAGGTGCGGGCGTCAGCCGGCGCGGGGTTCCTGGTGCCACTATGCGGCCAGATGATGACCATGCCGGGGCTCCCGGCGCACCCTGCCGCGGAGAACGTGGACATCGACGACGACGGGAAGATCGTTGGCCTGTTCTGAGTGCGCGCTCGGAAATCCATGCCGCTCTGGGAGAGGCCGCCGGGCTCGCGGCATTGCGCTCCCCCTCCGGGTTGCCGGCGACCCCTCCCAGAGCCGGGAGCGTTTCTATACCGTAACTTGGTGAACACCCGCATTCGCTGCGAGTCTCGGCACCTCACATGGCCGGGCGACCCGGCCTGGTCATGGGGGTGCGTTGAGGAGGGCACCATGGAGCGCACGTTCATAATCGTGAAGCCCGACGGGGTCGAGCGCGGGCTTGTGGGAGCGGTCATCGAACGTTTCGAGAGAAGGGGATTCCGCATCGTCAGGATGGAGATGAGAACCATCGCGCGGTCCGATGCCGCGCGCCACTATGAGCACCTCGCGGACCGCCCGATCTTCCAGGGGCTTCTGGATTACGTCACGCGGGGACCCTCGGCACTCCTCGTGTTTGAACTGGAGGCCGATGCGGTCAGGGTTGCGAGGAGCCTAATTGGTGCTACGAATCCGGTGGACGCGCTGCCAGGCACTATCAGGGGGGATTTCGGCGGGACGCTCCCGGAGAATGTGGTCCACGCGTCGGACTCTCCCGAGAGCTACGAGCGGGAGGTCGGGATCTTCTTTCCCGAGGAAGCCGGAAGTCTAGCGGGCATCGATCAATGAAAGAGCCTGCGGAGGCAAAGAGGCTGCGGAGATGCCGGGCACCATCGTCGGCCCCTTTGGCCTCGCCCGGATTCAGTCGGGCGGCACGTGGGCTACGTGAGGGTGCAGAGATCCTCCCGACTTCCGGGAGGGGCTGCCGGTGACTCAAAGAGAGAGTGCAACACCGGCAACCCGGCAACTACTGGAAAAGGGTCGAGAACTTGCGCGCCCTTACTCAGCGGACCGTACGCGACGAGCTGCTTCAGCCAAGGACCCGCGGGGGTGAGGGTTACACGCATGGGACTATTGCTTCTCAAGTGTTGCGATAAGTGTACCCACTTCGACGGAAAGCCCTGCCGGGACTTTGCTAGATGCCGTGCGGAAGGCCCCCTGTGCCATGACGACCCCGGATGCCGGGAGCTCGTGAAGACCCTCGTTGCCAGGGTCAGACACGAGGACGCGCCCGCACGGGTGATCGTGGGCATGGGTACCTGCGGCATGGCCGCGGGTGCGGGGGAAGTCTTCGATGTGCTCAAGCAAAGGCTGGAAGATGCCGGGGTGACAGCCTCGCTCGAGCGCACCGGGTGTATCGGCATGTGCGAGCAGGAAGTCCTGGTGGACGTGGTGCTGCCGGGCGCGTCGAGGGTAACTTACGGACGCGTCACGCCTGATATGATCCAGAGAATCGTCGATGAGCACGTGGTCCAGGGAAGGCCCGTCGCAGAGTGGGTGGTGGGTGAGATTTCCGACGAGGCACACCCTTACAGGGAGCTACCATATTACGCGAAGCAACACCGGGTCGTGCTTCGAGACTGCGGGTTCATAGACCCTGAAAACATCGATGAATACCTCGTGCGCGACGGCTATCTCGCCCTCTCAAAGAGCCTGCAGATGCGGCCGGAAGACGTGATCGAGGAGGTCACGCGATCCGGCCTTCGCGGCAGGGGGGGCGCGGGGTTTCCAACCGGGATGAAATGGGGGTTCGCAAGGCGGGCGTCGGGCGGGAGGAAGTTCGTGGTGTGCAACGCCGACGAAGGCGACCCGGGTGCCTTCATGGACCGGAGCGTGCTTGAGGGAGACCCCCACGCGGTGCTCGAGGGGATGAGCATAGCTGCGTATGCCATTGGAGCGCAAAGGGGCTACATATACGTCCGTGCAGAATACCCTCTTGCCATCGCCAGGCTGAGGGTCGCCATAGCGCAGGCGAGGGAGTACGGGTTCCTCGGCGAGAACATCCTCGGCTCGGGGTTCTCATTTGACATCGCCATAAAGGAAGGCGCAGGCGCTTTCGTCTGTGGCGAGGAGACAGCCCTCATTGCCTCCATACAGGGCGAGCGTGGCATGCCGCGACCGAGGCCACCTTACCCGGCGATTAGCGGGCTGTTCGGCATGCCCACCAATATCAACAACGTGGAGACATACGCGAGCGTGCCGCCGATCATAAGGCGCGGGGCTGCGTGGTATGCGAGCATCGGCACTGAGAAAAGCAAGGGCACCAAGGTGTTCGCGCTGACCGGCAAGGTGCGCAATACCGGCCTGGTGGAGGTCCCGATGGGGATCAGCCTCGGCGAGATCGTTTTCGACATCGGCGGCGGCATCAGGGACGGGAGGAAGTTCAAGGCCGTTCAAATAGGCGGGCCCTCGGGAGGATGCCTTCCCGACGTCCTCCTCAACCTTCCTGTAGACTACGAGTCGCTGACCGGGGCCGGAGCCATCATGGGGTCGGGGGGCCTCGTCGTTGCGGACGAAGACACGTGCATGGTGGACCTCGCCCGCTTTTTTCTGCAATTCGTCCAGAACGAGTCGTGCGGGAAGTGCGTGCCGTGTCGCATCGGAACGCTGCGCATGTTGGAGATCTTGGACAGAATCACTGAGGGTCTCGGCACGATGGATGACATCGATACCCTCGTCGAGCTTGCCCTCAAGGTGAAGGAGCTATCACTGTGTGGCCTGGGCCAGACGGCACCCAACCCGGTGCTCACGACGATACGATACTTCCGAGACGAGTACGAGGCTCACATTCGCGATAAGAGATGTCCCGCGTCGGTGTGCGCGGCGCTTTTCGAGGCGCCATGCCAGAACGCGTGTCCCGCTGGGGTTGACGTGCCGAGGTACATCAGCCTGATAAGGCAGAAGAGGTACC
>JBLNDE010000042.1:0-50146 GCA_050261335.1 Bacillota bacterium
ATCGCCAGAGCCTATTACAGGACCTACGGCACGCCGGTCATCATCACGAGGTGCACCAACAACTACGGCCCTTACCAGCATCCTGAGAAGTTCATCCCCGCGATGATCCTCAGTGCCGTTCAACACAGACCCCTCCCAATATACGGCGACGGCCAGAACGTCCGCGACTGGATCCACGTTGAAGACCATTGCAGAGCAATTGCCCTTCTTGTCGAGCACGGACGGACCGGCGAGGTCTATAACATCGGCGCCGCCTGCGAGCGCCGTAACATAGACGTGGCTAAAGCAATCCTGGAGTCTGTGGGGCGGCCAGCAAGCTTGATACGGTTCGTGCCGGACAGGCCAGGGCATGACAGGCGATACGCCGTCAATGCTGACAAGCTCAGGAAGGAGGTGGAATGGAGCCCTCGATACACGCTCGAAGACGCAATACCGCTCCTCGTGAGATGGTACCAGGAAAACGAATGGCCATACAGGGGTTCTGGGCGGCCGGCAACTCCGTCGGATAGCCTCGCGAGGATGTCTGCGTGCGAGGGATCTGCAATGGACAGCCAAGCTCCAGGCTGGCCGGTGTAGCGCAGGTGTAACTCTAGCCCTGATACATGCATAGGATATATGGGACAAAGAGGAGGGATCGGGATGGTCGGTATGATCCTCATAACGCTCGACTTCCTGCACAATACCAGGGAGTGCATTGCAAGCTTGCAGCGGACGACTTCGCATCCATATGTTCTGACCGTGGTGGACAACGCTTCGACTGACGCCACCTGCGACTTCCTGGCTGAGAACGGCATCGAGGTGATCAGGAACCCATCGCGCGTCCACCTTTCCGTGGCGCTCAACCAGGGTCTCAGGAGGCAGCTCGCCCGTCCGGAGGTGGACTGTGTGTGCTGGATCCACAACGACATGCGCTTTTACCCCGGGTGGCTGGAGAACCTCGTGAGGGAGTTCGGATCCGATCCGCGCATCGGCAAACTTGCGCCCTACAACATTCTCAACGAGGGACGGGCAGACGAAGCGTTTGCGCTGGAGTTCATGGCGGCCCATAGAGGCCAGGCACGTCAGGCCTACGAAGTTCCATGGGTGATGCCGCGACGCGTAGTTGAGCAAGTAGGCTTTTACGACGAGGGCTACCTGGCCTGCGGCGGTTACGAAGAGTGGGACTACAACAACAGGATTATTGACGCCGGTTACCTGGTCGCGGCAACCTTCGGCAGCGTGGTCTGGCACGAGACGATGGGCACCCGGAGGCATTTCCAGCAGGTTGCCGAGGCCCACGCCAATGCTCAAAGATACCTCAGCAGATGGGGGCAGCTGGGGCCTCGGCTATAGTACCACGGTTCGCTATCGGCGAGGCTTGAGTTGGAACGCCGTGCGAGTCCGCCAAGTCAAGCTCCATCGGTGGTCGCGGTGCGTGGTGTCTTCCCTGCAAAATGAGGGTCACTGTGAAGTAGTGTCGTATCACACTCGGGAAGTCTCAACCTTGAGGTTACCCTTTGGCCCGAGGTATACCCTTACGGAATCCGCCTCTCTATCAAGAGTGTGGGAGCGGCCGCCGACCTGGACCGTTGTCTCCGGGTAGACCTTAAGAATCCTGACGCTGGATTGCTCCGCGACCCTGATCTTCACCTTCCCGGCGGACAGTCCCGGCGAGCCCGCTTCCTTGACGAATACACTTCCCAGGGCATATATCTCCCCACCCCGGAAGACACCCTTGACCTCAACTTGCTTACCCGATCGGAGAGTTGAATGGAAACACCCCTCGTTCGTTACGGTAATGCTGCCGCTGGCCTCCAGGACGCTGTTTTGCGCGTAAGAGCAGAGGATGTCTCCCGGCTGGTCTGGCAATGAGTCGAGCAGGTAATCGACTTCTTCTTTCTTCTCAAGGATGCTCTTCAGGTCATCTGGGATGGGTTCCGTCCGGCCTACCGGGCCGAGGGTTATACCTGCAATATCCTGGACCAACTCACGGATGGCAGGCGGAAATGGTAAGTCCGCCGCTTGAAGCGCGGTAGTGTATTCAGTCGCGATCGCGTCCAGTTCGTTTTTCTTTCTCTCGATGAGCAGCCTGACGACCCTGTTGATGTCGCCCTTCTTCAGTCTCACTCGGTTGGAAGGATGCTGCTGGATTCTGGTGGTTTCCTGAATGATCCAGTCGAGGATCTTTTCGAGATCATTCAGTATGGGAGCCAACCGGCTATACAACGACTTCAGCCCGCCCGCCTGAACGCGAGACCCGATCAGGTTCCCGCGGCACACCACTTTGCCGCCTGCCCGGAGCACCGCGCCGGTCGCATCCCCTATTATGGTAATATCCCCGTGGGCGCACACCTCTGCTCCTTCCGTGACATTGCCTAGGATCAGTAGGTCCCCCCAGAAGTGCACGTTTCCGCTCTTGATGTCTATGTTACCCGGGTGCACCATCAGCCGCACAACCCTCAGGTACGGCGCCCAACGGCCTTCGAGAACAGGCCTGCCGGCGATGACCGCGACGGCCTTTCGGCCGTCTTCGCTGAGCTTCACTCCATCCTTTGCGCGCAGCATGGCTTCCCTGACAGGACGGGGCAGGACCACCTCTCCGGTCACTGTCTTGCCAGGAGTCCCCGGCACCGGCGGGTGCAACTCCGCCAGCACGTCTCCCTCCTTCACGGAAGGGTAGGCGTACCGTTCCCAGTAATCGGCCCTCTCCTCCTCTTCGTACACAATCTCGGTCGGCTTCCAGTTGAACAGATATTCGACAAAGCCGTTCCGCCCTTCTTGCACAGGCTCACCTCTGGCCACCACTCGTGAAATCCCGTCAGCGGCATCCGCCGCCCGCCGGATCTCCTCATGGTCGAGGCCAAAGGTTACCCCCTTTGCCTTCAGGGCATCTTCGATTTGACCGGCAGTGATGACTTTGGCCCGCTCCTCATGGGAGCGAGTGACCAACTGAAGGACGTTCTGGGGATCCTGATCCAGCAGCTCATGCCGAACGGTGACTTGCGGGGTCACTTTTACCCTGGCGATGAAGCCGTCGTCAGAAACCTCCACTTCCACCCGAGGCGAACGGACTTCGTCTACGGTCTCGACGTCGACTTCGTCATCCTGGCTTATTGGTCTTGGGCTATGGACGACGACTCCGTTTACACGCAGGACAACCCCGGGTGTCGGGATGACCACCGCGGGCTGTCCCTTCCCGCTCGGGCCCCATACCCGGAGCCTGCCGCCACTTACTCCCGCCGTTCCGTCAAGATCTGGTTCGCGGTGCCGGTTGCGACCTTCTCGGCTTTTCCTCGGCGGGACCACCGTTACCCGAATGGCAGCAGGGCGCTTGAAGAAGCCGAAGAAACCCTTTCGCCCTCTGGACAGCACCTCTATTCTCAACTGGTTTTCGTCGACTTTGAGGGTCTTGCTCGCTATGAGCCGCGCGTCTTCCACTGTCCTGCCGCGGAAAACGACTTCCTTACTTCCCACGTATCGCCACTCCCAGAACTTGATGACAGCGATGCGCCAGTTGCGTTCGTCAGTCTGGATGTTTCCGGTCAGGGCTGACCCTGAGGCGCACAATTGCCTGGTTCGGGGAAGGCTGTATGCCTCTCAACTGCGCGTGAGCTTTGAAGGATTGGACTACGTCAGGATCGAACTGGGTCCCTGCACATCTCTCGAGCTCTCTCAGGGCATCGCCTACCGCCATGGCTGGCCTGTACGGGCGTTCGCTGACCATCGCATCGAAGCTGTCAGCCACGCACAAGATGCGCGATCCCAGCGGAATCTCGTCTCCTCCGATGCCGTGAGGATATCCGCGCCCGTCGAGGCGCTCGTGGTGGTAGAGCACGATGTTGGCGACGGCGAGGAGCCCCGGCACATCGGAAATGATGTCGTAGCTCAGAAGAGGATGTTTTCGGATTTCCGCGCTCTCGGCATCGGTCAGGGCGCCGCGTTTCTGGAGCAAGGCTTTGGGTATGCCGATCTTCCCGATGTCGTGGGTGAGCCCAGCAAGTCTCAGAGCCTCCTGGATGCTTGGGATGAGCCCCATTTCCCGAGCTATGATTTCGCTGTACATTCCGACCCTCATTGAGTGGCCTGCCGTGAACGGGCAGCGCATATCCACGAGCGCAGCGGTTGCAAGCAGCAGCCCGCGTTGCTGAGGTGTACCGAGCCGTGTGTGAGAAGATAGCTCCGCGATGATCTGGTCAAGCATCCAGGCACCCCTCCAACAGGCTAAAGCTGTGGCTCGGATCTATGCCAGGAAGATGGGGCCCCTCGAATCTTGCTGGAAGTACGAGACGTTGGGTGCTTGCAAGAGGTTCGCAGTCCCTTTCATCGGAGAAGAGCATGGGGCCCCACAGGTGGTACATGTGATGAGACGTGGAGGTGGGATTGCTCCGGCGATTCGCGCAGACTACGCGGGCAGCACACGTGCATGGGAGAGGATAGCCCGGTGACAACGGCGAGTCGAGGAAAAGCGGCAAGAATGACTCTCGTCGAAACGAACGGTCACATCCACAGAAGGGATTAGTTATCGCATGACCATGCGCGCGACGACATACCAAGTCTCCAACGCCTGGGGGGGGGGGGGGGTAAGAGCCCAAAGCGCCCACTGACAGGGCGTACGCACTAATACCCCGGTAGGTACGGCAGTCGGCCTTTCTGTGTCCTTTTGCGTACCGGTGGCAACTAACTGTGTCTGCAAGCCTTCCTAACCCCTCTGTGCTTTATCAGGACCGGGCTGTCCCCCACATGCGCGAAGACGTCGCGTATGTAATTATAGCAAGCTTCGACATTGGTCGAGAAATTCCTTCCACGGCCCCTGAATATCGAGACCAAGTGCTCGCAGGGCTCACGCGGCAGGGCTCGTCCGCCCTCCGAGAATGGTAACGAGCACCCGATCCACCGAAGCCATGCCTTCAGAATTCAGCACGGCCAGGTTGCAGAGTGTCTTCTCGAGCTCCGGCCCGACGAGACCGTTTCCGGCAGGGACCGCCCTGCCGTTTGCCGCAAGCAGAGCCGCCTGGCACGCCGTCATCACGGTGGACCAGACCTTGAGGGAGCATCCCACTTTGCCTCCGTCGCACAGCATTCCCGCGAGCGTGGCGACCACGTTCGTCACGGCCGCGGCCATGGTGCTGGTGTTGCCGCCGCAAAGGAAGGCGAGTCCGGCCGCGACTCCGGACCCGCCTCCTAACGCGCACCCGCACACAGGGGAGAGACGGCCCACGAACTCCTTGACGTACAGGGTGGTCATGAGGCTCGCCGCGAGAGCGCGCGCCGTCTTCTCGCGCGGCACGCCCAGCTCCTCTGCACCAAGCATCACCGGCACGCTCGCCGTGATGCCGAGGTTGCCGCTGCCGCCGCAAGATGCGACCGGCAGTTGCACCCCCGCCATTCGTGCATCGCAGGCGGCAGCCGCGTGGAGCGCCAGTCTGCTCGCCATGCCCGCACCTAACAGCGTCTCCGCCGCAGGGCCCTCCCGCAGGGCGCTCATGCCGATGCCTTCATCCGTCGCGAAGCCCGCTCTGGCAATCTCCAGGTTCAATGCGGCACGCTCCACCAGGAAGTCGAGGTCATGCGAGGGCATGTTCAGGATCACAGAGAGGGCCTCTGCCAGGGTCCCGATGGACGTCGGGGAGATGGCGCCGCACTCCTCAGGCAGGCAACCGGGGTCCAGTCGACACCCGTCTACTTCTTGACGCCCGTCTACCTCCAGGAGCCTGACCGAGGCGTGCCTTTCACGCGTCTCGGCGATTGCGACCCCCCGGTCCGTCGCGACCCGGGCATGGATGTACACTCGGGGCACCGAGTCGCGAGTGGTCACCGTGACCGCACAGCGCTCGCGAAGGCGGCGGGCTTCTCTGACCGCGCCCTCCGACACGAGCGAGAACAATTCCAGTCCGGCCTCTGGTCGGTTCAGGACGACGCCCAGAAGCGCGGCGGCCTCGATTCCCGTGTCGGTGGTGCCCGGTATCCCGACCGCCCATGCGTTCTTGAGCACGTTCGTGCTCAGGGAAACCCCGATCTCTCGAGGCTCGCCCCCGATGGCGTGATACGCAGTCGCAGTCGCCAGTGCTATCGCCGCCGGCTCTGTGCATCCCACGGCCGGGGTGAACTCGCTCGCGAGCAGCTTCACAATGCGCGCCCTCTCCATAGCCATGACTGTCTCACCTGCTTCTCAATTCTCCACCCATCCTCAGGCTGTCTGCCGGAGATACAAGTAGAACCGGTCCAGGGGACATAAACAGGGGTAACCACGACGCCACTCCCGCCAGACTCAGCATAGCACGGGATCCCTGAACCTGGCAAGGGCGGCGGGTAGCGGAAGACGGCGTATCGTCTGAACTCAATTCGGGTCTCCGCAGGGTCGAGCCGGGACCTGGCAGGAATCCGCTCCCCGGCGTCGAAGAGGGGAAACGAAACGCATATGTGCTTCTCCGAGTCCCCCGGCCTAAGGCTCCAGCTATGGCGGGTGGACCGACAGGGTGTGCCGGGAAACGGACACGCCTCCCATCACGGAAAGGAGAGCAGGCAACACCGACTGGGTCGCGTTTGGGCCGGGTCCTGCCACCTTTCTGTGGCGCCCGGCCTTTGCTACTTCGAGACTTGAGGTTTTCGAGGGGGTGGCAGTTTGCAGCGACATGGTGCGATCCCTCCAGGGCCCCGGGGTGGTGGTCTCGGGCGTAAGCGAATCGCCGCCCTGGTCGTGGCGCTGACGGCGTGCGTGCTCACCGCGGCTCTGGCGAGCCGGTGCGCCGGCCTGCCCGGCCTGCCGCAAGGCGGCTTCACCTTTGCCGTGGTGGGTGACAGCCAGGGGAGGACCCCGGTCTGGGAGCGCTTCGTGGACGCCGTCAACGCCGCTCGCCCAAGCTTCGTCCTGCACTGCGGGGACATGGTGGCCTCGGGGACGCGCGAGCAGTACGAGGACTTCCTGAGGCAGGCGAAGAGGCTCCGTATGCCATGGCACGCCGTCCCGGGGAATCACGATGTCCGCGGGGACGGCGCGAGGCTGTTCACGGAGTTCACCGGCAAGGATCGGTATTACTCGTTCGTGGAGAAGGGTTACCGATTCATCGGGCTGGATAGCTCCGCGGCGGCGCTCGACGCGAAGCAAATGGCGTGGCTCGAACGGCAGCTCGCCCAGGCTGGTCCGAAGTTCGTATTCATGCATGTCCCCCTCTTCGATCCCCGCCCGGGAGGGGACCATTCCTTCGTGGACGTCGAACAGGCGCGCCGCCTCCAGCAGCTCTTTCGGGAGCATGAAGTGCTGGCGGTCTTCAGCGGACACGTGCATCTTTTCAGTTGCCGCGAACTGAGCGGTGTCACTTACGTCACGACGGGCGGAGCAGGCGCGCCCCTCTATGCGCCACGCCGGGAAGGCGGGTTCTACCACTACACACTGGTCCAGGTGAACGGCAACCGGGTGAAGGTCGAGGCGAAGCCGGTCGATGTGAAAATCGAAGAGCCTCGCGTCAAGGTGATCGGGCCGAAGGGCGAGAAGGAATTCACCCTCGGAGAGCTGGTTCTTCTGCCGTCGGTCGAGGCTGCGACCGCGTTCGAGAACCAGTTCGGAAACGTGCGAGGCAACGGCACGTACGCGGGCGTCCTCGTGACAACGCTCCTCGAGCACGTTGGGGGCATTCGCCCAGGACAGACCCTCACCGTCCACTGCAGCGACGGCTACTCCCAGGACTTCGGATACGAGAACGTGCACGTCTCGGGTGATTGGGCCAAGCTGCAGGGCCCGATGATCCTCGCCTACGAAAAGGACGGGAAGACGCTCCCCGAATGGGCCGAGGGGCCGCGCCTGATCTTCGCACCGCCGGACGGGGTGTATAGCAACGATGACTGCCGGCTCACGTCCCTCCCCGGGCAGGGATGGAACGTATACAAGTCGGCGGGCGGGCGCTGGGCCCGTAATGTGTCGGTGATCGAGGTTAGGTGAGGCCGCTTGCCGGCGGCGCGCTTCGGCAACCCGTGAGAAGGCGCAAGGCATATGCAAATGGCCGTGTGCGTGCCCGCACGTGCGGGCGCGTGCTCCCGCCTGCGCGCGGGGCGTCCACGTTTCGGCACGCCGCCGGTCAGTTGCCGCCGAGGTGTCGCCACCGGGTCCTCGCGCTGGCTTTCGACGCTGGTTTTCGTTGATGACCTCGGGTTCGAGACTCACAGGTTCGCAGGCGCATCTGAGTGAGAGTGATAGCAAGTCAGAGGAGGATGTGCAATGAGAGCAAACCGAGCAAACTGTGTTGTGTTCGCGCTCCTGGCCTCGGCCCTCGTGACCCTGCTCGCGGTCGTCGCCGTGCCCTTGTCATGCGTTACCTCGGCCGCCGAGGACGCCCGGAAAGTCGAGGTCGCGGGCGGCGGCAAAACCGTCGTGCTCACGCGGGCTGACCTGGAGAGAATGCAGACGGTAGTAGCTGAGGCGGGCTTCAAGAAGACCACCGGCAGGATCGAAGGACCGTTTAGGTTCAAGGGTGTGTATATGGATGACCTCCTCGCAAAGGTCGGAGGGATCGGTCCGGCCCAGGCGATCCGCGTCACCGCGCGGGACGGCTACACGATGACCTACACGTACGCCCAGCTGGGCGGCAATGTCCTCACTTACGGTGAAAGCGGCGACGTCCTGCGCACGGGCGGCGTGACCATGATTCTTGCATACGAGTCTGAGGACGACGCCGGGGCCGCCGACAAGCTGCCTCGCATCGTGTATATCGCCAAGGACAGAGCCGCGGGTCCTCCCATCACCGACGGACATTTCTGGACGAAGGCGGTGGCAAAGATCGAGGTCGTCTCCGGCGTCGAGGACTGGGTGATCAAGCTCGGCGGCGTGGAGCAGGCAGTGCTGGACCGGTCCACATTCGAGAGCACTGTGAACTGCCCCGAGACGCCTCATCCCGGCGTCGTGTGGGAGACCACGGACAAGCAAGGCAACAAGGAGGTCTATGAGGGCCTCCCCCTCTGGGTCGTCATCTCCATGATGGACGGAGGGGACGCACCCGGAGGACACTACCGGTTCAACGACGACCTTGCCCGGCAGGGTTACAAGGTGCGGGTGGTCTCGAAGGACGGCTACAGCGTGGAGCTTGAGGCTGCGCTCGTGGCGCGCAACAACGACATGATCCTGGCCTACAAGAAGGACGGCGGGCCTCTCCCTGAAGAAGACGCTCCGCTCATCCTTGCTGGCAAGGACCTGCCGTCCAGAAAGTACATGGTCAAGCAGATCGCCGAGTTGTATCTCGTCGACCTGCCGGCCGGCAGATAAGCCTGTGCCAGATGAGCACAGTAACAGCTCGGAGGAGAGGTGTCGGCTGGGATGGCTCCTGGGACGGCTTGGAAGGGGCGAAAGTACTATTTCAGCACTCGCGACCTCGTCCTTATCGCCGTAGTCAGCGCTGCAGGAGGGGTCCTCAGCACTTACGTTGGATACCTGGGAAACCTCCTCAACAAGGCCTTCGGCGTGCCATTCGGCGCCGGGCAATGGATGGCTGGGCTGCACGTGTTCTGGTTCGTGCTGGTCCGCGTCGCCGTGGGACGCACAGGGGCCGGCACCCTGGCCGGCGTCCTCAAGGGCACGGTTGAGATGTTCACAGGGAGCACGCACGGGCTGCCTATCGTGCTGGTCTCGACCGTCGAGGGCCTGCTGGTGGACCTCGCGCTGCTCCCCTTCACCAGGCCGCCGCTCGCGGCGCTCTGCATCGCCGGGGGCATCGCGGCGGCGTCAAACGTCGTCGTGTTCCAGGCGCTCTACTTCTCCGGCGTATCCTGGGGCTACCTCGCCCTGATGATCCTGTTCGCGTTCGGGTCGGGAATCGCGTTCGGCGGTCACTTCGCCGGCGGTGTGCTGGGCATAGTCGAGGGAGCGCGCATCCTGCATCTCGGAGTCTCCGGGCGCCCCGGGCGCGCCGAGCATACCGGCCACGTCGGGCATGCCAGACGATCCAGCAAGATACGACTTGCCGTGACGCTCCTTATGGGCGTTGCCCTGGCAGGGGGAGCGGTTTACTACTACACAGAAGTCTTCGAGCCTTTCTGGAAGGGTCCAACCTGCACCGTCGAGGGCAAGGTGGCCAACCCTTACGTATACCGCCCCGTGGACTTCGAGGATGAGGTAGTCACCGTAACAGCCGAATTGAGGGGGCAGGTCACCTATAGGCCGCCCGCCGACTACACCGGCGTTCCGCTTGCCCGAATGCTCGAGCGCGCCCATCCCGACGCGTCTGCCGCTCGGGTGCGCGTGCTGGCGTCGGACGGGTATGAGGCCGAGTTCGACCTCGGTGACATCATGGAAGACCGCACCGTGATCCTGATCCGCGAAAGAGAAAACCTGCGCCTTATAGCGGCAGGCTACGAAGGAGGGTACTGGGTGCGGATGGTGACCCGGGTTGTGGTAGAATGAGGCACCCCGAGGAAGTGGTCAGGGTCTCGAACCTGACGGTGCGTTATCCTGGAAGCCCCGCACCCGCCCTGAACAACGTCGACCTCACGCTCGAGACCGGTGAATGCGTGATCGTGAGCGGCCCGAGCGGGTGTGGCAAGTCGACGCTCGCGCTCTGTCTCACAGGCTTCATACCCCACGCGATTGATGCGGCCATGACCGGCAGCGTACGCGTGGGTGGCCTCGACCCAGGGCAGGTCGGTGTCTACGACCTCGCCGAGTTCGTCGGCCTGGTGCAACAGGACCCCGAGGCGCAGTTCTGTACCATGCGGGTAGAGGACGAGGTCGCCTTCGGCCCGGAGAACCTCTTATGCCCCGCGGAGGAGATAGCCCGCCGCGTCAACTGGGCGCTTGACGCCGTCAGCGCATCTCACCTTCGCATGCGCAGACTTGCAGAGCTATCGGGCGGCGAGAAGCAGCGGGTCGCTCTCGCTGCTGTCCTCGCTATGCGTCCCAGTGTGCTCATCCTGGACGAGCCCACCGCCCATCTCGACCCGCGAGCCACCGGCGCGCTGGTGCGCCTCCTTGGAGAGATGCAGTCGCAACTCGGTCTGGGGATCATTATCCTTGAGCACAGGCCAGAGCGCTTCTTCGGCATCGCCAGCCGAGTAGTGCAGCTATCTGAGGGCGCAGTGGTCTTCGACGGCCCGCCGCCGGAGCTGCCTGGCCGCGGGGATGGCCTCTCGCCCCTCGTGCATGGCGACGCGTCCGCGTCCAGCGGCGGCCTCCCCGCCGAGCATGCCACGCCCGGCGCTCCTCTCCTGCTGGTGCGCGGCCTCACCCACAAGTATGGGGACAGGGCCGTCCTGCAGGACGTGAACCTGGAGGTCAACCGCGGCGAGATAGTCGGGATAATGGGCGACAACGGCAGCGGCAAGACGACCCTGCTGCTAAGCATAATGGGCGTCCTGCGGCCTGCTTCCGGGAGGATCATCCTCGACGGGGGTGACATCACGAACGTCCCGGTCTCGACGCGCGCGAAGCGGATCGGGATGGTATTCCAGAATCCCAAGCACCAGCTTTTCACCGATCATGTCTGGCGCGAGGTGGTAGTGGGACCGCTCAGCCGAGGGGTACCGGAGGCAGTGTGCCGCCCTGCAGCCGAGGCGCTCCTTGACCGGTTCGATCTCGTCGCGTTCCGCGATAGCCACCCGCTGACCCTGAGCTACGGCCAAAAACGCAGGCTGAACCTGGCAGCCGTCATGGTGAGCGACCCGAGCGTGCTGCTGCTCGATGAGCCGTTCGTGGGCCAGGACGCCGCGCGGGCACAGGACTTAGCGCGTCTCCTCGGTGAGCTCGCATCTGCTGGCAAAGGCATCCTTCTGGTAGGGCACGAGCCGGACCTTATGTCCAGGTACTGCGACAGCTTGCTTTTCCTGGATGGAGGGCGCGTCGTAGTCGATGCGCCGGTCTGCGAGGCGCTGGCCAAGTTCGAGAGGATGGACCTGCATGATTACCTGCCCCAAGCCCGGGCTTAACCCGCTTTCCAAACTCGTGCTGCTCGTCTCGTTCTGTGTGCTCGCGCTTCGCGCGAAAAGCCCGGGCCAAGCAGCCGTGCTCTGCGGCGCCGTCCTCCTCGGTCATGCCGTGAGCGGCCTACCGCCCGCGATCCTGTGGCGCAGGCTACGCGGGATAGCCGTTTTCGCCCTGGTCCTCTTCCTCAGTCAGCTCTTCCTGACCGGTGAGCGGGCACCGTGGGGGGTCCGCGCCGCGAGCGGCGTGCAAATGTCCGTGCGTTTCCTCAACATCATTCTTGGCAGCCACCTCTTCGTTAGCACGACCTCAGCGGAGGACCTCGCCCACACCCTCATGCGCCTGGGGCTCCCTTACCGGTACGGGTTCACCCTGCTCATCGCCATGCGCTTCGTCCCATACTTCCGGCTGCAATCCAACACGGTGCTGCAGGCCCAGATGGTGCGGGGCATCGGTGTGGACCGCCCGTCCCTCAAGGGCGTCTGGTGCATGGCCAGGTACACACTGGTTCCACTCGTCGTGACGGCGCTCGGCAGGGTGGAGAGCCTGGCCATCTCCATGGAGGGTCGGTGTTTCGGCCTGCACCCGCGACGGACCTTCCTGCGCACCGTCCCGTTCCGCCCGGCCGATGCCGTCATCATGGCGGCGGCCATCGCAGTTGCCGCCGCCGCGGCCGCGGTCTTCTGAACAGGCGCCGGCCCTTTCGGCGCGCCTCCGGCAGCGGCACCGACAGGACAATAGCTCCAACCTGCATCAGATGTTACATGGTAGAGTCTGCTCCCCGGTCATGAAGGAGGAGCCGGAAAGACGGATGTCGAATCCGTGAAACGAGCCGATTCTGTGCCACAGAGGGAGGTACCTGGGGCAGCGCTAACCCTCGGCTGCTCTACCTTCCTCGCAGTTTACGACCGCCTGCCCCTGTCGATGCTCCAGCGCCCTCACAAGACCGTATCCGGACAGACTGGTTGAAAGGGCCACCCACTCTACTCAACGTCGTTGCCGGGTCACGGCAGGCAGCATCTCGAAACCCATCTGCCCGAAATGCGAATCAAATGTGAACGCCTTGCTGCACCCGATCCTCGACATGATAACGAAGCTCAGACAGTCAACGAAGTTTATGATACGTATGATCTCTAAGTCCAGCCCAGGGGGAACCCGCTAACTCGTTGGTGCTACAGCCATTCAAGCGCCCGGTCCACAATCGTGGCGAGGGCGCCGCGGTGCAGAGAAACGGCCCCTTCCGGGCACATCTCCTGGCAGCAGAAACAGCGTATGCAGCGGCGATGGTCTATCTCTGCTCTCTCCGAGGCCGCCACGATGGCCCCGGGCGGGCACGACTGCGCACAGACTCCGCATCCGATGCACTTCGCAGCATCCACCCGGGGGCTTGCGGTGACGCGCTTTCGGATGGCCCTGACGAACGTGAATATGCCCGAGGTCGCGCGCGTGGCCGGCGGGAAGGCGAAGTCGGTCACCGGGAAGTCTTGTGGCCGTGCTCCCACCACCTCAATCTCCTCCGGGCGTGTGCCCCCCACGCCGAGGTCCCTTGCGGCCCGGAGGTAGGGCACGCGCATGGGATCCGCTCCAGCGAGGCGAAGGGCGACCGTATCGAGGGCAATCGGATCCTCGGACGCCAGTATGGCTCCGACGTGCCTCGTCCGCCCATGCGACGGCCCGTCACCGTCCATGGCCACTACTGCGTCCAGCAGCGAAAGACGCGGCTTTACGAGACTGAGCAGGTCCAACAACATCAGGGAAAAGGCATGTGGATCGTTGTACCTCAGATGCATGCGCAGTTTCTCCGCCCCTGCGATGCAGCCGAACAGGTTCTTGACCGCGCCGGTAAACGTCATGAACCCGTGGGTCTTCATCTTGGCCACGTTGACAATCCCCGAGGCGCCCACGACGGGCCGCGCCAGGACGAACTCCTTGCAGAGCCGGCCGGTGGGGTGTTTACGCGCGCTTCCGTCCTCAAAGGAGACAAGGCGCACGCCCGCCTCGTCGCAGACCGCAGCTATCCCGCACTTCGCCGCAACACCGAACACACTCCCGTGGCCCGGGCTGTCGCCCACCGCGACCTCGGCCCCGGCCCGCCTGAGAAGGTTGAGGACGGCGCCCACGACCATCGGATGGGTCGTGACCGCCCTGTCAGGCGAGTAGGGTGAAAGCATATTGGGCTTCACCAGCACAAACCCTTCACGGGGCAAGAACGCCTCGACGCCGCCGAGGAGGCCGACGGCGGTGTCAACCGCATGGGCGACCTCCCCCTGCGAATAGGACCTGCATGCGATAAGCGCTACTTTGGTCTTCAGTGTGATCTCTCCCGTGTGCTTCCCCGGTCTCAACCAGGGGTCCTCATTCAAGGCTCGTGGCTGTCCCGACGCGAACAGTAAACACTCAGGCGCCCTTGAGAGTGCAAGGCCCCGTCAACCGCGGGCTCAACTGCCCGACTGGAACTGGTAATTCCGGAGCGACATGCCGCTGGCTCGCCTCATCCCGAACCGCTCGTAAAAGGGTTGCAGGTCCGGGTCGCAAAGCAAGTCGACCGCATAGAGACCGGCGAGCTTCTCCAGCATCCGGCGGACCAGCTCGCGTCCGATACCGCGTCCACGATAGGCCGGCAGTACTTCGAGGAACGAGACGTAGGCGCTCAGGACGCCGTCCGTGGTCGCAGTGATGAACCCGACCACCTTGTCGCTCTCCTCGTCAACAGCTAACACGACCTTGTCGCTGTTCGCAAGCAGCTTGAGGTGGGTCTCGGGAGAAGGCGTGTTCGGCCAGCCCTCGAAGAAGCCCTGAAGCTGCTCGGCGGTGATGCCCGCCGTCGAGCCCCTGTAAAGGATCATTCCCATGTCCCTCCAGATTCCCATGCCTCTCCGGACTGAGCGCCGATGGCCCGAAGGCGTCCTTCAATGACTCAAGGCAACCCCTACAGCCCGGCGTCCACTGTGAAGGTGCACATTGTGACGGCGCACACTGTGAGGATGTTGGGGCTTGGACGAACCGACAGACCCGCGTCTCAAGCCGCCTCCTCCATGCAGGGATGCCTTCACGAACGGCGAAGTCCATAGCGGTCCCGAATCCGCAGTGCGTAACGCTTCGGCGGCGGATGCACTGCCCGGTCCGGGACGACGTCCGACGTGCCCCGATGCCAGTTCTCCGCAGAGGACGCAATCCCTTCAAGACCGGTCGTCTGTTGACATGAAACCAGCGCATACGCTGCCGCGCGGTGAAGGAAGGACGCGGGACACAATCGTGAAGCGTGCAAGGGGGGCTTTCGTCGTGAGGAGGACACCTGGAAGGGACGAGAGGCGCCGTGGGAGCGCCGAAGGGACGGAAGGGCAGGTCCACGTCGAGGGCGAGATCACAGGGCCCACACTTCTATGCGACCCTCGCGGCCGCCTCCGCCGCGAAAGCGTGGGGTGGTCGCGGCATCCTCTTCACACATGCAACATCAAGGGACGCTGGCCCAGGAAGAAGAGGTGGAACTACTGGTGCGTCGCAGACGATGAGCGCCTTTTCTCGGTCACGCTTTCCAGTGTGGACTACGTGGGACTTGCCTTTGCGTACTTCCTCGAGTATGAAACCAGGAGATTCATCGAGCAGACCGTCATGGTTCCCTTCGGCTGGGGGGGTGTTCTGCCTGACACCGTAAACGGCGACGCGCGCCTGAAGCACAGATCCATGAACGTGTCATTCGAGCAGCAACACGGCGGCACCCACATCCGCGTTGACAGCCCCTACTTCGGCGGCGTCCGTCTTTCTGCCGATCTCCTCGTTGAGCGCCCGGAGGGACATGAGACCCTAAACGTTGTGATCCCCTGGACCGACAGCCGGTTTCAATTCACGTCGAAACAGAACTGCCTGCCCACGACAGGGACCGTCACTCTCGGGGGCGCCACATTCGCGTTTGAGCGGGGGAAGGCTCTTGCGTGTCTCGATTACGGTCGCGGCGTCTGGCCGTACGCAAGCACCTGGAACTGGGCGTCATGCTCGGGCGCACAGGATGGCCGAACGATCGGGTTCAACCTGGGAGCCGGCTGGACGGACGGGACGGGCATGACCGAAAATGCCGTGCTGGTGGGTGGACGCATCAGCAAGATCCACGAGGACGTGTCATTCGTCTACGACCGCGCTGATATCATGAAGCCCTGGACTATCCGAGCAAGGGCTTCCCGACGCATCGATCTCACTTTTCGTCCGTTCTTCAAGAGAGTGGCACGGACGAACATGGTCGTGGTGCGATCCGAGATGCACCAGCTCATCGGCCGCTTCTCCGGGACAGTAGTTACCGACGACGGAGAGGCGGTTCTCGTCGAGGACCTAATTGGGTGGGCGGAGGAGCATACGGCGAGGTGGTGATCTCAAGCCCTGGGCGCTGGTCTCGCCGCGACCAGCTTCGGAGGACTGGTTGGTCGGCTGGACACCACTTGAGCGCTGATCCTGGGTCGCTACGCACCACCCCCACGGTCCCCACGAGCCACCAGGCGGTAAGGTGGACGGTTTGCGACCAGGATTCGCGAACGGTTGGTCGCCTGGCTACCAGTTCGGGAGACGTCCTGGTCGCCACGAGACCAGCTTCGGGCGCAAGGCGGAGAGGGTGGTCGCCACGAAGCCGGGTTGGAGGCGAACCTGGTCTCGTGCAGCCCAACCTTACGCGAAAGTTGGTTCCTGTGCGACCACCCTTTTCGCCCGATGCACGGGACTGGCTCCGTTGCGACCAGCTTGCCCCCGAAGCTGGTCCCATCCCGACCACTTTGGCGGCGACCCTGGTCGCGCCACGATCAACTTCGCACTCTTTGCCACCGGAGGCGAGATAGGGTGGTCGTGGCGCGACCAGGTTCCGCACGCAGTTGGCTCCCTCGCGACCACGTGAACGCGCATTCTGGTCGTCCACGAACCACCCCCGCACGGCGATGTGCGAAACTGGTCGCTGCGCGGCCAGCGCCGAGCGTGAAGTGGTCGTCTGGTGACCACATTCCTGCCCTCTCCTGGTCGCCACGACACCACCTCCTTCGAATTGCGTCTGGAGGTGGATCCAGCGCGACCAGGTCACAGGCGGCCATGGTCGCTCGCAGACCAGCCTGGTGCTAAAGCTGGTCTCGTGCAGACCACCTCGTCGCCACCCGCCGGCGCCAGCAAGTGCCTCCAGACCAGCCCCGCTGCTCACCGCAGCCCCGCCGGGCTGGCCCGCCGCCGGTCTACCGGCAAGCCAAGCCGTTGCGGCATTGTGCAGCTGACAACAGGACCTCTTGTGATCATGATTGCTACAAACCCGGCCTCCGGGGCCAGATTGAGTTCCCACAGGCGTCATGATATGATGCCCATGGTGATGCACATGAAGAAGACGCCCGACGCTTCATTGAAGCCAATCACAGCACGTGTCTCGAAACAGAAATGCGAGCTTCTGAAGACGCACGCTACCGGATACCTCTTTGAACTCTGCGGTGGCAGAAGCCATCGCCCAGTATGAAGCAAGGGAGAAGTGTCGTGAAGCCATCAGCCGGATACATGCCTTCCAGCACGGGCTTCGCGATGCACGCAACCATGGCAGCGGCTCGGCGGAGTTGCTTCGCCAGATACGGGAGGTCCGTGCCTCTTCGCCGCGGTACCAATTCGTCAGAGGCCTGTAACTACATAAGCCGACCAACGCAGAGAAGGTGCTCGGCCGCCCCATGTATGCTGGGGTCAGACGCGCACCGGTAGTTGAGGTCCGCCCAGGCCTGCCATGCGTCGCCCTCAAGGGGGTTCACCTTCTCCTCGAGCATGCTCACCAGGCCCTCCTGGGCAAGCAGGGACAGGGTTTCAAACCCGGCCTTCTCCATCATGGGCGCCACTTCGACGGGACGCACAGCGTAGAAATCCGTGAACGGCGGGTCGTGCTGTCCCTCAAAGGTCACGACTCCCTTTTCGAACAGTACCCTTGCTGTGCGATCATCCCGGACGAGCCGTTCGGGATCGTTTTTCGCCAGGTCACGGAGCGCGGCATAGCGAGTGATGAATGTGGCAAACAACAAGGTGAACGCCTTGTTGCACCCGATCCACGACATGATGGGCAATCTACCGCAAGCGTCTCATGGTGGGTGGCGACCCGCAGGTGGTGGGACTCGCACCGACCTCGCCAGCACCAGACATCGCCGGAGAGCCTCGATTTCCTCGGGTCTTCGCATCAGGCTGACTGCGCGGGAGACGGTGACCCAGCCAACCCGGGCAACCAGGGACCGCTCAAGTCGTAGTGCCGCCGACCCGCCAAGGGGTCTCGCCAGGAAAAACCGCACGGTCTTGTGAACGAAAGGCGGGTACTCGTCCATGACGGTCTCCACTACGACGGGTTCCTCGTGTGTCACCTCGACCGTGTAGCCGGTTTCCTCGGTAACTTCGCGCAGCGCACATTCGAGCGCAGTTTCGCCGGGCTCTGTGCGACCTTTCGGGAGGGTCGGGTCGGCGTATCCCCTGGTCCACACCAGCAGGACCCTGGTGCACAGCAAGGTTCGCCGTAGTACAACGCAACCCGCCGCTTCGACTCTAGCCATCGAGGGTACACCTCTCTGCTGACCGGATGGTGTGCGGTTCAGGAGGTACCATCCTCTGGCTCAATGCGTCCTGTAGCATTCTAGCCATCGAGACCCGGCCGAGCTTCGCGTAGGCCTGGCACTCGTACTCAAGGGAAAGAACGGGCACCTGGATGCCACGCACCTCGATGATCCGCCTGTGGACCGCCAGGTCTGGTGGCTTCTCCCAGGTCCCGTCCTCGAGGAGCTTCTCGATGTCGCCCATGATCTCCACAGTTATCCCATCCATCAGAAGGGTCCCGAAGTGTGATCGGATTCTCTCGGAAGCCGAGAAGGCCACCTTCCTCGTGACGAACTCGGAGAACCGTCTCTCGATTTCATAGGCTCCGGACGCGTCGGTCTGGATGTCGATATCGTGCGGCTCAACGGGCACCCCCTGGAGCGCAAAGCTGAGGCTGCCTGTAAGCGCCCAGTTCACGTTGCTACCGTCGAGTCTCGCGCATATCTTGCGCACGACCGCAACGTAGGCCTCGTCCACCATCGCGATCACCACCTGGAGGCGCATGCCTTCCGACCCCGGGATTCATGACAATTGCGCTGGCACGCGAGCCAGCAGTGGTTCGGTGGTCTCCGCCGCGCGCCGCTGGCTACTTCACCGCTGTAATCATGGGATCCAGGCTCAGGGGAGCGGGCATGTCGACCACGATCCTGACAAACGGCGCCAGTAGCTCCTCCACCGCCTCGAGGCGCCGCGGCCGCCGTTCCTGCGGCAGGTTGTCGAACAGGCGGCCGGCAAACGGCCCGCCGCCGTGCGATGGGATCACCTCGCTGAACCCAGCCTCGGTAAGCCACGCCGCAAGGGTCCGCCCGGAAGGGTGTCTCAGGGTGCACGCCCGGGCATCCAGGATGTGTGGACGCAGCCGCTCGAGCAGCTCAAGGGTGAACCCGTCGTAAGTGCAGGGCCGCCCCTTGCTGCGGAGGAGGTCTGCCAGATCCCCACGGGACATCGCGAACGTAAGCCCATACTCGTCGGCGCGTTCTTCGCTAATGTGGCGGTCGTAGAAGATAAGGCGGCAGGTGCGATCATCGATCCCGAGCACCCAGATCTCGCGTTCCTTACCGTTGCGGTAAGCGCCAAGTGCCTCGTAGGAGATGCGAAGGCACCCGCCGGGCTTCAGGACGCGGCATAGCTCCCGTAAGGTGAACTTCGGGTCGGGCGTCTGCTCCACGGAACTTGCAGCCATCACCCCGTCGAACGTGGCATCCCCGAAAGGAAGCGGAGTTCCCGCAGGAGCGTGGACGAACTTCGCGTTTGATATGCCCAGGCGCCTCGCGTTCTGGGAGCAGACTTCGACTCGCCGCGCCGACGCGTCAACCCCCACGACCTCTCCCGCAAGACGTGCCACGCCCAGAGACGGCCAGCCATCGCCGGGCCCGAAGTCGAGAAGCCGCTTCCCCTCCCCTCGCGTTGCAGAGAGGAAATCGAGAATCTGTCCGCGGTCAACCCAGTGCCACCTTTCCTCAGGATCAAAGGGCCGATACACTACTGGCAAGGACCGAGAGGACTGCGAGTCCATGTCATCGTAAATGAACTCGTCCGAAGTGCATGCCCTGGGCCTCAACGTCTCCCTGATCCAGTCGAATACATCCACCGTGTTCACAGGACCCCGCCTCCCCAATCGCGGTCCTTAGGGTACCCCCTATGCGACTCTGCCCGCCTCGTGTCATGTGACCCAGCCCGCTGCAGGCAAGAAGAGCGCCAAACGTGTCGTTGCCCGGCTCGATCCTGCCCTGGCTGTACGAACATATCTCGACATGCGCTCCCTCCGCTTTCGCCCTGGTTTTACAGATCGATCGCCATCGCTTGGCGGGATATACCACTGACAGCAACCTCGTGGCCGAGCCTTGCTGGATATCGGGCATTGCGCCCCGTCCCCGAAATCCGGGATATGGGCCTTTTCCAGGAGAAGAGAGAGAAAAAAGCAGCCACCACTGGGCGTTCGCCGTCGAAGACGGACCACGACTCATGAGGAGGGCCTCTATCCCGAATCCGGCCGTTTCATTGCTGTCACTGTTCCTCTCTGCGTTTACTCGGGACATCAAGAACGCCCCTGCCACCGAGCCACGGTCTGTATTCGCCAGTCGCCGCAAGATCCCCTGCCTGCCAAGTACTAGCAGGTGCCTAAGTAGATCGCCACAAGTTCGCGCTACTTTTCAGCGGGTGAGTCCTTTCCAAGGTTGCCGGTGTTGCCCTCCGGGGACGGCGCGCTTGCGGCGCGCCTCGTTCGAATTTGGCGCGCAGGCTAGCCAAATTCTCGACGCCCCGTCGTGCAAGCACCGGCAACCCTAGCACCCTCAAGAAAAGCGGCGAAAACTTATGGCGCCATACTTAGGACAAACCGGCCTGACCAGGTGCAGCCCGGTCACAGACATGAACCGACGGCCTCCAGAACCAGATTGACTTCCTCTATGACTCATGATATGCTGCATATGGTGATGCAGATGATGAAGGTAAATGATGGTTCATTGAAGCCGATCACGGTACGTATCCCGGAGGAAGAATACGAACGCCTGAAGAAGTACGCTAGTGCCCGGGATATCTCCTTGAACTCTGTGGTGGCAGAAGCCATCGCCCAGTATGAGGCGAGGGTCGAGCGTCGTGAAGTCATCAGCCGGATTCATGCCTTCCAGCGCCGGCTTCGCGACGCACGCAAACAGAGCAGCGACTCGGTGGAGTTGCTTCGCCGGATACGGGAAGCCCGTGCCAATCAGCAGCTCCGCGATGACGAGCCGTCCGCAGACCTCGAGGAAGCCGGGAATCGCCGGCCGAGCGCGGGCAGCAGCGGCAGCAGTAGCAGTAGCGGTAGCAGTAGCTGGAGCGGGAACAGGCGCGGTGGCGGGAGGCGGAAACCATGATGGTTTGCGTGGACGCGAGCCTGGTCCTGAAGTGGTTGACGTACGAGGCCGGGAGCGACGAGGCCATAGCGTGGCTCGGCATACACGCCGACGATGAGCTCATCGCCCCGGCGCACCTCCCCATAGAGGTCGCCTCGGTTTTGCGCCAGAAGGCGCGGCGGGGTGAGATCACCCACGAGGATGGTATGGAAGCGCTCCGACTCCTGGACTCCCTCAATATCAGATTCACGTGGGACCAGGAGCTTACAGAAAGAGCCTTCACCCTGGCTATCGAGCTTGACCAGCCGACAGTCTACGACACCGCGTACCTGGCGCTCGCGGCCAGAGAGCAATGTGAGCTGTTGACTGCGGATGGCCGCTTCGCGCGCGCCGCATCACCGCGGTACCAGTTTGTCAGGAGCCTGTGACTACCTGCACCGTCCGACGTGGAGGAGGTGCTCGGCCGCGCCATGTGTGCTGGAGTCAGCCGCGCACCGTAGTTGAGATCCACCCGCCTTGGTCACCTCGCTCACGGCGCTTCAGCCTTCCCGTCGGGCGGTGCCGACCGCCTTCTCGATCCTGGCCCACTCGTCTTTCAGGCCCACCGTACGGTTGAACACGAGCCTGCGTTCTCCCGCACTCCGCGATGAATCGGGGTCCACGCAGAAGTAACCGAGGCGCTCGAACTGGAATCGGTCGCCCGGCGCCGCGCCAGCCAGGGACGGCTCCACCTTGCACCCGGTAAGCACCTCCAGCGAGTCCGGGTTCACGCACGCGAGGAAGTCTTCCTCGGCGCCCGGGTCCTCCTTCGTAAAAAGACGGTCGTACAGGCGCACCTCGGCCTCCACCGCGTGCGCGGCCGACACCCAGTGCAGGGTGGCCTTGACCCGGCTCCCGTCCGGGGCGGAGCCTCCCAGCGTGTCCGGGTCATACGTGCAGTGCAGCTCGGTCACCTCGCCCGTCTTCTCGTCCTTCACCACGCCCGTGCACTTGATGAAGTAGGCGTAGCGCAGCCTCACCTCGCGCCCGGGGGCGAGGCGGTAGAACTTCGGCGGCGGGTCCTCCCTGAAGTCGTCACGCTCAATGTAGAGCACCCGCGAGAACGGCACCTTTCGCGTCCCCATGGACGGGTCCTCGGGGTTGTTCACGGCCTCCAGCCACTCCACCCTGTCCTCGGGGTAGTTGTCGATGACGACCCGCAGCGGCCGGAGGACGGCCATCACGCGCTGCGCCCGCCGGTTCAGGTCCTCGCGGACGCAGTGCTCGAGCAGGGCGATGTCCACGACGCTGTTGGCCTTGGCCACGCCGATGCGCTCGCAGAAGGCACGTACGGACTCCGGAGTGTAGCCGCGCCGCCGCATGCCCGCTATGGTAGGCATGCGCGGGTCGTCCCAGCCCGATACGAGGCTCCGCTTCACTAGTTGGAGCAGCTTGCGCTTGCTCATCACGGTGTAGTTCAGGTTGAGGCGTGCGAACTCGATCTGGCGGGGCCGGCTCGGGACGCTGACGTTCTCGACGAGCCAGTCGTACAAGGGTCGGTGGTCCTCGAACTCCAGCGAGCAGATGGAGTGGGTAATCCCTTCGAGCGCGTCGGACAGCGGATGCGCGAAGTCATACATCGGGTAGATGCACCACTTGTCGCCCGTCCGGTGGTGCGTCGCCCGCAGGATACGGTACAGCACCGGGTCGCGCATGTTGAGGTTCGGGGACGCCATGTCTATCTTCGCCCGCAGCACCCGCGACCCGTCGGGGAACTCCCCGGCGCGCATGCGGCGGAAGAGGTCGAGGTTCTCCTCAACCGATCTGTTGCGGTATGGGCTCTCCTTGCCCGGCTCGGTCAAGGTCCCCCGATACTCCCGGATCTCGTCGGGGCTCAGGTCGCACACGTAGGCCTTGCCGTCCCTGATAAGCTGCTCGGCATATTCGTAAAGCTGCTCGAAGTAGTCGGACGCGTAGAATAGCCGGTCGTCCCAGTGGAAGCCCAGCCATCGGATATCCTCCTGGATGGACTCGACGTACTCGACGTCCTCCTTGGTCGGGTTGGTGTCATCGAAGCGCAGGTTGCACAGGCCGCCGTACTTGGCCGCGATGCCGAAGTTCAGGCATATGGACTTCGCATGGCCTATGTGCAGGTAGCCGTTGGGCTCCGGCGGAAAGCGCGTGTGCACCCGGCCGTCATTCTTGCCCTGCTTCAAGTCTTCTTCGATGATGTCCTCTATGAAGTTGGAAGGGGTCGCAGCAGTTGTCGTCACGGTCCTGACCTCCCTGAAGACTTCAACGTAACCACACACCTGAATCCTACCACAGCGCCGCCTTCCGGTCCAGGTCCCTGTCGCTGACGGGCCTCTGTCGCTGCCGTCTCGGCCCCGGCGGCCTCGTCAGCCCCATGAGGAAAGGTCGTTTTCCGGTCGGAGATGTCCTGCCATACTGTGTATGTCCATGTGGCTGTCGGGCCGGATGTGCCGTCATGGACCGCTGCCGCGTACGGACGAAGCGCTTTGGGGGTGGATGTCAGGGGCGAACTCCTGATAGTCACCGTGCCCGCAGTAACCATGACACAGCTTGCCCAGATGATCTCCCTGCTTTACACCCCACCCCCATCAGCGTATACTTTTTTATGGAGTCCCAACCGGTTCCCAACTGCTCCTCTATATGGCCATGTATGCCGATGTCTCCAGTCGCGACGTTCCAGGGAGGTGTGTTTGGGCTTGGCACGCGTCAAAATCATAACCGACTCCACCGCAGACCTCAGCCCAGGGCTGGTCCAGAAGTATGGCATCACCGTGGTTCCATACGTCGTCAACTTCGGGTCCGACAGCTTCCAGGACGGAGTGGACATCTCCGCAGTACGGCTCTTCGAGATGGTCGCTGAGCGTGGAATGCTTCCCAAGACTTCGGCGCCCAACCTCGGGCAGTTTCACCGCGTTTTCGAGGAGGCCCTGAAGGACGCGGGCGAGGTCGTGTACATCGGCATCTCGAGCAAGTTCTCGTCCGGGACACCCACCGCGAAGCTTGCTGCGGCGGACTTCCCTGAGGGCAAGGTGACCGTCATCGACTCGGCAAACCTTTCCACCGGCATCGGCCTCCAGGTGCTCCTCGCGTGCGATCTGGCCGCCGCCGGCACGCCTGCGCATGCCATCGCTTCTGCCGTCGGCGGCATCATCCCCTGCGTAAGGACATCCTTCATTATCGATACCCTCGACTACCTCAGGATGGGCGGGCGATGCTCGGGAGTGCAGGCCCTCGTCGGGACCCTCCTCCAGATAAGGCCCGTCATCTCAGTGGTTGACGGGGGCATGGTCGTGTCCGGGAAGGTGAGGGGTTCCAGAAGGAAGGCCCTCGACAAGCTGCTGGACGATTTCGAGGCCGACTCGGCACGCGTGGTTCCAGACCGCGTCTTCGTAACCCACACCGGTTGCCATGAGGACGCGCTTTACCTCATGGACGGAATCCGCAGTGCTGCCCCGGCCGTACGGGAAGTCCTCGAAACCACCGCCGGAGCTGTCATCGCCAGCCACTGCGGCCCGAATACCATCGGGATCCTCTACACTGTGCAGTAATGTTCGATGCAAGGCGGCGACACAGCAAGACGGCTGCGCGGCAGGGCCGTCGCCTCCACCGGCCTTGCAGGAGATAGCCCCGGTCGCCGAGAATACAGGACTCAAGACATGGGAACGCACGCGGAAATGGAGGGACGTGCCGTGAACGTGCTCCTGGTCCTGGCGGGTGAAAGGCTGTACGGGCTTCCCCTCGACAACGTGGTGGAGGTTGTGCGGGCACTGCGCTCCGATGTGAAAACCGTGAAGGGCAGGCCTACCATGACCGTGCGGGAAAGGGTCGTGCCTCTTCTCTGGCTCGCTGACCTGTTCGCGTCGCCCGGCACGCGGCGCGGCAGCGGCTTCCATGACCTCTCCCTCGACGAAGCCATTGCGAGAGCCGGGCCTTTGCTGGAGGGGGCCGCCCGAGACTCACGCGTGGTATCCATGGACCCACGCGCTGGTCTGACAGCCCTCGATGACCTGCTCGCAGCGCATCGTTTCCTGGAAGTTGCGTTCATAGTCAGGGGCGACGGTCGGATAATCGCCGGGCCGGTCGCCCGGAAGGGAATCGAGCTTGCGACCGGGCTGGATGCGACAGGCCAGGACTGGTCGGCGCGGGCGTGGTTCCGTAATGCCATGCAAGGAGCGACGTACGTTTCCGAGAAGTACGTGTCCGCGGCCACCGGCTCGGTGTGCGTCACAGTGTCCACTCCGGTAAAGGACGCGTCCGGCGCGGTACTCGGCGTAATCGGGGTAGACGTCTCGACAGCCGTGATGAAGGACCGGCTCTACGTGGTGATCGCAAACGACCGAACGCGCCAGGTGGGCGTGGTGGTGGACGAGATCGTGGGCAAGCGCGACGTAGGCGTAGAGCCTCTGTCGTACGCGTTCGCCGGCCCTAACCTCCTCGGCACGGCGGTGCTGGATGACGGGGCTATCGCCATGGTCGCCGACATGGAAGGGGTTACGAAGGCTGCATCGTGACGCCCGTGGCTACAGGCGCACGGCCCCCTCCCCTTCCCCTTCCCCACTCCCATTCCCTGCCCTCTCCCGTGCCCGACGGAGCGCCCGGCGGACCGCGCGAGGTTCCTCGCGCCGCTCGCGGCGCCCGGGCCCTTCGCACGGGTAGACTGTGTGCTTCCAGTACCATGGAGCGTCGGGGTCCCTGAGTTGTCGCTTTGACCGGGGGAGACTGTATAGCTCGTACTCGGCAACGAGCCACCAGCGAAAGTCTGGAATCCTCCGCCCCGGGTTCGGAGGCCGGAACTCGCGACAGAGCTGAAACGCTCCCCTGTCCGTGATGACGAGGTAATACCTGTGAGGGTGGTCCCAGTATTGTTTCAGTATGTGGAGTATCTTGTAGCATTCGTCGCCCCACCAGAAACAGACAGGCTCGGGGGTCGGGGGGTACCTGAATCCCGCAAGGACGGGCGTGTTTATGACCCTTACGACCCTCCGGAAGCCCTTGGCGTGTATCTGGATGCGGGGCTTCTTCTTCCGGGTCTTCCCCATACAACAGCCCTCCTCCGGAAAGGATACGAGGAGATGCAGAGGGACTCAAAAGATCGTCCGTGTTCACGCGGGTCTCGTCCATATTTTATCGCAATTGCATGACGTATGGAAAGGGCGAGTTCCATGACTGAGAAACAGAGGGATTATGTGGCAGCATTCAGGAGCAAGAACGCAGCCGTGCTGGGCATCGGCGCCAGCAACGCCCCAGTGATAAAGTTCCTGGTCGAAGCAGGGGCGAAGGTGACTGCATGCGACATGAAGACCCGCGAGGAGCTCGGGGACGCGTACGAAGCGGTGGCGGGTCTACCTGTTGAGTTCAGGCTCGGCCCCGGCTATCTCGACGGACTCGAGGACTTCGACATGGTTTTCCCGACCCCGGGGATGCCACTCGATATTCCGGAGCTTGTGAGGGCTAGAGAGCATGGGACCTGGCAGTCGAACGAGGTAGGCCTCTTCCTGGACCTCTGCGAAGCGCCGGTGGTAGGCATCACGGGGAGTGACGGCAAGACCACCACGACGACCCTCGTAAGCGAGGTCCTGAAGGCGGCCGGCAAGAGGGTGTTCACCGGCGGAAACATCGGGAATCCGCTGCTGTCCGAGGTCTTCGACATCACCCCCGACTCCATCGTGGTGCTCGAGCTATCCAGCTTTCAGTTGCAGCCTCTATTGAAGAGCCCCCACATCGGCGTGGTCCTCAATCTCTCCGCAAACCACCTGGACCATCACAGGTCCATGGAGGAGTACGCCGAGGCCAAGAAGAATGTCCTCAGGCACCAGGGGCCCGACGACTTCGCGGTGCTGAACCTCGACAACTCTCACACGCGCGCCATGGGCGACGAGTGCCCTGGGCACCGGGTGTTCTTCTCGCGACAGCGCGAGGTGCCGGGCGGCGCTTACCTGCGTGGCGACGATATCGTCGTCGCCGTACACGGCCGCAAGGAGGTCGCTGCAAACCGCAGCGACATTCGTATCCCAGGCGATCACAACGTGGAGAACGTGCTCGCGGTGGCAGCAGTCACGGCGCTTTGCGGCTGCGACTTCGAGGCCCTTCGGCAGGTGCTGCGCGAGTTCCGGGGAGTGCCGCACCGTATCGAGTTCGTCGCAGAAGTGGACGGCGTCAGGTTCTACGACGACTCGATTGCGACGACGCCAAGCCGCGCCGTGGCAGGCCTCCGCTCCTTCCACGATCCCGTGGTGGTCATAGCGGGCGGGTCCGGCAAGAACGTGCCGTTCGACGAGTTCGCCGACGCTGCCGTGGAACGCGCGAAGGCCGTGGTGCTGGTGGGCGAGACCGCGCCCCGGATCCGTGCAGCCGTCGAGGAGGCGCAGGCGAAGCGCGGAAAGGCCGTGCGGATGGTCGAAGCCCGCGCTTTCGAGGAAGCGGTTCACCTCGCCGCCGCCGAGGCCGTCCCGGGTGATGTGGTGCTCCTGTCGCCGGCGTGCGCGAGCTTCGACATGTTCAGGAACTACAAGGAGCGCGGGGACAGGTTCAAGGAGATCGTGCGGGTCCTCGGGCAGGTTACGGACAGTCCCGGGCGAAAGCCCTGAGTGTGAGTTCAGAAGTCCATGCCGGGCTGGGAGAAGATGCCGGGTTGCCGGTGCTTGCTAGGGCGGGGCGCCTGGAATTTGGCTGGCCCGTGCGCCAAATTCGAACGAGGCGCGCCGCGAGCGCGCCATCACCGGAGGGCAACACCGGCAACCCTGGAAAAGCGGCGGTGATTTCTGAACCCACACATAGCATCCATCTCGGGGATGGAGCCCGGGGTGGAGAAAGATATCAAGGCGGGAGGGGTTTACGAAGATGGCTGCGACGATCATTGACGGCAAGGCTGTGGCGAAAGACGTCCGCACCGAGGTGGCAGCGGAGGTCGAGGAGTTCACGAAAGTGCGCGGGTTCCCGCCAGGGCTTGCGGTGGTTATCGTGGGCGACGACCCGGCGTCGCGGGTATACGTGGATAGCAAGAAGAAGATGTGCCATACGCTCGGAATCTACTCCGAAGAACACACTCTCCCGGCCGCGACCACCCAGGACCAGTTGCTCGCCCTTATCAATCGTCTCAATGAGGACCCGAAGATCCACGGGATTCTTGTGCAGCTGCCTCTTCCCGACCACCTCGACGAAGGACAGGTGCTCGAAGCCATCGATCCCCGCAAAGACGTGGACGGATTTCACCCTGTGAACGTCGGCAAGCTCCTCGTGGGAGCGGAATGCTTCGTGCCGTGCACGCCCGCGGGTATCCTCGAGCTCATCAAGAGGACCGGAGTGGGGATCAAGGGAAAACGCGCCGTCGTGGTCGGGCGCAGCAACATCGTGGGCAAGCCTGTGGCCGTTCTGCTGCTGGCGGAGCATGCCACGGTAACCGTGTGTCACTCGCGCACCCGTGACCTGCCCGGCGTCTGCCGGGAGGCCGACATCCTGGTGGTCGCGATAGGCAAGCCCGAGATGGTTGATGCAAGCTTCATCAAGCCGGGGGCCGTGGTGATCGACGTGGGCGTCAACGAGGTGGGCACCAGCGAGACGGGCAGGCGCAAGCTGGTGGGAGACGTGAAGTTCGACTCCGCGGCGGAAGTCGCCGGCTACATTACGCCCGTCCCGGGCGGCGTGGGACCGATGACCATAGCGATGCTCATGAGGAACACACTGGTTGCAGCCAGGAGGGCTGTACGCTGACCATCATCCTGCGCGTAGTCTGCCCTGCAGGCTTCCTGCCACGAGGGTTCCTTGCTACCGGGGGTGATGCGACATGCCGAGAGGCATACCCGGACGGCCCTCGTGGCAGTTCGTTGCCTGCGCAGTCGTCCGCGAAGCGGTCGGCGCAGGTCGCCCCGCCCGTAGCCACACCCGCAGCTACATCCGCAGCTATACCCGCAGCTATACCCGCCACCGCACCCGTCGCCACAGCCGCCCTGCCTCGCCCAGCCCTCCGCCATCCTATCCTGGGCGTTGCACGGGCCTGCAAGGAACTGTATACTTCAAATTGCAGAGTAAGGGCGCAGATACGCCCCCTACTTCGGAAGGGGCTGGCGGTGATCGCACGAGGGATCCCAACCTCCCGGTACTTGCCGGACACGCCGGACTCCGACCAAGCGCGCCCCGCCCGGGGTGTCGTCCCCGGGTGCAACACCGCGAGCCCACCAGCCGCTGCGTCAGGTCATGGCGCGGGGCCGGCAACAAGGGAGGCGCCGGGCGCCGGATCCCCGGGCGGCGCGGAACTTTTGCACTTGCGCTGCGTTTGTAGGGAGTGATTGAATCCCCGGCGTGGCACCGGGTTGGCAGGGGAGCGGGTGGTTAGCATGCTGAACACAGAAGCCCTCGCTGGAGTCCGATACAGGGAGAATGACGCGCAAGCCTTCGAGGAACTCGTCAGGCGCTACGACCGCAAGCTCTACAACGTCGCGCTCAGGCTGACGGGCAATCCCGACGAGGCGAAGGACCTGGCGCAGGAGGCCCTGCTCCGCGCCTATCGGGGCTTCAGCAGGTTCCAGCTGGGCACGTCGTTCGAGAAATGGCTCTTCCGCATCGCATCGAACCTTTACATTGACAAGCTTCGAAAACAGCGTAACGTCAGGTTCGAATCGCTGGATGAGCCAGTCCCGACCGCAAGCGGCCAGGTGGAGAAGGCGCTGCCCGACTGGTCCAACAACCCGGAGGACGTCGCCGAGCAGAATGAACTCGCCGGCGAGATCCAGACGGCCCTGCAATCCCTGCCAGTCAACTACCGGCTTGCTGTGATCCTGTATGACCTCGAGGGCTTTTCCTACGAGGAGATCAGCGGCATTCTGAGGTGCTCCATCGGCACCGTCAGGTCGAGGATTCACAGAGGGCGAAGGCTTCTCCGTGAGAGGCTCACGCCTTACGTCAAGCTGCAAGCCGCGGCCGGGGCCAGGTGGTGATGGATATGACATGCGAGAAGGCCATGAGCCTCATGTCGGCTTACCTCGACAAGGAACTCGGGTTCGACGAGTTCCGCCAGGTCGAACTGCACATTGCGTATTGTGAGGCGTGCTCTCAGGAGTACCGGTCCCTCAAGGCCACCAAGGAACTCCTTGGCACCCTCAAAGCGGCCGAGCTTCCCAGGGACTTCTGGCCGGAGCTTCGGGAGCGGCTCGGGGCCGTTGGGGCGGCGGAGCAGGCGGCGCCCGCCCATACGAAATCCAATCACCCCAGTCATTCGACGCGTCAATCGCTATGGAGAAGGATCCCCCGTCCGGCAGCCGGAGGCAGCGGGGCCAGGAGCGGCCTGTTCTCATCCCCGACGGCGAAGGCGCTCGTGCCGGCTTTCCTGGTGCTCATGCTCGCGGCTTTGCCGGTAGTCTGGAGCGCTCATAGAAGGCCGGCCGAAGCGCAAACCGCCTCACGAGTCGACAGCATAGAGCCGTATTTCCGTGATTACGTCATCTCGGAGTACGACAGGCCCCTGTCTGACAAGACATCCGTTGGCTTCGTCGTGACCGGACAGGCGGTCACGATGTATACATCCGACCTGCTCGGGCCGTCCAGCAAGGTCACGCGCGCAGGCAACCTCAGGGAAGCGTCGCCCCCGCAGTCGAGCGCCCCGGGCAACGAGTATACGCTCATCTCGTACCCGAGGTAAGCGGGGGCATTCATCGGAAGGTGACCACCTTACCATGAACAGAAGGCTGGCTGCTGCGGCGATGGTGGCGCTCATTGCCACGGTCCTCATCGGGATCGTGGCGTACCAACCCGCAGCCGAGACACAGGCGAACAACGGCCCGGCGGGTTCCGGCGGGAGCACGGCCGGCCGAAACCTGGCCCTGGCCCTGCTGAGGGACGTCATAGAGAAGGGCGATGAAGTCAGCTTCCGGGCGACTCAGACGATAATCCTGTGGTATCCCACCGGAAGCAGCGCCTGCATAACTAACGTCGTGCACAGGGCACCGAACCTCACAAGAACCGAGTACCTCCCCTCTGCGACGGCAACATCGGGTTACCGCGTGGTCATCTCGGACGGCGACTCCACCTGGCACTACGAACCGTCGCTGGGAGTCGTGTTCCACATGCCGGGGACGGCGCCCGACAGAGCCCGCCACCAGAAGCCGCCGGGCACGGGGCCTGGCACGGTCTCAGCGGCAGGCGGCAGCGAATTCTCACTCATCGAGCGGAACTATGCCGTCTCGCTTGTGTCCACCGAAAGCCTTGCAGGCCGCCGGGCGCACGTGATAAAGCTCAAGCCGGTGAATCCCGGGAATCCATCGAGGAGGATATGGGTGGATACGGAGTTCCCCTTCATCCTTCGGACGGAGAAATATCGGCCCAACGGGTTCATGTCATCGCTATCATTCTACAACTATATCGAGTTCGTGCCTGAGATCGATGACGACACTTTCAGACTCCAGGTTCCGCCCGGGGTGGCCATCGTGACACTGCCGGGTGCCGGAGGTCTGGTATCCCTTGAAGAACTCCAGAAGAAGGCGGGTTTCACGGTGCCCGTGCCCAGGTTCGTGCCGACCGGATACATCCTCGAAGGAGGCACGCTCACGCAGCGGGGGGACGTCCAGGTCGCACATATCCGCTTCACTGACGGGCTTGGCACCATCTCGTTCTTCATCGCACCCCCGCTGCCCGGGGCGGGCCGAAGACCAGGCGGCCTGAGCATCGCGGACCAGTTCGACACGGTGAGCCTGGGCAGGCAGGTCGCGCTCGACGGCACCAGGGGGCAGCTTGCCGACTACCAGGACGCCAAACTGCTGCGGTGGTTCAAGTCAGGCTACGAGTTCACGCTCATAGGCGAGGTGGACGAGTCGCTGCTGCTCCAGATGGCCGACTCGGTGGAGCTGCGGCAGTCGCCGGAGCCGTCGAAGGACCCATTCGGGGGTTCCGTGATCAGGTTCTTCTACGAGTTCTTCTGGACAGGCAAGTAAGGCGGAGAGCAGAGATAACAGGCAAGAGGCAAGAGGTAACGAGGAGGGACAGCTATTCATGAGAGTCCGCGGGTTTATGAAGGCGTACATGCCTTATGTGATGGTGGCGGTGATAAGCGCGATTGTCACCGGTGTGGTGGTGCTGCAGTTTTCGGAGAACCGCGCGACCCTCGCCGCGGGCGGCCAGGACGGCGCAGGGGCACCAGGGGTTCAGACGGCGCCCTCGTCGACATCGATCGCGACACTTCCCCAGGCCGCAGGTCCGGCCCTGGGGCGCGACAGCATCGCCAACGTGGCCGAGCGGGTAAGCCGGGCGGTGGTCAACATCGACACGAAGCGGACAGTGAAGGTGCCGGCGTTACCGTTCGGAGATTTCTTCTTCGAGTTCTTCGGCCAGGCACCGTCTGGCGGCACACAGGAGATGACCGTGCCGGCCATTGGAAGCGGGTTTATCGTAAGGTCCGATGGATACGTGCTCACCAACAACCACGTTATCGAGGGGGCAAAGGAGATCGTCGTAACCCTTGCCGACGGGAGGAAGCTGAGCGGCAAAGTCATGGGGAGAGACCCCAGATACGACCTGGCCGTGGTGAAGATAGACGCGACGAAGCTGCCCTCGGTAGAGCTTGGTGACTCCGACCGCATCAGGCCCGGCGACTTCGCGATAGCCATCGGCAACCCGTACGGCCTGCAGCACACGGTCACGGCGGGCATAATCAGCGGGCTTGCCCGGTCAATCGACGGCGACCCGAAGGAACCCGGCATCTATATCCAGACGGACGCGGCCATCAACCGGGGCAACAGCGGCGGGCCGCTCATCGATATCGACGGCCAGGTGGTCGGGATCAACACAGCCATAATCCCGCAGGCCCAGGGCATCGGGTTTGCCATACCCATCAACGTGGCGAAGAACGTCCTGGAGGACCTGATCGCCGGCAAGAAGCTGGTCTACCCCTGGATCGGCGTGGGGTTGCAGGAGCTCACATCCGACCTTGCCGACTACTTTGGCGTGCGCGACAGGACCGGCGTGCTGATAGCTTATGTCTACCCCGACTCTCCGGCCGAGAAGGCTGGCCTTCGCGAGGGGGACGTCATCCTCAAACTGGACGGCAAGAAAATGGAGACCGTAAGCCAGGTTCAGAACGAGGTGCGGCGCAGCAAGCCCGGCGACAGGGTGACGCTCCAGATCTGGCGCGATAAAGCAGCGAAATACGTCACGATCACGCTGGGCGAGATGCCCGATAGCACGGAGTGACCTCACCGGACGACCGGTCAAAACCGCAGCAGGCGGCCTGCTCCCTCGGGAGCGGGCCGCCTGCTGCACGGAACGGCCGCTCGACCCATCGTGTCGCAGGTCACAACCCGGGGCCGCCTCAACGGGTTCCGCACCGAGGTAGCGTGTCCGTGGGGCGTCAGCCTGCCTGTGGGTGCGACGGGTGCTCGCGGCGGTCACCCGTGCCGAGCGGCGGCCCCAGGGCGGGAAGCGGCCTTCCCCGCTTCTCGTCGGCGGCAAAGCTCTTCACCAGCCACGACACGCGCTTATATACGAAGAACGTGAGCACCGAGTTGATCCCGGCCTTGATGGCGTTGAAGGCCACCAGCACCCACAGGATCGCCAGCACCTGAGCATGGGTGTACCCGTACAGAATGGGCATGAGCACGAGGTTGGCGATGGGCATGAACACCGTCATCGCCAGGGTGCCGCACGCAAGCCCGGCTACGGCCCCGGCCCTTGTGTGATACCGCCTGTAGACGATGCTTGCCGTGCCGACCAGCGCTCCCGTGGCGAGAAAATGCATGAGCGCTCCAACCATGCCGTCAAGCCCTGTTATGAGCGCCATGAGCACCGCCATCACGAGTGTGACCAGAAGGCCGGGCCCCGGCCCCAGGGCAAACCCGGCGATGAGCACAGGCACGTCCGCGGCCTCGTAGCGCAGGAAAGGCGCCGCAGGAAGTATCGGCCAGTTGGGGATCGAGAGCAGCACCGCCAGCGCGGCCATGACTCCGAGCGCGACCAGCTTCTTCGTTCTGAAATGCATCCCGTGAAAACCTCCTTACAACTCCTCGAAGATCCCCGCGCACCCCGGGGCCTTTCGCCCTCCTCCTGCCCCGTCCGGAGAGCAAGCGAAAAGCCCCGAGGCAACCGACCTCAGGGCTTCCAGGATCCACGCAGGACCCAGCATGTGCAAGCAAGTGCTTGCGACCCTCTTCCATCCGGACTCTACCGTCGGTGCCGGTTTCTCGCCGGCTCGACCGCTCCATGGCGGCTCGTGGACTTACCCTGGGGTTGCCCCCCGGGCATCACCACCGGTCGGGAATTGGCCCCTCACTGGAACGCACCACTGCGCCCACCGCGGGCCTCACCCTGCCCTGAAGGTCTCGCGTTGTTTTGTTGTTGCTTCAGACTTTATACTACACGGTTCTCATGCCGTGCGCAAGCCCCCGAAGGACCGCGCGAGCGGCCGCCTGGTGTAATCCGCGCGCTTGCGAGAGCGTCAGTCACGCAAAACCGGAGCGAAACGCACCTGCGAGCTCAAACGCGGGGAAACCGGCCTCGCCACGGCCACCCACCCGCCACGCGGCCTCACGCTGCAGGCGTCCTGGGCGGCGAAAAAGCTGCCACCACCTGTGCAATCCTGCCCTCTGCCACGAGCCGGGTGACAGCCTCGAGGTCTGGACGAAGCCAGCGATCCTCCTGGAGCGGCGGCACCGCCTCGCGCACGGCGTCGTAGATCGCGCGTGTGGCTGGAGCCAGGTTCTCCGGGCCCCTGAAGTCCACAGCCTGGCATGCGCACATGAGCTCCACCGCCAGCACCGTGGCCACGTTGTCGACCACCTGTCTGGCCTTGCGCGCTGCGATGGTGCCCATGCTGACGTGGTCTTCCTGGGACGCCGACACCGGGATCGAGTCTACACTGGCCGGCGACGAAAGCACCTTGTTCTCCGAGACGAGCGCGGCCGCGGTGTAGTGGGTTATCATGAACCCGCTGTTCACGCCGCCGTGACGTGTAAGGAATGCCGGAAGCTCCGAGAGCGTGGGGTTGAGCAGGCGCTCGATGCGCCGCTCCGATATGCTTCCAAGCTCAGACGCGGCCATGCATAAGAAGTCCATTGCGAGCGCCACGGGCTGGCCGTGGAAATTGCCTCCCGATATCACACTGCCGTCCCCGAATATGAGAGGGTTGTCGCTTGCAGAGTTGATCTCTATCTCCAGGACCCTCCTTACGTATGCCAGCGCGTCTCTCGTGGCGCCGTGCACCTGCGGGACGCACCGCAGCGAGTAAGCATCCTGCACTCGCACCTCACCCGGGGCGCTCACGAGCCGGCTGCCTTCCAGCAAGGTCCGGAGCGTGCGTGCGCAGGCCGTCTGGCCGGGGTGGGGCCTCGCCTCATCGTGAAGCCTCTCATCGAACGCGGCAGGTATCCCTCTGAGGGCTTCAATAGACAGGCACGCAGCGGCGTCAGCCGTTGCCGCGAGCGCCTCGGCATCGTGAAGGGCGAGTGTGCCGATGGCCGTCATCGCCTGGGTGCCGTTGATGAGAGCGAGACCCTCCTTGGGACGGAGAACGAGCGGCGCGATACCGGCCCGCCCGAGTGCCTCCTTCGCCGGCATCTCCACCCCGCCCATGCGCACGTTCCCCTCGCCGAGCAAGGCCAGCGCCAGGTGGGCGAGAGGCGCAAGGTCTCCGGAGGCTCCGAGCGATCCTTTCTCCGGGACAAGTGGGCAGATATCTGCTTCAAGCGCCTTCACAAGCGCGTCCACCACTTCGAAGCGGACCCCTGAGAGGCCCTTTGCAAGGGAGTTTGCGCGGAGGAGCAGCATCGCCCGCACCACCTCGTCAGGAAGGGGATCTCCTGTGCCCACAGCGTGGCTCAGGATGAGGTTGCGCTGCAGGGATTCGAGTTCCCCTTGGGGGATCGTCACCCGCGCCAGGTTGCCAAACCCCGTCGTGATGCCGTAGACCACCGAGTTCCTGGCTGCGATGGCCTCGACCACTCTACAACTCCGCTCGATTCGCTCCTTCACTCCCGGCCCGACCCTGGCAACCTTCCTGCGTCGCGCCACGCTCACCACATCGTCACACGCGAGAGTCGTCCCATCGATCAACACAGATGACACACAACTTCCTCCCTCTCCAGATCAGCGGGCGGTTCCAGCGGCCTGGCCCGTGAGGTCAGCAGCATAACTGAGTTTGAAGGGGTCTTGCGGGTGGAACGCTTACAGCAGATGCAACGAAGCCGTCATATGCTGGCAGTGCAACTTCGAGTTCCCGGCGGGCGATGCTGGTGCGCATCTCGCATCAACGCGTCAATTCGCCAGGACGACGCATATTCCTCCCACGAGCGAACCGATAGATGTCCGTCGCAGCCGTCGCGGCGTCCGCGACGCCCCGGCTCCGTAGATGGAATACCCGTCCCGTAATCCCTCGCTTCTGGCGCAAACCGGGAGCGCAAGACCGGGGTGCAAAGCCGGTTGCCCCTGCCCGTCAAGTCTGGTAAGATCGGGGTGACCGAAAGGGGCGTGCAGTGTGTGAGGTGCCCAAGATGTCAGGAAGAAGTCGCGTTGGCTCATGTGTGCCCGTATTGTGGGCAGCGTATGCCTTCCCCATCATCTGATGACGCGCCTCAGCAGAAGAGGTCGACCCGGCAGGAAGCACCGCGAGGGCGGTTCAGGGGAATCATCGATGGCCCTCCCGGGGCACGAGGCTCCTCGCCCGCGGAGCGTATCCCTATATGGTTTCTTCTGCCCAGGTATCTCCTGGATAGGTCGGTACCACTCACGCGGAAGCTTCTCCTGCTCCTGGGCGTCCTGTACATCATCATCCCGTTCGACATCACGCCCGACTTCATCCCGCTGCTGGGCTGGCTCGACGACATCGGCGTCGGCGCATTTCTGTGGTATTACCTGAGGAACGAGCTCATCAGCTACCGGCAGAGACTCTGATTCGCGTTTGACGGTGTGACGCCGGTCCCCGGTAGCATCGGCCTACACGGGATCGCCTGCTGAGATCTTTTCAAAGAGCCTCACAGTGTCCTCCTCCGGCCCCACGCCGAACTCGGCCATGAAGGCCTCCTCCATCGAGTAGAAGTGCTGAAGCGCCTTGGCCCTCTGCCCGGCGCGGGCGAGTGCTGTCATTAGAAGCCGATGCGCATCTTCGCGCCAGGGATCCGCCTTTATGGCCTGGCGTGCCCTGGCAGCCGCCTCGGCGAGCAGGTTCCTCTCCAGCAGCAGGCTGCTGAGGCGCAACAGAACTCGTACGAAGGACTGCCTCAGAGCCTCGCGTCTCGAGGCGGTCCATGCCTCATATACGTCCCCGGGCAGGAAGTCACCTGCGTACTTCTCGGCCGCCGCCCGACACACCGCAATGCTCTCCGTTGACCGTCCGGAGGAATCCAGGGCCCGGGCCTCCTCACAAAGCCCCTCGAACTCCTCCACATCCAGGATGTACCCACCTGGCGGAATGAACCGGTACGAGCCGGCCTGGGTCCGGACGTAGTGGGAGGCGGTTCCCCGCTCGAGCGCGGGCTCGAGGAGCCTCCGCAGAGCGTGCAGCGTCACATTGAAGTTGTTTACAGCGTCCTCCGGGCTTTTGTCGGCCCAGAGGACCTCGAGAATCTCGTCCCTGGGCACCCACCTGTCCGCATTGGCGACCAGGTATTTCAGCAGGGATCTGACCCTGATCACCTTCCCCACCCCATCTGTGAGGACTTGCTCGCCCCTCGTGACCCGAAAGCCGCCGAGCATCTGGATGGTGATGCTTCGGCCAGGGCGGTCATCGGGCAGGGAAGCGGGTACCGCTGGCGTACGGCCGGGCCCTGGCGCAGGCCCCGCCCTGTCCCCGGCGAAAAGCCTCGAATAAAGGGAGGGATGGCACCCCTGCCTCAGAACTTCGATAAGCTCAAGGTTCACCCGACCGCGCACGAACGCCTCCAAGACGTCGTACGCCTGGCGTGCCAGCCTCAGGACGTGCCAGTAACCGCCCGAGGAGATCTTGACGACGGACTGGGACAGGTGCGCCTGCCATTCCGCGTCCTCGGACATGGCGAATTCCGTGGCTGCAAGCAGCAAGAGGCACCAGGTCTCGACCAGGCGCGCCCGAAGCCTGCGGCTTGTGGTCAGCATCTCCCCCAGAGCCCGTCTCGCGCCCTCGAAGTCCCCCGCATCAAGAAGAGCTGCGCTCGCGTCGACGGCAATAAGCATTGCGGAAGGATCACACCCAGCTTCGGCCACGCACGCAGCAGCAGCCTGAGCAAGCTCCTTCCCATGCACGGTCTCCCCGGTCGCCCTGCAGATCCGACTCCGTATGCTCAGAAGGGCTGCCCTCAAGAATGGCTCTCGCAACTCCTCGACAACGCAGGACGCCTGTCCGATGGAGGCTCGCGCCCCGCCGATGTCGCCCGTCTCCAGGAGCATTTGCCCGCGGAGGATCCGGACGCTCGCGAGGGTCCGCATCTCCTGGATGTCGCGGGCGATGTCCTCTGCCTCAGATAACAGGGATAACGCTCGCTCGTACTCTCCCTTGAGACCGAGCACATATGCCATGTTCCCCTTGACATGGGCCGTCCCGGGGAGGCTTCCGGTCTCCTCGAAACTGTCGAGCGCGCGCTCGTATGCCGAGAGAGCCGCCTCGAGGTCACCCTGCAACAAGTACACGTGGTAACCCATGTTGTTGAGCGCCCATCCGGTGCCCCAGGGATCGCCCGCCTCTTGCTGCAGCCGCAAAGCCTCCTGGAGATGCCGCCTTCCCTCATCCGCCATGCCTAGGCCGAAGTGGGCCACGGCAAGCAAGTTATGGACCCCTCCTCGCTCGTGCCTCCGCGCGTCGGGCAGGCACGCGAGAGCCTGATTGCAGAGGTCCAGGCACTCTTTGATGTCCCCGCGTCGCCAGGCGATCCCGGCGTTCCACCAAAGAGCCTGGTACAGCGCTTCCCGGTCGCCGCTTGCCATAGCGAGCGCTGCCGCCTCGCGGTACCGGGCGTCAGCCTGGTCCCACCGTCCCTGTGCTTCCCAGATGTTCCCCTGGACCACCAAAAGCCCCGGGAACCTCATGAGCACGTCGGCAGGGATCCTGTCAAGCCAGGCACCCAGGGATTCATGCCTGCCTATCTTGAGCATCTGCCTCGCGACATGCAGAGCACACGCGGCCGCATCATCGAACCTCCTCACCTCGAGGAAGTACTGAACAGCCTCGGCAAACGCGCCGTGCTCCCGATAAAGCTGGCCGGCCCTGAGCGAATATTCGCTGAAGCGGCCGGACCTCTTCAGCCTCTCCCTCAGGAACTCCCTTAGGAGGTGGTGGAACCTGTAGACCGCAGGGGTCCCTGGGATGCGGAAAGTGAACATCCCCGATACTACCAGATTCTCGAAGATGCGCTCCGACGCGCTGGTGCCCACAAGTGCGTCGCAGAAGGCAGGCTCCATGACGTCAAGGATGCTTACAGTGGTAAGAAAGCCCTCCGTAGAGGGATCGAGATTCTCAAAGACCTGCTCCACCATGTAGTCCCAGATGTTGTTCAGGCCCAGACGCCTGAGGTGCACCACGTCGCCAGCCATGGCCTTGTGGGCCCTGAGCGGGTGGAGCGCAAGGACGATCCCCGCCGCCCATCCCTCCGTGATCTCGGCAAGCTCGTTCCTGAAATCGAGTGGAAGGCAGGTTCCAAGCGCCTGGGCGAGTGCATCTATCTCATTGTCGCTGAAGGCGAAATCCTCAGGCCCCAGTTCACATACGTCGCCCACGAGACGCAGCCGCGATATGTCAAACGAAGGGGTCCTGCGGGAAGATACCACGAAATGGAGAGTACGCGGACATCTCTCGAGCAGGATGTTCATGATCCTGCGCACGCTTGCCGAGGGATCCACCATGTGGAAGTCGTCAAGCACCACAAGGGTGTCCTGCGTCACAACGCGCCTCGCCCACATGGCGAACTCACCTGCGATGCCGTCGACGGAGAACCCGCGTTCAAGAGGACGCACTCCGAGCCTTCTCTGCGCCACATGGGGGAACTGCCGCGATATGGCGTCGAAGACCGAGATAGCGAAGGCACCCGGGTCGGCATGGCATGGTTCCAGCGTCAACCAGGCCGCAGGGTCGGATGTCTCCTGGAAGACCTGCGACAGGGCCACGGTTTTCCCGGAACCAGCCGGGGCACAGACGAGTGTCAGCCTCTTCTGAATGGCCTGCCGCAGGGTCGAAAGCAGCCTCTCCCGCCGGATGATCCCATGGGTTGGCACCTCGTGGAGGAATGTCGTATCGGGTTTTCGTGCCGTGGAATCCATGGTGAAGAGCCTCCCGGACCGGTTTCCTCTGACGCCAGCCTCGCCCACGTGGTCCGCCCGGCGGAGAGTGCGGAGCCGTCCTCCCGGTGCCAGTATACCGTACAGGATGATAGGTGTTCCAGCCTGACCTCCGCTCAGCCTACGACTCCCAGGTGGCCACGGCCGGCAATTTGAGGATGTCTGCACAGAGACCCTGAGAAGGGCAAACGCCCTGGGGCGACTGCCGGCGATGTTCGATCGCATCGGGAGATGGTGGGACGCCGGAGAGGAGATCGACATCGTAGCCGTGGGGCCTGACGCATTGGCTCTCGGAGAGTGCAAATGGAAGAAAAACGAAAAGACGACTGCGGCCGACCTTGCACACCTCAAGAGGAAGGCCGCACTCGTCCGGCGGTCCGCTCAGGGGAACTGGACGACTGAATACTATTTCCTCTTCTCACGGGCCGGATTCAGCAGGGAGCTTGTGAACCAGGCGAAGGGCGACAGAACCCTCTTGCTCTTTTCCCTCCCTGACCTGATGACACTCGTGAAGGACGGTGCGTCGGTTTCAGGACGGTGAGGCCATTGGAGTTCCTACGGTTCGCGAACCTTCCTCGCGAGAAAGCACCTGTCCACGAGGGCCATGTACCGGTCCTCCCACAGGAGGACGGGACGGAACCCGGTCTTGTGCAGCAGGGTGGTCATCTGCCGGAAATCGAGGACGTAAAGGTGGTCGTCGGCTTCGATCCACGACTCGTCGGGCAGGCTGACGAAGTTGATCGGCCTGCACCCAGCCAGACGTCGGGGCGGGTCGCCCTCCACGAGGCGCTTGCTCACGGCGACATGCTGTTCGACGGGAATCCCGTTAGCGCGATGGTCTCGGTTCGGGTCACAACGACATCCAGTCGTACGACAGCCCCGAGGGCCGTCCCGGGAGGCGCGTCCAGTGTCGCCGTTGCTGTCACAGAGACCCCCATCTCCGCCTGCATGTCCTTGCGGAGCCTCAACCCCGGCAGGTCGACGAAGGTTGAAAGCGGCAGCCTGACGAGCGTGAACCCTACCAGGCCGTCGTCTCTCGTGAAAGTGACGGCGAACTCGAGCGTCCCTGTAACGAGAGCCCTGGTGCCGCTTCCGCCATCGGCGGAGGCTAATTCGCACCGCACCTGCGCCCCGTCCCGGGTCAGCCTGGCCCACATCACCTGCGCGCCCGAGGTAACCCGGGGGATAAGCGCCTGCGTGAAGACGTCCATCCCGGCCCGCCCCACGATCACATCAGCTTCGACAGGCACTTTGGTCGGTGGAGGGGGCCCCGGCCCCACCTTTACGATGTTGTCCTGGTTGAGCGCCATCGAAGTAAACATGAGGCACCCGGGCCGGCAGCCCGTCTCGTCAAACCGTGTCAAACTATGCGAACGTCTCGGTGATCACCCTCGCCCACCTGCGCCGCCATACGTCGAGGCTGAACGCCTGCGCCACGTCACGCGCCGCCGCCCCGAGGTGGACGCGCTGGTCCCTGTCCTCGACGAGCTCGCTGAGGACGTCGATGAGGTTCTGCACCGTGGGCTTGATAAGGCGGCCATTGTAGCCGTCGATGACGAGGTCCGAGAGCCCTCCGGTGGCACTGGCCACGACGGCGCAGCCCGCCCCCATAGCCTCAAGGCAGGCAAGTGAGGTCCCCTCCGTCGATTTCGACGGAATGATGGCTATGTCCATGTTCCGGTAGACCCAGGGCATCAGCCCGGGGGGGCGCCAGTAGTAGAAGACCTTCTCGTTTGCGCTCGCCCACCTTATCATGTGGCTTTCTAGGACGTCATCGTGCGCGCGGCCGACGAAATGGAACTCCACATTATCATATTCCTTCGTCAACACCTCAGCTGCTCTGGCTGCCTCATTGACGCCGCGAACCGATGTCAGGCGCCTCGGGAAGACGACGCGCACCCGGTCGTGCGGCCCGGGGTCAGGAAGGCACCGGCACGCGGCGAGGTCCACGAAGTTGGGGACAAACTCGAATTTCTGGTTGAGACCCGGCCATGTGGCTGTCACCCACTGGATCGTGGCCGTGTCCACCGAGACCACCTTGCGGACGGCAGCGAGCGCCGTGAACAGCCTGCGGCGCCACTCGCGCCTCGCTTCGCCTGCGCCGAGGGTGGCCTCGAATGTGGGGTAGTCCCAGTAGATGCCGTGGGATATGCTGATGCTCTTCTCCAGCGCTTGCGGGTAGGCGAGAAACGTGACGAAGTATATCGCGTAGTCGATGCCCGTGGCACGCTCGTGGAAGGTGTGGTTGAGGCGCGGCGCCGTCTGGAACTGGGCATCGCCCTCAGGTATCGACCGCACCGGCACCCCGGGCACGAGTTCGCGCTCCCATCCCGTCCCGGCCTGCCACCACTCCACCTCGAACCCCATGTCCAGGAGAAGCCTGGTGAGCTCGATGCCGTACCGCTCCGCGCCGCCGTACACGACACGGCTGCCGTCAGGGCTGAAGTGGTTGGTTGTCAGCACACCGACCCGCCTCGCCCGTCGCCCCGACCGGCGGCGGCCGCCCACTTGCAGGTCCGGAGCGCGCCCCGGCTCCGCGATCATAGCGGGAACCGGCGACCCTTCCTCCCTGCGCGACGCAGGGTCCCCGCGCCTGCGGGACGCGGGGTGCCCGCCGCTCTCCGCGTCTTTGGTCGGTGCCACACAGACGCGTGGCGTCGGCGCCGCAACTGGCGCTTGACATGCAGACCAGGAGCGGTATGGGAGGAGTTTTGAGTCGAACCATTGCTCGAGCCTGATCTCGTGCGCCGGCGCGATCACGCTTTCGGTATGCTTCGATGAGGCGCCCCGCGTTTCAACCTCCCTGGACCTGTAGAACTCGTATTTCGCCCTGTGCTCCTCGCTCCTTGCCCAGCCAAGGTGCTTCACGCGTATGTCGGAGTGGAACGTGAGAAGCGGTCCCCGATACTCGAGGGGCCAGCGCCCCGCGTGGATCGCCACGTCCGGCCATGTGCAGCGCTTGCCGGGAACGTAGCGCACGAGAAGCCGGACGAACCTGCTCCAGGGGTTCCACTCGCCATCCACCCTGTAATGTGTGAGGCACCCCCAGAAGTCGAAGAGCCTGAACTCGACGGCATCATACTCTGCCTGGTCTATGAGATCCCGCACCTCGTAGCGCATCCTGGGCTCGAACAGCTCGTCAGCGTCTATCGCCAGGATCCAGTCGGGACGGGTTTCCTCCACCATCGTCCAGAGGCGTGCCCGAAGTCTCCCTTCATGGCTGGTGAAGGCGGGCTGTGGGCTTCGTTCAGCCCTGACGACCTTGTCCCAACTCGTGCAGATGGAGAGGGTGTCGTCGTCTGACGCATCATCCAGAACCACGATCTCGTCTACCCAATCGGAAAGGTCCTCCAGGACCTGGTGAAAATACCGACCAGCCTCGTTTCGGACCACCATCATCGCCGTCAGCTTGTTGCCCGACGATTTGCGGGTGGGCGGGGCGCTTTCCAAGCCGTTGCCTGTCATCATCGCATCGCCACTCTCTCTTCTCATCGCCGGTTTCCAGTCGTCCTCTCCTTATGGGTCTCTTCTCATCGGTCTCTTCTTATCGTCCCTTTCGCATCACGTCTTCCCGTTACGTACGCAGGTGGGCGGGGCTGCACCACGGCGGCCGCCGCCGGCCGCGCGGCCCCGAGCGGCCCCATGCAGCCCCATCCACCTGTCCGTCGACCCCACCCCTCTTTCACCCCGACGAGGCAGGGTGGGTTTAGGCCTGGGTCGCCACGAAGACGAAATCGATAGAGAGATCCCGGTTCTGGACCAGGTTGCCTGCGCCTGGATCAAGCGCCACGGTGATGGTCACCTCCTGGACCGAACCGAGAGGCAGCGAGTGACCGCCCGTGGGCTGGTCCACGAGACCGGTGAGCGCCCCCGTGTAGAGCGTGGTCGTCGGCGGGCTTGCCACCACGCTCGCATTGAGCGAGCCTGCGAGAATCTGCGCCATGCTGGCCGTGGTGGGCGACACGGCCGCCCAGTCGGCGGAGACGAAGTAGAGGCAGTTGACGTCGCCCGCATTGGATACGGCGACCGTGCCGACCACGGAGGCCCCAGGCAGAAGCGCGGGGGACGCAAGTACGGCGCTCTCAGGTGATATGGCAACGCTTACGGTGGCCGTAAGCACCTGGTTGGCAGTGTTGGCGGCATCTCCGGTAAACGTGAATGATGGCATGCTTATCCCTCCCTCGGGACAGAACAATGACCATCGCTGCTCGACTGACAGCGGTTGGGCCGGCACCGCGGTGCGAATCCGCTCGCCCGACCGCGCAGCCAGCCGCCGAGCCAGCCGACCAGCCAGCCAGCCAGCGGACCTGCGAACCAGCTAACCTGCGAACTTGCAGACCTGCAGACCTGCGGACCTCCAGACCGATGCGCTGGCGGCGCAAGGCGCGATCTCTGTCCCATCTGGCATATGCTATGCGTATCGCCCAGGGGGTGTGAAAACCGCTCCTGAACTCATGCTTGGTCTGTTCGTCCGGTTGGTCTGGCTGACTGTTGAAAGCTGGTAGCGTCAGCGAGCATAATCAGTGGCGAGACGGGAAACACCTCGGAAGGGAGTACAGTCTCATGGCTGTCATTGAGAAGATTTGCGAGTACGCTCAGAGGCTGCCCGAGTCTCTTCAGGTCGAGGTGCTTGATTTCGTTGAGTTCCTTCTCGGAAAGACCCGGTGGGAAGCCGTTTCGCAGGATGAGAACGTATGGGCGGAGTCCTCCCCACCTCTTCCGACCCCTCCAGCTTGTCTCTTGCAGACGGCTCCTTCGCCGCCGCCATCGGCGTTCAAACATAGGCAGGGGCGCATCGCAGCGGGATACGTACGGCGCATGCTGAAAAGTGGCGCGACCGCGATACTGGGACATACGAGTGCGGGTTTCATCGGCGCCATCATGATGGGGCTAGTGTCGAGCTAAAGGCGACAGGAAGCGCGCGGCCGACGGACCCGGTCGCGCGTTCCACCCTCCCTACCTTCTCGCCCGTGCTCACCGGCCGCCCATGGTGAGAGCCATGACGGCCTTTGCCGTGTGCAGCCTGTTCTCCGCCTCGTCGTAGATCGCGGAGTGTGGCCCATCGATCACCGCGTCCTCCACCTCATTCTGGCGATCCGCCGGTAAAGCGTGCATGTACAGAGAGTCCTGCGAGGTCAGGGCCATCCGCTCTACAGTGCATTTCCAGCCTCTGTTCGCCTCGAGGAGTGAGTCTACCACCTCGGTGCTCTCGTTGGTGACCCAGCTTCCCCAGTTCTTCGGGAAGACGACATCAGCATCCCGGTAGGCTTCCTCCTGATCATGGGTGATTCTCAGGGAGCCGCCATGTTTCCGGGCGTTATCTCTGGCTTTCTCAATCACCCAGTCGGGGAGGTCGTACCCTTCAGGGTAGGCCAGTGTCACGTCTATTCCGAACCTCGGGAAAAGAAGCACCTGGCTGACCGGGACCGAGATAGGTTTCTTGTGGGTCGTAGCGTACGCCCAGATCACTGAGACCTTGAGGTTCCTTGTGTTCCGGCCCTTCTTTTCCTGGATCGTCATGAGATCGGCGATGGCCTGCAATGGATGGAAGAGGTCGTCCTGCATGTTGATGACCGGCACCGTCGCCCACTTCGCCAGCTCCCGGAGGTAGGCGTTCCCCTGTTTCCAGAAGCAGTTCCTGCATGCTATCGCGTGTCCCATTCGGGAGAGGATGACGGCTGTGTCCTTTGCGACCTCGCCATGTGCGATCTGCATCTTGCTCGTATCGAGGAAATGAGCATGACCACCGAGCTGAGTAATGCCTGCCTCCATGGAGTTGCGAGTCCGCGTGGATTGTTCGAAGAACATGAGAAACACCGTCTTGTTCGGCAGGTAGACCGTGGGTCGGTCCATCGCGAAATCGCGCTTCAGCTCATAAGAGACCTCCAGAAGCGTCTCGATCTCTTCGAGCGACCAGTCCTCCAGGGTAATGAGATCCTTTCCCCGAAAGATCGTCTGCATGTTCTCAACCCCTCTACATCGCTTTCTCTCCGGGCTTCCGATCTGGCCACCGTGCAATACCCCGAGAACGCACGGTTCATCTCAATCCTGAGACGGTGGCGGCCGCAGACCGCCATGAGGACTACCTGGCAATCTCCGAAGCGTACAAGGGAGGAATCATCGCATACATCGCCGCCGCTCTCACGAGCTCGTCTTTCCACGTCTTCTCATTGGGCGCATGGGCCTGCTCCTCGTGTCCGGGGCCAAAGCCGACACACGGGATGCCGAACCGCCCCATGATCGAGACAGCGTTCGTTGAAAACGTCCACTTGTCGACCAGCGGCTCCTTACCGAACAAACCACGATAGACTGCAAACAGCGTCCGGCAGGCGAAGTGGTCTTCCGGGAGAACCCAGGTGGGGAAGAAGCTCTCTGTCGGGTACACCAGGCCGGTGTAGGACGGCCTGTCATAGTTGTACATCGAGACCTCCGCCTTTCCCTCCTTCACCGCCGGGAGGTTCCGGATCTGCTGAAGAGCCATCTCCCAGGTCTCGCCGTGCGTCAGCCGACGGTCAACGGAGATCCAGCACCCGTCGGCCACAGCGCACCGGGAGGGAGAGCTGAAGAACACCTCGGAGACGGTCAGGCTCCCCTTCCCGAGAAACGCATCGGCGTGAAGGTTCTCGTTGAGCGCCCTTAGCTCCTCGAGGATGGGAGCCATCTTGTAGATGGCGTTGTCTCCGCGCTCAGGAGCCGAGCCGTGACAGCTGACGCCCCTGGTCGCTACCCTGATCTCCATCCGGCCACGCTGTCCGCGATAGATGTTGAGCGAGGTCGGCTCAGTGATCACGACGAATTCCGGACGGATCTTGTCCTCGTTGATGATGTACTGCCAGCAGAGCCCGTCGCAGTCCTCTTCCTGAACAGTTCCGGTCGCAAGGAGGGTGTAGTCCCCCTCCAGACCGAGGTCGCGAATGATCCGCGCAGCGTAGACCATTGAGGCCATGCCGCCCTTCTGGTCACTGGCGCCCCGACCAACGATGACGTCCTCGTCCTCGTATCCCTTGTACGGATCGACCTCCCACAGGCTGCGGTCGCCGATGCCCACGGTATCGATGTGGGCATCCATCGCGACGAGGTGTTTCCCATTGCCCATCGTTCCCAGGATGTTTCCCATCGGGTCGACTTCGACCCTATCGAAGCCGACCGCGTTCATCTCCTCCCCGATACGGCGGACCACGGCCTCTTCGTGGCCGCTCTCGCTCGGAATCGCGACCATATCCCTCAGAAACCGGGAGATACGCTCCCTGTACCCTTCGGCCTGAGCGAGGACCCTCTCGAATGGAAAGCCCACCAGGGACCACTCCTTTTCCGGATGAGCCTGCGCAGTTCAAACGAGCTGATGGACCAGGAGGGATGAAGCCCACGGGGCTGATGCGCGAAGGAACCGTGGTGCCGGCGCCTTTGACATTGGTACTTCGTCTCGGCCTCCGCTGGTCGCCGCAGGTCCGACGCGAGAATGCTGCTGACCACCCTTACAGAGCAGCCCCGATGCCCCCACCCATCAGCGGTTATCGCCGTGAAGAGCCCGACAACCCATCCGGCCTGTTTTCGGCCACGGGCTCGGCACCATCACATCACATGTACATGCTCCTATGGTCAAGTGAGGTCGAACCCGCTCATCAGTGAACAATTCGACACGACGGCTACAATTCCTGCCGGATCCTGCCGGACGGGTGGAAGCTGACCAGCTACCTGACGTCCAATGACGACTCTGCTATCGTGATACCGCCTGCCGCCGTCGCCGGGCCTGCCCCTGCCTGTCTGGCCGCGCGTCATCAGCAAGCGGCGCTCGAACTTCGCCTGCGGCAGGGATTACGTGTGCGGCGACCTGGGAACGAGAATCGTGGAGCATGAGGCGATAGCGGGCACGTCGGTCAATCTGCCCTCATAAGATGTATCGGACAGGGGTATGCCCAGGCGTTCCCCCTCCAAGTCCGCAATTGAGAGGATGAGACCAGTGTTTCGAAGACTGTTCTACAACTTGTTCGCGACCGACGGCTTCATCCACCTTCCGATAGACCCGACGGGAACCGAGCCTCGTCGGAAGGTCTACATCTTCGGTTTCGCCGGGGGACTATTCAAGGTTCAGCCGTTGGCGTTCGGGGTACCAACAGGCCCACCCACAATCGTGAACCCCCAATTCGACATCACCGTTCTCGAAAATCTCGACGCGCTCAGAGGCAAGGCGGTAATCCCCTCGCCGAGAATAGACATGGAAATCGGCGACGAGCTGTACATCACGCTCGTGAACCTCGGTCTGTACCTCACGACCCCGCCGATCCTCGACGTCCATTCAGTCCACATACACGGGGGTCACGTGGCTACCCAGGTTGACGGTGTCCCCGAAACGTCCTTCGGTGTACCGGTGACCCCGCCAGGTGAACCGGGAATCGCTGTGACCTATTACTTCAAGCCAGAGAAACCGGGCACGTACTTCTATCACTGTCACCAAGAGGCATCGGAGCACGTTCAAATGGGAATGTACGGCGCCCTGATCGTCTACCCGTCCGCGCATAGCCTGGCAGAAGCAGGCATTGTGAAGAGCCCGATTTCTGGCCGCTGGTTCTTCAAGGGCAGACCATTCCCGCAGATTCCTCCCACCGCCACTAACAGGAACTTTGCGTACAACGACATCAACTCCTTCTTTAACAGCGATTGGGTGCTGCTTTTTTCTGACATCGACACGCGCTGGCACGATGCAGTGTTTGCTCAGACCGACTTCAACCCAGTGGACTACAAGCCGGATTACTGGCTGGTCAACGGCCGGGCTTTCCCGGACACCCTGCTGCCTACCACGCTCCCGCCGGAGCTTGTGCCCAATTTCGGGTACACCATCCCGGAAGGATACGATTGCTATGTCAAGGTATCAACAGGTGACCCGGCAAGATGCATACCACCCGACAAGTTCCTGCTCCGAATGATAAACATCGGCTACCAGCCGGTGCCGTTCCACGTTCATGGCTGGCACGGTGCTATCGTGGGGAAAGACGCAAACCCAAGAACAGCAGGTGAAATGAACTTCACGACGCTTGTGGGATCGGGCGAAAGCTACGACCTCCTGTACACCGCTGACGACAAGAGATCGATCTATGCGGACTACATCTTCTGCGGAAAGGCAGGCTTCCCATCCTTGAAGAATCAAATCGCTACGGCCACCGCTCAATCCAAGGCGGCCGGCACGTTCATTCCTCCCTTCCCTGGCGCGAAGGACCTGTGGGCGAATACCATTCTGAAGGATAGCTTGGGTCGAGGAACGTTCATGCCACCGTACAACTGGGTGCCGTGGAACTACGGCTCGGAGACGGCAGACAACTTCACGTTCCCCCAGTTCTATCTGGCCCATAACCATGACGACTACAAAGTCACCAACAACGGCGTCTATCCCGGAGGACAGCTGATCTTCATCGAGACCGACTTCCCGAGTTCCGACTACAAAGCAACTCCGCCTGAGATAACCGAGCCCCCACACGCCTGTTTTCCGAGACTTATCCCGTAATTCTTATTCGCAGGTAGCGTAAAGTTTAGGTAGGTAAGTATGGGGTCCATGAAGAAGAGAGACCCCAGGCAGTTGTCCCAGGCAGTTGTCGTGAGGATGACTGCACTTCCCTTGGATGGAGGGAGGGGTCTC
>JBLNDE010000043.1:0-93643 GCA_050261335.1 Bacillota bacterium
TTGGGTCTCGGCCGTGTCGCTGATGACGCCGAGGGGCCTCACCGATGTGCGAAATCGAAATGTCCGAGGAAATCAACCGTCATCGGCGCCGCTTTTTCGGCGCTGCGGCGGTGACCCTCGCTGCCGCCCAGTTCGGCATGGTCGGCTCCGCGAACGCACAGGCCGGCACAGCAAACCCGATACAGCTGCCCACGATCAAGCCTGGGACGAACACGTCATTCGCCTCACTGAAACAGATCGATGCAGGCGTCCTGAATGTTGGATACGCTGAAGCCGGCCCCGCCGACAGTCCTGTGGTCATTCTTCTGCACGGCTGGCCTTACGACATTTACAGCTATGTCGATGTTGCCCCTTTGTTGGCGTCGGCGGGCTACCCTCGACGAGGACGACGTCGTCATCCACCTCGGGACATTCTCCAAAATCTTCTCGCCCGGCCTTCGCCTGGGCTGGATGATCGGGCCGAAGGCCGTCATCGAAAAAGCCATCCTCTTCAAGCAGGGCACAGATCAGTGCTCCAACTCCCTGGGCCAGATCATGGCGCTCGAGTACGGCAAACGGGGCCTCATCGAAAAGCAGATAGAGGTCACCATCGCGAGCCTGCGGAAAAAGAGGGACGAGACGCTGAAAGCCCTCCGCACACACTTCGGAGACGCCATAACCTGCACGGTCCCCCGGGGAGGCTTCTACACGTGGGTAACGTTCCCTGAAGGCATCGACACCGTGGCGCTCCTGCCGCACGCTGTCAAAGAATGCGGCGTCGCTTACGTTGCAGGCCCCTCGTTCTACGCCGACCGCTCCGGCGGGAACCAGGCCCGTCTCTGCTTCAGCCAGCCCAGGGTGGACCAGATCGAGGAGGGCATCAAGCGCCTGCGGAAGTGCCTCGCCATCGCCACTCTCGCAGGGCACTAAGTGGATCGCCATACGTAATCGCCGGTTCCAGAGAGCGCGCGCGCCGAGCAGGGCTGCAGGTGTTGCACTCGGGGACGGCGCCCCACGCGGGGCGCGCTTCGCCAAAATCCGGCCCGTCTGGCTGGGCAGCCAGGTTTTGACACCCCTCGTGCAATCACCGGCAACCCAAGACCTCGGAAAACCAGAGAAAACTGATGACCTCATACTTAGCACGTGGGTCCGTGTAACCCCTCTGCGCTAGCGAATCTGGGGCGGCTCGCGAGCCGGGCCTATCGGATACCGGCATCGTCGCACCGCATCCTCTGACCGCACGGTTCATTGGGTGCGCGGACGTGCTGGCCCCGGGCAGCAGCCCCTTCCGAAGGCAGCCCGTGGTTCGTCTCCCGCTCACCACCTCCTTACAATCATGGCCGAGGCGAACCGGTAAGGACATCAGCACAACGGGCGCACAGGTGGTCGCCGGCCTAGCGGCTTAGCCCAAGGGGCGGTACGATCGTTACAACCGGGCGCAACTTTGCTCAGAATCGGGAAAGGAAATGCGGTTGCGCGTGCAACAAGACGAATCCCGCGTCCCTGCATTGCGGTCAGGCGTCCGACTTCATAAGCACGCGTCTTGCTCAGCCTCAACGGACTTCAGTTCGTCCAGGTAGTTATAGATGGTGAACCGCGAGACCCGAAGCGCCCGCGCGGCTCGTTCCACGGACCCTCTCACCAGGAAAAGCCCTCTCGACTTCATCACACGAACTGCTTCGAGCTTGTCTTGCTTGTCCATCATTGACACTGGCTTGCCCAGTTGCCGGACAGATTCTCGTATTATCTGGGATATAATCTCTCCCACGTCATTTTGCGAGGCGCTGTCCTCGCGCTCAGACTGCGCTATTCCTGGCCCGCTTATGTCACAAAAACTGTCCACAACCTGCTTTATGGCCATGAAGGGCGTCAGATCATAGTTTATGCAAAGCGCGGCGAAAGGCCTGCCATCCTTTCCTCTAAACAGCATGGTCGTCGACCTCAACCTCTTCCCTGTAGACGTCTGCGTCTCATAGTTTGCCAGGTAGCCAAAGTCCCCAGGCTCTTGTAGCACGTCCAGCCCCTTATCAGGTAAGGGCCCGCCGATAATCGGACCACCAATCTTTCTCCCGGAGATGTGGCCATTTGCGATGGCAACGATCGAATGCTCCGGATTACGCAGGTCGTGCAGCACCACCTCGCAATGGCTTCCGAACATCAGTGCCAGTGCCTCAGGCACGTGCTTGAGCTGGTCGATTACAATGTCCTCAGGGGTCATAGCCCCGTCCCCTCCCGTTCCAGCCGAAGCCCATGTTCCGTTGCTCGGCCTCCGCGTCGCGTCGTTCCAGAGCTGTTTTCTTGTTTCAGTTCTGGGCAGGCTCCCACCATACATAGCACAACCTTTTGACTGACCGCCGTTCTGCCACAGCTTCGGCCGCCTGAAAATCGCTCTTTCGTGGTTTCCTCTTCAATTTCGACTCCCGCATGGCTACCTCCTGCCTTCAACTCCCATTGGGCGTGCTACAAATTTTGTTGTCACCGAAGGAAATTGGCTGCGCGTGTCGAATGTCCATGTCGAAAGAGAGCGTCGGGAGGATCGTAGTCTCTGCTCGACCTCAACTGACGCGATAGGAGGAATGCATGTTGCAGTATGAAAAGCAGCCGGTAGCTCCTCGAGGAGTCCCAAAACCGCTAGGTCCGTATTCCCCATGCGTCCGAGTAGGACCATTCCTCTTTGTATCAGGGCAGGGCGCTATGGATCCGGCGACAGGCGACATCAAATCGCAGGATATAGCCGATCAGACGAGAGCAACCCTGGTAAACCTGAAAGCCGTTCTCGAAGGTGCAGGATCCTCACTCGACCAGGTTGTCAAGACCACAGTGTTTCTGAGAGACATCGCGGATTTCGAGGCAATGAACCGAGTTTACGCCGAATTCTTTGCGGTCAATCCCCCAGCCAGATCCTGCGTGGAGGTGTCGGGCCTTGTTGGAAAGATGCGCATAGAGATCGAGGCAATAGCTGTTGTAGGAGCACAGGCGGGACGAGACTGACAAGGAAAGGAGCTGCAAACGGCAGATGAAGCGGATGTCGCTGTCAAACCAGATCTTCCTTGGCATGCTTATCGGCATAGTGGCCGGTCTTCTGGTTGGTCCGAGGATCGTCGTCATTCAGCCTATCGGTGACATTTTCCTGAACATGATCAGGATGGCGATCGTGCCCCTGCTGTACTTCAACGTGGCAGCGGGGGTTGCGAGTATGGGAGACCTCCGGAAACTCGGAAGGGTGGGGGCGAAGCTTGCGGTTTTCTTCCTTGGCACCACAGCAGTTTCCACAGCTATCGGCGTGGTCGTGGCACGACTGGCAAGACCCGGCGCTGGGCTGGTGCTTTCGGATGTACCACAGGTAACGCAGCTCGGTCAGATGCCATCCTTCTTCAACGTGCTGATGGGAGTCTTTCCTGTCAACGTGATTCAATCCATGGCTCAGGCAAACATGCTCCAGGTAATAGTGTTCGCGATTTTCTCCGGGGTTGCCATTCTGATGCTTGATGCAGGCGACCGCGACCGATTGACGGGCATATTCAAGCTAGGATCGAGACTTGTGCTGACCATAGTGAAGATCGTCATGCTTTTCTCGCCGATAGGGGTCGGAGCTCTTATCGCAGTCACGGCAGGCAAGTACGGTGCGAGCATCTTCGGCCCCATGGCGAAGTTCATCGGCACAGTCTACGCCGGGTTGTCGCTGCATGTCCTTCTCTGTTATCTGCCTCTTGTTTACTTTGCCGTTCGTATTAAGCCCTGGGAATTCATAAAGCGTTCCATGCCCGTGTGGATGACCAGTCTGAGCACCTGCAGCACCGCCGCAACGCTCCCCGTGTCGATGCGGACCGCTGAGGAAGACTTTGGCTTCCCGAAGAGCATCACGGACTTCGTGATCCCTGTAGGAGCCACCATGAACATGGATGGCAACGGGCTATGGTTCGGCGTGGTGGCGATATTCGTCACCCAGATCATGGGCATAGAGATGAGCGTATCTCAGCAGGTGACCGCTGTATTTCTCGGCGTCGCAATGACCCTCGGTAGCCCAGGCATCCCGGGTGGGATTTTCGTCGCGACCACGGCATTCCTGGCGGCCCTTGGCCTCCCTGTTGAGGTTGTTGGGCTTCTTACAGGGATCTTCCGGATAATGGACATGGGCATAACCACCGTCAACGTCATCGGGAGCTTCGTCGGGGCAGGCGTGATATCGGCCATAGAGAAGCTCTTCAAGCGTTCTGAGTCACCGGTCTGGGACCGGACGGATTTGAGGGCACGGCCCGTAAAGGGCTGAATGGGAAAGGAACTTCGCACAATCCGTGTAAGCAGGAATCTGTGTAAACAGGAATTTGAGAAATCTGGGGGTCCGGATTATGGATGAACCGAAGGAAAAAGTAGTCGGCATTCTGGGTGGAATGGGGCCGGAAGCAACCATCGACCTTTTCGACAAGATCGTCAGGGCCACCCACGCCAAGAAGGACGAGGATCATCTCAGGATAATCATAGACTGCAACCCGAAAATGCCGAGTCGCCTTGACGCAATCCTCAAGGGAGGACCAAGCCCGGTTCCCGCCATGCAGGAAACAGCGAAAAACCTGGTGCGAGCAGGGGCGGAGATCATAATCATAGGGGCGAACACGGCTCATTACTTCCACGCCGATGTACAGGCGGCCGTCAAGGTTCCTGTACTGAACATGATCGAGGAAACCGCCAGGGCGACTCGCGAGCGATGGCCTGACGTCAGGAAAGTCGGCATCCTGGCGACCACCGGGACGGTCAAAACACAGCTCTACCACAAGGCATATGCGAAGTTCGGCATCGAGGTGGCTGAGCCTAGCCCTGAGCACCAGGAGAGGGTCATGGAGTCCATATTCTCATTTAAGTACGGAGGCGACATCGCCGAGGATCGCAGGCGGCTGACGGATGTCGCAGAGCATCTTGTAAGAGCCGGCGCTCAGGCTATCCTCATGGGATGTACCGAAATCCCAGTTATTCTGAAAGACGTCTCGTTGAAGGTGCCGCTCATCGATGCAAATAACATAGTCGCCGAGGTGGTTGTGCGCCGCGCAAAGGGCGTCGCATGACCGGGATCCGGATGACTCCGAGGCGCGAAAAGGCATGATGTCGAGGAGACCGCAGGCTCACCGGTCCGCGTCCTGCGCAGAACGTGAGAGGTTAGCCTGCGGTCTCGACAGTACTCGTGCTCATAGGAGGTGGTAGACGCCTTGCGCTTCTCGCACCGGGTCACATCACGACAAAACGGCAGCTGCACAGCAGTCCCCGCAGATTGTCCGAAGGCAGACGAGCACACGGCCGAGTTGCCGAAGCGCTTCGACCCTGGTATGTGTGTGCGGATATTCAAGATATTCCTTAAGATCGGGGCTTTCACCTTCGGTGGCGGGTTTGCAATGATCCCGCTCATCCGTCGCGAAATCGTGGAATCCGCAGGTTGGCTCACTGATGACGAGTTTATGGATGCGCTCGCCATCGCCCAAAGCGCACCGGGTGCCATCGCCATCAACAGCGCGGTCATTACCGGCTATCGTCTGCAGGGATTCGCCGGAGCACTGTCAGCAGGGGTGGGGGCAGCCATCCCCTCGTTCGTGGTCATCCTGGTAATCGCAAGTTTTTTCCAGCGTATAGCTCACCTTGATATAGTACGCTCCGCATTCATCGGGCTGCGCCCGGCTGTGCTCGCCTTGATCGTACCAGCAGCGGTGACGCTGGGCAAGAAGGCTGCGCGAGACGCATTGGGGATCATCATCGTAGTGGCCGGAGTCGGTGCCATGCTCGTTCTGCACCTGCACCCTGTGCTCGCCATTTTGCTCGCTGGCCTCGCAGGGATCGCGCTTGTCAGAAAATGCCCACCGGCCGAGCAGCCCAAAGACCGTAGGGAAAGAGGCGGGTTGCTGTGATACTCTGGCAACTCTTCTCGACGTTCTTCAAGATAGGCGCTTTCAGTTTCGGCGGCGGCTATGCTATGGTCCCCCTCATCGAGCAGGAGATCATCGCCAGATTCCACTGGCTGACCATGCGGGAGTTCGTGGATGTAATCGCGATCGCTGAAGCAACCCCCGGGCCTATCGCGGTAAACTCAGCAACATTCGTCGGCTACACAACAGCAGGTCCTCTTGGGTCTGCCGCAGCAACAGTCGGCGTGATATTGCCTTCGTTTGTGGTCGTCGTGGTGCTTTCATGGCTGTTCCTGAAGTTTGAGAAGGCTCAGGCAGTGCAGGCTTTCTTCGCCGGTATCAGACCCGCAGTCGTGGCCCTGGTCATCATGGCGGCCGTGACCGTTTACAAGTCTGCCATTGTTGACATCGGTACTGCCCTTATTTGCCTCGCCTGCCTCGCTGCGTTGAGGTTCACCAGGATCGACCCAATTCTCCTCCTGGCGATCTCCGCCGTGGTGGGCACTGTGCTGTACTAGCCGACAGCCTGCCAGGCCAGTATGGCCAGAATGGGTCCACTGTTTTCCGGAACGGCGCCGACAAACGCCTGACCTCCGCCGCCGCCAGGTTGTAGTGGTTCTGCCACAGGCGGGCGGTCTTCCGTGAGAGGCTCGAGTTCTTGACGACCTCGAGCCTCTGATCGTCAGTGTAGTAAGACATCACCCACCGTATCACGGCGTCGTCCCCCTCTTCGAGAAGACGCTCGATAACGAAGAACGGGCATTTGTCCGGATCCAACGTTTTCGGGTCCACGTCCCAGAAGAAACAGTGCACGAAATCCGGCAGGACCGCCATCGGGGTTCACCACCTCGGCCCCTTTGCGCTCCCGTTGCCGTAGTGCCTGCTGCCGTTCATGCCGACGCGGCCGAAGCGGGCAAGCTCGCGGCGCAGCCGGGACTCGACGCTCTCGGGCAGGCGCCGCACGGGATGCGGGATTGGCTCGCCGCCGTCATCGCAGTCTTCGCCGGCATCCGACCGGCCAGGCCCACCCCCGCCGCTCCAGCGGCCCCGCCCCCATGGGCCGGCGCTGGATCGACCGGGGCCTCCGCCTGATCCTCTGTACCATCCTCGCGCCCCGGGCGCCAGGTCTCCCAGAGCCTGTGAGCCTTCCACGGCCCCGGCCACCGCCCCGGTCCCGGCTGCCGTCGCATCCCCCGCAGCTGCTCCAGCCGACGCAACGAGAGGCGCGCCAACCCCCGACGGCCACCCGGCGCCCTCGCCCGGCGCCGCCCCCACCGTGGACCTCTCTACGGGCTTGGGTGTATACGGCTCCATCTCCAGCAGATCGTGGAGGATGATGAGCGCGGCCTCCTTGTCCGGGACGCGGCCCCGGGGTGAGAGGTCGGGGTCGTTCTGGGCGAAAGGCGGCACCGGCGCGCCTACGCACGACGGGCAGCCGTCCTCGCACCTGCACCCTTTCACAAGCTCCAGGCACGCCCGGAGCACGTCCTCGAGCGACCTGTAAGCACGCTCGGCGAACCCCACCCCGCCCGGGTAGCGGTCGTACACGAACAGCGTGGGCGACCCGGTGTTGAGCGAGTCCACGACCGCCCCCACGTCCCTGGGGTCGCACATGGCGTAAAGGGGCACCACTTCCGTGATGACGTTGCCGATGCCGTAGAGCCCCTCGGATGGGTCGCGCCCCCACTCGCGTACCAGGTTGAGCGTGGAGATGGGCGGCACGAGCCAAAAGGCGGCAGTCCCCATGACCTGAGGCGGCAGGCTCACCTTGCCGAAGCCGATGCTCTCCCGACCGTGGAACTTGATCTTCTTGAACATGTATACGAGCGAGGTCACGGTGACGTCCCCGAACGACGCCGTGGCCCTGTGGAACCTCGCGCTCTCCTGCTCGTTCTCGATCTTCACCGTGGATTCGGCGATGGACTGCGTGAAGTAGTCGACGTCAGCCTTCTCCACGTACGCGACTTTCTTGTCCACATCGAGCTGCGATACGAAATACGTCTCGCCGTCGTGCAGGTAGATCGCCTCGGGATGGATCTGCTCGAAGGCGGAAAGCTCGTCCATGGTGCCGATGACGCGGTTCGCCGCGGTGTCGTTCGCGGGCGCCTGGCGTCGCCGCCCCGCCGGGTCCTGCGTCGTGTCCACGATGGTATAGGTGTTGTCAGATGCATTCCGCAGCTTGACTGCCTCTGACGGATATGACGAGTGCAACCAGTACCACCTGTTGCCCCGCCGCACGACCTCGCGCTGCTCCTCGAGGATCTGGAGGATGGCCGGCATGTACTCGCCGAAGCGCGCGATGTCCCTCGCCCCGAGCGGCATCTCAAAGGCGGCGCAGCGAAGATGCCTAGCCAGCACGTACGGGTTGTGCGGGTCGATGGCCGCACCCTCCGTCGTTCTGCCGAAGAAGTATTCGGGATGGTTCATGAGATACTGGTCTATCGGCGCGGATTGCCCCACCAGAACCACGAGGGCCTCCTCCTGCCCACGCCCCGCCCGCCCGGCCTGCTGCCAGGTGCTGGCGATGGTGCCCGGGTAACCTGTCAGGATGGCCGCGTCGAGGCTGCCGATGTCGATGCCGAGTTCAAGGGCGTTCGTTGACGTGACCCCGAGCAGTTCGCCGGAGAACAGGCGCCTCTCTATCTCGCGCCGCTCTTCAGGGAGGTAGCCTCCGCGATACGGCTTGATGGCGCGCGCGAGCGACGGGCTTATCTGTTGCAGCCGCTCCTGGGCGAACCTGTAGATGAGCTCTGCCACCACGCGCGCCTTCACGAAGGTGATGGTCTGGACCCTCTCGCGGACAAGGTCGACCAGGAGCCGCTCGGCTTCCACGCTCGAGCTCGCCCGTTCCACCTGCGCAGCGTCAAAGAGCGGCGGGTTCCAGAACACGAACTTCTTCGGGCCGCGCGGCGCACCGTCGTCGTCGACGACCGTGACGGGCCTGTCTATGAGCTTCTCCGCAAGCTCCTTCGGGTTTGCGATTGTAGCGGAACAGCAGATGAACTGGGGGTTTGCGCCGTAGTGCTCGCAGATCCGCTCGAGGCGCCTGACGACGCAGGCGACGTTCGAACCGAACACTCCCCTGTAGGTGTGCATCTCGTCGATGACCACGAAGGCGAGGTTCGCGAAGAACGGTCCCCATGCCGGGTGCCTCGGCAGGATGCCCTGGTGAAGCATGTCGGGGTTCGTGAGGATGATGTTCCCCTCGTCGCGCAGCTTGCGCCTGGCGTTCGGCGGCGTGTCACCATCGTAGGTGCCGGCCACGATCGGCATGGCGGGGTCGATCTCACGGTAGCGAAGGAGGCCCCGGAGCTGGTCCTGGGCGAGCGCCTTCGTGGGGAAGAGATAGAGCGCCTTCGCGCCGGGGTGCATGGCGAGCCTCTCGAGGACCGGCGCGTTGTAGCAGAGGGTCTTGCCGCTCGCCGTGGACGTTACGACGGCGATGTCGCGCCCCTGCCGGATAGCCTGTATGGCCTGGGCCTGGTGCGTATACAGGCGCTCGACGCCCACCTTGGCCAGGATCGCCGCCACGCGTGGGTGGAGCGGCGGCTCGACATCACCGTAGCGCGCCTTGCGCGCCGGTATGTTCTCCACATGGACGATCTGCCCCCGGTACTCCGGTGCGAGCTTGAGCCGTTCTATGAATCTGGATGCGTCCATCGTCTCCGCAGCGCGACGCCTCGCCGCGGCGCCCAGCGCTCCGCCGGGTGCCGCACGCCTGTCGTCGCTCCCTCCACTCCCAGGTTCTCCTCCGGGTCTCTCACGGTTAAGTAGATCGCCACAAATTCGCGCTACTTTTCAGCGTGCAGGTCCTCGCCAGGGTTGCCGGTGTTGCACTCCGGGGACGGCGCGTGCGCTGAGATGCGTTCGAATTCGGCGCCTTGAGACTGGCCGAATTCCAGGCGCCCCGCCCTGGCAAGCACCGCGAGCCCCAACACCGTCAGGAGAAGTGACGCAAACTTATGGCGCCATACCACCTTGAGAATGACCCGCGCAGCTCCATTTTCATCCTGCGATGGTGGCGGCCGAAGGCCGCCATGGAGAACTCGACGGTTATTCGATCATTACGAGCGAGTACCAGTTCTGCTCCTGGCTTTCGTCGGCAAGCGTCTCTATCGGAAGTCCCTGCTTGCGCGCGGTAGCGTATACGTCGATCCCCATGCCCTGCATGGCAGGCCTCGCTTTGCCTGGGAACCGGCAGGGCCTGTCCTCCGGCAGGCTGCACTCGGCGCACAGTCCGCAATCGCTCATGCTGAACGCGAAGTAGTACCCGTCCACGTACGCACGGCTCTCCACGGTAAACGAGATCTTTTGGGAGGACTCCTTGTCATGCGTGTGGATGAGCACTGCGTGACTGTATTGCGACAGCACCCGTTCGGCCTCCCACGGCTTCAGCGCCCCCGGGGCCGACGGACAGACCCAGCACTTCCCCCAGGTAGAGCAGCCATACATGCACTTGAGATAGGTCCTGGGATCGAACACGATGTCTCGTGCGTCGATCACAAGGGCGTCCACCGCCCCGAGGCTCCTAGCCAGCTCGGCGTATTTCGCATACTTCTCCTCCAATTCTTTCCCCTTCTTCCACACGATATGATGCTGCCATAGTTGCCGCGCCGAAACGGGCCTACTCGTAATTCGACAACCCGGCCCGGCTGTCCTGCCGCCACCCCGTTCCCCACATCACGGGTTTCCTGGAGACTGCACGGCCGAGAGCCGTCAGGGCCGTCAGGGCCGCGAGCCGGCCCACCAGACAGGCCCGCCGGATCCGCCGAACCTGGTGGCATTTCGTATCTGATAGAGCAGTATGGGCACAACCGGGTCTGCATGAGATTTACGGTTTTGCCCCGGTTCACGGGATAACCAGCGTGTCGCCGATCTCGATGCGGTCGGGGTCGGGAATTGCATTGGCCTGCGCGATCGCCGCGACCGTGGTGCCGTAACCCTGGGCTATCTGGTACAACGTCTCGCCCACTTGCACCACGTGGACGCGCCCCGACGTGGGCACCGGCCCGCCGCCTCCGCCCACCGGAGGCCCTGGCAGGCCGGCGGACGGTCCTGGCGGCGGAGGGACGGTGTCGCCCGCGCCCGCCGTCGTGTCGTTCACGCCCACCACGGCCGACACGGTATCGACGCGCGTCACCATGGTCCAGCCGCGCAGCACGACTCTCACATTCACGAACCTGGGCTCGACCGGGACGGTCACCACCCGGATGACGTCTATGTCGCACACGGCGTAGTAGGCCGGAATGGCGCCTGGCACCCGCAGCGTCACAGAGAACGGCACCGTCTCCACGGTCGCGAACACCCTCTGGGTCGGAAGTTCGGAGTAGAGCACGGTGATTCGCAAGGTGCCTTCCACCAGCACCACGCCGTCCAGAACCGTGGTCCTCGTCACGCGGACCTTCGCAAATGACTGAATCACCCTGCCGATCGCCGGCAATTCGGCAGGCACGACGATCCGCACCGGGATCGTGGAGTCGTCCTCCACCTGGCCCACGATCTCCTCCACGAGGAACTCCCGGGTCACTGCCACGAGCGGAGTCGGAAGCGGCTCCACCGCCGTGATGAGCGGCAGTTCCCTCTCGACCGTCACGACCACGGATACCCGGAGCACGACCCTCACCCGGAGCGTCCGTGCGTTCACGATCTCAGCATCAGCGGCCTCCACGTGTACCGAGGCGAACGCGAACATCCCCGGCAGCACCCCTGGAAGGCTCACGACGGTGCTGAAGCTGAGGGCACCGTCCACCGAGAATACGGGCTGGTTCGGGCTCATTGCCACGTAGAGCACACGCACCGAGACGGCCCCGTTCACCACTACCTTGCTCTGAAGCACCCGGGCGCTGCTCACGGACGCCGCAGCATCGGTGCGGATGACCTGAGACGCGCCGGGTTTGTCCGGCGGTATCGATATCGTCCCGACCGCGATGGTCTCGGCCTCACCCTGCAACACCGCCCGCTCGACCGTAACCACCTTTTTCTTCACGATGGGCACCACCGGCACTTTCACAGCGGGCACGATGATAGTGGGCGGCACCTCCACCACGACCTCGGTGATCTCCTCCCTGAGGACGCGCACTCTCACCGACACAAGCACGTTAACCTCGACCGTTCTCGGATCGATGAGCCGCGCCGTGGCGAATACGCTCGTCACGAGCACCTCCGGGATCATGCCGCCGAAGACTCCCGGCACACTCACGCTCCCGAACAGGGGCAGCACACCTTCGAAGGCGTGTACCGGCTGAGACGGCGCCGTGGACACGTAGAGAACGTCCACCTCGACGTTTCCCTGGATGACCACGGCCCCCGGCACGATCGTGACCTGCGTGATGGCCACCCGCGCCTGGGTATCGAGGATGGATGCGATGTCGGGCTTCGGAGGAGGCACGACCAGCCGCCCGCTCGCCACGATGTTGGCGCTGACGTCGGCGACGACCACCTCGACCTTCACTTTCCTCCGGGGGAAGCCTGATACGATTACATCGGAAGACAACTCGCTCCCTCCCTCCGGTAGACTCCTTACCAGGATATGATATGTGAAGCGCCCGCCCGGCGCCACAGGGCGCCGGCGCGCGGCGTACCCCCAGGCCGAATGTGGGTTCACAAGCTCGCCGCGGTGTTCCAGCGGATTCCGGGTTGCCGGCGTTGCGCTCGAGAGACGGCGCCCTTGCGGGGCGCCTCGCTAGATTCGGCGTTCAGGCCTGCCAAATCTTCAACGCCCCCTCGCGCAAGCACCGGCAACCCCTGGAAAAGTGGCAGTGATCTCTGAACTCACACTCTTGGCCCGGCGCCTGATCCGCTCGATCACAGAAGGGACCTCCGGCGTTTTCGCCAGGGTCCCTTCCAACTGCGTTGCGTTGCGCTGCGGGCAAGACGCTCTGCCCAGGTACGGCGCCAGGAGCTTCGGCCACTTTACCGGGCGGAATCAGGGTTCGCAATCAGAGCCCGCGTTGTTCGCGGCGATCGCTCAGTTCATGTCCCGGAACTCCTCGGGCACGAGCACGTCGATAACCACGTGCTTCTGCACGGTCTTGGTGACCTTCACGAACACCTCGATTATGGCCTCGACCAGGACGTCCCGGGTGCCGACCTCGGGCGGCGGCGTCACCCCGACCGGCAGGAGCTGAGCGGTGGCGAACTCCACCCTCGGCCGGACGAGGATGTTCATCCCGGGGAACGCACCTGGCAGGTCCACGAACGTCGTGAAGGGCACCTCGAGGTGCATGTGGTGGACCGGCTGGCCCGGGAGAGCTGCTACGTATATGACCTGCACGACGAGCCTGCCCTCGAGGATCACCTTCCCGTCGAGGATGTCCGACCGGGTTATCTCCACCACCGAACTGAAGACGCTGATGATCTTGGCCGCAGCAGGCTTCTCCGGAGGAATCGTGACCTCCTGGCGGATGTTGATCTGCTGTGTGACCTCGTTCACGACGTCCTCGATCGCGACGAGCTGGCGCACTGCGTTTATCGGAATCCTGTCGGACCTGACGTCTGTCACGACCCTCATCTGCTGGATCTCGGTGACCTTGGCAAACAGGCTGATGACGAGATCCTGCATGATCGTCATCGGGTCGACCCTGGTCGCCTGAGCGAACTCCACGGTCGGGAAGAGCTCGACCATGAGGCCGGGCATGGCTCCCGGGATCCTGATGTTGGCAAGGAAGTTCACCGTCTGATGCATCTGGTGGACAGGCTGGTCGGGCAGATCCGCCACGTATAGTATCTGGGTCCTGATCTGCCCCTGCACGATCACCAGGTCCGGGATCACCCTGACCTCAGTCGGCAACACTTCGGTGCTGATGATGCCGAGGATCTTCAAGACCGGCGGCTTGCCGGTCGGCACCGGCAGGGTGTTGCTCAGTATCACCTGACTCCTGTTCTCGCCGACCACTCGCTCGACTCGCACGAGGTTCTTCTCGACCTTCACCGGAATGCTCTTGAACATCACGTCCGTGACCACGTCGACCTGCACGAGCTGCGTCACCTTGACGAAGAGCTCGATGATGAGTTCGATCTCGACTTCCCTCGGGGTCCTGATCACTATGTCGGAGAAAGTAACCCTCGGCCTGACGACTACGGTCATCCCCGGCTGCGCCCCGGGCACATCCACGAACTGAAGGAAGCTGATCGTGTGCTCCATATGATGCACCGGCTGGTCTGGCAGGGCTGCCACGTAGATGGTCTGTACCGTCGCCGTCCCTTCCACGACAACCTTGTTGGGCAGGGGCGTCCCGGTTGCTGAGACTGTTACGTTAACTATACTCAAGATCTTCTGGACGTCAGGCTTTCCGGACGGCACCGACTGCACGCTTCTCAGCGTGATGTTGGCGACGTTCTCGCCGACGACCTCGAAGAGCTTGAGCCGCTCCCTCCTCAAAACCATCTGCACTCCCCCTCCTTTTCCCATAGTGGGGGCTAGCCTGTTGCAGCTAGCCTTTAGGCGCCGGACAGGCGGGGATCTGGATGACCTGGCCCACCTGGAGGTTCTCCGGCTGGATGCCCGGGTTTGCCTGGATTATCGCGGCCACCGTCGTGTTGTACTTTCGCGCCAGGGACCAGAGCGTATCACCCGGCTGGATGGTCACCATGACAATCGTCGGCTGCGGACACGGCACCTCCGGCGGCTTCACGGCCACCACGGCGACCACCACGTTGAGCTGCACGGGCTCGGTCACTTTGGCGAACACGCTCACCAGGACCTTCGCGGTGAACCGCCTGTCTTCGACCACCTCGAAGTCCACGTGCTCGATGGCAACGCGCGTCTCTGCCAGGAAGCCCTCCTGCGTGCCGGGCACCTCGACCACCTGGGTGAACTTGAGGCGGTGCGACATGTGGTGCACCGGCTGGTCGCCCTCGGGGGTCTGCGCCACGTAAAGCGTCTGAAGTTCGACGACGCCCTCGACGATGACCTTGCCGTCGATGATCCTGTAAGACGCCTCTTTGACAGACGTGTCGATCCTGAGGACGCGCTCGATGTTGGGCTTCTCCCTCGGCACCTCCAGGGTCTCCTTGAGGATCGTCTGAACCGTGTCCTCGCCGATGACGTCCTCCACGCGGAGCAGCCTCTTCTCCACGTCCAGCACAGTGCTCTTGGACGTCACCTCGGTGACGACCTCGAGCTGCCTGACGACAGTCACCTTCGCAGTCAGCTTGAGCACCACGTCCACGCTGACCGTGCGGAAGTCAAGCTCGCTAAAACTCACCGCCTCGAGCACGAGCCGCACCTGAGCCCGCATGCCCACAGCCGCCCCGGGCACCTCGATGACCTGCGAGAACCGGAGCTGGGTCGAGAAGAAATGCACCGGCAACCTCGGCAGGTAAGGATCGTGAGGCACCGCCGCGTACAACACGTCCACGTCGATCAGGCCCTCGGCTACCACCTGGCCGTCGAGCACCTGGACGTCCGTCAGGCGAGGTTTCGCCTCCGCACTGATGACAGATTCGATGTCGGGTTTCTCCGGGGGCACCGTGAGCCTCCCGGTGACGAGAGCCTGTGCCTGCGCCTCCCCGACGACATCCTCGACCTTCAGGAGCTCCCTGGCCACCTGCAGGTCTGGCGGGCCGGTGACCTCGGTCACCACCTCGAGCTGTTCGGTCTTGGTGACCTTGACAGCGGCTGACAGGACGAGCCGCACATCCAGAGTGCGCACGTCAACCAGATCGAATGCCACGTCGTGGATGTCCACCTCGACAAAGGCGTTCATCGAGGGATCCGTGCCCGGCACCTCGGCGATGACTTCGAAGGATACATCCTGCTCAAGGAGTTGCACCGGCTGGGTGCCGGCGGCCACCCGTGCCACGTAGAGCGCCCGCACCCTGATGGTGCCCTCCACGAGAACTTTGCCCTTTATGAGCTGGAATGAACTTGTGAGGACATCTGCATCGACGCTGATGATCTTCTCGGCGGTAGGGAGGTTCTCAGGGATCTTGAGCATCTCGCGCAGCACCTTGCGCGCTGTGATTTCGCCGACGACCTGTTCGACCTTGAGGAGCTCCTCCTTGAGCTCGACACCCACAGCCATCTCCTCTCCCCCTTTCTCGTGACAGGCATGAAACCAGTACACTCGCTTTTCATTTCTACTATATGCGGGCGAGTAACCAAAATGTGCGTATATTTCTAGGTGCGACGCCACCCAGGCGGCCGCGGGCCGGAAATGGAGCGCACGGAGAGGGCCAGGCTATCCTGCAACAGGCACCGAGAGCTCGGGATCAACGCGCGTCCCCGCGCCCAGGACGCTGCCCGACGCGACCACCATCGAATCCAGGCAGCATGCATCCCCGATCCGCGCTGCGGCAGCAATGATGCACCTGCGGACCTTCGCCCCCCTGCCCACCTGGACGCCGTCGTGGAGCACCGAGTCCGACACGTGCGCTCCCTCACCCACGCGGCACCCGTGCCCCAGGACGACCCTTGGGCCGACCTCAGCCCTCGGCTGGACCGCCACGTTGTGCCCCATGACGACCGGCCCCGCGACGCGGGCCGTCCTGTGCACGGCGGCGTTCCTCCCGCTCCACACCCCGCAGCCCGCCTTGCGTCCGGGGATGACCACGTCGATCCTCCTTTCGAGGATATCTACGTGCGCCTTCAGGTAGTTTCGCAGGGTGCCGATGTCGAGCCAGTAGCCGCGGCTCGCGTGCGCCCCCACAGCGGCGCCCCTCGCCAGCAGCGCAGGGATCACCTCCCGCTCGAACGACACCTCCCGGCCCTGCGGCAGTTCCGCGATGATCGACGGCTCTATCACGTAGATTCCTGCGTTGATCGTGTTCACCGCGGCCTCGTCCCAACCCGGCTTCTCAAGGAAGCCCGTCACGAGACCGGTCGAGTCGGCAAGCACCAGCCCGTAGGCGGCCGGGTCGTCCACGGCGACCGTGGTTATGGTAACGTCGCTTCCGCGCTCCTCGTGCTCGGCAAGGAGCCTCCCGAGGTCCGTATCAGTCAGCACGTCGCCGTTCAGCACCAGCGCCCGCTCGCCCTCGAGGCGCGCCTCGCAGTTCTTCATGGCGCCGGCGGTGCCAAGAGGAGCCTTCTCGACCACGTACTCCATGGATACTCCCCACCTGGTGCCGTCCTGCAGGCTCCTGGAGAACTCCTGCGCCATGTAGTTCAGGCTGAACACGATCTGATGGATCCCGTGAGCGCGGAGAAGATCGATCTGATACTCGACGAAGGGCCTCGTGACCAGCGGGACGAGGCCCTTCGGGGTATCGTAGGTGAGCGGCCGAAGACGCGTGCCCCTGCCCCCTGCGAGGATTATCGCTTTCACCGGCGATACCCCCCGCCTCCGCCTGCGACCGCACCCGCATCCGCGTCCGCGTCCACGCCCGTGCCCCCGGCCGTGCGCCCGATCGTGCCCCCGGCCTGCCATGCCACCCTGCCGCGCCAGTATTCCAGCAGGTCCGCGAGGGTCTTCTCAAACGGGATGACCGGTTCCCACCCGGTTTTCCGCCGGAATCTCGTCGAGTCGCCCAGCAGCACCGGGACGTCCGACGGCCTCATCCTTGCGGGATCCTGCTCGATCCGTATGGGCACCTTCGCCATGCCCAGCAGCATCTCGGCCACCCGGGAGACGCGATAGTCGCGACCGCTGGCGACGACGTATACCTCGCCCGGCTCACCGCGCTCCAGCGCAAGCCAGTACGCCCTGGCCACGTCCCGGACGTCGGTGAAATCGCGCCTCGCCTCGAGATTTCCCACTCTGAGGACGGGCTCGGCAAGCCGGCACTCTATCTCGGCGATCTGCTTGGCAAAGCTGGATGTCACGAACACCTCCCCGCGCCTAGGTCCGGTATGGTTGAACGTACGCGTGCGGACGACTCGCAGGCCGTAGCTGCGGAAATACTGGTAGCCGAGGAAGTCCTGGGCGATCTTGCTCACCGCGTATGGGCTTTGCGGGCGAAGCGGGTTTTCCTCGTTTATCGGCACCTCGTCCTCGAACACGAGGCCGTATTCCTCCGACGAGCAGGCGATCTGGACGAGAGGATCTATCCTGGCGCGCCTTATGGCCTCGAACAGGTTGATCTGCCCGAGGACGTTGTTCATCAGCGTCTCCGCCGGGGCAAGCCACGATGTCGGCACGAAACTCTGCGCGGCCAGGTGAAAGACGAGATCCGGTCGCACTCGCTCGATCGCCTGGCCCACGGCGGTCGCGTCCATGAGGTCGCACTCCACGAGCGTCGTCCTGTTGCGGATGTTCTCGATGTTCTCGGTCCTGCTCCTCCACCTCACTGTCCCATATACCTCTATGTCTCCCCGGCTCAGCAGGTACTCAGCCAGATGACTGCCGGCGAAGCCGGTGATCCCCGTGATAAGCGCTCTCACCGCACACCCCTCCCTTGTGGTCCTCCGTCCGCCGCGCGCGTGTGCGTGTGCCCGTGTGTGCGGAGCGCCGCCGCGAGGCGCGGCCGGCCGCCGCCACGTGCCGTCAAACTTCGTCAGATGTCTCTAGAGTAGATCGCCAGAAATCCGCGCTGCTTTTCAACGTGCAGGGGCTCTCCTGGGTTGCCGGTGTTGCACTCCGGGGACGGCGCGCTCGCGGCGCGCCTCGTTCGAATTTGGCGCACGGGCCAGCCAAATTCCAGGCGCCCCGCCCTAGCAAGCACCGGCAACCCTACCGCACTTAAGAAAAACGCCGAAGACCTCCGGCGCCATACCTGGATGTCGCCCGATTCGGCAGATGTCGTCAGGCGGGCAGGAGGGAGTCACGGAGGGCTTTGAATCTCGTCCTGAAGGCATCCCATACCCGGGGATCCTCGTCCCCGAGATCGGCTATGGCCAGCCCCGCCAGGTTGAACTTGAGGACGAGATCGACGTAACTCGCGACACTCGTCGCGTCCTCGAAGAACACCGTATGGTTCACCCGGAAGGACCTGTACCTGAACGCGCAGGCGCCGCCTGGTTCCGTGCGGACCACTGAGGGCTTGTAGATGTCCAGGATGTCAGCTGTCTCCGAGTACGCGCGGCGCATTGGCGGGGCGCCCGGCGCTGCCGAGAAGTCAACGCCGAAGAGCGGGACCCCGAGGACCATCTTCCATGGCGGCATGAGACGGACCACGGCTTTCAGGACGGCGCGGGCCCGGGCCGGAGACGCGGGCGGCGCCGGCACGGCCAGGCGCTCGGGCCGCGCCTGCAACCGCACGATGATCTGCCTTGCGATCCTGGCAATCTCATGGTACTCGAGCGGACCAGCGCCGACAGCGTCGCCCTCTGGGCGGTCTGCGGGCGCCGGGATATCGAGGCTGAGATCCCGACCGTCGCGCTCGAGCACGAACGCAAGCTCACGCGCAAAGGAGGTAAAGGCGTACGCGTCCCGGGGTCCTGGAGCGCACACAGAGAGAACGACACCGTGGGCCCGGCTTCGAGCCGCTGCGGCGGCTATGCCCTTTACGGCAGCGCGGCGGGCGGGGGCGTCCATCAGCACCTCATCCAGGGGTGACCATTGTGCTCCTTCACTACAGTGGCCGATTGCGGGCGCGGTATCCGTGTCACACCTGCCCGAGCTGGCGCTTTCGGGCCTGCCTCCGCCCTCGTGCCTGCTATCTCTCTCGCCTGTCGGCTCGCCCGCGCCGTCGCATTGGCCGTCACCATGGCTCTCCCTGTCGCTTTCGGTCCCTCTCCCGCCCATGGCCGTGCCCCGACGGGCGGCCATGGGCGGGAGAGGGTACGGGTCGATGGAGACCACCGGGAGCACCCGGATGTCGGCCAGCGACGCGAGGGCCGTGACCCTCTTGACGGGCTCCCCTGCGACCGTGCCGTCGGCATTAAGGGTGAACCAGCGGGGGGCCACCGCGGAAATGGACGCCAGGTGGCGCTCGTAGCAGTTCCAGGATCTCTCACCGCCATCGCCTTCCGGAAGGTACGCGAGAAGGCGCGCGACCGGGATGTTGAGGCACTGCCCCTCCTGGACTTCGGGATCCGGAAGCCGGTTGGCCTGGAGAAGAAGCTCTATGGGGATGTTGTGCTTCCTCGCGACGTGGGCGATGGTTTCGCCACGGGCCACAAAGTGCCTCACTACCGGCCTTGCCAGTCCGGACCGGAGCACTGCGAAGACCTCGCTACCTGCGATGCCGTCCACCCGGAGCCTGTGGGCCTTTTGTAAGTCCCTCACCGCGTCCTTGGTCAGGATGCCGAAGACGCCATCTATCTCACCGGCATAATAACCCAGGCACGCGAGCCGCTCCTGCAGCAAGGTCACGTCGCGACCCCTCATCCCGGGGCGGAGAATCCGCCTCCACGGGTTTTCGCCCTGGGACTCAGCCATATTTCAAGACGCCCTCCGCGCAGCGAAGTCCTTGCTCGCTGCAAGCTCATGCTGCATTCTATGCCCACGCGCGCCTGCGTGTTACCGCCCTGCGGCTCCCCTGCGACAGCGCACAGCGGGTGAGAGGGGCTTGCCGCGTCGCACTCTCTTTTCGAGTCAACGGCGACCCTGGACAGGGCTTGCGCGCTGAGAAGTGGCGCGAACTTGTGGCTGTCCACTTGGGCGGGCGAGGTGGCGCGTGAACGCGGCCGCGGCTTCCCGGAGAGGGGAAATGAGTGCAGCGAGGGCGGCGCGGACCGCGTTCGTCCCCGTTGCCCCTTCGGTCTCCGTCGCCAGCTCCGACGGCGCCGCCTCAGCGCTCCGGTCGCCGAAACGCCGCTCCCCCGCTTCGATCGCCGTGATCACTGAAAGCACCACGGTCTCCAGCACGAGCACGTCAATGAGGACGCTCGCGGTCACGCATATCCTGCCGGGCCCAGCGACGGTCCGCCCCACGCCGTCGGGGTCCCTCGGGGCCCGCCACTCGTCTGCCTCCCCGGCGTCACATCCATGATCGCAGCCATCGTCCTCGCCGGCCAAGCGGCCGACGCCCGCCGTGCCAGCCACGCTGGCCGCGATCCAGGCGCTCTGGCATCCCACACTGAAGCGCCCCTCCACGGACATGCCCCGGCGGAGCGATACGTCTTCAACGAAAGCTCGAAGGTCCTCTTCCCAGGAAAGCGCGTGCACCGGCCTACCGTCTGACAGGCAGTAAGCCCACACAAGGAGCGTCGCGGATGCGAGGGCCGACCCGTCGAAGACATCCCACGACGGGTCGAGCACGTCGATGGTCAGGCCCACGACTTCCCGCACGCCGTCCGGCGCCTCGTGCCACAGGCTGACCGCGACCTCGCGCGCGAGCCTGCACACGACCCGCTCCACGCGCAGCGTCTCCGTCCTCACGCTGATGCCGCCGATCCAGTCAGACCCGCCCAACCTCCCTGCGCCTCCCCGGCCCGAACCCGGCCGTGCGCTGCGCTCCAGCGCATCGCATTGAATGCGTATTCAGGAGGGCAAGGGCGTATTCTGCTGCCGGCCCGCGAATCCCCGAACCCGATCATCCAGCGCTGGGGCGTCCCTCGCCCGCCCGCCGGCCACGACGTCCTCATACGCCGCGGCGGTGGCCCTTGCGGCATGTTCCCATGTAAAGCGCTCCTTCACGAGGGCGGCGAGGTCGGGCCGCCGCGGCGCGTTGTATGCGGCTATCACCGCGTCCCTTATCGACCCGGCGTCGGCCGGGTCACAGTACCAGGCGAGGTCCCCGAAGTACTCGCATGTGGTGCCCCTGTCGGTAGACACGATGTTGCAGCCCGCCATCGCCGCCTCGAGGCTGGCGAGGCCCGGCGTCTCGAACCAGCTCGGCAGCACGTGCACCCTCGCCGCGGCGTAGGCACAGGCGATCTGCGATTGAGGCATGAACCCGAGGAAGAGGTGGCACGAGTCGGCCTCATTCTTGCAGGCCTTGAAGTAGAACGGGTCGTTCACCGGCCCGATGAACACCACGGGTAAGCCGAGGCCCCGCGTGGCCCTCACGAGGGCGAGCTGGTTCTTTCTCGGCGAGATCCTGGCGCAGCACAGCACGAAGTCGGCGACCGCGAACCGCGACGTAAACGCTTCGGGGTCGGCATCCGCGAAGCCCGGGTCGGCTCCGTTTGGCACGACGCGGTACGGCGCCACGACCCCGAGGTCCTTCTCGATCAGCCGCGCCTCGGCCTCGGCGTTCGGCAGGAGCATGGCCGTGCGCTCCACCACCCTGCGTCGCAACGGGTTGTCCCGGCGCCAGTATTTCAAGAGCGCGCCCTGCTGCCGCGGGCTCTCATGCAAGATGTACTCCTCAGGGTTCCAGTAGATGGACGACACCACCACAGGCTTGCCCCGCCGCACGGCGTTCTCGCACTGGGCCGCGGTCTCCGCCACCCTCGTCAGGTTGAAGAGATGCACGAGGTCATACCCGTCGAGGTCCGGCGCGAGCTCGCTCGTATGGTCCACCGTCACCCCGAGCGCTTGAAGCGCCCTCCTCGTCTCCAGGAGTTGCACTGTATCACCTGCAGGAAGGACGAGAAGGTCGGCCCTGCTCTGGAGAAGGACCCGCATGTGTTCGCCCCCTCACAATGTGTTAGCCCCCTCGCATTGGAAAGGCAGGTATCATCCCTGATACCTGCCCTGGTTTGTGGCCCGCCGGCCCCGGCCGCACCGCACTGCAGGGCTACGGATCGACCACGACCGGGATCTGATCGAACTGAGTGACCTTCACGTCTATCCTGATCACGACCTTCTCCGTGAAACTGCCGGTCGCAGGGTCGAACTCCCAGACGATGTTCTCGATGAACGAGTGGTCCTGCTCGTCCATGCCCTCGCGCACCGGCACGTCGGGGTTGATCGGAGTCACCTCCACCATCTCGCTGAACGGCAGGTCCTCCGCCAGATGGTGGACGAGATCGTCGGTGCCCACGTAGAAGATCTGCTTGTGCACGACGCCCTGCACTATGACCTTGCCGTTCTTCACGATGGAGCCGATCTCGCTGATCCTGGCCTCCACGTCCACGATCTTGGTGGCCGGGAGGGTCTTCGTCTCCTCGATGAGCTTCTGCTTCGTGCCGTGCCCGACCACGAGGTCGGTCGCGATGACGGTACCGTAAGGCTCCACGGCAACAGGTATCTGCTCCATCTCCGTGACCTTCACGCCGAGGAGCAGGATTATCTTCTGCGTAAGCGTCCCGGTGGCCGGGTCGAACTCGAACACGAGGTTGTCGACGATGGAGTGATCCTGCGAATCCATGCCCTCCTGCACCGGGAAGTTCGGGTTGAGTGGCGGCACCTCCACGAGATCGCTGAAGGCGATGTCCTCAGCGATGTGGTGAACGAGGTCGTCGGTGCCGACGAAGAAGATCTGCTTGTGCAGCGTGCCCTGGACGATGACCTTCCCGTTCTTGACGATGTGCTTTATCCTGGATATGCGCGGGATGATCTCCGTCACCTTCGTAGCAGGGATTGTCTTCGTCTCTTCGATGAACTTCTGCTTCGTTGCCTCGCCGACCACCACCGCGGCCTTGATGAATGTGCCGTATGGCGAGAGTGCCACGGCGATCTGCTCCGTATCCGTGACCTTCACCTGCAGCCTGAGTACGATCTTCTGGGTCAGGGCACCGGTCGCAGGGTCGAACTCGAACACGTTGTTCTCGATGACCGACATGTCGCGCTGGTTCATACCCTCGGCGACCGGACGGGCCGGGTCGAGGGGCACCACGTCCACGAGCTCGCTGAAGTCCATGTCCTCGGCAAGGTGGTGCTCCAGGTTATCAGTCCCGATGTAGAAGATCTGCTTGTGGACCGTGCCCTGGACGATGACCTTCCCGTTCTTCACGATGGACCTCACGTTGGTCAGGACGGGGACGATCTCCACTATCTTGATGGCCGGAACGGTCTTCGTCTCCTCCAGCAGCACCTGCCTCGTGCCGTGGCCGATGACCCTCTCCACCTTGATCGTCGCTTTCTGGTCCACGATCTGTGTTATGTCAATCATCTGCGAGCCTCCTTTCAAGCTCCCGCCGGAGCTTTCTGGTGAGCGCCTGAGGAAGGCGGGCCCCGCCTTCCGCGCGTCCCCCCTTTCCTTGAGTTGTGGTCTATGCCGATCGGGCGGGCGTAAACGCCCCCGGGTTTGATCGCTCGTGTGGGCATCGCGCAAGAACGTAGCGTCCTGCTCCCGACGGACTCCGCCTGAAAGGGCGGCCGCGTCGCGGCCTCGCGTGCCAGGCGGATGATCCCCCCGGGACTCCGGCAGCGGTCCAGGGCCGCCTGCAGGCGCGGGCGATGAGTCAGGATCTGAGATGGCATGCGGGGTAGTGTCGCCACTGACCTCGTCCGGGCCGTGCCCGGTGCTCCCGGCACAGTGTCGAGAGCCCTCCGCGGCCGGTCGCGTCAGCCTGTCGCTTCGCCATGAGGTACCGGCGGCCAGGAAAAGGTGTCTCCGTTGTCGGGCTGGTAGGTGATTCCCGGGATCGCCAGGCATTGCCGGGGCGCCGCCGATGGAGTCGGACCCAAGGGCAGCGGGCGCGCCATGAGGCCGGTCGGCCGGGCCGTCGGCGCCTGGGTTGACTGGGGAGAGGGTCTTGCCCGCGTCGTCGCGTTGCGCGTTGATCGAGGCAGGCGTGCTGGTACAGGTGGGAGCGGGGCTCCCATCCCGCGGATGACGCGGGATGTCCGAGCCGCAGGGGGTGGGCGCGTCGCAGGGCGTCCTTTGCGCCCGCGAGGCATCGCTCGTCGCAACACCGCCGGCTACAGGCCACGGCGCAGCCGCAGAAGGTACGTCGCGCCCCGTAAGCGAGGCCGTCCGGCGCCCTCGCCTGCGCAGCGACGTGCCGAGCACAGCCCTGCCGAGCACAGCCCCCATAACCGCAAGGGCCACGAAGACGATTATGATGAGCTGCCATCCGACGCCAAATGCCACAGCCGGTCCCTTCTCCCTGGCTTTCTCCATATATCGTATTGACATCCCTGGCGAAGTGTGATGGGTCACGGATTGAAGGTCGCTCCCGTGACAACCGACACCGGGACGGGACCGATCGTCCCGTCCACGATTCTCACGAGCGGGATCGTCTGCCGGGTGACCGTGGCTACCCTGGGGCCGGTGAGATCGGTGACGATGTCAAGCGGGCGCCGCGTCACGGTCCCGTCTTCCACGACGTCGACCAGGAACCTCTCCCTGGTCACAGTGACGCCCGGCCCGATCACGTTCGTGACCACCTGGTACACCTGCTCCCTGGCGCAGCTCACGGTGACCAGGAGGATCACAAGCTCGTGAAAGACAGTGCCGTTCTGGACTATCTTGACGATGACGTTCTCCACGCGAGCGGAGGCGGAGATGGATGCGCCGGGCACGAGCCCAGGGCAGTCCACGAGCGTGCTGAAGGGAAGCGTCTCCTCGACGTGATGGACGATGTCGTCGGTGCCGACGAAGAATACCTGCTTTATCACGGTGCCCTCCACAAGGACGCCCTCTCCCATGGCGCGGGCGGTAACGCCCTCCACGACGGTATCGACCGAACGCACCTTGATTGCGGGCACAGGCACTGGGATAGTCGCCTCCAGGAGCAGCTGCTTCTCGGTCTGCGCTATCTCCGTCACCAGAATCCTCGCAAACTCGATCGTGATCGGGAGGACCCGCGTGATTATCTTCTCAACCAGAATCTGCGCGGCGCCCTCACCGATCACCTGCTGCACTTTCACCAGAAGGCCGTACGGTTCGATCGCAACGGGGATCTGGACCGTCTCCGTGACGGTCACGAAAACGTCGACGATGACTTTCTCCGAGATGTTCGTCCCCGTCTGGGCCGGGTCGAACACGACGGCCCGGACCTCGGGTCTCACGAACACGTTGAGGCCCGGCCTTGCGCCCGGCACCTCCGCGAAATCGCTGAATGGGATGGTGAAGGTCTCGGTAGCCTGCGTGCCCGCTGCGGTCACGTAGGTCACATCCTTGACTATGGCTCCCTGTATGATCACCTTGCCCTCGATCGGGCGGGCCCGTACTCCATCAACCCGGGCAGTGATCCCGACGAGGCCCGTAGCCGGCTGCGAAAGGATCACCGTTGTCTCCTCGAGTACCTCCGTCGAACCCTGCCCCAGCACGCGCTCTGTCTTGATGAGGGGACCTTCACCCATCGCCAGGACCACCTCGACGGTCTCCGTGACCTTCACAAAGACGTCGAGGAGCACCTCCTGGGCCACGAGGGTGCCCGTGGGGTCGAGGGAGAACGCCACGTCCCTGACATCCGGGTGCACCTGCACGTTCATCCCCGGCAGTGCCCCGGGGATGGCGGCGGTCACGGAGAAGGGCGCCACCACCCCCTGGTGGCGGTTCGAGCCGTCGGTGGCCACAAAGAATATCTGCTTCAGGATGTTGCCGCTCACCACGACCTCGCCGGGGTTCACCGTGACACCTGTGATCTCAGGCGCGGCGCGTATTTCCGTCACCTTCGTGGCCGGCACGTCGAGCGCCACCGTGCCGGTCTCCAGCACCTGTTCGATGCTCTCACCGACGACTGCCTCGGTGATCACCGGCGTGCCGTACGGGTCCTCGGCCACGCGGACCTGGACGAAGTCGGTGACCACCACGTCCACATCGACGATCACCTTCTGGAAGATCCGGTTTCCATCAGGGCTGAGCACCGCTATGACATTGAAGATGCTCGGATGCACCTGGACAAGCATCCCGGGCATGGCGCCCGGGACGTCCACAAGGGCGGAGAAACGCATCTCCTCCGGGAAGTGGTGGACGGTGTTGTCCTCCCCCACGAAGAAAACCTGCTTTGCAATGATGCCCTGCACTATCACCTTGTCGGGGATCACTTCAACGACGACGCCGGTGACATCGGCGCGGATCTCCTTTATCTTGAGGGCCCTCATCGGCAGGGTGAATTGCACCTCGGGGCTGTTCGAAGTCCTCCCTGCGCTGGTCATGTGCTCGCCTCCCCGGGCCTCCGCTTTGCTGCATGGATCGCACGCAGGATGAGGGTTCCTATCGCAAAGTCGGAGCATTTCCCCGTCCTCACCAGGTGCTCTGCAAAGTTCGGCAGCCTTACACCACATTTTATGAACCTGCGCCGTCCCTTGCCATCAGACTCCTGATACTGCCGATCTCGGCGTCGCCACTTGTTGTCACATGGTGCGAGAGAGGTCCCCGGACGCGTCCCGGTCTCGTACAGGCGGGCCTGGTGTGTCCGCCCAGCCTGCGGATCACCTCAGCCGCGGCATGCTCCCACGTGAAGCCTGCCAACACGCGGCTGCGGGCGAGGCGCCCCTTTGCGGCGGCCTCTTCCCTGTGGGCGAATACGTGGCGCAGGAGGCGGCAGAGGTCTCCCTCGTCCGGCTCTGCCCAGACAGGCGGCCCGCATGTAGGGAAGTCGCCGACGCGGTTCTCCGGAAAGACCGACTCCCTCGCGGGGATCAGGTATGCCACGTCAGGGCCGCAGAAGTCGAGCCCAGCCCCGTGCCCGGTCACGATGACCGGCCTCCCGCAGGCCATGGCCTCGAGCGCCGGAAGGCCGAACCCCTCCGCCCTGTATGGGAGAACCAGGCAGTCGCAGGCAGTGTAGTAACCCGGCATCATCCATGGGTCGGCCTCGCCGTACAGGTACACCACGTCCGGCGCGTCCGGGTCCGCCCGCGCAGCCGCGATCGCACCCTCTACCGTCCCGTAGAAGTAATCCTTCACTACCAGCGAGACGTCGTCGGACCTTCGAAACGCCCGAACGTACGCCCTGAGCAGCACATCGAAACCCTTGCGACTCGTGGCGGCACCCCCGACGAAGAGGAACCTGTACCCGCGTGCCGTCGGAATGCACACACACGGCGCCTCGGGGTGAAACACGGTGGGATCGACTCCCGGATGGACCACGGCCACCTTGTCCGGGGCGATCCCGCTTCTCACGTAGCAGTCGCGCACGTAGCGCGAGTACGCCCACACCTCGTCCACGTTCTGCGCCACGGGGCAGACCCACGCGGACGGCAGGCACCCGTATTCCCACGGGAGGATGAGGACGAACTTCTCGCGGACGTGTGGCCGCCTGAAATCAGGCGGCCACACGTGCCTCACATGCACGGCGGTCGCGGATCCGACGTCCGGGCTCGTTCCCCGCCACGGCTCCAGAGGCCCCATGGCAGCGCGAACCGGCTCGTACCTGCCCCAGGACAGTGGACAAGCCCGGTCTCCCTCGGCGTGATGCGGCGGAGCGCCCGGAGCGCCGGCAAGGCTGGGTGCAGGGGCTGTGGCTATGGCATGAACCGGGGCAGGGCCAGGAGCGGGAGCAGGGCGGACGGCAACGCCCTTCCTCAGAAGTGCCAGCACCATCTCCCTGTTTACGTGGGCAAAGCTATGTACGCCTGTGAAGTCTCCTTGCCAGACAAGAGCTGGAGGCAGGCAGCGCTCCACCCTGCCGTGCGGTCCTGGCGGCGGCGCAGGCATCACTCCCCCGGCCATCGCCGATCCCGCCGCTCTTCCCATCCTCCAACTCCCTCCCGCCCTCGCTCTCGGTGACGACGTTTCCGCCCAGCCCCGTCCTGTCGCCGCCCGCAGCGCGGATCCCGCCGGCGCCGGCCCGACCTCCGCCGCGGCACGGCGCACCGCGGCGCGAGGCGCTGAGCCGCCGCTAGTGCACGATCGCCCCGGCACACTCGCCTTCCGCCAGCCCCGCGAGCCGTTCATGCCAGGCCCGCCCTGTGCCGCATATGGGCGGCGATCACCTCAGGGTGGCCACGGGTGAACGGCCTCACGGGACGATCGTCGAGGATGCTGTCGGGCGAAACCCCCTCGTACGCGTGCTCACCCTTCCCTTCGAGCATCGCGTACTTGACCCATCTCTTGAACACTTCGCGCTGGGGCTTCACGTACCCGTAATGGGCGAAGTGCAGGCCCGAGTCGGCCACGATCGGCCCAGTGCCCCGGAGTCGCTCGTGAACCGCGCCCACCCACCGGAGGCCGGGCCTCCGCCTTACCAGGAAGAACTCCCTGCGGTACAGCGGGTCGCGGTCGCTCCGATTCTGCATGAGGTGCGGCTCCCGCATGAGGTGATAGAACCAGCAGTAGTAGACGTCTACGAACGGATTACGGATGAGCCTCGGGACCACCTCGTCGATGTCCCTATAGAACACCATGTCGGCGTCCATCGGCACGAGCCAGTCCCCGGTGGCCGCCTTAAGGGCCATGTTCCTGTTCACCGAGTAGTCAGGGCTATCGCAGTAAAGCACCGTGCGCGTCTTCCCGAAGCGTTTCGCGATCTCAACCGTGCGGTCGGTGGAGTGGCCGTCCACCACGATGATCTCATCCACCACGTTGTATATGGACTTGATTGAGAACGGGAGGAACTCCTCTTCGTTCTTCACGATGTACATGGCGCTCACCGTGCAGGTTGACATGAACTCACCCCCCTCTCCCAAACCGTCTGACCACCCTCGCCCATACCTCGTCGGGTACAGCCGGAATACGGCGAAGGTCTCCCGGTCCGCCGACGGACCAGTCCTGGTCGCCCTCGCCCGCCGTTGCCGCTGTAGTGCCGCTGGTCGACGCCGACCCGGAGGTGTCGCCGCTTGTCATGCCGGCCAGACGAGCGTACAGGCGCGCGTGTCGCCTCGCGACCTGCGCCCAGCTGTTGACCTCCACGTACCTGCGGATCCGGTACACCATCTCCGCGCGCCTTGCCGGGTCGGCCATAAGGTACAGGACCGCCTCGGCTATGTGCGCCGGGTCCGCAGACGGGATCTTGTGGACCTCCCCGTCGAGGTCGTCGAAGTAAGGAATGTTCGTGGTGATGATGGGCTTCTCCGCGGCCATGAGCGCGCGCACCGCCGAGGAGGTGCCGACGTACGCCACCTCCTTGTAAGGAAGGACGTTTATGTCCATGGCGTGCAGGATGTTCACCGCCTCCTGCACCGAGAGGTAATCCGTGCGCAGCACGAACCCATCGGCAAGCCCCGCGCCCCTGAGAAGGGCCGCAAGCTCGCCTGCGTACCCGCTGCCGAAAAAGGCGGGGGCAGCCAGGGCATACACCTTCAGGTGGGGGTAGACTGTCTCCCGAAGGGACCTTGCAGCGACGGCAAGCTCGATGATACCCTTCTGCGGGAGCGCAAATCCGAAGTACCCGAGGGCAGGTCCGATGCCCACGCCCAGGCTTGCGCGGACCGCAGCCTCGTCGGTGAGGGCTACTCGCGGACAGCCCATGGGGATCACGTGGATGCGGTCCCGGCTGACGCCGAGCATTGAAAGCTCGTCGCGCAGCCGGGCGCTGTGGACGATCACCTCGCCGAACTCGTCCTTTATGAGGTTGTTCGCCGCCGCCTGGCCCGGGAGGAAGTCATGGACCGTGGCAATGACGCGGACGCCCCTGGCTCTGAGCTGTCGGACGAGGCGACGGAGATACCCCGGCTCGAACAACTGGTACTCGAACTGCACGTGGGCGATGTGAAATCCCCCGCGCCGCACGAGCGCGAATACCTCCCCGTCCTGTCCTCTTGCGACTTCGGCCGTGTATCCCTGCGCGCGCAGCTCGTCAACGAGGAATCTCGTGTATTCCGCGACGCCGCACCGCTGTCCCCACGAAGGGACGACCACCAGGATTCCCCGCTGTGGCCGCAAATGGCTCCCCGGTTCCGGACACGGGTGCGGGCATGCATGGGAATGGCGGCAGGAGACGGGCAAAGCGCCCTGGCACACACCTGGTCGCGTGCCTGCCCGCGTGCGTGCACGTGTGCGGGCACGCGGGCCTTGACGCGCGTCCGGCATCGCCTCCAGGCGGTGCGCCGCCGCGGGCTCAGCCACGGCGGCGCCGTCGCGTTGGACGAAAGTGCGGTTCCCGGGAAGCGCCTGGAAGGCCTGCAGGCATGGCGGGCTCTGTAGGCCCTGCGCGCTCCGCCATGCTCGCGCACTCGCGCCGAGTTGCATGCCGGAGACCCAGGCGGATCGGCAGGCTCTATGATACATGCGATGACACCTCCGAATGCCCATGCCCTGCCGTGGTCTCTTCGAGGATCTCTCGATAAAGCCGCGCGTGCTCCCGCGCCACGCAGGACCAGTCGTGCCGCTTGAGAAAGCCGCGCATGCGCCCCACCAGCTCGCCGCGGAGCGCGGGGTCGCCGAGAAGCCGGCGCAGCGCCTTCGCGATCTCGCCGGGGTCCTGGGAGGGGATCTTGTATACTTCCGGCCCGAGATCCGAGAAGAACGGAACGTCCGTGACGATCATTGGCCTCTCGGCAGCCATCACGGTGCGCGCAGCGGCTGAGGTCCCGATGAGGCCGTGATCGCGGTACGGGAGCACGTTCACGTCCATGGCATGGAGCAGCCTCACAGCCTCGCGCTCAGTGAGATAGTCGTCGACGAGCGTCACCGCGTCCGAAAGCCGCAGGCGGTCGAGGGTCTCCCGGAGCCGGGCGGCGAAGGCGCGCGAGCTCGCGTAAGGCGCGACAGACGAGATCATGAAGCACTTCAGGGTCGGGTGGGCGCGTCGGACCTCCTGAACCGCCATGGCAAGCTCGATCATGCCTTTGTGGGGAAGGCAGAAGCCGAAGAACCCCACGGCCGGCCCCGCCCCTATGCCCAGTTGCGCCCGGGTCTGCGCGTCGCTCGCGCCGGACTCCCCATAGTCTCCGGGGCCGCCCGCGCCTGCGCCGCTATCCGCATCCAGACCCGGGCTTCCGTCTCCAGCGTTGCCGCCAGGAGAGTACCTGCTGCATCCCATCGGGATCACCACGACCCGCGCCGGATCCGCACCCGCCCGGCAGTACGCCGCACGCGCCTCGTTCGAGTGGACGATGAGGCGGGAGAACGCTCGGGCGACGAAGCCGTTGTGACGGGCCATTCCCGGAGCGAAGTCGTGAGCGGTGGCCGCCACCGCCACGCCTGCGTCGCGAAGGAGCGCCACGGTGGATGAAAGACCGTCGATGTCATACAGAACGAACTCGTACTGAAAGTGGACGATGTCGACACGGTCTGCGCTCCGCGTTGGCGGCAGGAGCGTCCCGGGCGACGCCGAGGCGACGACGGTCGCCTGCGCGCCGCACGTTTCCAGGCCCTCCACCAGCGCCCTGGCGTAATTCGATATCCCGCATCGCTTTCCCCAGGATGGCACCACCATAAGGACGCGACACGTTGCGCGCCCCAGTGCGTTCACCGGCCTGTCCGCCGATCCCTCCGCCGACCCGCCTGCGGGTCCGTCCGATGCCCCTGCCCCAGGCAAGGCCTGGGGCATGATCCCGGCATCTCCCCTGTATCGGCCGTCCTTCGCGATCTCTCTCACCCTGGGGACCGGCGGCGGCACCGTCCTGATGATGGGGATCTGCATCCTCTCAGTGCCCCGATGGGGCCGTGAAGGAGGCTGGCTGCCCCCGCCGCCAGGCCCGTCATCGGGTCCGTCTTCGCCGTGCGTCCCAGATGCCGATGCCGCGGCGCCGGCTGGTGGCGCCCATGTCGGCCCGCCGGCAGGCCTCGTCGCCGCGCTCGCGGACATCCTGTCATCGCCCGCCACCGCGTGCGTCGCACGCTTCTGCTCCTCCTCTACCTCGAGGAGCCTTGCGTACATGCGCCTCGCCGCCTTCTCCCACGTGAAGCCCTTCAGCACGTCCCGGCTGCCCCGCATGCCGATCTCCCTCGCCTGGGCCCGGTTCTCGTAGGCCCAGCGCATGAGCGTGCGAAGGTGCGCCTCGCTGGGGCGCGCCCAGCGGGAGCCTGCGTACACCATGTCATTCGGTATGCCGAAGGCAGGCACGGGCTCCAGGCCCTCCACGTCTATGAGCAGGCTGTTGTCGGCCGTCATGAAGTCCAGGTGGGACGACCAGTTGGTGCATATCGCCGGCACGCCGCACGCCATCGCCTCCATCGCGGTCATGTTCCATCCCTCGCCCCGGGTCGGCAGCACGAAGCAGTCGGCCGCCGCATACAGGCGGGCCATGTCCGCTGTGCTCACAAGGGTGGGAATGAGGATGACAGGCGGGCCGGCGTGCTTCCCTGTGGCCCTCTGGAAGGCCGCGATCTCGTCCCTTATGCGCAGGCCGCCCGGATCGTACGTGGAGTTGTCGTGAACCCTGAGGATGAGACACACGTCTTCATGCGGCTCGAATTCCGCAAGATACGCCCGGAGGAGGATGTCGTAGCCCTTGCGGGGGATCCACTCGAAGACCGAGAGAAACGCGAACCCTCTCCTGCCTGTGACGGGCAGGGGCGGCACACCGGGACGAAACCGGCTTTCGTCGACGCCAAGCGGCATGACACGGACCTTCGCCGCCTCGACCCCACTATCGACGAACGTCGCCCGGTTGAACCTGGACGGAACCCATATCTCGTCCATGAGGTTGCACCTTGCGACCCAGTCCTGCGGTATCCTATCGGTCTCCAGCATGGTGAGGCCGATGCAATGACAGCCGGGCTCGCGCTCGAAGAACCCACCCAGGAAAGTGAAGAGGGTGGTCGCCCGTGGAATGTGGGCGTTATGCACCATCCTCTCCAGCAGCGAGCGCACAGCCGGGTCAAGCTCGACGCGGGCAGATCCCAGCGACCGGGGCCTGACGCGGATGTTCACCCCCAGCCTGTGGAGATGGAGCACGATGTTCCTGTTGACTTCGGCGTACCCGGCCGCCTCGAACACGGGGCCGATATCTATCAGATCCACGAGACACCACCGTCCCGGAGACAACCAGGAGCGGCCAGGCCGAAGCCTGGCGTGCTCGCGGGCATGGTCAAGACTCTGCGATATACTATGTCCATGGTCTGCCATGGGTTCCGGGGCATTAGCAGGCCCCGGCAGGGCATATAACTTGATCGGAGACCGAGAGGGGGCGCCGCTATGGCCAGGGCTGGTGGGGCAGTGCTCGTGGTGGTGGTCGTAAGGCGGGCTTGCGCAAGCATCGCTGCGGGCGCCCTCCTCCTTGTCTGGCTCGCGGCGCTGACAGGGCGGGCGCTGCCGGTCATCGCCCTCCCCCGGTCCGCGGCGGTCGGAAAGGTCATCGTGGTGGACCCCGGGCACGGCGGCATCGATCCGGGGTCTCACAACGGCGAGGGAGCGATGGAGAAGGAGATCGTCCTCGAGATAGCGAGGGACATCTGCTACCTCCTTGCCAGGGCGAGGGCCGTGCCGATCCTGACCCGCCACGGGGACTGGGAGATGAGCCCCATCATCGAGCACGAAACCACGCGGCACAGGCGCGATCTCGCCGCCCGCATCCACATCGCCCACCGCACGAACGCAGACGCGTTCGTGAGCGTCCATGTGAACAAGGTGCGCTCCGCGTCAACCCGGGGGGCCATCGTCTTTTACAGTCGCAACAACCCAGAGAGCAAACGGCTGGCCACGTGCATCCACAGCGTGATCCAGGACGTTGCCCCCCACCCGGGCATGTCGGTCCTGGAAGGAGACTACTACGTGCTGAACGCCGCGAAGGTGCCCGCCGTCATAGTCGAGGTCGGGTTCATATCCCATCCTGAAGAGAAGGAGCTGCTCCTTGCGCCGTCTTACCGAGGGCAGCTCGCCGAGGCCATCTTCGGAGGCCTCGTGCTGTTCTTCGAAGGGTCCGGAGTCACGCCCGAACGAAAGGCTCCCTCCCCCGGGGGGAGCAGGGAGCCTTCCCTCTGAGCGCTTCTTGAGTGTTGCGGCGCCCCGCGGTCTCGGTCATAGGCTTACCGGCGCGGTCGCGCGGCCAGCATCGCGCGTCACGGAATGAGCGGTCGCGGCGGACTGCCGGGGGCCGCTCCTGCGGGGTGCAACACCGGCAGACCTTTCGAAAGCCTGAAGCAGTGCTGGTGCCTACACCCGGATCACCAGGTCCCAATGAAGAGCTGCGTGAACATCTTTCCGTAAGATCCGCCGTTCGCCACGCCCACGCCGATCTTGTTGTAGTTGGGATTCAGGATGTTCTGCCTGTGCCCGGCACTGCTCATGAGCGCCGAGTGGGCCTGGTCAACGGTGGGCGCGCCTGCGAGGTTCTCGCCGGCGGTACGGTAGCTGATCCCGGCATTCGTCATCATCGTAAATGGATCGCCATAGGTAGGCGACGTGTGGCTGAAGTAGTGGTTGGCGATCATGTCCTGGCTCTTCTTGCGCGCGAGATCCACGAGCCTCATGTCGACGGCAAGCGGCGCGAGGCCCGCATTCGCCCTTTCCTTGTTGACGAGATCGATCATCCGTTGCTCGTCAGCGCTCAGCCCAGGGGTCGGGCCTGGCTGAGGCTGCGGCTGGGGTTGAGGTTGGGGTTGAGGCTGAGGTGCGGGTTGGGGCGACGGCTGCGGCGCCGGCCTGTAGGGCGTGTATGAGCCGCCGCTGTAGTAATACCACGTGTTCCCCGACGTGTAATACGTGCCTCCGGAACCTGAGTACGATCCGCCACTATAGTAGGTACCGCCATAGCCGCTGCCGCCGCCCGACGATCCGCCGCCGGTCTGGTAGTAGCCGGAACCTGATCCGCTGAAATAGTAGGTGTTGTTGCCCGCGTTGTAGGTCGTGCCGTAGTACGTGGAGCCGTTCGTGGTCGTGTAATAGGTAGCCGCGAAGGTCTGGACCGATGCCATGAGCACCGCGACGCTGGCAAGGACGATCACTACTGCCAGGAATGCTCTTCTCTTCACGAAAACACCTCCCCTTACCTGTATAGTAAGGGGAATGGCCTCCTCCGTTCAACTGGGAAGTTCCACCATTATGCCTCTGACCTGGACCGTACTGCCACCGGAGTACAAAAAGCAGGGCGCCTTGCCACCCGGCGCCCTGCCCTGAGTCGGGTCAGGAACCTCTCCCCTGATGATTAGCCCGCGCAACCGATTCTCTTCTCGCCACGGTCTCTCGACCGCACCGACAGCTTCACTGTCTCCGTGAGCACGTCGGCGTAGGTGTATGAAACGCGCTTCACTACTCCCGGCTTCTCAGACAGCTTCACCACGAACACTTTGGGGTACGTATTCTCAAGGACCCCTTCCGTTTCGAGGACCCTCTTGCGACCCTGGTTTGCTCGTAGCGTGATGGTCTTGCCAACGAATGACTCCAGGTCTCTCTTGATGTCCTCAAGGGCGTTTTTGGCTACCATCTTACCACCTTCCTTGGCGGGCCATACCTTGGTTATTATAGCATACAACCCGATGCCGGTCAAGGAAGCGCTAAAGTATAGCCAACCGTCCCGCATCTGTCAACAGGACGTTCATCCCATTCTGGCTCGCTCTTGCCGTCGAATTGCGCGGCATCAGCGCTCTATCGCCATTTTTCGTAGCCGCTCGCGCCCTCGTGCTTTGAGCCTGCCGCCCTATCCGCCTCCAGTCGCGATCCTTGCCCCGGTATTCGGCAAGCTCAGCCTGAGTTTTCCTTTCGTCTCCACCCCTCCGATGCCCTTGATTCCGCTCACCGTGTTCTCGATGGCGTGGGTCACATGGACCACGCTATCAAACGGCGTGAACGCCACCTTTTCCGCCACGAGGATGGGATCATAGCAGTGGATGAACACCCTCTCAGGCGAGCTGGCGAAGTTCGCGCCCGCCTCGAGGATGGCCTCGTAGTGGGACTGACACGCGCCGGCCACGATGACGAGGGCATCCTTGTCGGGCTCCACCTGACGCGCACGCCGCACCGCTTCCGCGAAGTAACGCGAGGTCCGGTAGTTGTCGATCCTGGTCCTGTCGCCCCTCCGGGCAATGAGCCCGTCATGTCCGGTGAGCACGAGGATATCCGGCAGGTGCGTCCGCATGAGGGTCACGACCCGGTCGGGCTGAACCTCCTCGGGAACGTGTTCGCCCACGACAGGCACTCTGAGTTCCTGGTAGTACCTAAGGCAGTTCTTGAGATAATCCCCATCCCCGTCGAGATGGAGGACGCGCCCCGGCATCCTGGCGTAGTCCACCCCCGGAGGCAGCACACCGGTCTCGCGCCCGCGAAACCCGGCTGCGCTGAGTTCCTCCGCCATGCGCCGCAGGAACACTTTCTCCAGGTACTCCCTCGAGAGCCTGTTTATCTGCTCCCGGGCGGACTCTATATCATTCTGTCGCACGCGCACGAGGTCGGCGACAGGAGCGTCCGCCATGAGGCGGGCGTTCAGCCCCTTGAGGACGGCCATCAGGCGGCGTGCGGGAGTGGACAGGATCTTGAGCACCGTGAATACGACGTCGGATCCGTGCGACTTTCGAGCGACCGCGTCTCCGACCCTGATACGCTCCACGTTCTCCCCTCCATCGGCACCGCGTAGGTTGTCACCAACATAGTATGAGGTGGACGCCAAAAGGTGCCGATGCGGGTTCTACGTGCTGTTTCGGGCGGGCTTTCGCAGGGAACACAAAGGCGCCCGTCCGGCGGGCGCCGCCTGTCTCCTGGCCCTGTGCGCGGGCCAGCGCGATCGGCTATTTCGTGTGCTTGTCCGCGACCTTCGAAGCTCCGTAGGAATCGGGCTTGATCCTCGCAGCGAAGCCCGTCCCTGCCACCATGCCCACGATCTCGCGGATGAGGTCCCTCGTCTCCCCGTTCTGCCCGATGTCCAGATGGATCTCGACGTCGAGCTCTCCGTAGCCGTTCTTCGCCAGCTTCTCTGCGAGCTTGCTTGCGACCCCAAGGCTCTTCGCGGTCTCGTAGAAGATCCTCTGCCTCAGGCTGCGCCCCATCCTCTCCCTTTCCTTGGTATAGTAGTAACGGGCGCCCTTGCCGACCCTGTGGACGACGATGGCCGTGACGAAGCAGGCATCCTCACGAAGCTGTGAGTCGGTGCCGATGATGAGCTTGTACGGGATGCCAGGCATCTCCTGCATGTAGCTCATGATGTCTTTGAATGTGTCGTTGAAGCTGAGCTTGCCCTTGGTCGGGCTTATGAAAACCACTTTCCTCACCTTGATGTCTCGGGATGAATACTGCTCACAGCCAGAAGCTCGTCGGCCAGCCTGGCAAATTCGTCGAGGCTGAAGGTTTCCGCCCGCCGCTTCGAGTTCAGGCCCGCTTTCTCAAACGCCTCCCTGATCGCATTCTCGTCCGCGCCGCGAAGCCCCAGACCTGCCCCACCGGCCATGACGAGCGCACGAAAGAGCGTCTTTCGTCTCATCCGGAACCCCGCCCTGACCACGGCGAAGAACGCGTCCTCGCTCGCGACGTCGACCGCAGGCCGCTCGCGCACGAGGAGACGCACTATCGCCGAGTCCACGTTCGGAACGGGGCGGAACGCCCCCGGCGGCACGATGCCGACGATCTCCGGAACGGTATGATACTGTACAACTACAGAAAACGCTCCGTACCTCTTGGACCCCGGAGCGGCTACCATCCTCTCTGCAACCTCTTTCTGCACCATCACCACGATTCGCTCGAAAAGCCTGACCTCTCCAAGGAGCTTCAAAATGACGGGCGACGTGATGTAGTAAGGCAGGTTGGCGACCACCTTGCATTTCCTGTAAGAAAGTGTATCAAATTGCACTAACTCTGTCAAGCCAAGGTCGAGGATGTCGGCGTGAACGATATCCACGTTTGCGGAACGCGCGAACTTCTCGCGCAGGACCTCGACGAGCCTGTCGTCGAGTTCGACGGCGATCACGTGTGCTGCCCGCTTCGCAAGGGCCTCCGTGAGGGTTCCGGTACCCGCTCCGACCTCGAGCACAGCATCAGCGCGGCCGAGATCGGCCGCGCTGACGATGACATCAAGGTGCGAGGGGTCCACCAGAAAATTCTGGCCGAGGCTTCTCCTCGGCCGAATCGAGGGGATACCCCTCAACCTGCGGGCGCAGGGTTTTACGGTTCCAGAACGTACACCTTTACCCATCGTTTTCCGTAGCGCAGGGCCTCCTCAACGGTTCCGAACAGCAAGTCGATCCTGTGCCCCTTGATGGCCGCGCCGACATCGCCGGCGATGGCGGGGCCGTACCCCTCGACATAGAGCCGTGTCCGCAGCGGGATGATCCTGGGGTCAACCGCCACGATACCCGGTTCAGCCTTCATCCCGATGGCCGTATAGCCATCGGCATACTTTCCGCAGCTTCTCGGGCCTGGCTCGTAGGCGGTCGCAAGCATCGTATAGGAGTTGCGATACCGGAATGTCCCGCGAGATGTGTGCAGCGTGCGCACCGGGTTCCGCGTGCCCACGGCGAGCAGCTTGGCAACGGGTTCCCGTAGTACTCTGCTGGAAAGCACCTTTTCGCTAACTGCCCTGCCGTCCTCGTACGTAACGAGCACTCTCTGCTCTCTTACACCTTCCACGCCTGGACGGATGACCTTCGTCTCGCCCCGATCCATGTTGGAGTCGGGCCTCCGCTCGATCCGGTACGCTACCCGCACCTGCCTCGTGATGACCTCGGACACCACCCGGATAACCCTTATCTTCATCCCGGGGGTGAGACCCACCTCCATACCGGGGCTCACCCTGTCATCGGGCCTCAGCAGGACCCCGACCTGGGCCAGCACGTGCTTCACGGTGGGACCGGTGGAACGGCATTGGACAGTCCGGCCGTCCACGGTCACCGTGACGGGGATGGCCCGGGTAATAGTGATGGTGGCCGAACCGTAGACCCGCTCTGACACATCAGGCGATACCCCGTCTCCGTCGCTCAGCTCGACGCCGGCCTGCTTGAGAATGTCACTCACTCTGAGCGCAGTGGTAGCCACGGAAATGACCTCGTCATCGACGATCACCTTGACCTCCCTGCTGGCCCCGGCAAGGCCCGTCAGAAGGAGCACAACCGCACACACCACAAGCGCGATCTCTCTTTTATGTTCGCCTAGAACCGACGCCCGCTCCCGCTTTTCACAGGGGCCAGTCGTCATCTCCTCATCCTCCTTGCGGTATCACGCCCGCTGCCCACCTGAGTGGAGCGCCACAAGTCCGCGCTACATTTGAGCGCGCAGATCCCCGCCGGGGTTGCCGGGGTTGCGCTCCGGGGACGGTGTTTGCGGCGCGCCTCGTTCGAATCCAGCGCCTCAAGGCCAGCCGGATTCCCGGCGCCCGGCATCACAAAAGCTTGTTCGTTACTATTCGACCAGAACCGGCAAAATCCTCCTTGAGACACCGGGTGCCCCCATCTCACCTTCATCGGAAAGCGTTCGATACCATTATCGGCAGGTGCTTTCCGCATTATGCATCGATACCCAGTATGTACCCGGACCTGGGAGACCGCTCCGGCCGCGCAGGCGAACAGCACGTAACCCGGAACCCGTAATCTATAACACGCCATGGAGGACGAGAAACGAGAGAGAATGCAGCGGGGGCCGGCTGTCGCTTTCAGGCGACGGCAATTCACGTGTATGCCCGTGCGGCGGGTATCCTATATGTGCGAATCGTAGTGCCTCAAGCGGAACTCCGCTTTCAGCTTCGCCGCGATTCTCCTGCATCCCCATATGCTGACTCCGGGTACTTTCACGATACTCAATACCACCCTCGGAATGTGCCTCTTACACTCCCGTGCAAAAGCGAGAACCGCTTTGAAGGCTTGTCTACCGTAGATGGGATGACACAACGCATCGTATGTTGCAGCGTTCGACGCATTCAGGCTTATGGACATGCAGTCTACGAGACCGGCAAGCTCCGGTACCACGTTGCGGCCGTGTATGAGATTCCCGTGGCCGTTGGTGTTCATTCTCACGTACATTCCGCGCTCCTTCAACCACTTCGCTACGGCCTTCACCTCTTCGAGACGCATCATGGGCTCGCCGAACCCGCAGAACACAACCTCCTTGAGGTGGGCGGTCGGCGCTTTCTCGAGTTCCGCGATCACCTGCTCCACCGTGGGCTCCTCGTCAAGCCACAACCGCTCGCCGCCCACTCCGTCGGAGTTCCGGCGGATGCAAAACTCACAGTCGTTGGTACAACGGTTAGTGAGATTGATGTACAGTGAGTCGCCGATCCTGTACACAATAGATGAGTGCACTGAAACCGCCTCCTGGTAGTCGCAGGCCCGTCAAGACCGTCATACTTTGCTATCACTTCGCCAGACTCCCGCCGATTCCTCTTGACCCAAGATAGGCCGGGAAGCCCCAGCCGTGTCAGTCACTATCAAGTGTCCGGGGTTGCCGGTGTTGCACTCGGGGACGGCGCCCCAAGCGGGGCGCGCTTCGCCAGAATCCGGCCTGTCTGGCTAGGCAGCCGGATTTTGACACCTCTCGTGCAATCACCGGCAACCCCGACACCGTCAGGAAAAGCGGGGCAAACCAATGGCGCCATGCCCGGCATCAACCACTATCGGCCATCGGAAGCAGCCTCAGCGAGGGATCGCTTCACATGGGCGTCGAAGCCCCCGGCGTCAAGATCGCCCTTCCAAAACGCGGCAAGCGCAGGGGCGATTGCCCGCTTGCGGACTTCGGCCTCCCTCCTCGCAAGCTCTGCAGACCTGTGACGACAGGCGGTCCCGGAGGCGGCGGCAGCGATGAGGAAACGCTCGCTTGCGCCGTCAGGCCCGATCATCCCGAGCACCTTCTCCCGGTCGGCAAGGTGGGCAGGCACGACGCACATTTCCCTCGACAGCCACACGGCCTCCTTCCTTGCAAGCAAACGCGCGAACTCCACGGCGAGCCGCGCCGCGTCTTCGCCCCCGCGGCCCGGTTGTCTGAACACCATCGCTGAAGTTACGGACACGCATGGGTGCGTCGCACCCCCGGGCGGGTGCGGGACCGGGAGCAGCACGGTCTCCACGTCCCTGGAGGCGTACGGGAGCTTGCCCTCGGCCATCCGCTCCTGCCGCTCCCGCACGTGGCGCGCGAACCCCGGTCCCACCGGCCCTATGACCGCCGCCCTCCCCGTCCAGAAAAGCTCCAGCATCCGCTCGCCCATCTGGGGGACGGGCCTGGGAAACGCCCCTTCCTCTCTCGCCTGCTCGAGGAAGGACAGGACGGAGGCAAGCGGCGCCCCCTGCCAGGCGAGGTTCCCGTCGTCTGGTGCCACGGCAAGCCCTCGTCCCGCGGCCCGCATCAGGCTGTCCAACACCTCCACGGATGCCGCGTCCAGGACAAGCGCGTAAGCGCGGTGGCGGTCCTCCGCCCCCGCCTGGCGCGCCCCCACGTACCGCACCAAGGTGAGGACGTCCTCGTAGGACCATCCGTGGGTCATGACACGCTCGACATCCACGCCCGCCTGCCTGAGAAGCTGCGCGTTCCCCGCCCACGACCGCACCGACGACCACGCCGGCCACGCCCAGATGTGTCCGTTGAGGACGAGTGACTGCAGGGCGCGGGGTTCGAAGGCGTCGGCTGCCGCATCGCCCGCCTCCTCGCCGCGCACGAAGGCGTCCAGCGGCACGACGAGGCCGCTCTCCACGAGCGACGGATCGAACGGCGCCACGCAGATGTCCGGAGGCGTGGTGTTTGCGACGGCGTCGGCGATCGCAGGACCGATCTCGTCCAGTCTCAGCAGCACGTACTCCACTTCCACGTTGGGGTAGAGCTTGCGGAAGTCGTCGGCCGCTCCGTCGATGAGGTCATCATAGCCGTACCCGTCCCTGAAGAGCGGCCATCGCGTGCTCCAGACCCTCAGGGTGTAGGGCTTCGTGGGGTCTATCCTCACCCAGGGGTGTACCTGATAGCCGAGAAGCCTGAAGTAAAGGGCGCGCGGGTGATACGGCCCGGGGGGCATGAGTTCGGGTCTCGTGAACACGACGGCCGCGGCGACGATGAACCCGAGCGCCGCGACGGCCAACAGGGCTACCAGGACCATGCGAATCCAACGCAAGGGGGGGCCTCCCTTCCTGACACCACGGGTCTCCCGGGAACTGCACGGTCAGGGGCCATGGATTGCCGGCGTCACCTGAGTCCCAGGAGGTAGAGCTCGTTCGACCCGACCCGGCCCGTAACCGGGACCCCGTAGAACTTCTGCATCTCCCTTACGGCCGCCTCAACGCGCTCCCCGAACCTGCCATCAAGAGGACCGGCGTCAAACGCCCCCCGGCGGAGGTGGTACTGCAGCACCTGGACGTCCTGCCCGGTGGCGCCCGGCCCGAGTTCCCGCCCGATCTCGCCCTCGGGCTCGTAGCCGATGATGAAGACGCGGGTTTTGATGGGGACGAGCTCGAACAGCTCCTCCACGTCCTCGTTGAACATCCTGATGCATCCCGCGCTCGCCGCGCTCCCTACGGACCAGGGGCGGTTGGTGCCGTGGATGCCGTAGCCGCCCCACGGGACGTTCAGCCCCATCCAGCGTGACCCGAAGGCTCCGCCGGGGGCGTAGTCCTTCTCGATGATGGCGAACTCCCCGATAGGTGTGGGGGTGTGCCACTTGCCGATAGCGATGGGGTACTGCTTCACGACCTTGTCGCCCGCGTAAAGCGTCAGGGTGAGCTTCGTCACGTCCACGACCACCCTGCGCTCACCCTCAGGGATCTCGGTCGACGCGAGAGCGGGGAGAGTGCGCGCGGGGCCTGTGGCCATCTTGAGCCACATGTCGGGGGCGACCACACCGTCCGGCTCGAGATCCACGGCGCGCTGAAACGCCCGGACAGCCGCGTCGGTGGACGCGCCGAAAACGCCGTCCGCCTTCCCCGAGAAAAAGCCGAGCGTTCGCAGGCGTTCCTGCAGCTCCGCCACGTCGTGCCCCCTTAAGGGAGGCTTCGCCAGGTGCAGCCGCCGGTTTGTCTCGCCGCACCTCGGCACGATGACTCTGTACGCAACGCGCTCAGGTGCCGCGATAGATGCGGAACCGTATAGGGCCACGACGACCGCCGCGGCAAGGCATGCCAGTGCCTGGTGAAGCCTTCGTCGCTGACTCATGCGAGAAGCACTCCCCCGTTTCTCGTGTGGCGTGGCAGACTACCGTCACATCAAAGATATATGAGACCGCGCCCCTGCTCATGAAGGGGGCACGGCGTGGAGCGGGTCGAAGTGGTCCTTCGCGGGCGGGGACGCCTGGGAGACGCTGCGGAAAACGCGGCGGGAAAATAGAAGAAGGAAAATGGTGCGATCCCGCGAATTCTCAGTCTTGAGGGTCCTGAGATGGCCGCGCCATGGTAGACAGCCTTTGCTTCGCGTCCGGTGGTCGGTGGCCGATGCTGACCGTCCGGCCCGGCCGGAGGGCTTTCCGCCCAGGGACACCGCGGCGAAGGGGCCATGCGGAGGGAGAGGTGGTGATATAGGAGAATCGAGGTGAGAAAGCACCGTACAGGGGCGTGATTCTCTTCTGCTTGCATGTGGTCCGTAACGTATCGGGTTCCGGCATGGTGTACCATGGCTGCGAGAGGCCTCCCGGGCCGCTTCGCCGGGCCGCGAGGGCCGAGGGTGCGAATCGGAGACGCAAGGAGGGAGAAGAATGAATTCCGTTGTCGCCCTTATCATCGGGTTTGCGGTCGCTCTCATTGGATACTACTGGTACGCGCGGTATTTTGACGAGAAGGTCATCCAGGTGGACCCCAAGAAGGCCACACCGGCCAGGATGTACATGGACGGCGTGGACTTCATCCCCACGAGCAAGCACGTGCTCTTCGGGTACCAGTTCAAGTCCATCGCCGCGCTGGGGCCGGTGCTCGGTCCCATCATCTCGCTGCAATGGGGCTGGCTGCCAGGGCTCCTGTGGATATTGCTCGGGACATTCCTCATTGGTTGGATACACGACTACTCCAGCGCAATCGTCAGCCTGCGCAACGACGGCGAAACCTTCGGCGCCCTGAGCTACAAGCTGATATCCCCGAGAGGCCGCGTCATACTACTGAGCTTCATGTACTTCTATCTCCTGCTCATCGTGTCAGCTTTCGGCAGCATCGTGGCGAACATGCTCAAGGGGACCCCCAGCGTGCCGCTGGCGATTCTGGCGCTCATGGCCGTAGGCCTGCTGTCCGGGTTCCTGATTTACAAGAAGAAGATGGACATCCTCCTCGTGACTGTCCTCATGGTGGTCCTGTCGCTGGTGTCCATATGGCTAGGCACTGTGGTCCCCATCGGGGGGTCGTACGCAGTCTGGGTGGTGTTCGGTCTCCTGTTCAGCTTCATAGGGGCGGTGCTACCCATCTGGAGTTACACTCAGCCTATCAACTACATCTCGTTCTACCTGGTCGCCCTGGGCATGCTCGGCGCGGTCGTCGGGATTCTCGTCGGGCGGCCGGACTTCAGCGTGCCCGTCTTCACCACGTACTCCATCGGCGTGGGCCCGCTATGGCCGATCCTCTTCGTCACCATAGCGTGCGGCGCGATCTCGGGGTGGCATAGCCTGGTGTCGTCCAGCGGCACGGCAAGACAGCTCGAGAATGAAACCGATACGCGTTACGTCGCGGGCGGAGCCATGTACATGGAGATGATCCTGGGGCTCATCGCCCTCATCATCGGCGCGGCCACGTTCGCGACCTTCGACGACTACGCGGCGAACCTCAAGGCGCTCGGGCCGGCCGGGATCTTCGCGGCGGGGCTCGGGGCGCTTCTCGGGAAGCTCGGCATAGCCTCCGAGTTCGGCAAGGCCTTCGCCGGCGCGATGCTGGTCATCCTGGCCATCACCATCATGCAGCTTGCCGTGAGGTTCATGAGGATAGCAACGGCGGAGATCGCCGGTGAGGGCTCGCCGTTCTTCCGCAACACTTATGTCGGGGCTTTCATAGCGGTACTGCTCACCTACATCCTCGTGACGACCGGAACCTGGAGCTACATCTGGACCCTGTTCGGCGGAGCGAACCAGCTCATGGCCGCGCTCGCCCTCATGCTGGTGTCCATCTGGCTTGCGAAGGAGGGTAAGGCCTGGTACTACACGTTCTTCCCGATGCTGTTCATGCTCATAACCACCATCGCAGCTCTCGTTCTCACCACAAGAAGCCTCATCGTCGCTGCTTCCAGGCTGTCGGCGGGAGCCGCAGCCCCGCCGGCAGGGCAGAGCGTGGGCGTGGCCATCGGTGGTAACGTCATCTCCGCCGCGATAGCGGTGTTCCTCATCATCGCCGCGCTCTTGCTCGCGTATGATGGCCTGAAGATGTTCGGGAAGGCCAGGGCGGGCAAACTGGGCAAGGCGCCCGCGGCGGCAACGCCCGCAGCCAGGGCGTAAACCGGCCCGCTGGGGCGCCGGCGCGTCGCGCCGCGCGTTCGACATCCTCGCGTTCCAGCTACCCCTCGGGGCAGCCGGCCTGGCAGCCCGACATCCGGGTCGGCGAGGCAGAGCCCCCGGATCGGCTTGTAAAGGCTAGGACCGACGCACCGGCTCGCACCGGCTGCCCCGGGGAGGCGCGAACGAGCAGGAGCATGAGCAGGAGCAGAAGCAGGCGGCCGTCAAGATGGCCGGATTGGTGGAGGCGATGCCGTGGTCGACAGGTCGCCGCCGAGCCGGTGGCAGCGATTACATGCCGGTATACCGGTGAGCGCAAGGCGCGCCTGACAGTGCATGGTGGCGCGGGAGGACACGGACGTGACAGCGTTGCGGAGATTCCTGCAGTCAGCGCGGGAGTTTCTCTACGGCCTCACAGGATACGAAATAGCCGAGACCGCGAGGCAACGCCGCGCCGCGCTTGAGCAGGTCTTCATGCTCGTCCTTGTCGGCAGCCTGCTCGGGGCCCCGGTTCCGCGGTCGTACTATTCGCTCGGCCTCCTACCTCACCTCGTGGCCATGATACCGGGCTGGAAGCGTCGCATGCTGAAGGAGAAGGATCTTACGGAGGTGCTTGGGCATGAACTCTCCTGAAATCGGGCGAGGGCCCACGCCCGGACCTGGAAAGGACGGGTCCGCTCGCAAAGGCGGAGGGCTTCTCCAGGCTGCCAGGGAATTCATCTACGGAATGGCAGCCCACGACATGACACGATTTGCCCTGAAGACGCGGTCGAGCATGGAGCACCTGTTCATCCTCATCACCATGGGCGACATGCTTGGGGTTCCGATCCTCCCGCCCTACTACTCGTTGCGGCTGCTGCCGTACGTGGTCCCACAGATATCCACCTGGAAACGGCGCATGCTGCGAGAGAAGGACCTGATGGACGCCATATTCTAGAACCTGGGACGCCCACACTCATGGACGCCCGCTGGAGGTGAAACGCTCCGTGTCACTGGCGAAATTCTTCGAAGACTGCCCGGACGTAAGATACATCATGTATGGCGGCAAGGGCGGCCTGGGAAAGACCACCTTCTCCGCTGCAACAGCCTACTACCTGGCCCGGAAAGGCCACAGGGTCCTGGTGTTCTCGGTGGACCCGCAGGCGTCACTATCCGACATATTCGAGCGGAACATCTTCGGGCAGGGAGAGGTCGAGATAATGCCCAACCTCTACGCCTGCGAGATCGACGCCGACCGGCGCATCAAGGAGTACCAGGACGAGATCAGGCAGAAGATCCGCGACATGTATGGGTTCGAAGAGATCCCGGAGGAGATCGAAAACTACATGCAGGCGGCTTCGGCCGAGCCGGCCATGGAGGAGAGCGCCATCTTCGACGAGGTCGTGAACATCGTTGTGAAAGGTGGATATGACTATTACATCTACGACCTCGTCCCGCTGGGCCACGCGCTCTACTACCTCAGCATGGCCTCGGTGTATGACCAGTGGATCACGAAGATCACGCGCCTGCGCGAGCAGATGCGCGAGTATGACCAGGTCATGGCCACGGTGAGACGGGACAAGGAGGTCCAGGAGGACCAGATCCTGAACGAACTGGAATACATCAAGGGTCGCATCAACGCCTCATCAGGCATCCTCACGGACGCCAGGAAGACGGCCTTCTTCTTCGTCCTCACCCCTGAGGAGATGATCATACTCGACACGAAAAAGGCCGCGGACATGTTCGCGAAGTTCCAGGTGCCCATACGCGGCTACATCGTGAACCGCGTGGTGCCGCAGGAGCTTCTGCACGAGCACATCCCCGCGTACCTCCGCAACAGGATCAACATGCAGAAGGGGTTCCTCGAGGAGATAGACAGGTCCTTCGGCGACAGCGTGCTCGGGCGCGTCCCGGAGCTCGAAAGCGACGTGAGGGGCATTCCGATGATCGAGAAGATGGCCCGCGCCATGTTCGGGGGGTGGTGAAGGTGGCACAGGCAATTGACACACCGCAGCGAACCATACCTGGGTCGATGTCAGACTTCCTCGCAGCGAGACCGCGCCTTAAGTACGTGTTCTTCGGGGGCAAGGGCGGCGTAGGGAAGACTGTGATGGCCGGCGCTGCGGCATGCTGGTTCGCACATCAGGGCCGCCGGACGCTCCTTGCATCCACGAACCCGGTCCACTCCCTGAGCAGCCTGCTCGGGCAGGACGTCTTCGGCAGCCCGAAGCCTGTGGCGGGCATGCCGGGCCTTGAGGCATACGAGATAGACACGAAGGACACCATCGAGAAGTCCAAGCGCGAGATCAGCGAGAAGATCAGGATGTTCCTCAAGTTCGCTGACATCCCGACGAAGGCTGACGACTTCGTCCAGACCGCCACCATGAACCCGGCTTTCGAGGAGTCGGCCATGTTCGAGAACATGATCAACATCATGTTCGAAGACAAGTATGAAGTGTACGTTTTCGATACCGCGCCTACGGCGAATGCCAGGCGCCTCCTGGGCATGTCGCAGGTGTACTCGCTATGGGTGAACAAGATGCTGAAGAGCCGCGAGGAGGCCACGGCTCTGCGCAAGGCCCTGTCCTTCCGGAGAAAGGAGGAAAAGGATCCGCTCCTCGACTACCTCCTCTCGTTCAGGGACCGCATCGGGCATGCCCGGGAGCTCCTCTGTGACTACGACAGGACGGCGTTCTTCTTCGTGACGCTACCGGAGGCGCTGCCCATCGCTGTCATCAGGCGGTTCATCGGCTGGTTCAACGATTTCGGCATCCCGGTGGGTGGGGTCATAGTGAACGGCGTGATAAAAGCGGAGGACCTGGGCGAGGGCACCTCGCAGTTCGTGCTGAACCGCGTGGAGATGCAGAAGAGTTACATGAAGCAGATATATGAGACGTTCCCTGACGTGCGCGCGGTGGTGCCGCTCTTCGAGACCGAGGTGCGGGGTGTGCCGATGATCATGCGGGTGGCGGAGGCGCTGTTCCGGGGAGGATGTGACCAGAAAGCAAAGCAGACCGAATAGGCGCGGCAGGCGGACCAGCTCACCCAAGCCCTTGAGGGCCGATGCCCTGCCCGTCAGTCGACGGTGGTGCCGGGTGTTTTGCGATTCAAGAGGCCGTGACGGGGACCGGCAAGCCGCGCTCGTGCGCAGAGGAAATCGGGCGTCGGATAACCGCTGGAGTCTGAAGCAGCCCGGGACGGGAAGTCCCCGGGGATAGGAGCATGCCTGGCGCATATGGCGTACGTGCACGCGGGAGGAGCAGCTCCGCACCTTCCAACAGGGGCGAGGCTGCTCCCTCTTCGTACGGCTGACGCCGCGCTGTCGCACTATTATGGATCGACGTATTTGAAGATGTCGCTCCAGCGTGTGTCCCGCTCGAACCGTAGGTAGTCGTACCCATGAACCTCGGCCCAGGAATACCGGTCCGGCAGGTAGATGGAAAGCCCGTTGCCGTAGGCGTTACTTGCTGGATCCCCTGCGTACAGCCATGGCCCCAAGAGCGCCGCCAGGAGATCGTCCGCTTTCGCACAGATGGCTGCCATGGCCTCGTCCGACACACCGGAGGCCGGGTCGCCGATGGAGGCGCGCAGTTTCGCGGCGAAGTCCTCGAGGTCGAAATGCGGGAGGCCCCAGTACTGCTGGCTTGCAAGCCTGGCGGACCTGAGGGCCTGTCTGATCCTGGCGGCGTCAGTCCCACCTGTGTTCCTCTCTATGTGGCGTATGAGTTCGTCTTTGAGCGCCTTGACCGCCACGGCCACGTCATCGCTCTGCTCGAGGCGAAACGCTGATTGCGTAAAGCCTGAGTCGGGCCCGTACGAAGCGAGGTATGAGTCTACAATGGCTCTAGCCAGGTCCCAGGCTGATGTGGCGTATGGGTTGGCGCAAAGGTCCGCGAGGGCCTTGCTGTAGTCCCAGCCTCCCTCCGGCTCTATCTCCTCCGAACCCACCGCGATATCTGCGACGTCGCGCACCTCGTAGGCCACCTCGGCCATTTGCATGAGGCACGCGTCGAACCCGATGATGTCCAGGCGCGGCAGACCCTCGAGCGCCACACGGATCTGGTCCACGTCGAGGGCGCTTCCGCTCTCCTCATCGATACAGATCGCCCGTGGCACCATGCGGGGCGCCCGGAAGATGGTCCAGCCGTCGCCGTGATTCCAAAGCACAAGGACGTAATGCTGCGCCGGGTAGTTGGCCATGCACCAGGTGACGAAATCGCGCAGTTCCGCGGGGTCAGCCATGTCTATCTCCGGATCGCTTGGGTCCCAGAGCTCCTTCCGGGATACGATGGTGTCGTACTCAGGTAAGCCCGGGGCGCTCGGGTCTCGGGTTATGTAGTATCGCCGAGTCCCGGTCCAGTCGCCGTTGCTCGTATCGTACCCCTTGGCCCTATCTATCTGGACCAGGATGTTTACGTCGCTGGTGGAGCCGACTTCCTCCAGTTCGTTCATGTCGGCGATCGCCGCCGATTCCAGGTTGTTATCCGCGCACATGTAGATCATGATCGTCCACTTACCAAGGAGGCTGCCGGTGGCCTGGTTGACCGTGGTAACCTGCCCGCTGCGCACGAGAACCTTCGTATCCAGCCGGAAAGGCTCGTATACGATGCTGACCGTCTGCGTCCCAGGCGAAACCCTGTCCTTTCTGAAGTACCCCTTCGCGTCGGTCAGCGCCACGCCGGTGGACCCGGTCACAGTGACCATAGCCCCCACGCACGGCTCATATCCTGGCGGCGGTGCCGTGCGGGGCCCCTGAGACATGACCTTGAGCTGCGCACCTGCGCGTCCGACCGGCTTGAAGACGTACCCATCCACTGACCCAGACAGCTCCAGCGCCGGCCCGCCGAAGCACCCTGCAACCGTCAGGATCACTAGCAACAGCCCTGTTGCACCGATGAATGCCGAAGCCCCGTGCCCCCGCATTGCTGTGTTCATCCGCAACCCTCCATGATTTGACCATGTCGGCGCACTGGCGAACGTGGACTGCATTTGTCTGCCATTCCTTCCAGTTTCCCGCCTTCTTATAGTATCACTGGCCAGTCCTTCGTCAAGCTCGGGTTTCCTCGTAACTTTGCGCGCTATTTCAATGCGATCCGCACGGTCAAAACTTGCCCAAGGTCCTCAGGGAAAGCAGGAAAGACGTGCGCCTGCGCATACAATCAACCGGGATCACGCTGTCAGCCGGAGAGCATCTGGCAGCCTCTCGCGTTAAGATCTGAATGTTCAGCACGCCGTGCGAAACCAACCAGGGCCTTCCGCGTTCTTGACTGGTAAGGAGAAAGGAGGTTACCAGGAAATGAAGTGGTCCTCAGGATCGCTGTTTGTTATTGCTCTGGTCATCCTTGTATCGCTGACGGGTTGCTTTGGAGGAGGCAGCGCCCCTCCGACATATGGGCTCATAAATGGGCATGTGCGTATTGTGAATACCCCGGTCCCCGCGATCCCTCGCGTACCTACGGCGATCAGCAAGGTGAGGTTCTTTGTCGAGCCATCGCTCTTGAAAAAGGAAGGGCCCCAGGTGGTCCCTGGTGAGGTAAGCGTCAAGTTCAAGTCGGACGCCTCCGAACGGGATATCAACGAGCTGGTCGAGAAGCACGGTCTGCGGGTGAACCGGGTCTTTGAGTTGTCGGGGACCCATGTGCTATCCACGGGTGGGCGTCCGGTCGACGAGGTCATCCGCGAACTTGAGGCGGAACCCCTCGTGGAATCGGCAAGTCCGCGCGTGCTAGCCAGGCTTCTCGCAGTTCCAAACGACCCATACTACATGTATCAATGGCATTACCCTGCGATCAGCCTGGCCCCAACGTGGAACCTCACGACAGGAAACAGTCAGGTCATAGTGGCAGTCATAGACAGCGGCGTTCAGACCAACCATCCGGATCTCCTGGCTAACCTCGACCTCGTGTCTGGCTGGGACTTCTACTACAGCGATAACGACCCTACCGATCACTGCGGACACGGAACGCATGTGGCCGGGATAGTGGGGGCAGTGGGCAACAACTCCATTGGTGTCACGGGAGTCAACTGGCAAGTGAAAGTGATGCCCCTCAAGGTTACAAATGATGCGGTCGACCCAGGTCAGGTGGTCGTTGACCTGGGTGCAGTTGAAGAAGCCATTCGCTGGGCGGTCGATCGCCACGCAAGAGTGATCAATTTGAGCCTTGGAGCAGAGGGCATCACTCAGTACCCACCTGTGGACTCCGCCATCGAGTATGCTGTCAGCAAAGGAGTCACCCTCGTCGCCGCGGCGGGGAATGACTCGTCAAAGCCGATATGTTACCCTGCCTGCAACCCAAATGTAATAGCAGTCGGAGCGGTCAGGTACGACCTCGGTCGCGCGAGCTGGAGCAGCTACGGGCCGGAACTTGATGTAGTGGCCCCGGGCGGCGGAGAACCCGGCAATCCCACCGAGGAGAACATCCTGAGCACATGGACAGGCGGCTCATACGCGTACGCTAAGGGCACGTCGATGGCAAGCCCACATGTGGCCGGAGTGATAGCTCTCATGCTGGCGCGGGGGATCACGCCTGGGAACATCCGCTCCACCCTTCGGCTTACCGCGATGGACCTCGGTCCGCTCGGCCGCGACAACGAATATGGTTACGGGTTGATCAACGCTCACGCTGCGATCACAAACTCCCGCGTTACGTCAATGCAAGTATTCGCGGGCTATGAGTCCAGCGGGTATGTCTACAGGAAGAGCGATGCAGTCGTACCCGGGACCGAAGGTTTCTACAGCATTACCAACGTGGAATCGGGCAGTTGGTACGTCTACGGATGGATAGATGTGAATCGGAACGGAGCGATCGACGGAGGAGACTACTTCGGACGAACGGGCGGGAAGGTCACGGTGAGCGGCGGCACGGTGAATAACGTCAACTTCGACACGAGCCTCCTCGAGCTTGGTGTGGCAACCCGGTCAATAATCCCGTGGAACAAATGATCTCGGAGGCGGTGAACAGTATGGCAGAACCTAGGGTTCATGTCGTCTTCGTACCATGAGGCCGGTCATCGCCTGCCAGCTCACTCTCGTTGAAGAATGCGTTGAAGGCTACGCGTAAGGGCCGGGCAGCGAGAGGACAGCCAGAGCCCTGCTCTCTTCACCCGGCCTTCACGTCTTCACGCAAAACAGGAGTCACGTTGTTGGAGTCTTCCCGCGCGCAGAGCCCGTCGTGCCCAACACCCTGCCATCCTTGAACCTGAGACACGGGCGGCCATCCCGCTTTGCCTCAACCACCCCCAGCACCTCGACCTCTTTCCCCTGGTCGCCCTTGCGCCAGGGGCTGAGCCCGGGGATCGCGCCGCCGGTCACGTATATCCACCCGGTCTCGTCCTTGAGCAGCCAGTCGCTTCGGGTAACCGGGGTCCCGGCCTCTGCCCCGACATCGCCGCTCCATCCCATGTACTGGGCTTTAACCTTGACTTCCTTCGACAGAAGCCGGTCCATGTTCTCGTGGATCTCAGCGATAGTGGCGACAAGCTCCATCCTGTGATCGAGGCACCTGAACCCGTCGGGAACGAGGTCTGGCACGACTCGGAGGAGGAGTTTGTAGAGCGAGGCCAGTGCCTCATCCAACCTCCCTTCCTGTACGGCTCTGTTGATCGTGCCCATGCAGGCGGGACAGGGATCCTTCAGGACGCCGCCCAAGATGCCGTCGTTCGCGGACTCGCTTGCCTCCGGACCGGCTTCCCCTTCACCGGCCGGACCGGGCGTCACGGCAGAGGCGGCCCCCGGGAGCAGGAGGAAGATCACTGCTGCAAAGACGAAAACGACAATCAGGCATGCCTGGGCAGACGCAAAACACGGCGGAGGTCCTGACCTGTGCGCCGCCCGGACGGCGTTCCCGAGCCTATACGTGGCCCACGGTGCAGGTTCCAGTCTATATGCGGGCACAACTGTGAACCCCGACGCGGTCGCCGACGCACGTGCCCTGGTTCCGAGCGTTGACCGTCTCACGAGGCCATCCCCCTCTCCCCCGCATGTCCACGCAACAAGATATGCCGCCAGGGAAGCACTTATGAACCACAGGCAGCGCCTGCCGACAGCATTCCGCCTATCTTGGTAACGCAGGAACGATTGTCAAGTGCCGGAATATATTGTTAATTCTTGCGGTACTTGCGTGATATGGCGGGCATTGCAGGCGCGTCGGCGCTACGTTTGTTACTTGCGACATCTGCTGTTGCACCTGCTTAGATCGCGTGAATCCCCTCGGCGATACCGCGGTGGTGTGGTAGTATGATGGCGGGGTGATGGTCAATGGTTAAGTACAAACTTACGAATGTGCGTTTCACGGAAGAAGAACATGAGGCGCTGCGGCATCTCGCCGTTTCGGAAGGCAGAAGCATGGCCGACATCGTCCGCGAGGCGGTGTCCTCTTACCTGGAGCACAAGGTCGGCAGGACCCTGACAGAAGACGAACTCGCAAACGACCCGTTTTTCAAGGTGATCGGCATTGGGTGCAGCGAGGGCGCTCGCGGGTCGGTATGCCATGACGTGATCCTTTACAAGCATACGGCCCACCCGGGGCGCGACCCCGGCGGACCTCGACAAGGCAATGAATAAGCTGGAGCAGTGTCAACCAGGAGCCAGGAGGAGAGTGATAACTAGTGGTGTTCGTTGACACCAGTGCTTTCGCCGCGCTGGCTGACCGAAGGGACCACAACCACCAGGCTGCGGCGGATTTCGTCAGAGGTCTGCCGCGAGCCGCCGGACGGCTTGTCACCACGAATTACGTCCTGGACGAGACGTTCACCCTTCTGAGACACACCATCGGCTTGGCCCGCACCGTCACCTTCGGGGAAGCCGTGATGCAGAGCAGACTCTATACCATTGTGCAGGTTGATCCCAGGGTGCAACGCCTCGCATGGGAATGGTTCAAGCGATACACGGACACAAACTTCAGCTTCACTGATTGCACGAGTTTCGCCGTGATGAAGGCGATGCGCATCGAGGAAGCCTTCGCGTTCGACCACCACTTCGTCAAGGCAGGCTTTGCCTGCAGGCCTGGATGATGCCAACCCGCTCCTAAGTGTGGACTCAGATGGCCGCACCGGTTTTCCAGGGGGTTTCAGGTTGCCGGTGCCGGCTTGCGCGACGGGGTGTCAGAACCGCACCATTTGCCTAGAGGCGGAATTCTGTCAAACCACCGCGCTGAAGGCGTCAACCGCGGGGCCAGTACCGGCAGCTGCTGGTGCAACAGCGGTGACCCCAAGTAGCCCACAATGTGAAAGGGCGGCAGCGATTTGTCACGCTCTCCCTAGCACCGCTCCCAGCCCTCCGCGAAGAATCGCTCGAGCCTCCGGAGCCCCTCTTCGATGTTCTCGAGAGAGTTGGCGTAGGAAAAGCGCAGGTAGCCCTCGGCGTTCGGGCCGAAGTCTATACCGGGTGCGGTGGCCACGCCGCACTCTTCCAGGATCCTGAACGCCAGGCTGTAGGAGTCCGTCGAGTACCTTCTGGCGTCGGCGAGCACGTAGAAGGCGCCGGTGGGCTCGACTGCCACCGAGAGGCCGATCTCCCTGAGCCTCGGGATGATGTAACGGCGGCGCTCGTCGTAGGTGCGGACCATTTCGTCCACGTACGGCTTGCACTCGTCGGAGAACGCGGCCACCGCCGCCCGCTGCGTGAAAGAGCCGGCACAAATGAGCAGGTTCTGCTGAAGCTTCTGGACGGGTCGCACGAACTCATCAGGAAGAATTGCGTACCCCAGCCGCCACCCTGTCATAGCCCAGGTCTTCGAAAAGCCGTTGATGACGAAAGCGTTGTCCGTGAACTCGAGGATCGAGTGGGCGCGTCCCTCATAGACGAGGCCGTGGTAGATCTCGTCCGACACGATGGGGAGCCCAATGTCCGCAAGGGCACGAAGGTCAGCAGCGCTCAGGATGTTCCCGGTGGGATTCGCGGGCGAGTTGATGAGAATGGCCTTCGTCCTCGGGGTGATGTGGGACCTGACCTCATCGGGGACGAACCGGAACCCGTTCTCCGCTGGCACCTTTACGCGGACAGGGACTCCTTCGGCCGCTCGGATGTAGTTCGGGTAGCACGAATAGCAAGGGTCGGAGATGATGACCTCGTCCCCGGGATCGAGGAGCGCCTCGAAGACCAGAAGAAGCGCGGGAGAGCTGCCCGGGGTCACGATCACCCGCCGCGCGGGCACATCGACGCCGTATTTCTCCGAGTAATACCTGGCTATGGCCTCGCGAAGCTCCGGGATCCCGAGGCTCGGCGTGTAGCCGGTCTCGCCCGCCGCAAGCGCCCTGCGGCACGCCTCTCTTATAGGCTCTGGGGTCCGGAAGTCCGGCTCGCCTACCTCCAGATGGATGACGCTCCTCCCCGCCCGCTCGAGCTCCTTCGCCTTTTCGAGCACGTCCATCACTATGAACGGCGGGATCTCGCATACCCTGCGCGATTGGGAGACACCTGCTCTTGTTGCCTCAACACTTCTTCCCATGTCCGTCGTGGTTACATCCTTTCTTTTTAAATGCTGGCACGCAAGCCGCCATGGTCGCCTGCGCCCGGCTATGTCTCGTAATTTAGTTCAACGTGCAGCGCCATAGTCCTGCTGCGCAAGGTGCGGCCAGGCATCCGTCGCCTCAAGCATTCGTGCAGGCCCGAGACAAGGCCTGGCACTATGCTGGTTGGTTACGGACCACCCTCGCGCGGACCCCCGGCCCAGGCAACCCCCTTACGGGGTCCAGGCGAGCGAAGCCGGCCGAGCTAGCCTCCCAAGATGATGTACAACTCGGCTAGTCCCTACGGAACCAGCTACGCGCCGAACATGGCCTCGGGAGACCCACCTCGCCCCGTCATTCATGGCAAAGCAGGCGCAGACGTCCCGCAAGCGACAAGTTTCGCCGGAGCGCACGGTCCCGCCAGGAAACACTATCCGCACGGTCCCACGAGCCCGCCATAAGCACTCCATGTTTCTGTTGGTACCGGCGCGGTAGTGTGGTATTCTGCCTATGGGAGCGATGGCCATGGTGAGGCACAAACTTATGGCTGACAGCGTCCGGGCAGCCGCGTCCCGCTACCGAGGAGCCGTGTCCGGCTACCTGGAGCGCCACGGCAGCAAGAAGACCCTGACGGGAATCGAATTCGACAGCGCATGGAAAGTCAGGAAAGAGAGCTTTCCAGACATCGTCTATTTCTCTACCCCGGGCTTCATCAGGTACGATACGGAATGGCACAAGAACAGCGCCCTCGACTTCGTGTCCGTTTCGGTCACCGGCAAGGCGTGCAGCCTCGGCTGTGACCACTGCAATGGTCACATCCTGAGCCGGATGGTACCTGCCATAACCCCTGCCCAATTGGCATTCGTCGCCGATAAGCTTGCACCCCGCGGTTGCCGCGGGTTCCTCCTCAGCGGGGGAGCTGATAAGGACGGGTCGGTTCCCCTCGGCGACTTCGTTGAGGTCGTGCGCGACATCAAGCGGAAACATGGTTTTCGCATAGCAGCGCACACAGGCCTCGTGGACGACTTTCTCGCTTCCCGGCTTGCTATAGCAGGGATCGACGCAGCAATGATCGATGTCATCGGAAGCACGTCCACCATCAGGAGAGTCTGCCACCTCGACGCAAGTCCCCAAAGTTACATCGCTTCCATCCGGAGACTCAGGGCGCGCGACATACCAGTCGCACCCCATGTGGTGCTCGGCCTCGACTACGGTCGGCTTCGTGGGGAAGTCCACGCTCTTCGCGCCCTCTCCACATGTGACATCCAGGCACTCGTGCTCATCGTGGTCATGCCTCTCGCCGGGACCCGCATGGCTCACGTGAGCCCCCCTGAACTCCCACAGCTCGCCGAGATCTTTATCCTGGCAAGGCATCTTTTCCCCACGACCTGCATCTTCCTGGGGTGCGCTCGGCCAGGAGGTAAGTACAAGAGTGATGTCGAAATTCTCGCTATAAGAGCCGGCTTCAACGGAATAGCCTTTCCAGGCAGAGAGGTCGTCAGCCTTGCGGCCGAGCTCGGCCTCAAAGCGAGATTCTCCGACGTGTGCTGCGCGCTGAGCGCCCTTGAACCACCTGTTGAACAGCAGGTCCGATGAGATATGATGAGATATCTGTCCAAGTGGGATATTCCTCCAAGGAAGTCAGGGGGGCAACATGCTTACACGTTCGTCTGCTCAGCTTCCCACCAAAGCAGGGCCAGGTGCTCGCGGCGCGGCCGAAAGCCCGGAGTACGTGCGAACGAGCCTGGGCGCAGCGATGGCGCTTGGTTTCGAGCCGGGGGTATTCTACCGGAACGCAAGAGCATACTGTGTTAACCTCCTGCTCACGTACACCAACGGGTGCGCCGCCAACTGCGCGTATTGCGGCCTCGCACGCACTAGAAGGGGACGCTACGAAAAGAAGAGCTTCATTCGGGTTAAATGGCCTCTTGTCAGACTCAGTGACGTGGTGGCCCGCATAGCTCAACTGGAGGGCTCTCCTGGAGAAGTGCGTCGCGTGTGTATTTCCATGGTCACCCGCCGAAGGGCGGTCGCCGACATAGTGCGGGTGGCCCGGGCGATTCGCGCGCTCTCCTCCGTTCCCATCTCCGCGCTTCTTACGCCGACTCTTCTCACCACAGCCGACTACCACGCCATGAAAGACGCAGGCATCGACCGAATCGGTATAGCGGTTGACGCCGCAACAGAAGCGCTGTTCGACAGACTGCGAGGCCGCGGCGTGCGGGGCCCTCACAGATGGGACAGATACTGGTCAGCCCTTGGGGAGGCGGTCGAGGTGTTCGGGCAATGGATGGTGGGGTGCCACCTCATCGTCGGGCTGGGTGAAACCGAGCACGAAATGGCCTCCGCCATCCAGAAAGCGCATGACATGGGAGCGCTGACACACCTCTTCTCGTTTTATCCCGAGCATGGTTCGGCCATGGAAAGTCATCCCCGGCCCGGGCTTGCGTCGTATCGCCGGGTGCAGGTCGCGCGCTATCTCATAAACCACGGAATGGCAAGGTGTGACGACTTCTCCTTCGACGAAGCCGGCACCATCACCGGCTTCGGCATCCCGCGACAAGAGCTCATCGCGGTCGTGGAGAGCGGCTGGCCCTTTGTCACGAGCGGCTGCCCAGGCAAGAACGGCGAAATCGCGTGCAATCGTCCCTTCTCAAACGAACGCCCCGGTGAGCCCATCAGGAATTACCCATTTCTGCCTGACGAATCCGACCTCCTCGAGATCAAGGCGCAGCTCGGCCTGGAGTAGCCTGGAGCAGGGGTCTTGCGGCGGCCTATCTTGGGTCAAGGAGCGCGTGTGAACCATGCGTAGCAGCGATATCTGGCGTCTTCTCGACACAGGTGCCCGGACCGCGGCGGAAAACATGGCGCTTGACGAAGTTATCCTCACGGCGAGAAGCAGAGACCTCGTGCCTGACACCCTGCGCTTCTTGCAATTCAGCCCGCCTTGCGTTCTCGTAGGCTACCATCAGGACGTCGACCAGGAAGTACGTGTGGACTGGTGCAAAGAGCGCGGCGTCGAGATCAACCGCCGCATCACGGGAGGTGGGGCGCTTTTCTGGGACAGGACCCAGATCGGGTGGGAGATAATCGCATCAAAGAGTCACCCATCCATTCCATCATCCCTGGAGGACCTGTACGCCAAGCTCTGCCATGCTGTGGTGATCGCCCTGCGTGCGCTGGGGGTTGATGCCCGCTTTCGTCCGCGCAACGACATCGAGGTACAGGGGCGCAAGATATCCGGCACAGGCGGCACGGACCTCGACGGCGCGTTCCTCTTTCAAGGCACGCTCCTGGTAGACTTTGACGTGGACTCCATGCTGAGAGCTCTCAGGATACCCACCGAGAAACTCAAAGACAAGGAGATCGAATCCGTTAAGGACCGGGTAACCTGTCTTGCCTGGGAACTCGGAAGCGTACCTGCGGCCCCCGAGATAAAGGCAACCCTTGCGGCCGCGTTTGAGAACGTGCTCGGGATGCATCTCGTTCCTGGTAGCCTGACACCGGCAGAAATGGACCTTCTCGCCGCACGCCTGCCCTACTTCAAGTCCGACGACTGGGTCAGAAAGATCCGTCAGAAACCCAGGTCCCGTTTTGAACTGCGATCCATGCGCAAGACGAAGGGCGGGCTCATCCGAGTCGCGCTCGTAGTTGACGCGCGCACGTCGCGTGTGACGTCAGCGTTCATCACAGGGGACTTTTTCGCTCATCCGAAGCGCGCGATATATGACCTGGAAGCGCGCCTCAAGAACGCCAGGGCCGACGCCCGCATCCTGGCGCACCTCGTAGAGGAGTTCTTCTGGCGGAATCACTTGAGGAGGATCCCTGGAGTAGCCCCTCGAGACATTTCTGATACCATCGCGGACGCGCTCGAGAAGATGCGTCTCCCGGATTTCGGCATCCCGCCGGACGAGGTGAACTCCGTCTCGTCCGTCAACGGCTCGTTTGAGGACGTGGTTCGCGCTCTCCGGTGCTCGTCGCGCGCGACACCGGTAGCAGTGCTGTTGCCATACTGCGCCAAGCGACCCGGGTGTAGTTTCCGGCATCGCTCGGGGTGCGCCGAATGCAAAGGATGTACCGTAGGTGACGCCTATACCGTGGCGCGCAATCTCGGCTTTGAGCCTATAACCATCCAGAACTACGAGATGCTGGAGGAAGTCCTTGAGGGGCTGAAGGCAAGGGGCGCACCCGGCTTCATCGGCAGTTGCTGCGAGGCGTTCCTCGCAAAACACAGGAACGACTTCGACCGCATCGGCCTACCGGGCATCCTCGTTGACGTGGAGAACTCCACCTGCTATGACCTGGGCAAGGAAAAAGAAGCGCACCGCGGCACATTTGAGAATCAAACCACCCTGAATCTCCGCCTCATCGAAAAGGTACTGGAGGTGGCTTCCAGCTTTGTCGTCGAGCGTTCATCACGAGTATGATGCCATCGTGGTCGGTGCGGGGCCCGCCGGGGCCTGCGCCGCGAAGGCTCTCGCCTCGAGCGGCGTACACGTCCTAATGATCGACGCAAGGGCGCGCGTGGGTGTCCCGGTGCGGTGCGCTGAATACGTTCCCGCCTTTATAACCCGGCACGTCCCGCTGGACAAAGCGCACATAGCCCAGAGGGTCGAACACATGGAGACATTCTTTCCATCCGGAGAGGTGGTCCGAAGCCGGTTCCCCGGCTACGTGCTCCACCGCCATCTCTTCGATGGTAGCCTGGTCGCCTCGGCAGTCGGAGCGGGCGCAGAGGTCCTCCTGGGTATAAAAGTGGTGGGGCTTGACGGCAACACGATCATTGCCCGCACAAAGGGCGCATCGATCCGCACGTTCAACGCAAAGGTGGTGATCGGCGCGGACGGGCCGCTCTCCATGGTGGGTAGGGCTATCGGTCAGCGCAACCCGAGGTACGTCGCAGCGGCGCAGGTGGAGGTGGTCCTGGACAGCCCCATCGAGTGTACGCGCGTGTACTTCGACCCGGAGTACACAGGCGGCTACGGCTGGGTGTTTCCAAAGGGTGCGACTGCGAACGTCGGCGTGGGCATCGGGGTTGCGCCGCGCGCACGAGAGGTCTCCCCGCCTGCCGGCCTGGGCCTGCGGGCGGGGACGGCGGGAGGCCCTCCTTCGTCTTCGCCCCGCCGCCTGCTCCACCGCTTCATGCAAAAGCTGGGGATCGACGAGCGGAGCGTGGTCAGCCGCACAGGGGGTCTCATTCCGGTGGGCGGTCCACTCCGGGCGGTCAGGGGCCATGTGCTTCTCGCAGGAGACGCGGCGGGACATGCCCACCCCGTCACAGGGGCGGGCATCCTCCACGCGGTCATCGCAGGCGAGGCGGCAGGAAGGGCGGCAGCCAGGGCCATTCTCACAGGCGATCTCGGTGCCCTGTGCGAGTACGAACAGGAGTGCCAGGACGCGTTCGGATGGGCGCTCGCTCGTGCGCTCGAAAAGCGCAGTCTCATGATGGCCGGGTGGTCTTTTGACCCGGAAACCCTCACGGCACTCCTCCGCAAGACGTGGATAGCTTTCACACCCGGACGCGCCAGCTAAGTGAGGGCGCAGAAATGCTCCCAACTTTTTGGGGGTGCCGGTGATTGCACGGGGGTCTCAAAATCCGGCCACTCGCCTAACGGGCCGGAATTTGGCGAAGCGCGCCCCGCTTGGGGCGCCGTCCTCGAACGCGACACCGGCAACCCATCAGATGTTTCGCCCGCCCCTCGTCGATGTTCTCATCAGCCCTCAGACTCTCTCGCCATATAGAACCGGCCGTAGGGCCTGTGAGACCTGGGGTGGAGCTTCAAGAACCTCGAGTTCGCGATCTCGGCAAAGTCCGTGCCGAAGAGTGTGCAGAACCTCTCGACTGCGCGCATGATCGTCTCCTGATCGCGGTCATCGGGGTCGACAACCTCTACCTCCCGACCAAGCTGGTGGGCTTCGATGCTCCCTCGGATAAAGATCCGCCCGCCGTGCATGCCCGTGCCGATGAAGCAGGCGCGGTGACCCTCGCCTGGGGCGAGACCAAGGCCCAGCATGATCACGGTGCCCCCGGCCATATACTCGCCCAGGAAGTCATGAGCTGTCCCACCAATGACCACGAGCGGCTTCCTGTCCCCGTATTCCTTCATATGGATCGCACACCTCGAGCCGACGTCGTCCCTGATAAAGATCGCCCCGCCGCGCATGGACATGGCCACAACGTCCCCCGCCCGGCCGTGCACCACGATCTCGCCGCTCGTCATCGTGTTGCCGACGCAGTCCTGGGCGTTGCCGAAAACCGTGATCCTCGGGCCGTCCATAAAAGCCCCGAGGTCGCTACCAGGCGTGCCGTGGATCTCCAGATTCAGACGGCGCCTCAGGTTCGTCCCGATGTAGCGCTGGCCAGCAACGTTCTTGACAGATATCTCGTCGCACACCCTGGCCAAAGCGTGCGCCCTGAGAAGGCAATTGAGCTCACAAGAGGAAAGCCCCTGGGCGTCTACGGTAAGCGTGCCCGACTCGTTCATGAACGCCCTCCTCGCTCTCTCCGCACCGCGCCGCCCTTGCCGCCCTCCTTCGGCGTGGCCGTCCCCGGCGCCCGCGGTGCAGCCGCTGCAGTCCGTCAGTCCTGTCCAGCCGGTCCGTCCGGTCCAATCAGTCCCGTCGGTGCGGTCACCTGAGCTGATCCGGTCGATCCGGTCGGTTCGGTCGATCCAGCCGGTCCGCAGGCTCATGTACCAGCCCCCCTTACGCCCAAAACCTCAAGCTCCCAGTCCTCGAGGCCTATGCCTCGGAGGTGGAGCCTGTTTCCGCGCAGGCTCTCTATGGCGTTTATCCCCATGCCTCCGAGCATCTCCTTCATCTCCAGGCTCCACCCGTTGATGAGGTTGACGACCCGCCTTGCGGCCACCTCTGGGTCCAGGCGCTCCGCCAGCTTCGGGTCGGACGCCGCGATGCCCCAGGCGCACTTCCCCGTGTAGCACTGCTGGCACAACGTGCAGCCCATGGCGATGAGGGCGGCGGTTCCGATGTACACGGCGTCCGCTCCGAGCGCTATGGCCTTGAGGACATCAGCGCTGTTTCTGAAGCCGCCGCTTGCGATGATGGACGCCCTGTGGCGGATACCCTCGGCCCTCAGCCTCGCGTCCACTGATGCCAGCGCAAGCTCGATAGGGATGCCCACGTTGTCGCGGATGATCTTGGGCGCCGCGCCTGTGCCGCCCCGGAACCCGTCGAGAACCACGATGTCGGCCCCCGCGCGCACGATGCCGGACGCGATGGCGGCTGCGTTGTGGACCGCGGCGATCTTGACGGCCACCGGCTTTTCGTAGTTTGTGGCCTCCTTGAGCGCGTAAATGAGCATCGACAGATCCTCGATGGAGTAGATGTCGTGCTGTGGGGCAGGAGAGAGGGCGTCAGTGCCGGGCGGGATCATGCGCGTCTTTGCGACCGCCTCCGTCACTTTCTCGCCCGGGAGATGCCCGCCGATACCCGGCTTCGCGCCCTGTCCTATCTTGATCTCCACGATTGCCGCCTCATTGAGGTAGTCAGCGTCCACCCCAAAGCGTCCGGATGCGCATTGCGCGATGACATGCCTGCCGAACCCGCGCAGCTCGGCGGGCCAACCACCCTCGCCGGTGTTGCAGAGCGTGCCGACCTCCTGCGCGGCCCGCATCAGCGCCCTGTGGACCTGGATGCTTACGGCGCCGAACGACATCGCCGCAAGGAGGACGGGGACCTCCACTCTCACCGGCGGGGGAGCGGGCGAAGCCCCGCCCGGAGAAACGTCGAACCCGGTCGTCTCATGCGCGTCGTCCGCCCCAATCCTGTGAACCCCGTCCGTACCATGTAGCGTGTGCGTCCCACCCATCTCGCCGAACCCTACAGGCCAGCTGCCCCCCGTCAGCTCGAGCCGGCTCGGCCTCGCCCCGAGGTAGGTCCGGAGCTCCATCGGTTCTCGCAGCGGGTCGATGGACGGGTTCGTCACCTGGCTCGCGTTGAGGACCAGGTGGTCCCAGTAGACGCGGTAGGGCTTGTCGCACCCCATGCCCGTGAGCACGATGCCTCCGGTCTCCGCCTGCTTCTTGATGTCCAGGATCAACTCCGGCCGCCAGTTGGCGTTGGGACGGAACTCGGCAGGATGTGTTCGAATGGTGAGCGCCTTTGTGGGGCAGAACGTTGAGCATCGGTGGCATCCGACGCAGCGCTCCTCTCGCGTTCCCATGGTCTTGCGCTTTTCGTCGTAGTAATGCGCGCCGAAGCTGCACTCTTCGATGCATATCCGGCACATGTTGCACCGGCGGTCGTTTCTCTCGACTGTAAACTGCGGTGGGATGTAGCTCTTCATCCGGGATCTCCTCGTTCTCGTTTCTGTCGGGTGCACGCGCAGGGACGCAGGCAGTCCAGCCATGCCCTCCGCAAGAGGTGAGTACCCTGGCCGTGCCCTCTGCAGGATGTGTGTAGGTCGGCCGCCCCCCCCCCGCGGGAGCCACCCGCCGCGAGAGGTGATGCCACCCGCGACCGGGCACGTCAACCGGCGCCGACTCTCAATTCGCGCAGTTGCTGCCGGTCACGGCCTGGTGGTTGGGCGGCCCGTGCCGCCGCCATTGGCCCGAGCTCCGGCTGTGTCGCTCCTGTTTCGGTGCAGGCCACAACATCCTCCGCGCCGACCTTGCCGAGAGCCGGCTCGCCGCCCCTCGGCACCCAGACGCGGTCCAGGTGGGGGTTGATAAGCCTTATGGGCGCTTCTTCCGACGAAAGGTAAAGCATGTCCCCGGAGGTCGCCGCCACGAGTGGGCGCAGCTCCGCCCTGTCGCGCAGCCCCACCATCATGTGGCGGTTGGCGATGATAACGGTGAAGGGACCGTTCATGAGGAGGTCAGGGTAGGTTACACGGAGGGCGGTGAAAAGCCGCCTTTTGGCCTCGTCCATCCGGTCGATTGAGGACCAGAAGGGCGGGGCGAGGACTTTCACCATCGCCCACATTGGAAGCCTATGCCGCCTTGCGAGGAGGTCAACGGCGTACGCGATGACCTCGGTGTCAGTGTGCAGGGAGCAGCAGTATCCCTGCGTCTCGAGGAACGCACGGTTGGTCCCGTAGGACGAGATCTCGCCGTTATGGACCACCGTCCAGTCAAGAATCGAAAACGGATGCGCCCCGCCCCACCAGCCCTGTGTGTTCGTGGGAAACCTGCCGTGGGCGGTCCAGAGGTAACCCTCATATTCATCGAGTCTGAAAAAGCGCCCGATGTCCTCCGGGTATCCGACCCCCTTGAAGACGCCCATGTTTTTCCCGCACGACAAGACAAAGGCGTCTGGCACCTGCATGTTTATGGTCATCACCAGCCGGATTATGCGCTCGTCAGCCTCCTCGGTAGCGTCGGAGACGCCGGCGACACCGGCGACGTCGGCAGCGGAGGCGGAGGCGGAGGACGGGGCATTTCGTGAGGCCTGGCGGCCCTCGCCCTGCCCACCTCTTAGGGTGCATTGCCCACCTCTAGGGATAATGAAATACCTCCTTAGAACCGGGGCAGGCCCGATTCCCGCGGTAGGCTTTGTGGGTATGTCCTCATCACGCACGACCTCGCAGGTCTCGTCTATGTAAGCTTCTGTCGCATCTCTGCCGGTCTCCGAATCAAACATCACGTGAAGAGCGTAATAGTCCGCGAAGTCCGGATAGATCCCGTAGGCCGCAAACCCTCCTCCAAGGCCGTTTCCGCGGTCGTGCATGTTCGCCATGGCACGAATCACATCAGCGCCGGAGAACGTCCTCCCTTCAAGGCTCATCATCCCGAAAAGCCCACAACTATCAATGATCTTCGTCTCGCCACGAGGATTGTTAATCGCATCGAGGTCCCTCATGCTTGCCTGGCGCCCCCCTCTGGGCGCCGTACCTCCCTTCTCTCTTCTCTCTGCTCCATATCACGGGTCTTGCGGAGACGGTCTTCCGGGGACCGCGCGGTCAAGGGCCTCCACGGCCACCAGGGCCTAGCGGCGCCCCGGGCTGGGTCCGAAACGAAACGAAAAGCCTCACCTATCCCGAAGTGAGATAGCTCTCCACGAAGGCCTCAGGCTCACCCCCGTGACAGTCTTGCACCTCTTCGATGCAACCCCAGCCGGGCGCCTGTTGCCGGCGCCGGCTTCGGCGACGTCCCCTTTCCGCTTCCCTCATCGATGCACTTCTCAGGGAGCGTACTCTTGAACCGTCGCGCCTCTACCTCACCTCTGAAGAGATGAGGCGTGCTCCATGCGTATTCAGTTTCTGCCTTTTGACCCGTGAGCGTAAGTCGCGGCCCGTGAGCGTGACCCGCCCCCGGAGACCCCAAGCCTTCACGGCACAGGTCCGAGGGCGCTGACGCCGCTGACGGCGTGCGCACTTGACCACGGAGCCGTTACGTGGGGTCGTTACGCACCCTGGCGGCTGGTCACGTAGCCTGGCGTCTGAAGGTCCTGGCGTCTAGTAAAGCTCTTGTAAACTTAGAGATGCCTTCGGATCCTGAAGACGGACAGGCAAAGCACCACACAGGGACAAAGCAACGCTTTGTTTAGGGTATTATAGGGTCGGATCTGCTTCCTGTCAATACGCAGGGCACATTCGCACTATTTGCATATTCATCCATTCCATGGGACGTCCTCGCGGTGCTCGGCTGCTGAGACCGCGCGGCAGGACGGCCTGCTGTCCGCACCCGCTGCCGAAAGTGGTGACACTTCCACAGCCCAGCGTTAGGCGGCACAATCGCCACAGGCACCCGCGCACTCCGCAGTCGCGCGCTCGCGCAGTCGCCGCGCCCCAAGAAAGCGATGTTGCGCAGGTGAACGTGAGATGGTATAATACGAAGCAACAAGAGGAGCATAGCAAGGCAAAGACGATGAACGGGAGGAGTAGGCGCGCCTGAGGTTCCAAGAGAGCCGCCGGGCGGTGCAAGGCGGTAACCTGAGCGCATCCGAACTCGCCCGGGAGTTTCACGCCGAACGGCTGGCTGGCTGGCTGGCTGGCTGGTGGGACGACGGGGCGGAGCCCCTACTCCACATCCAACACCGACACCAACACCAACACCAGCGCCAGTAGGCGGCGACGGATCCCACCGTTACGAAGGGAGGGCATACGCAGGTTCGGCCGCGGCCGCGAAGCCGGGAGGCTCGGCGCGGTGCCACGGCACACCTGTCCGTGCCCGGGCGAGTGGGCCTAAAGAGCGCGAACGCGAAGGCCGTCAGGACCATCAGAGTCGCCGGAATCAGCGGAGTCGGCAGGAGCCGGCGGCATCGGCGGAGTCGACGCAGCGGCCGTGTTGCGAATCGGCGCCGGTAGACTCTTGGGCGAATCGGCGATGGTCCGCGACGGCGGATAGTGCTTGGCCAAGTAGAGTGGTACCACGAGGGTGACGCTACGACCCCCGTCTCTTCATGGAGACGGGGGTTCTTTTTAGGAGCTAGTCGTCTCTAGCGGCCGTCAGCCGCCAGCGTCCAGCATGAGAACGCGCCCGACCGCCGTTTTCAGGATGGTTTTGCGATGGCGAAAACCCACTTTCCGTCGCCGTCGATGTGACAAGGACCGGTGATGAGGCCGACTGTAAGGGGTTGCGTCCATGAGGAGGTTTGAGACTTCAAAATGGCTATTCAGCAAGCACCTGAGCGCGTCGAAAGATACGACCATCAGGCTATAGAGAAGAAATGGCGCAACATCTGGGAGGAGACCGGCGCCCACCGCACCGACGAAAGCCCCGACAAGCCCAAGTACTACTGCCTGGACATGTTTCCCTACCCGTCGGGGTCGGGCCTGCACGTCGGCCACTGGCGCGGTTACGTGCTGAGCGACGCCTGGAGCCGCTACAAGAAGATGCAGGGCTACGCGGTGCTGCACCCGATGGGCTGGGACGCCTTCGGCCTTCCGGCGGAAAACGACGCTATCAAGAAGGGAATTCATCCCGAGGTGTCCACCGCGCGCAACGTCGCCAACTTCAAGCGCCAGCTCCACGATATAGGCGCCATGTACGACTGGGGCCGCGAGATCAACACCAGCTCCCCGGAGTACTACAAGTGGACTCAGTGGATCTTCCTCAAGATGTTCGAGAAAGGCCTCGCCTACCGCAAGGAGATGCCCATCAACTGGTGCCCGAGCTGCAAGACGGGCATCGCCAACGAGGAGGTCGTGGCGGGCGAGTGCGAGCGCTGCGGCACCAGGGTCACCAAGAAGAGCCTCGTCCAGTGGATGCTGCGGATCACGGCATACGCCGACCGGCTCCTGGAGGACCTCGACAAGGTGGACTGGCCCGAGAAGGTCAAGAAGATGCAGGCGGACTGGATCGGCCGCAGCTACGGCTCGGAGATCACCTTCGACGTCGAGGGGGCGGACGACACCATCACGGTCTTCACGACCAGGGCGGACACGCTCTTCGGGGCGACCTACATGGTCCTGGCGCCGGAGCACCCGCTCGTGCCCGGCATCACAACGCCCGAGATGCGGGCGGCGGTTGAGGACTACATCGCGCGCGCTCTGGCCAGATCGTCCGTGGACCGCATGACTCTGACCAAGGAAAAGACCGGCGTGTTCACGGGCGGTTACGCCATCAACCCCATCAACGGGCGGCGCCTTCCCATCTGGATCGCCGACTACGTGCTGATGGACTACGGCACCGGCGCGGTCATGGGCGTCCCCGGCCACGACGAGCGCGACTTCGAGTTCGCCACCGCCTTCGGGTTGCCGATCCTGAGGGTGATCGCCCCGGCGGAGGCGGCGCGACAGGACATGGAAAGGGCCGCTGCGATGCCGCTCGACCACGCCGAAACGGAATACGGCGTGATGGTCAACTCAGGCGAGTTCGACGGGATGACGTCAGGGGAAGGCAGGAAGGCTGTCACCGAAAAGCTGGCGAAGGCCGGCAAGGGCCGTTTCACGGTCAACTACAAGATGCGCGACTGGGTCTTCTCACGCCAGAGGTACTGGGGCGAGCCGATTCCCATCGTGCACTGCGGGAAGTGCGGCGAGGTCGGCGTCCCGGAGGAGGATCTCCCTGTGATGCTCCCGCGCGTCGAGCGCTACGAGCCGACAGGGACGGGCGAGTCGCCCCTTGCGGCGATATCCGAATGGGTGAACACCACCTGTCCGAAGTGCGGCGGGCCTGCGAAGCGGGAGACCAACACCATGCCGCAGTGGGCGGGGTCGTGCTGGTACTTCATCCGCTACGTCGACCCGAAGAACGATGAGCAACTGTGCGACCCGGCGAAGGCCGACGCCTGGCTGCCAGTGGACCTGTACGTGGGCGGCATCGAGCACGCCGTGCTGCACCTGCTGTACTCGAGGTTCTACGTCAAGTTCCTGTACGACATCGGGGCCATCGGGTTCGACGAGCCCTTCGCCAGGCTCTTCAACCAGGGCATGGTGTACAAGGACGGCGCCAAGATGAGCAAGTCCAAGGGGAACGTGGTCAGCCCTGACGAGATGGTTGAGCGGTACGGCGCCGACTCGCTCAGGCTGTATGAGCTCTTCATCGGCCCGCCCGAGCTCGACTCGGAGTGGAACGATAGCGGCATAGAGGGGATGTACCGCTTCCTCAACAGGGTGTGGCACCTGGTGAACTCCCACGCCCGCCGGGGAGCAGAAACAGCAGCGGGGACCGGAACGACGGTCGCGGTGGGGGCTGCAGCGAGAGCGACAACGGCGGCCGGAGCAGGAGCGACCGGCAGGACGCCGGCAGCGCTCGAGCGCGAGCGACACCGCGCGGCGATGGAGGTGACGCAGCGCCTCGAGGCGTTCAAGCTCAACACGGCCGTGAGCGCGCTGATGTCCTATGTAAACTTCCTCAACGACTGGGTGGACGAGAACGGCGCCGTCGACAGGGACAGCATCGAGACGCTCGTAAGACTTCTTGCCCCGTTCGCGCCGCACATAGCGGAGGAGCTGTGGCAGCGCCTGGGGCACGAGGAGAGCGTGTTCACGGCGAAGTGGCCGGAATACGACCCCGCAAAGGTCGAGGAGGAGCTGGTGACCCTGCCCGTGCAGGTCAACGGCAAGCTGCGCGGCACCATCCAGGTGCACAGGGACGCGCCGGAAGAGGAGGTCCTCGCCGCCGCCCGGGAGGCCGGCACCGTGGCTCGCCACGTCGCCGGGAAGCAGATCGTCAAGGAGATCTACGCCCCCGGGAAGATCGTCAACATCGTGGTGAGATAGGAACACACCCTCCGAGAGGGTTCGGTCCACGGAGGCCTGGCAATGCCAGGCCTCCGCCTCTTCGCATGGACATGGACGGAACCCGGAATCTCTCATTGACACGAGCGTCATGGTGTATTACTCTGGTAGTAAGGACCTGCACTCCTTACATATGGAGGGCGATGGCACCTATGGAGAGCTACCCCAGGCTAGAGATCCAGACCACCTCCTGAGCCTATTAGGGCGTCCTGTACACCTTGATGGGCGGTGCGCTAAAGTCGTGTCCACTGAAGAACGACGGGGTTTGGAGCGAACTCCTAGAGGCATTACAACGGGAGCGATGCGAGATGTATAGAGCCAAAGTTACGTCCAAGGGCCAGGTCACTATCCCGGTCGAGATCCGAGAAAAGCTAGGGCTGAGGCCGGGCGATGTGCTCGAGATCCGCGAGACCCCAGCCGGATACGTGATAAAGAAGCATGTAAGTGTATCCCCTTTTGACCGCTACGTGGGATTCTTGCGGAACAAGGCGGGGCGCACCACCGATGAGCTGATCGAGGAAATGAGGGGTCCGAGTGATTAGCGCCGTAGACACCAACGTCCTGCTGGATATACTGGTCCCTAACGCACCTGATAGCGAAGCCTCAAAGGCTCTCATCGACCAGGCTTATTCTGAAGGTTCCCTGGTAATTTGCGAGGTTGTCTATGCTGAGCTATTCTGCCAATTCGAAACCCCTCGTGATATGAACATGTTCCTTTCAGATACCGGCATACGCCTTGTGCCTTCCGGCCCGGAGGCCCTGCAAAAGGCCGCCCTTGCCTGGAAGAACTACGTTTCCAGGCGCACCGGCCAACTACAGTGTGCCCGCTGCGGGAAGTTTCAAGGAATCACCTGCATTCAGTGCGGTGCTACCATCGCGCCGCGACAGCATATAGTCACTGATTTCATCATCGGTGGGCATGCCCTCACGTGTGCAGACCGTTTGCTGTCAAGGGACCGCGGATTCTACAAGACGTACTTTCCATCTCTTAAAGTGAAAGCCCAAGCCGGCCCAGATTGAGACGCAAAGAGGGTTGATATTGTCACCCTTTCCGAGGCAGCGGTTGCAGGCCACCATGGAGGACTACTTGCTACCTCTTCCCGAGCACGAAGCCGACCCTGCCTGTGGCCAGGCTCGGCTTCGTGAGGATCTCCGCGTGCACCTCGTACTCGCCGGGCGGGACGGGAGCACCGGCTGAGTCGGTGCCGTCCCAGACGACCGAGTGCACGGCCAGCTCCCCTGGAGCTATTTCTCGCTCGGTGAGCATCATGATGGCCGCCTTGCCCGACGACCAGCGCCACACCTCGGTGCCGTCCTTAGACGTCACCACGAAGTCGAACTGCATGCCGCTTGAGAACCTGAGCCTGATCGGGTCCTCGCCTGTATTGAGGGCCGCAAGGGTAAAAACCTTGAAGGTGCGGCCGTCCACACGGACCTCACTCACGCCCACCTGGGTCTTGAGGTTCTCGAAAGCCCTCGCGGAACAACCGGAGAAGAGCGCCGACATGAGCACGATCATCACCACGCCTGCAATCAATTGACCCCGGGTAGCTTCCCTCTGGATGGCTTGGGGCTGAGCGGCCTTGCTCCGAGCCCTGCCCTGCGCGGGCCTGTCCTGCGAAGCATTGTCCTGCGGAGCCTTGCCCTGCGGAGCCTCGCCCTTGGTAGCTTTGCCTCGGGCGACGCTACCCTCGGTGGCTTCACGCAGGGTGCGTGCGCTTTCGATGTGCGCGCCCCCGGTGCATTGCCTTGTCGCCGTCCGGAGCCTTCGTGGTATCAGCAACATGGGGCTCACCTTCCTTTCACAGAGCCTCTCACCGTAAGTCGCACGGGACGCGTGGCACCCGACCCGGCTGACCCTGCGGTCCCTTGCGAGCCTGCGGAGCCCGCCAGCCCCGCCGAGGGCGCTGACCCGGCGTTGATCCGCACGCGCAGGTTCACCCCGGTGACCGTGTCCCCGTTCGAGGTGATCCTCCCCGGGGTGCGTCCATAATAGTCGCCATCATCGATGATGCCGTTGTGGTTGACGTCGATCCAACCATAGATGTACCAGGAGCCGGCCTCAACCTCTCGCACCTCATATAGGCCGCCAGGGGCGGGGCTTGCCATGGCGCTGTGGTATGTGAGCGTGGTCCCGTCGTCCTCGCCCGCAAAGACCTTCATCGTCGTTATGGACGAGCCGGTCACAGCGGCGTGGGCGTTGACGAGGCCCCATCCATACTCGCTGTCCTGCCCAGGGGACCCAAGGTCCATAGCCGTCTCATGAAGCGCCCTCGCCACCGCGGCCGGTCCCCTGACTCCCGAGGCGATCATCAGGGCGGCGAGGCCCGCCACGTGCGGCGTGGCCATCGATGTCCCCGAGGCATTGGCGAAGGAGTTGGTCGGCCAGGTGCTCAGGATGTCGGCACCCGGGGCGACCACGTCCACCTCGCTGCCGTAGTTGCTCCACGTGGCACGAGCGAGATCCGGGCCCACAGCGCCTACGGCGATCACTCTGGGGTCGCGCGCGGGGTACGCAACCCACGGCTCCCCGTCGTTGCCCGCCGCGGCGACTATCGTCACGCCCTTATTGTACGCGTACTCGATGGCCTGGTCCATGAAAGGGTCCTCGCCCGTCGTGGCGTCCCCGATCTGGAAGCTCATGTTCACGACGTTGGCGCCGTGGTCGGCGGCGTACCGCAGGGCCTCGATGATCATCGAGAGGTCGAGGTAGCCTGAGCCGGAGTCGTCGGCGACCTTGAGCGGCATGATCCGCACGTTCCAGTTGATGCCCGCCATGCCAACACCATTGTTGGTGAGAGCGCCGATGATCCCGGCGACGTGGGTGCCGTGGCCGCTGATGTCCCGCACGTAGGTGGTGCGGTTGTAAAAGTCGTAGCCTGCGGTTATGTGGCCGGCGAGGTCCGGGTGGTCGGTCTGGACACCCGTGTCTATCACCGCCACTATTACGGACGAGCTACCGGTGGTGAAGTCCCAGGCGTATGGAAGGCTCATGGCTTCGGGCGCCCATTGGCGCGGGTAATACGGGTCGTTCGGGACGCGGCGCGCGACCCGGGCCGTCCCGAGCGCCGCGGTCCCGGACGTCGAGGCCTGGGCAATCTGAGCGATCGGGGCCACCTGGGCAACCGGGACCGGGGTCACTGGGGTCGCCCGGGCCGCCGGGACCACTGGAGATGCCGGGAGCGCCGGAGCCGCTGGAGCCGCCGGAGCCGGCGGAGCCGGCGGAACCTCGCCCACGCGGGCCGTGTAGTTGGGCTGCGCATGCTTAACGAGAGGGTCCTCCTTGAACCCCTCGGCGGCCCGCGCAGGGTCGGTGCCACGTGGTACGGCGATGACATATATGCCTGTGCCCTCGATGACACGCTTTACGCTATAGCCGTGCCGCTCGGCCGTGGCGCGGATCTGGTCAGCAGTGGCGCCAGGGCGGAAGCTCGCGAGGAAATCCGAGGGCGAGTAGGTTGGACCACCAGGCGCGGCGAGAGGCCTCGTGCGGACCGCTCCCTGCACCACCACGCCGGGCGCTGCAGAAGTTGATGCCGTGCGGCTCGCATACGCGTTTTCCATGACAACCTGTCCAAGGACTCGCCCGTACACGCGCGGCGGCTCCGCAGGAGGTGGCTGCGTTCCCCCACCCCCTCCAGGGTCGGAAGGCGGTGAGGGCGGCAGAGGAGGATCTCCAAAGCTACCGGCGGAACACCCTGTAAGAGCGAGGACGAGCAGAGCGACGAGCGCAACCCCACGCGCGAATCTGAGTGTTGCTGCGAACAGGCGCGTGAATGTGCGGGTGTGTGCGTAAGCTCTCGTGCATGTGCATGTAGGTGCATCGGTGTGCAGGCCGGTGCTGCTGCTGGTGCGTACGAGCGGAAAGAGTGCTGTCTTGTTCATGGTCTTCCTCCTTCTAGCCCTCCAAGAAGCTCCCGCTTTAGCAGGGAATTTCACGTGGCACAACGGGTCCGCCGGCGTCTACCACTTGCGCCTGGCGGCTTGCCGTTACCCTTGCGCAATTCGCCCCAGCCCACAGTCATCGCGACGGTCCTCGGTTGGACGGTGCGTCCATCCCGGTGTCGCGTGGCGGCGCTCGCCCGGAGATAGCTGTAGGTAGCGCAGGTGATTGCGTAGGCAACTGCCGTCCTTCCAGAGACGCCCTCCCAGAAACGCCTTCCCGGAAGCCTGCAACTCGCCGCAAGTGCCCAAAGCGCAGGCCCCCAGACCGCAAGCGCCCAAACCTGGAAAGTGGCAGCCACATTTCAATTAGCCGAGAAGAGCCCCAGATCCTTCAAACGCGGAGCGTAGCTGGGCAGGGAAGTGATGGCGCACATGGCACTTGCTGTCATGTGCGGGGATGTCATGGGTCTGCGCTCAGTGCACAAAGTTAGGAGGCAATTAGTACACAAGCAGAAGGCCGAAGTAGTTCGTAGCAGAACCCCTGGATGCTACGACCTCGATGGCGAAGCCTGCATTTCGCGCGGTGGTATATACATCTATGCCGCACGCTTCCATGGACGGCCGGGCGGCCTCAGGGTGCACACACGGGTAACGCTGGGGACACGGGTCACACAGGTGGCACGGCCCCGATCCCATAGCGAAAGCCTTGTGGAATCCCATAAGGAACGCCTCGCGTTCCAGTGAAGCCATGATCTCCCGCAGCCGCCTCCAGTCGCCCGGCAGGTGCACGAGGATCATCGTATCGTATTCCTCCAGCATCTTTCGCGTGGTCGAAGGCGTCGGCGAATAGGGCGGGCACGTGAGGCACTGGTTGTACCCGTCGCATCCGTACTGGCATTTCAGCCGCACCCACTCGCCCGTCACGACCGACGACGGGCTTACAAGCCTCACGGCTTTCGCGCCCCTCTTGAAAGCATGGTCACACAGCGCTCTGATCTTGTCCCCCTGCTCCCCCTGCTTCCCCGAATCCATGATCGACCGCCTCCTCCGCAGTGATAGGTTCGACGTAGAACACGTGATTCCTATTGCTGCTCTGTCAGATACGAAGGGACATCCAGCCTCACACGCCCGGCGGGCCTGGCGGGATCGGCGGGCTTGTCCGGCAGCGCGACTTCCGGCCTTGGGAGACCCACGCCCAGGGAACGTCCAGACGTGCAGTTGCCCGGGAGACGCATGATGCACGGAACGGGAAGAAGTCAGCGCGTCATGTTCATCATCCTTGCCTTTGGACGCGTGGCAGAAGCGATCGATCCAGATGTCTATGTCGTGCATGGGGGCAGCCGGCGCAGTAGAGGATCTCTGCCCGCTTGAGAAGGACATGGCGCGAATATGGCAAATACTTCAGTCAGCTTATGATGGGAGGTGAGCTCGTGGAGCATCGGAACGAGATCGCCCTTGAGATAGAGGGGCTCGAGAAGGTGTTCCGAGACAGGGGATCGAAAGACGTGCGGGCGGTGGACGGCATCAGCTTCCGGGTGGCGCCCGGAGAAGTGATTGGCCTCCTCGGCCCCAATGGTGCCGGGAAGACCACCACCATCAAGTGCATCCTTGGCCTCGTTCGCCCCACCTCGGGCCAGGTGGTCATCTTCGGCCGCGACGTCGCCTCGCACTACCCCGGCATCCTCAGCCAGGTGAGCGCGGTCCTCGAGGGAAGCCGCAACCTTTACTGGAGGATGACCGTGCGGGAGAACATCGAGTTTTTCACCGGCATCCATGGGTTGCCGCGACGGCAACACCGCCGTTACTTCGACCACCTCGTCGAGCGGTTCGGCCTCGCCGACAAGCGCGACGTAGAGGTCCGCAAGCTGTCGCAGGGTATGAAGCAGAAGACCGCGGTGGTCTGCGCGCTGGCAAAGCGCGCACCCCTCGTCTTCCTCGACGAGCCCACGCTCGGGCTGGATGTCGAGACCTCATACGAGCTCCGCGAGACCCTGAAAGACCTTGCCAGGGAGGAAAACCGCACAGTCGTCCTGAGCAGCCACAACATGGACGTGGTCCAGGACGTCTGCCAGCGCGTCATCATAATGGCTGCGGGGCGCGTGGTCGCTGACGACTCCATCGAACACCTGATGGGGATCTTCAAGACCAGGGCATACCGCCTCGCCCTGCGGGGTCCGGCGCCGGAAGGGCTTGAGGCCGAGCTCGCCGCGCGTTTCTCCGGGTTGGAGCTGCAAAGCTCGTCCCACATGACCCACGTACGGCTGAGGCTCCCAGAACCGGACGACATCTACGCGCTAATGGATCTCTTGCGCGACGCGGGCGCGAAGATCGAAGAGATCTCGCCGGAAGAGCCGGACCTCGAGAAGGTCTTCCTCGAGATCGTCCGAAAGGAGAGGGAGAATCAGTGCAACTCGCGCATACCCTGACCGCGGTGGCCCGCCGTAATGTCACCATGATGAAGCGGTACCTGTTCAACACGGTGTCCGCACTGATATCCATTTATATGGTCTTCTGCCTTGCGTTCTTCGGCATGAAAGCGTTCGCTGCCGCATCGGCGTCGCGCGCCCTCGACGGAACGTTCGAGGGAACGATCGTGGGCTTTTTCGTGTGGACCCTCGCGGTTTTTGGTTACTCAAGTCTTTCGTGGGATCTCATCAACGAAGCGCAGACGGGCACGCTCGAGCAGCTCTATCTTTGCCCCGCGGGATTCAAGTGGGTGTGCGCGTTCAGCTTGATAGTGGATTTCCTCGTAAACTTGGTCGCAGCCGTTGTTTTCCTCTTCGCCATGATGGCCACCACCGGCCGGTGGCTCAACCTCGACGTTGCGAGCATCGCGCCGCTCCTCATCATTACGGTGCTTGGGGCGTACGGCGCAGGCTTCGCCCTGGGCGGGCTCGCGCTCGTGTTCAAAAGGATACAGGCCTTCTTCCAGATCATCCAGTTCGCGTTCATCGGGTGCCTCGTCATCCCCTGGCGCATACCGTGGGCAAGGTTCCTTCCGCTCTCCATGGGAAACGGCCTTATCTATAGAGTCATGGCGGAAGGGAAGCGCCTGTGGGAGCTGCCGCCGGCAGACGTGCTGACCGCCCTTGTCGTGGGAGCCGCTTACCTCGCCGTCGGGCTCGTGGTTTTCTCGGCGTGCGAGAGGGCAGCGAAAGCGCGCGGCCTCCTCGGCCACTACTGAGCAACGGCTACCATCGGCCGACCACCCACTTGCCGCCGAAACGTGAGACGAGGTCGTCCCAGGTAAGCCCGGCCGCGGCGAATATCTCGGCCTCGAGAGCCTTCGTCGGGGGAAGCGAAGCCGTAAGGAGGTCCGTTATGTCGGCGCGCCTCTCGTGCAGGTCCGTAAACCGCTCCTCCACCGTGACCAACCGGCGCGTAACGACCTTGTCCGCGTAGAAGACGACCTTCTCCTCCCAGTTGCGGGGGTAGTCCTCCTCGCTGATGATGGAGTCCAGGATGTGCCTGGCGACTATCCCCGCCAGCTCCGGCAGGCCTTCGGCCTGCACGATCTCGGCGGATGCCTCCGCGTGGTTGCGCGCGCGGCGTCGCGCGTGCCGGTCGGATTTCCCCACATCGTGGAGGAGCGCTCCCGCCACTACTCGCTCCAGGTTCAAGTCCTTGCCTCGCTCGATGAGTCGCGCGGCGATGAACCTTGCTACCTCGGCGACCTTGACGGAGTGCTCGATGACGCCGTCAGGCAGCGCGTAGCGGCGGAGGATTCCCATGCACAATTCCATGACCCTACCGCCGAGGGCGTCCGTGCTGAAGGTGCCCTCGGCCCGCACCGCACCCTCGCTTCCACCCTCGCTTTCGAGGCCCGCTCGACTGGCAGTGCCCCTCCTTTCCGCGCCTGCTACTCCTGGGACATCGCGTTGGCCGCAGCGGCCGTCCGCGTCCACATTGCCGGCGATGCTCGCACTGCCAGTAGCCGTCACCTCTTGTGGCTCTGCATGACATGAATGACGTCCCGATCTCACACGATGCCCATCCTTTCTTGTATTGTCATGGACAGTGCCCCATGTCTCGCGCCGGCCAGGCGCAGAGGACGAGTCCTGGCGCGCACGCCCAAACACAAGTATACCATAGAGCGCATGCTGCGAGAGCAGGCACCGCGCTCCACTTGGGGCTGTGTCCCCGAGTGCAACACCGGCAGCCCGTCATCAGCTCCGAAAGGAGGAAGAAAACGTGTTGCATGGTTTGTGATGTCGTGATGCTATGGCACCATTCATATTTGACACCACACTATGCGTGGCACTATACTTATCGATGGAGGCAAGAGGGAACGTCGGGCAACGCAACATTGGACACTAAGTATGGCGCCATAAGTTTGCGCCACTTCTCCTGAGGGTGTTGGGGTTGCCGGTGCTTGCACGACGGGGCGTCGAGAATTTGGCTAGCCTTAAGCGCCAAATTCGAACGAGGCGCGCCGCAAGCGCGCCGTCCCCGGAGGGCAACACTGGCAACCCTGGACAGGATTCACGCGTTGAAAAGTAGCGCGAATTTATGGCGATCTACTTAGGATCGGGGGTGGGGCCTGATGGAGTCGCGAGGAGACCGACGGCGTAAACAGATATACCTGGAAGCAGACCAAGACGAGGAGCTCTCCAGTCTGGCTATGGCGACGGGACGATCCGAGTCGTCTATCATCCGCGAGGCTCTGGAGGAGTATCTTGTCAAGCAGCGCGAGAAGAGCAAGGCGGCAATCCATCCTTTGGCAAGGCTACTGGAAATGGAGTTCCAGAGCGCCGTCTCGGACGGAAGCGAGCGGCACGACCGGGACCTTTACGCCACACCGCGAACCCGGCGCAGGGCAAACAAGCCTGACGCACAGAAGAGGTCTATCGCCAATAACGCACCTTCGTCGGATTCGCCGCGTCTACCGGAAGGCGGTGCTCGGCCGTGAAGCTCTTCGCTGACACCGGTGCATGGATCGCGCTTCTCGTCGAGTCGGACGTCAACCACACGAAGGCACGAAGCGCGTTCTCGAGGTTCCTGGCGGAGCACGCGCTCGTTGTCACGTCCAACTATGTTATCGACGAAACCGTCACGTGGCTACGTTACCAGGTGAGCCACAAGGCCACTGTGGCCTTTCGCGAGACCCTGACCGAGGCGCGGGCAGCGCACGGACTACACGTTGAGTGGATGTCCGAGCGAATCGAGGGCGAAGCCTGGGACGTCTTTCTGAGGTATTCCGACCACGAGCTATCCTTCACCGACTGTACCAGCGCAGTCATCGCCCGGGAGCTTGGGCTCGTGGCATGGGCCTATGGCAGTGACCTCGCCACGCTGGGGTTCCAGCTTGTTGGGTAGCCTCCCTGGGCGCGCCGGCTGCCCCCCGTCCCCCCCCCCCCAACGCCTACCGTGTCGGCTCACTCAAAGGCGTAGCCTCACTGGGCGTTCCGTCCGGCCAGCACCAGCGCCGCCACGGACGCCGGCGCCACCACCGGCGTCGCCACTTGCGCGACCGCCAGCGCCGGAGAGGGCTTGGTGAACCGCAGGGCCAACACGCTCACCGTGGCCGTCAGCACGAGCGAGGTTATCACCTCCGTACCGACAACCACACATGACGCCGCTGTCATTCGACCTTCGCTGGTTTCCGCGCCGCGGCCCTGCCGCGTCTGCGGGACCGCGCTCGAACCGACGCCGCCACCAGCATCACAAGAGGCAGTCCTATCTGCACCACCGGGGCATACAGCGGGAAAGCGCGCAGGGCGAACTCGGTCATCTCGGGGAGGTTGTTGTACACTGCGATGGACAACGTAGCAATGAGGAACGCGAGAGGACCGGCCACAGGCCGCGGATCTTCAAGGGAACACATCTCGGCGACCCCGAGCACGCCAACGTAGTGTGACACCGCCAGCTTGACGAACGAGCCGGCAGTCCATACGAAGATACCCAATACGTCGATGCGCTGAAAAAACTGGCCAAGCTGAACCTGCTGGATGGACACGAGGCTCGGGAAGTTCATTCTGCCGAGTTCGTTGGGTCCGAGCGACAGCAGGTTCCCGATGAAGACCGAGGCCAACACAAGCGAGCTGATGACTATCGCTCCCGCCAGGAACCTCCCGGCGCGCGCGGGGTGGGCTGTAGCCGGTATCAGGAAGAGAAAGGTCACAAGTTCCGCGAAAGGAAAGGCGAGCAAGGCCAGGGCCTGACGCAACACCGGCACCATCCCGCGTTCAAGCACAGGCAAAAGAAGGGCGCCCTGCATGAGCCCCGGGGTAGCAAACCTGAAGACGACGAGGCTCAGCACAACGACCCCCACAAGCGGCGCGAGGAGATCCGCCACGCGGGCGAGCGGCTCCAGCCCGGCTCGCACCAGCCACGCCGAGAACAGCACCAGCGTCCCCGAAAAGACGATCGGCGGCGTCCTGGTAAGCACTGAGGTGGAATACATTTCAGTTATGTTCCTCACGACGAGCGCGGCAAGGTGCACAAGGTACACGATGAACACGAACGAGACGATGGTCCCGAACACGGGGCCCAGCGCGTCCATGGCGTACCTGAACGGAGTCCTGCCGGGAAAGCGCGCGGCAAGACGCACCCACACCACGGTGGCCAGTAGCGCCGCCGCCGCTGCGATCAGGATGGACATCCAGGTATCCTGGAGCGCATACTCCGACGGCATGAGAAGGGTAGAGGTGCCTATCGTGTGCAAGAACGCAAGCGCTCCTAACTCCCAGCCTGAGATGCGCGGCTGCGCCATCCGCTCCTTCCTCCTTCCTCGCGGCCACCCTTGCAGCGGTATCCCCGCCAACAGCGGCCTTGAAGCCACTGGCACATCCGGTGCCGGTACCCGACCCTCTGCTGACCCAGACCTCCACGACCTCCAGCCAGCCTGGCTCTGGCCCGCCACGCCCACCAGGTCCCGGTGATTATGCTTCCGCCGGAGTGAAATACTAATTCGCGGAGGTTCTGGCGCATTGAGGAGCAGGCTGCAACACCTCGGAAGAGTGCTTAAGAAGCTGGCAGGGCATCTCGGAGCCCGCCGCCGGCCCGAAGGCGCCCCTGAGAGCGGGCCGCCCCGGACCCCGGTCTACCCTGGGGTTGACGAGAACCTCGACGCCATCAAGAAGATGCTGGATCCCGCGGCGGACCTTATCGTTCGTAAAGTGAAGTCCGGCAAGGTTTCTTTCGGCCTCGCGATGATCGACGGCCTGATAAGTCAGGACGCGGTGGACCGCGACATCGTGAGAGCGCTCATCGAGGGGTTCGCCACGGGGCCGGCGGGGAAAGGTGGCGTGCCCATCGGCGCGGCGGCGAAGCACCTGGCCGAGTCGAGCATCACCACGATGAGCCTGCAGAGGGTGGGTTTCATCGAGGACTCCATCGGCAGCATACTGGAGGGCCGGGCCGCTGTTTTCGGCGAGGGATGGGGCGAGGCGCTCGTCGCCTCTGTACAGCAGTGGCCGAGCCGGGCCGTCTCCGAGCCCGAGGTCGAGTCGGTGGTCCGCGGGCCGCGCGAAGGGTTCACCGAGGACGTTCGTACCAACACGTCCCTTCTCAGAAGACGCCTCCGCACCCCGCGGTTGCGCATGGAGCAGGTCCGCATCGGCAGGCTCACCAGCACCAACGTGGTCATCGCATACATACACGGGCTCACGCCTGAACATCTCCTGGGACTCATAAGGCGCAGGCTTTCCGACATCGACGTGGACGGGATCATGGAAAGCGGCCACATCGAGGAACTCATCGAGGACTCGCCGCTATCGCCTTTTCCAACGATCGCCCACACTGAAAGGCCTGACCGCGTGGCAGCGCAACTCCTCCAGGGCGCGGCGGCCATTCTCACTGACGGAACGCCGTTCGTGCTCGTCGTCCCGATGACGTTCCCGTTCTTGGTTCAATCCTCGGAGGACTACTACATGCGGTGGCCGGTGGTCCTGGGCGTCCGCCTATTCCGCTGGCTCAGTCTGATCGTGGCGGTCGTGGCGCCCGCGCTCTTCGTGATGCTCACCGCATATCACCAGGAACTCGTTCCGACGCGCCTCGCGGTAGCCATCGCCCAGCAGCGCGAGGGTGTGCCATACCCGGCAATCGTTGAGGCATTGCTCATGGAATTCGCGTTTGAGATCATGGTCGAGGCGGGCGTGAGGCTGCCACGTCCCATAGGCTCTGCGGTGACGATCGTCGGGGCGCTCGTCATAGGCGAAGCAGCCGTGAGAGCGGGGCTTGCATCCGAGGCGATGGTGATCACCATCGCGCTCACGGCCCTTGCAACCTTTGCTCTCCCTTCGTACGACCTCGCCGTGGCTGCGAGAATGATACGGTTGCCCCTCACAGTGGTGGCCGGGGTCCTCGGGCTTTTCGGGCTGCTGGCGAGCTTTCTCGCGATCCTCATTCACCTTGCGACACTGAAGTCGTTCGGCGTTCCCTTTCTCACCGGCCTCGCGCCCCTGGTGCCCTCCGAGCATCTGGATATAGTGTTCAGGGCACCCTGGTGGGCGATGGCCTTGAGGCCGCGTCTCATTGGGTACAGGAACGTCCGCCGGATCGAGCCCAGGCTCGACCTTCCCAGGGCCGCCGCAAGGTGGCGCCAGCAGGCCACAACCGAGCGCGTGCTCGAGGAAGGCGGCGCGCCGCCAGGCAGCGGGAAGGCGCGTCTCCAGGTCCGTGGAAAGATGCCACCCAGACTGGAAAGCCTCGTCGTGGATGTCGGAGGCGTTCACGGCCGAGGAGAAGAGGCAGAAAGCGCGCCGGCCGCCAACAAACTGTGGTGAGGGCGGGTTCGCATTCGGTGGCACGAGGAATGTCCCATTTTCCAAGTAAGGATACTGAAATGCTCTCGCCTCTGGGAGAGGTTGCCCGTGATTGCACGGGGCGCGTCAAGAATCGGCCACCTGCCAGACTGGCCGGATTCTGTCAAGGCATCCTGCTTGGGGCGCCGTCCTCGCGTGCAACACCGCGAGCTGTGCACCCACTGAAAGACCGGGAGCCGATATCCCATCGTCGCTCCCGGCGGCCGTCCGCAGATGCGATCGTCGCCCTTGCCATCTGGGCGGGGGTCGTAGTCGCGACCGGGGCGATCGTGGCGGGATGCTGGGACCGCCGGGAGATCAACCAGCTTGCCATAGTCGCGACAGCAGGGGTGGATGTCCTTCGCCCCGAGGAAGAGCAGGTCGGCGGGCGTATGCAAGCAGGCAAGGCAACAACACAATTCCGCGTCACCGCTGAGTTTCACAGGCCGCGCGCCATGGTCGCGGGGATCGCCGCTGGCGGGGCCGCCGCCCCGGGTCGGCAGGTATCCATCGGCGTGGGGACGGGTTGGACCCTCGCCGGCGCCATATATGAGCTTGATGTCAAGATGCCTCGCCACCCATACTGGGCCCATCAGACCGCTGCGATCCTCGGGGAAGACTTCATGCGACGTGGCATCCTCGAGGTGCTCGACCTCTGGGACCGCGACCCCGAGATCCGCCGAAGCACGCTGGTGCTCATGAGCCGGGGGCTTGCAGCGGAGATCGTCACGCGCTCTCAGGGTATCCTCGAAAACTCTCTCGGAGACGAAATCCTCGGGATCTCCCGGGTTGCGCCCAGAAGCGGGTATGGTAACCTGCCCACCATCAACTCGATCCTCGTGGACCTCACAGGGGACACGGCGTGCACGCTCGTCCCCATCATCATCATGGGTCCCGATCCCGAACCTGCCCGGCCGGGACCGGTTCCGGAAGGTCAGCAGCCGAAGGCCTGGACGCCCATGGTGCTTCCTACCGCCAGGCTGCAGGGCGCCGGGGTGGTTTACAGGGATGAGCTGGTCGGCGAACTCAACCCCCGCGAAACCCGCGGCGTCATGTGGATGAGAAACAAGGTGCAGGCCGGGACCGTGACGGTTGAATGCCCGGATTGTGGACGGTCGGTCGCGCTCGATGTGACGAGGTCCACCGCGCAGGTCGGGACGCGGCTGGACAAGGGCAAGCTGCAGGGATCGGTCAGGGTGAGGCTGGAGGGCAACCTCGCTGAGCAGGGCTGCGAGTGTGACCTCACGACGGAGCGCGCGATGGCGACCCTCCAGAGGCGCCTCGCAGAGGCCGTGCGCAACGAAATCGCGGAAGCCGTGGCAAAGACCAGGATTTACGGCACCGACCTGGCGGGGTTCGGGCCGGCGCTCCACAGGACAGCACCCAGGCTGTGGCGAACGCTGAAGAGCCGCTGGCCTCAGGAATACCGGGCGCTTCCCGTAACGATAGAAGTCAGGGCGAGCCTGCGGCGCACCGGGCTTTCCCTCAAACCTCCGCGCGTGCGCTGACACGTCCGAAAGGAGGTCGACTTGGAAGCCCGATGGCTCTTACGATTGTGGGGTTGGCGCTTGCGTATGTCGCTCTCTTCCTCGTGGACGGCCCGTCCCTCATTCGCCGCCACCGATGGCGAGAGCTTGGCGTGTACCTCGTGATCTATCTGATGACGGCAGCACTTGGCTTTTACTGGACGATCGCACGCCCGGCCGTGGCGCTGAATCAGTACGTCATGAGAGCGCTCGAGCCTGCTGCAAACCTCATCTTCGGGCCTCCGGGCGGGCCCTGACGCATCTCCGGGACCCTGGGGGACTCGCTTGCCCTTGACACGTCCACGGGAGGGGCGTAAAGTACTAAATGAAAACCATGTTCAATTAGGGGTGCAATGAGAGTGATCGCCCTGGAAAACCTCGAACAGCAACTGAAGGCTCATAGCTTCAAGCTGACCCGGCAGCGACGCGCGGTGCTCCGCGTTCTCGCCACGACCGACGGCCGCCTGGACGCAGCCCGGATATGCGAACACGCCAGAGCCGAATGCCCGGAGATCGGTCTCACCACCGTGTACCGCACCCTCGACATCCTCGCGGATATCGGTGCTCTGAGGCGCCTGCACCTCCCTGACGGATGCCACAGTTACGCCCCGGCGTCGCCCGGGCACCGCCACCATCTCATCTGCGTCGCGTGTGGCAGGGCCGTGGAGTTCCAGGGCTGCGACCTCACGGCCCTGGTCGACTCTGTAGCTTCAGAGACAGGTTTCGAGGTCGAAGGTCACTGGCTGCAACTCGTGGGAAGGTGTCCGAAATGTCAGAGCAAGCGGGAGTAGCGCGTATCCACGTGCGTCGTCCGGTCGGGCTGCGCTCCGGGTCGCACGCGCGTGTGCAGGAGAGGCGGCGACGCCCCGTGAGAACCAGATTCCTGGCGATTGTTCCGGCGACTGCTGCCCCTGTCGGCGTCGTCGTCCCGTTTATCGTTGCCATCGTCACGTTGCTGTCGATCCTCGGGCCTTCAGGCCCTGGCGGCATCGCCGCAATGTCGCGGTGTGAGGCAGCCTCCGGTAGCAGCAGCCGTGGCGCCAGCGCCGACAGGTTCGGGATCGTCGTGAGCATCCTGCCACAGGCGTATTTCGTTGAGCGCATCGGCGGCGACAGGGTGGCGGTGTCAGTAATGGTCCCGCCGGGCGCAAGCCCCCATACATACGAACCTACGGCGAGCCAGATGCGCGACCTCGCCCGCGCGCAGATGTATGTGCGGATCCGTGTGCATTTCGAGGAAGCGTGGATGCCCCGCATCGCAGCCGCCAACAGGGGCATGCTGGTCGTGGATTCCACGTCGGGAATCGAGCTTTCGGGCGACGAGGACCCGCACGTTTGGCTGTCCCCAAGGCTCGTCCGCATCCAGGCCGAGCACATCTGCCGCGGCCTCGCGAAGGTCGACCCGGCCCACCGCGATATTTACGAGCGTAACAAGGAGGCGTTCCTCCGGGATCTGCACGCCCTCGACGCAGAACTCGCCCAGACCCTCGCGCCCGTCAGGGGTGAGCGATTCATGGTGCTCCACCCTGCCTGGGGCTACTTCGCCAGGGACTACGGCCTCGAGGAGCTGCCGATAGAGGTCGAGGGCAAGGAGCCCAGCGCGAAAGAGCTGGCGGCGCTCGTGGACGCGGCAAGGGCGAATCACGTAAAGGTCATCTTCGTACAGCCGCAGATGAGCCCAAGGCCCGCCGAGGTGCTCGCGCGTGAGATCGGCGCTCGCGTGGCAACCGTCGATCCGCTCGCGCCGGACTGGGCGGCGAACCTCCGAGCGGTGGCGCGGACCCTCGTCGAGGCCATCGGCGGCCGGTAGCGGCGCCTTGGCGCCGTGGCACGGGAAGGCCAGGGCATCGTGGCGTCGTCGCTCCGTCAGGGCGCAGGATCCTCTCTGTGAGGCTCCTGCAAAGAAACGCTCGGGCGGGTGTTGCCGGCCCGGGCGAGAGGGATCATTCGGTGAGTGCTTCGTTCGCAGCGCAGGCCCAAGGTCGCAGTCCAGGACCGCAGCCCGGGCCCAGGACGCGCCGGCAAGCCGGTGCTGGCTTGGCAGCCGGCCTCCCGGCGTGGGGATGGTGAGACTCTGGATGCACAAGACGCACATCGACACAGGCACAGCCGACGAGGTCATCCGCCTCGAGGACGTCTGGGTCCACTACGACGGCGCCCCCGTCCTGGAGGACGTCAGCCTCGTCGTTCGCGAATACGACTTCATCGGAGTCATCGGCCCGAACGGTGGCGGCAAGACCACGCTCCTCAAGACCATCCTCGGGCTGGCGAAGCCCAGCCGCGGGGAGGTGATGGTGCTGGGGACAAGCCCGCGAAAGGGGCGCAGGTTCGTCGGGTATGTGCCGCAGTATTCATCGTTTGACCGCGATTTCCCCGTGAGCGTGTGGGACGTCGTGCTCATGGGGCGGCTCGGGCATACAGGCTGCGTCAGACGCTACACGGACAGGGACCGGGTGGTCGCCGCCACGGCGCTCCACGCCGTGGAGATGCTCGATCTGAAGGACAGGCAGATCGGGCGCCTCTCCTGGGGACAGAGGCAGCGGGTGCTCATAGCGAGGGCGCTCGCCGCTGAGCCGAAGGTGCTTCTATTGGACGAGCCCGCAGCCGCCCTCGACAGCCAGATCGAGGCGGGGCTTTACGACCTGCTGCGCGCCCTGAACGAGAAGGTGACCATCGTGATGGTGTCGCACGACGTCGGTGTCATCTCGGCTTACGTAAAGTCCATCGCCTGCCTCAACCGCAGGCTCGTGTACCACAATTCCAGGGCCATCACCCGCGACATGCTGCAGGTGGCGTATGAGTGCCCCGTGGACCTCATCGCGCACGGGCTCGCCCACCGGGTGCTGGACACGCACGAGGAGGTCCGGAAGTGATGCTGGAGGCGCTGCGGTACGAGTTCATGCGAAACGCGCTGGCCGCCGGTTTGCTGGTCAGCGTCGCGTGCGGGATCATCGGCACCTACGTGGTGGTGAACAGGATCGTCTTCCTGGCCGGTGGCATCTCTCACGCAGCATATGGCGGCATCGGCCTCGGGATCTTCCTTGGGACGAGCCCGGTCGTCGGGGCCGTGTCGTTCAGCCTCGCCGCCGCCCTGGCGATGGGCGTCGTGAGCAGGCGGGCGCGCCAGGGCGTGGACATCGCCATCGGCATCATGTGGGCGATGGGAATGGCCCTCGGCATAATCCTGATCGACATCACGCCCGGCTACTCGGCGGACCTCATGAGCTATCTCTTCGGCAGCATACTCGCAGTCCCGGGCAGCGACATCGCCCTGATGGGCGTGCTCGATGCCGTCATAATCCTGCTCGTGGTCGTCCTTTACAAGGAGTTCCTTGCCATCTCCTTCGACGAAGAGTTTTCTTCCGTGCTCGGAGTCCCTGTGGAACGACTGTACCTGGTCCTGCTCTCCCTCATCGCCCTCACGGCGGTGATGGCAATGCGGGTCGTGGGCCTCATCCTGACGATAGCCCTCCTCACGGTCCCTGCAGCCATCAGCCGACAGTTCACAGTGCACCTCGGCAGGATGATGGCACTCTCGAGCATCCTTGGGGCCGCATTCACCCTCGCGGGCCTGTGGCTTTCCTATGGATTCGACCTCACGCCTGGGGCCACCATCGTCATGGTCTCCGGCGCCGCCTTCGCGCTCTCTTCACTATACCGTGGGCTCAGGCACCGAAAGCCCGTCCCGGCCCCCGCAGCGTCGCCAACCGTCGGCTTCGACGAGTGACGTGCGTCATCCTTCCCCTTGCATGCGTGATGCAGGGAACGGGTGAGGCCGGAACCAGTGACGTGCATCAGTGGATAGCTCTCAAAGATGACGTAGGGAACGGTTGAGGACGGACCCGTGACGCACGTCAGCCGTCAGTTCACGTGACAGGATTACCCGGGTGTCCACGTGTGACAGAGCAGTATAAACCCATGGCGCCATACTTGGTTGCCGATGCGACCCGCGCAAACCGCTTTCCCGACAGGTTCAACCGTGATATCATCATCATATCCAGGGTTGCCGTTGTTGCCCTCCGGGGACGGCGCGTGCCGTGAAATGCGTTCGAATTTGGCGCGTGGGCTAGCCAAATTCCAGGCGCCCCGCCCTGGCAAGCACCGCGAGCCCCGACACAGTCAGGGAAGATGGCGCGAACCTATAGCGCCATACTCAATGGCAAATGGTGATCCACCACTCCATCGAGTGTCACGGACCCCGTTGCGCGAACGCCGGCGACCCGAACACGTTGCGGAACCAGCGAAGACTATGGACGGCCAACCCCGGTTACGACTCCGCCTGGCACCCGGCGGGCGCCAGACGACGCAACATACGACGGTGAAAGGACCTTTCAGCCATGACAAAAACCCGTTCTGCACCTTCTGTACCAACCCAGCACGGCGCAGACGCGCGGCGGCCCGCCGCGCTGGCGGCGATCCTCTTCACAACCGTGGTATGGGGATTATCCTTCATCAGCACCAAGACCCTCCTTGTGGGAGGTCTCACGCCGGTCCAGGTGGCGTTCGCAAGACACGTGCTGGCGAGCGCGATCTTTCTAGCCTTGTATTCGGCACGACATGGCGCCCGGCGGGCCAAGGCACGCCGATCCCGGCGAAAGAACCAGAACCCACGCGCAACCGTGCCTGCGTCCGGGGCCGTCCGCGTGCTGATCGGCGGCGTCCTTGGCGTGACAGTCTACTTCATGCTCGAAAACGGCGGCCTTCGTCTCACCTCGGCCAGCACCGCCTCGCTCGTCACCGGAACCGCGCCGGTCATCAACGCCCTTGTCGTGGTCGTGCTCCTCCGCAGCGGGGTTACTGCCCTGCAGTGGGCGGGCATCGCCATGTCGTGCGCCGGCGTCTACGCAGTTGCCCAGGCTGACCTGGTGTCGTCGCTGTCGGGCAGGGCGATGCTGGGAAACGTCCTGGTGTTCATGTCGGCATGCGCCTGGGTGGCCTACACCATGCTCAATAAGCCGCTCCTGGACCACTACGACAACCTCACACTGAACACGTACCAGACCCTCGCAGGCACGCTGTTCCTGGTGCCGGTGGCGCTCCACGACGGGCTACCCGTCGCGACGTGGGGCCTGGTGGTATGGCTGAACATCATCTATCTCGGCGCAATATGCTCTGCGCTGAGCTACATCCTGTACCTGTTTGCCCTCAAGCACCTGGGGTCCACGGTGGTCACAAGCTGCCTCAATCTGGTGCCGTTCTTCGGAGTGCTCGGCGGCGCCGTGCTCCTTGGGGAGCCGCTCTCATGGATGAAAGGCCTGGGAGGTCTCCTGGCAATAGCAGGCGTATATCTCGTGACTACCCAGGATGCCACCACAAGAGCACCGACCGCGGTCGCCGAAGGGATGGCCTCACATGCAGGATGATCCTGCCACGATCACAGACCGACGACAAGTCGGCCGCGCCGGTCTTGACACTGGCGCACCTTCTGTGATAGCATACGAAGTGCCTGTAGGAAGGCTGATAGAAGTTGCGCTCCCATCGTCTAGGGGCCTAGGACACCGCCCTTTCAAGGCGGCGACGCGGATTCGAATTCCGCTGGGAGCGCCATTTGTTTTGTACGCGTGTTTTGGCTCGCTATCCCGGGCACCGGCTCCGCGCACCGCGGCAAATGCGGTGTCATGCGGTATCGTGTGGCATGGTGTAGCGGGCCGGGGTGAGGTACGGCGCGCTGAAGCGCACTGAACCCCCTCTTGCCTTTCGAGCCGGCCTGGGGTATAATAACGGTGCCCCGGTAAGCGAGGCAGCTCAATACCTGAAGTGGTCGCTTAGCTCAGTCGGTTAGAGCGCTACGCTCACATCGTAGAGGTCGCTGGTTCGAGTCCAGCAGCGACCACCATTTTGAATTCGCCTGCAACCCGTCCGTAGCCTGCAAAGTGGCGTTGGGCCTAGGATGCCGAGTAGTGGTTGACGCAGGTCGGTGTTGGGGATATACTAGAGTCAGGCGGAGACCTTCAATAGCATACGGAGTCTGACGAGCGGATGTGGCTCAGTGGTAGAGCATCGGCTTCCCAAGCCGAGGATCGCGGGTTCGAATCCCGTCATCCGCTCCATTTTTGTGCCCCAAGAGCTGTTCTCCCTGCATTCCCCGCATTCCCCGTGCAATGCGCATCAACCGTTCTGGGCCCCGCCCGCACCTCGCTGGCTGGCACTGGCCAGGAGCTCACATGTCCTGCGGGCCGCGAAACGCACGACCGGACAGCATTTCTGGGTGTGGGCATGCTCCTTGTATTCTCTCTGCCCTTCCTCGGTGAGGAAATCAACGCCGGAGATCTCCTTGCACATGACGGTCTCGAACCTCTGGACGAACTCGTCCAGGAAACGGCCCATCGTATCGTAGGATGGGGCCCTTGGACCGGACGCATCCGTGCGCCCCAGCGCTAGCCCGACCGCGAGCGCCGCACCGCTCACCGCTCCGCACGTGTAGCCTCGCCGAGCGATCCCGCCTCCGAAGGCCGTGGCCATTGCGGGCACGCGGTCGTGCTCCATCCCGAGAACCTGGCACACCGCCTTCAGTGTTGCTTCGGCGCAGTTGAACCCGGCATCGAAGTAGGACACAGCAAGATTTCCCGCATCGGCTTTCCCGAGAGTCACCGCAAATCCCTCCTCGTCCCGATTTGGTCGGGCCAGTCCCGTCCAGCCTCGTTCAATCCTGTTCGGTCCTGAGCAAGCGGGCTCCAGAGTCCGCCCGATTCGCCCATCGGCCCTGTCGCACTTATTTGCCTCCGCCCGCCGGATTCCTGCTTCCGGCTCGGTCTGCACAACGAGACCTGTTGTTTGCACGTTCCATGATGGAAGGGCGGCCGAAGAGGAGACGCTTCTACTGCGGCAAACGAACGCAGGGTACCTATTGACTGCAAGGAACTGAACGCATTGCCGCCTGAGGCGAATGGTACACGAACAGCAAATATGCGAACGCAGCTTCGCCAGAACGGGTGATTGCGTCTTCTCGGGAGGGGATGTATGATGGGAATGAGGCGGGGCTATGGCGGGGCTGTGCGGTCGCAGAACGAGAAGACCTCGCTGCGCACGTCTGGCACGCGGGAGACCCGACCCGGCGCGGGTCCGTGAAAGCTGTGCGAGTGTGCCGGTAGGCGTGAAACATGATCCTGGAAAGCACTGCTATGGTATAATACTTGTTGGTATTGGCAAAGGAGGGGCAGCGTGTGGATTCGGTGCTACACAGATTGCCGCTCAGTGGCGAAACCGGAGACGCGGAGCGCGTCATCAGGGTACCGTGGAAGCGGCGCAAGATCTGTTTCGGCTGGTACGGTGGCAAATACAACCACCTCAACTGGCTGCTGCCGCTCCTTCCCGCTGCGCATCACTACTGCGAGCCGTTCGGAGGATCGGCTGCCGTCCTTCTCAACAGAGAGCCGTCGCCGGTCGAGACCTACAACGACCTTGACGGCGAGGTCGTCAACTTCTTCCGCGTGCTTCGCGACAAGACCGACGAGCTTGTCAAGGCTATCGCGCTGACGCCGTTTTCGCGAGAAGAATTCCGCCTGGCGGTCCAGGCGCCGCCAGACAACCTGTCGGATCTAGAGAGAGCAAGACGGTTCTTCGTCAGGGCAAGACAGGTCAGAACAGGTCTGGCACAGACGGCTTCCCTTGGCCGCTGGGCAAACTGCAAGAGAACGAGCCGCGCGGGAATGTCCGGCGTCGTGTCAAGGTGGCTCGGTAGCGTCGAGGGTCTGCCCGAGATCGCCGAGAGGCTTCTCCGCGTGCAAATCGAAAACCGTCCGGCAATTGAGATCATCGCACTCTACGACGACGTGGATACTCTGTTTTACTGTGACCCGCCCTATCCCCACGAGTCGCGCGGCGATGCGAAGGCGTACAGGTTCGAGATGACGGAGAATGAGCATCGGGATCTGGCGGCGGTCCTCAGGAGCGTAAGAGGCAAAGTCGCAGTATCGGGATACCGCTGCCCGCTGATGGATGAGCTCTATGCCGGGTGGCGCTGTGTCGAGGCTCCTGCCAAGAACTGCCACTCCGTAAAGAAGCCGAGAAGAGAATCTCTGTGGATGAACTACTGATCATCGCGGGTCGTGCGGAGTCTTCTCCTGACCACGCGAGATGTAGGTGAGATCATGAGTCCTGCTGAATTCGAAGGGCGCTGCCGCGACACTATGTCGCGGACATGGGAAGAAAACCTTCCCAAAGCCTCAGCAGGCGCACGCATTAGGGTTACCTCCTCTTGCATCCCCAGGATGAGGCGGGGCATCATACGATTGTCGTGATTCCTTCCCCGTGGCGCAGCGGCAGGATCCAGCCGTGAAGGTGGGCTGAGTCAGAGGGGTTCTCGGTGAGACACACAGGCATGTATAGGGATCTCTGGGAGAAGGGCGGACTTGCCGCGCGCAAGGACCACGCCTGGACGAGACTTCGAGTCTGCGACCTCTGCGCTCACGAGTGCGGCGTTGACAGGCTCGCCGGAGAGCGCGGCGTCTGCAGGGCCGACGACACGGTGCAGATATCCAGCTACGGCCCACACTTCGGCGAGGAGGATCCTCTTGTAGGCACCCATGGCTCGGGCACGATCTTCTTCACCGGCTGCAATCTCAGGTGCGTCTTCTGCCAGAACTGGGACATAAGCCAGATGCGGGTGGGCCGCACCGTCTCGCTCCCGGAGCTTGCTGACATAATGGTCGAACTCCAGGACATGCGCTGCCACAACATCAACTTCGTGACACCCACCCATTACATGCCGCACATCCTGGCCGCTCTCGTCATCGCGTGCGAGCGCGGTCTCGAAGTGCCCCTCGTGTACAACTGCGGCGGATACGAGTCGCTCGCCGCGCTCAAGCTGCTCGACGGGGTTATCGACATCTACATGCCCGACGTGAAATACGCCGACCCTGAAACAGGCCTGCGTTACTCGCACGCGAAGAACTATCCCAGGGTCGTGAAAGCGGCGCTGAAGGAGATGCACCGCCAGGTGGGGGACCTTCAGATCGACGAGGACGGCATCGCATGGCGCGGTCTTCTCGTCCGGCACCTGGTGCTGCCCGGAGGGCTCGCCGGGACGGCCGAGATCGTCCGGTTCATCGCCGAGGAGATCTCGCCCGACACATACATCAACATCATGGCCCAGTACCGGCCCGAGTACCGCGCCCGCGAGCATCCACACCTCGACCGCCCGATAACCACGCGCGAGCACGAGGAGGCGGTGCGCCTGGCCCGCGAAGCCGGCCTCCATCGGTTCGCCCGCTAAGTAGATCGCCAGAAATCCGCGCTGCTTTTCAGCGTGCAGGGGCTCTCCAGGGTTGCCGGTGTTGCACTCCGGGGACGGCGCGCTTGCGGCGCGCCTCGTTCGAATTTGGCGCACGGG